>CAWGCA010000058.1:0-36390 GCA_963820955.1 uncultured Gammaproteobacteria bacterium | reverse complement strand
CTGATCATCGATCAGAGCCGTCAGAGGCGCATCGCCAAACAGGTGGAGTCGAAAATACTCATCAAGCATATCCCCGCTGCCAAAAGTAACCGAACTGAGCCTGGATAGATTGGATATCATGGCGAGTTTCAAGTCACTCTCCACGTCCCATTCGAGAAAGCGCGCACGAAAATCAGTGAACAGTCGATCCCCATAGAGCCCGTAATAGGCGGCGGTGATACTACCGCCGGATACCGCCGAGATCATATCCACCTCGTCGAGCAATCGCCGCTCACGGACCCTCTTGGTGGACAGCTCTTTCAGCACTCCATAAGCCAATGCCGCGGCCCGGCTCCCGCCACCTGAGAAGGTCAGTACCAGCAGAGTGTCGTCATGTTCTTGAGCACCTGCTGCCACCGCGGGCTGGTAGCGGGTCAGTGGTGGATTTTCCGGAAATCGTGCCTGACTGGCGCAGCCACCGAGAACAAAGGCTAGAAGCAGAACTGTCAGGACGGGTAGACGCTTATTCATTGACAGGGAATCCGATTCTTCGCGATGGGCTAAGCCGATTTCATGCCGGTCCGGTTTCCTGCCAATGTTTTACTGTGATTGCGATAACGATGAATCGATGGATGTCGTGCTCCGCTATCACCTCTCTCACTGACCGAAAGGGGTTTGCTCGGGAGCGGGGAAAAGTTTCAACGCCCTGGACCACCCCCTCCGGCACTTCCACCGCCCCCCCCTCCAGCGGAGCCAGTACCTACTGCCCCGGATTCTGTCCCGCCTACGGCCTGATCCAGCCCGGTGCGCGACTCATAGCCCACTCCGTAACGGTCAGATCTTCCGGAGTGCCGATTGTTTCGGTAAGCAGGAGGGAGAAAGGTCGTAGCTCCAGATTCGTTTCGGTTGTATATGAAAGAATGGTAATAATGGCGTAACCTGACTCCCAGATCGAACCCTTGCTCTTCGGGAGGCTCCCGGGCAGCCAACCGGCTGACTGACATTGCAGTCTGCTCCGCCCCCTGGGCGGGGCTGATTATCAGTATCCCCGCCCATAAGGCCTTGCTCAAGGTTGCCAATTCCATCGTCATCGTCTGGCAGAACCCGACTCAGATGCGATACCAAAAGTAAAAAAACGGCCTAACTGACTTTATCGACCGCCACCGCCACCGCCACCGCCACCGGAACCGCCACCGGAACTGCCGCCAGGACCGCCGGAACCCCTGCCGCCAGCACCTTCAGGCATGCCGTGACTGTACTTTTCACGATGCTGGTATTTGGCTTCCTCGCCTGCTTTTTTAACCTGCTCGCGATGTCGATACTGCGCTTCTTCACCGGCCTTTTTTACCTGCTCGCGATTCTGGAACGATCCGGCAGGGGCTTCCGCTGGCTGGGTAGTTACCTTCTCTTGGGTCTGCAACTGCTCCCTGGTCTGCTGCTGCAACTGCTCCTGAGTCTGCTGCTGAAGTTGCTCCCCCGCCGCTTGCGCCGCTGAGGTTATCGGCAAGGCGATCCCTGCCACTGCCACTGCGGATGCCGCTAGCATCAAAAATTGCCTGTTGTTCATGATTCGCACCTCCGTCTTACCAAGGGAATAATCCATCCCTTACTCAACTCGGTTTTTATTCTAAGCCAAAGATGTTGCTCCACTGTTTCGCCAAGGAAAAATAGTGTGACAAATTGTTTCTAGAAAATACGGGAGGAACCTGATTATAGATCCGGCAACCGCTCAAACTTTATTTTTTATCCTGGAAAAAACAAGAATTCATCGGGTAATCATGTCGTTAGTGGATTCCATCCTCAACTTCTTCAACACTGCATATCCCTGCAGCACTACTACTACTCTGGGCTTGGACGGAAAGACATCTATTTTTTAGGATGCAATACAGTTGCGGGAAAGAACCGCCGAAATACTTCCTACCGAAAGGACTAGGCTCCACTCCGGCCATCGCCGGTCTTGAACCTGATCAGATTGACCAGGGTGTCATTGACCGGGGTTGGGATTCCGTGCCGGCGGCCGAGACGCGCAATGGCGCCGTTCATGAAATCGATTTCGGTTTCCCGGCCTTTGCGGATATCCTGCAGCATTGAGGAGTGGTGGCCCGCGGTCGCCGGAAGTTGAACCTGCTGGAGATAATCAAGATAGCGGTCCGCGCTATCCCAGGGCAGGGGTACCGCTTCCGCCTTGCAGACGGCAAAGGCCTCGGCAATCAATTGCTCGATCACCGCCCAGGCTGGTACCGCGGAAAGCCTGCCATAAGATACGCCCACGATGGCGCCGAGGGGGTTGAGGGCGCAGTTATACAAGGTCTTGGCCCAGAGATTACTCTGGATCTGGTCGCTCGCCTCGGCCTGAAGACCCGCCTCCCGGAATAGCTCCACCAAACGGACAACCTGCTGATCCACCCCATGGGGATAGCGCCCCAGACGGATAGGGCCGGCTTCCACCGTAACCTCTACCTGCCCGTCTCCTCGCCACTCGAAGCCGGTAATAATGGTGCCTCCGATCACATGTTCCGTGTATTCGGAAATGATATTCTCATTGCCGATACCGTTCTGCAGACTGACCACATCCGAGTGATTCAGATGTCCTCGGTAGTCTGCACAAAGTTTCTGTGTATCACTGGATTTCGCGGTGAGAATCACATACTCGAACCGAATATCTGCCGGAGGCTCTGTCGAGGCACTGAAATGAAAGTCACCCTCCCCCCAGATGCCCGTCATGCGAAACCCCGATGTGGAGATGGCGTCCGCGTGCTGCTGGCGGCAGACCGCATAAACCTCGGCATGACGACTGAGTCTGGCTGCAAGGCAGAGACCAACTGCACCGGCGCCGAGGACTAGTACTTTCATATTTGATTTATTTCCGAAGAGATTAAGTCATGTATTAGTTTGCGCTAGGGAAGAAATACCTTGCTTCCAACACTAAGGCAAGCCCCTGATACAATCAGTAACGGGATTTCCGTCTCTCACGGCAATGCCCTGAGCAAAACATCGATTTCTCCGAAACAAAACGGACCACATGTGCACTTTAATCATTCTCCGCCGTCCCGAACACCCCTGGCCCCTGCTGCTCGCCGACAACAGGGACGAAATGCGAGACCGCCCCTGGGACCCTCCAGGCAGACACTGGGAAGACCGCCCTGAAGTAGTTGCCGGACGGGATCGATTGGCGGGCGGCAGCTGGATAGGGCTCAACGACCATGGCCTGGCCTGCGGCATCATGAACAGGGTGGGATCTCTGGGGCCGGACCCGCACAAGCGCAGCCGAGGCGAACTGGTATTGGAGGCCCTGGATCACGCGGAGGCCGGGGAAGCAGCCGAGGCGCTGGCCGATCTCAATCCCGCCGCCTATCAGCCCTTCAATCTGTTCCTGGGCGACCCGAGGGATGGCTTCTGGATCCGCAATGCAGGGGGGGTTATCGACATCCGGGAGGTGCCTTCCGGTCTGCATATGCTCACGGCACACGAGCTGGATGACGCAAGCGATCCGCGCATCTGTCATTTTCTGCCGCGCTTCCGGGCTGCGACGACCCCCGACCCAGACGAAGGCGACTGGACGGACTGGTGCGAACTGCTGGCAAGCAGCGAATCGATAGGCCAGGAAGAGAAAACAGCGGCCATGTGTTTCCAGCTGGATAACGGCTTCGCTACCCTCTCCAGCTCTCTCATCGCACTACCTGCCTACCCGGGGATGGAGAGGGAGGTGGTTTGGCTGTTTAACCCCCAACCCCGGGACCCTTCCGGATTTCGTTCGGTACTCCCTTGAGCGACGCGCATCCTGTCGGGAGCCTCAGGGTGCCGGGTTGGATAGACGATGATGAATTTCATCGATCTCCTTGAGTAACTCGTCGGGTAGACACAGCTCATATGCGGAAATATCCGCTTCCAGCTGCTCCATGCTCGTCGCACCGACAATGGTGGAAGCGGTGAAAGGCTGTGCCCTGACAAAGGCAATCGCCATCTGGGCAGGATCGAGTCCATAATGCCGGGCAAGCTCCACGTAGGCCTGAGTCGCCTGACGGGCACTCTCCCCACTGTAACGGTCGAAATAGGGAAACAGGGTGAGACGTGCACCTGGGGGCTTTTCAGCCGGCAGATATTTCCCGCTGAGTGCGCCGAAGGCCAGGGGGGAGTAAGCGGCCAGCGGGCAGTTTTCCCGGATGGAGATTTCAGCGAGCCCGATGTCGTAGGTTCGGTTCAGCAAACTGTAGGGATTCTGAATGGCTGCAACCCTCGGCCAGCCATGGCGTTGCGCCAGCTGCAGAAACTGCATTACCCCCCAGGGGGTCTCGTTGGAAAGGCCGATGGCACGGATCCTACCTGCCGCCACCTGTTTATGCAGTGCCTCCAGTGTTTCTTCGAGTGGGGTGTAGTGGTCATTCGGATCATGCCGATAACCCAGCTGCCCGAAATAATTGGCGTTTCTGTCCGGCCAGTGGAGATAATAGATATCCAGATAATCCGTCTGCAGCCGCTGTAGTGACTGCTCCAATGCCTGTTCAATGGCAGCGGCGGTGAAATGGGTTTTACCGTCTCGGATATAGCCAAGATCGGACCTTGGCCCGGCAATCTTTGACGCGATGACGACCTGTTCACGACAACCGCGCAACTGCAACCAGCTTCCGAGGTAGCGCTCGGTGCGACCCTGGGTCTCCCTCCGGGGGGGGACCGGGTAGAGTTCTGCGGTATCGATAAAATTCACACCCCGTTCCAGGGCGAAATCGAGCTGCCGGTGGGCTTCCGACTCGCTGTTCTGCTCTCCCCAGGTCATGGTACCCAGGCATATTTCGCTGATCTCGATTTTGGATTCACCCAGTTCACGGTAGATCATGGTCATTTTTAAACCTTCTTAGCTTTTTATGCGCACGACAAAGACCCGTTATATTAGTCTGACCGCTGCAGATAAATATCGGGTGCATGGTAGCGCAACTCCTGCGGGGTTTTCACCAGCGGTGCATGGCGGCACTTATCCCCCGGCTGGCGGACAATACCGTCGCCGGTAATATAGAGTTGGGTCACCAGTGGCTGGTGATCTACTGCGGTTATTCGATAGTGAAAATGGCGTGGTCGCGGAAAATAGCTTCCCGGTACTACCGTTGTGAAACGATAGCGGCCTTCGACATCAGTTTTTACCATGCCCCTTAAATCAAGCTCATCTGGCTCATAGTCCGCTGCATCCCCATCGCCCTGAGGGTAGTAGTTACCTGCGCCGTCGGTCTGCCATACCTCAAGTTCCGCTGCTGCCAGTGGTCTGCGATCCGGTCCCGCAGACAGAATCCGACCTGACACGACCAATGGCTCACCAGGCCTTCCCCGACGATTCAGACTATTCGTTTGTTCGATTCCGGATACATAGAAAGGCCCCAGGTAGTCACCCTGTGTTGGTATACAGGCCGCTTCAGCCTTGAGCGTTTCCCCGATCGGGACAACAGCCATCAGGATTGCCCAACATACAGATAGCCGTCTCATCGTCCCGGTGCTCCCTCAAGCTGATAGTCGATTAAACAAACCCGGTTAAGGGGATCACGAACAATCCCCTCCGTGCGAATTTTCACTACGGTGCGTCCCTGTCTACCCCAGGGGTAGCTTGAATTTCTCGAAGCACCGTTAAAAAGGCCACCAGGATTGTGCAGTTTCCAGGCGATCCCTACAGCTATTTAATTGGCCCGCGTAACGTTTTGCCGTGTTCTCAACCTTCCTGGCATATTTCAGCAGCCACTTTTTTTTACGATAACTTCCCGCCCGGTAACCGCCCTGCCCCTCATGATAAGCGAGATATTGTTTATAGGCGTCCCACTTCGAAATGCCCAGTATTTTATGGCTTCGGTTCGTATACCAGGCAACAAAATCCACCGCATCATCGAAATCATCCCGATCGGCACCGTAATTTCTTGTCTTTTCGATGTACCAGTCCCAGGTATCGTCCTTGGCCTGGGCATATCCGTAGGCCGAGGAAGGGCGAAACCAGGGTATCACCCCCAACAGATAGTCTCGCGGGGGGCGTGCATCCTCACCATAGCTCGACTCATGGCGGATGATCGCCATCTGCACATGGATCGGCGTTCCCCAGCGTTCTTCTGCAGCCCGTGCATCCTCGTACCAGTCATCTTTTTCGCTGAACACAGAGCAGAGATTGTCGGCCTGCTTCGGGGGTGGACTGGCGCAAGACAGCAATGTCAATGCCGCCAGCACCAGAACCAGGGATGGCTCTACCCAAACCAGGATGGATCGGCACTTTGCTGTCGAGCACAAATCTGGCGCTGTCCCATTCATTCTGACAAGCCCGTAATAGGTCAATTGCTAGAAAGATCTGTCACCAGGAGATCGGCTTCCGGTAGCGAAAAAATCCGCCGCTCGGCCCATCATCCGGCAAGGTCGCGAGCCAAACGATGCCATCGGCCCCTTCCTGCGGTGAGATCTCTGCCTCCGGACCGCCCATGTCGGTGCGGACCCAGCCGGGACAAACCGAATTGATCTTTACCCCCGTGGCGCTGAGTTCATCCGCGAAGATGCGAGTAACCGCGTTCAGGGCCGTCTTGGACAGCCGGTATCCCGGACAACACCCATTCATCTCGCTGAGCTGCCCCATACCGGAGGAGACGTTCACCACCCGCCCATATCCCTCCATCAGCGGTATCAACTGCTGACAAACCATCAATGGCCCGTAGGTATTGGTTTCCATCGCTGTACGCACAGTCTCTACTTTGGAATCGAACACGCTGTTGCTCCCATCCCCCCGGCCCGGGAAAGGATCTGGAAAAATCCCCGCGTTGTTGACCAAAATATCCAATCTTCCGAATTCCGCTCGAATATAGTCTGCCAGTTTGCAGATGCTCTTCGGGTCGGTCACATCGAGCGAATGGAAAAAGACATCGCAGCCTTGTCCGACCAGCTCCTCTGTCCGAGTCAGGCCGGCCGCGACATTTCGACTCGTCAATATGACCTTCATCCCCCGCTCCGCCAGCTGCCTGCAGGTCTCGAATCCTAGTCCCCTGTTGCCGCCGGTAACCACGGATATCTTGAGCATAGTCATGTTAGACCCCTAAATTAGGCTGCGATACTTTGCAGTGGCCGTCCGGTAAATTGCAGAGTACTTTAAAAACGCGAATTTCTCGGGTTGTCCTACACCGAAAAGTCCACTTTTTCACCTCTGCCGATCGACCTGACAGAGACAGCATGTCAAAGAATCAGTTACACTAAATCATACGATAAATATCTCGACTACAATACACAGGATTTTCTGCAGGAACCGATTCAGGAGGGCTTCTTATGCATGTCACTCTGGTCCATGTTTCCGTTTATCCAGCTCAGGTGGAGGCGTTTATCAAAGCCACCCGTCTAAACCATGAGCAATCTATCAAGGAGCCCGGGAACCGCCGCTTCGATGTCCTGCAAAACCCGTCGGATGTTTCCCGCTTCATGCTCTACGAGGTCTACGCCACGAAAGACGACGCCCGGGCACACAAAGAGACGCCGCACTACCTGAAGTGGCGGGAGACAGTGGCAGCGATGATGGCAGAGCCCCGCCGTGGAGAGCCCCTTATCGGGTTGTTTCCAGCTGAGTAAAGAGTGATAACCCAGTGAAACATCTTGTGAACGTCCTTGCTTCTTTTACGCTTGGACCCTTGCCGCGCATCCTGTTCGGCGCGGGTAGCATAGAGAAAATTCCAGAACAAGCCGCTACCTTTGGCAACAAAGCCCTGATTGTCATGGGGAAGCACTGGCTTCGGGAAAGCAGTCATTGGAGGCGGCTGGAAGAAGGATTGAGCGACCGGGCCATCCAATGGCTTTCGTTCAGCATCACAGATGAACCGTCGCCCGAACAGATCGATGTGGCAGTCACTCGTTATCACTCCGATGATATCAATGTGGTAATCGGCATCGGCGGGGGGAGCGTGCTGGATGCCGCCAAAGCGATTGCCGGTCTCCTTCCTCGAGGCAACAGCGTAATGGATCACCTGGAGGGGGTGGGCAAAGGCGTACCCTATACCGGCCCAGCCACTCCATTTCTGGCTGTTCCAACGACTGCCGGTACCGGCAGTGAGGCCACCCGTAACGCCGTGTTGACAAAACGGGGGGAAAGCGGATTTAAAAAATCCTTTCGCCACGAAAAACTGGTCGCCCATACGACGATTGTCGATCCGGAACTTCTTGCCAGCTGTCCCTTCGACCAAATGGCGGCCCAGGGCATGGATGCCTTTACCCAACTGCTGGAGGCTTATGTCTCGCGCAACTCAAACCCGGTTACAGACGCCTTGGCCTGGTCCGGCATTCAGGCCTTTGTTGAAGGTTTTTTTCCAGCCTTGGAAGGTGGCCCGGAGGCAGCTGCCGCCGGTCGGTCGAGGCTGGCCTACGCCTCACTCACGTCCGGGATCTGCCTGGCACACGCGGGTCTGGGGTCAGTGCATGGGCTGGCATCCTCACTGGGGGCCTTCTTCCCTATCCCGCATGGCATGGTTTGCGGCACCCTGCTGGCCGAGGCCGTAGCCATCAACCTGACCCTTCTGAAGCAACGGGAACCCGGCAGCAAGGCATTGCAGAAATATGCCCGTGTGGGGGAACTGCTGTCAGAGGAGGCGTCGTCCCCCACCCAATCGAAAGAACAACGGCTGGTCGCCAGGCTGCGTGACTGGACCCATCGACTCGGATTGAAGCGGTTGAGTGAATACGGGGTGACCGAGGCGGATATAGCCCGTATCGTCGCGGCCAGGGGCGGCGGTAATATGCAATCCAATCCGGTGGAGATGACTGAAGCCGATGTTTTCGAGCTGATCAGGCGCCGTCTTTGAACAGGCTCCAGATCCAGACGTCAGGATTGCAACAATCTCATGCCCTTGCATCTGCCTTGACGGTAAAGGTCGTCTCCCGGCCCTGTTCGGGTGCCGCCGGCACGAGGAGAGAGAGCAGTAACGAGAGGACCGCCATTGCCGCTCCATACTGGAAAACCAGGGCCGGCGAATGCAGCCACAGCAAACCGAAACTTGCCGGGATAAATACCGCAGCGATGTGATTGATGGAGAAACTTACGCCGGCGGTGGAGGCGATGTCCGCCGGGGCGGCAATCTTCTGAAAGTAGGTCTTCAGTGCAATCGCCATGGCGAAGAACAGGTGGTCCAGGATATACAGACCGGCAGCAATATCTGCTCGTTCAACCACAGCATAGCCAAGAAAAATCAGCGTTAATCCTCCATATTCAACCATTAGTGCCCTTCGTTCGCCGACAGCCGCAATAAACCGCCCAATCCGGGCAGCGAACAAGACATTGAATCCAGCATTGATAAGAAACAGTAGGGCAATGTCACTCACACCATAGCCAAATTTTTCCACCATCAGGAAACCGGCAAATACGACGAAGATCTGACGACGGGCCCCGGATAAGAACGTAAGAAGATAATAAAGCCAGTATCTTTGCCTGAATACCATGTGCTTGTGCTGCTCGGTGCGCTGAGGAAAATGGGGGAACGCCAGCCAGACATAGACCGCAATCAGTACGGTCATCCCTCCCATGGCCAGATACAGCCACTCAAATCCAAGCTGCAGAACCTGATCTCCAATCCATATCAGTACAAATGCCAGGATCGCAGCAAAGGAACCGGCCGCGATGAGCCTGCCCAGGGTTTCTGCGGATCGCTCTTTACCTATCCACTGAAGGGCAAGGGAAGTCTGCAGGGTTTCGTAGTAGTGAAAACCAACCGACATTACCACCGTGGTAATGTAAAGCCCCAGGATCGTTGGAAAAAAACCGGTAAGTGCCGTGCCTAGACCGAGCAGCAGCAGCGCAAGATACGCCAGGGTCTGTTCCCGGAATACGAGCAACAGAAAAACGACGCCAAAGGCAAGAAAACCGGGGATCTCCCGTAGACTTTGCAGGATCCCGATTTCCCTTCCGGTAAAGGAAGCAGCTTCGATGGCGAAGTTGTTCAGCAGGGCCTGCCAGGTAGCGAAACTCAGGGGCACCGCCGCTGCCATCAGGACGAGCAGGATATCCGGGCGTTGCCAGGGGGGGCGGTGGCTGTTCATGGCGAAGAGATCATCGGGTTTGAGGTCATTTGCCGGGGTGGCATCGGGATCAGTTCAATTTGAGCTTTCCCAAGCAATTCTTGATCGGACCGTTCCCGGCGTTGGCAGAACCTGGCTTCCAGTCAGCACAGTCACCGTGCAGATTCCCTGGTCACAAGGATTTGGATTGGCTAAATAGTACTGCACCGACAGCCAAATTAATACTTGTCGACAGGACTACTGCACTCTATAAGACCAATCGCATCCTGCGATTGTCTATCAGGGTACATCGAAAAACCCCTTCCATGGGATTTTTCGATGCGGCGAAATGCTCTAGGGAACCTGATTTATTCGTACTCCGCCATCCCGGCGTAGGCCGCGATCCAGTAACTTAGTTGATCATAATTAAGATGGAGTCCATCCTTTGGTTCATAAACGGTGCTTCCCTGCACCACTGCTCCGGATCTACGCTGCGCTTCGTCCGGAATGACGAATAAGTTAGAGATTCCTTACGAAGGACGCTGTGCTGCCTGTTTTCTCAGACAGAACGAGAAATTCCCGGATGCGAAGGGATAAGCCGACTCGTTGAACCTCGTTTCATTCCCTCGTTTGCCAGAATGGCAGAAATAATTTCCTTTCTAAAACAATTAAATAGCGGTCGAGCACCAATCCAACCTGTCATTTTGTCAGTTTCTGTGGGCCAGGCGACGCCGAACCGAATCATACGAGAAAACATAATCATTATATGAATCATAAAGATAGATCACTAAGTCGAGCAATGGCATGTTGCTTGCTCCTATTATTGAGCGGTCGATGCCAATAGTGCTGGCCGAATACATAGAATGAGGAGGGGGAATTATGCCACGTGCCATGCGAGGCCTGATCAAGGGATTGGTGACAGGGGGAGTGATCTTTCTCTCTGCTACGATCAATGCCGATTATCCCATCGCAGGATTACACCCGGATCAACGACCGCCTGGGGCACCCACAATCGAATGGGTCCAACATGACAAGGCCTGGTATGAGAATGCCCTGACCGGGATCAGCCCCCCCTATCCCAAGAGCCTCTATTTTCTTGATAACCAGGGTTACTGGTACACCCCTTTCATTCATCCCGGTATACCCGGTTACTACGACATACGGGGATGGCATCGCCAGTAGGTTCAGACAGGTTGAATGCTGGCAAGGACCCGCTGGAATCCATGACTTCAGCCGAACTTAATTAGACTTTGAAAACGATATATCTGCTCACTTATCGGTTCGGCAATCGTGGATCACTGGCAGCTGTCGACCTCAATGGCGTCGACGGCAAAAAGGGAGGATCGATCTCGTTGAAATCGATTCGTTTGATCTAAAACTAGAGTTGTTTATTTAATACCAATGTCCTGATGGAGGAATTGTAATGTCTAATTTTCGAATGCGTAGTTTAGTAAAGGGTGTTAAGGCGATCGGTATGGCGGCAGCAATTACGCTGGCAGCCTCTCCGTTTGCCTCTGCCAGCATGTATGGCATGTCTGGCATGGATGGTATGGGCGGCATGTCCGGTATGGGTGGCATGAGCGGCATGTCCGGTATGGGTGGCATGAGCGGCATGTCCGGAATGGGTGGCATGAGCGGCATGTCCGGTATGGGTGGCATGTCCGGAATGGGCGGCATGGGCGGCATGTCCGGTATGAGCGGCATGGGCGGCATGTCCGGTATGTCCGGCTATTTCCAGATCACTCCCCAGGGCCAGATCTTCTTCTATCCGGCAACTGGCATGAGCGGCATGTCCGGAATGGGTGGCATGAGCGGCATGTCCGGTATGGGCGGCATGTCCGGAATGGGTGGCATGAGCGGCATGTCCGGAATGGGTGGCATGAGCGGCATGTCCGGAATGGGTGGCATGGGCGGCATGTCCGGAATGGGTGGCATGAGCGGCATGTCCGGAATGGGCGGCATGGGCGGCATGTCCGGAATGGGCGGCAATTGGGTCTGGGTACCTAGCGGCATGTCCGGTATGAGTGGCATGGGCGGAATGTCCGGCATGGGCGGAATGTCCGGCATGGGCGGAATGTCCGGCATGGGCGGAATGTCCGGTATGGGCGGAATGTCCGGTATGGGCGGAATGTCCGGCATGGGCGGAATGTCCGGCATGGGCGGAATGTCCGGTATGGGCGGAATGTCCGGCATGGGCGGAATGTCCGGCATGGGCGGAATGTCCGGCATGGGCGGAATGTCCGGTATGGGCGGAATGTCCGGTATGGGCGGAATGTCCGGCATGGGCGGAATGTCCGGCATGGGCGGAATGTCCGGTATGAGTGGCTACTTCCGTATCACTCCTCAGGGCCAGATCTTCTTCTACCCGGCAACCGGCATGAGTGGAATGTCCGGAATGGGTGGAATGTCCGGAATGGGCGGAATGTCCGGCATGGGCGGAATGTCCGGCATGGGCGGAATGTCCGGTATGGGCGGAATGGGCGGAATGGGCGGAATGGGCGGAATGTCCGGCATGTCTGGCTGGAAGTAAGAACCGACCTGAATTCAAGGATGAATTCGATATAGGAAAGGGGGCAGTGTGTGCTTTTCGCACTGCCCCCGGCTAACTGGAATATTTCGCTTGTTCGGATGGAGGAGTTGAGTGATGAAGCAGAAGAATACCAAGCCATATTCCCTCCTGATTGTTTCGATCTTGCTATCCGGGATGGGAACCGCCTTTGCTGGACAGCCTGCAACGGCAAATACCATGGATTTCGAAAGGGCCCGATGGCATCCCTCTCATTTCAAGCCTGCCATCGACAACGCCACCAACGATCAGTGCCTGAGTTGTCATCAGGAAATCATCGAACGTAAAGTCCTGGATGAATCGCCTGCGGGCGTAAAAGCAAGTGCAGTGCTTGCCTGGTACCAGACACTGCATACTTACGAAGGACCTCAGATGACATTCCATCAACGTCATCTGGTCGGCCCCCAGGCCAAACAGCTGATGGACATGAAGTGCAACACCTGTCATCAGGGAGATGACCCCCGTGAAGAGGCCCCCATCCCCCCGGATCAGGCGAATCAAGATTTCACCCTGCGCAAATCAGTCAACCCGGATACCTGCCTGATGTGCCATGGTACCCACCCTTTTGCGTTAATGGGACTGCCCGGGCCATGGCCTGAATCCCGGGATGCTTTCCAAAACAACTGCAATTTGTGCCACGCGGGGATCCGCACCAACCGCCACCAGGTCAATTTCCTCAAGGCGGATGCCATCGAGGAAGCGGCAAAAAAAGATGGCGATGTCTGTTATGGCTGCCATGGCGGCAGGGCCTGGTATCGTATCGCCTATCCGTATCCGCGGCACACTTGGAGCGGCGCAGCCAAAGAGGTTCCTGAATGGGCCGCAGAGCGTCCCACCGAATCTAAGCCGCGCTTTTTAATTAAACAAAAACAGGCCCAGAAGTGATATCGCCGCGAACGGAGAGGAACCGATGAGTATCGAAAAACCCAACGATGAACTGTATGCTCGCCTGAATCTGACGCGGCGTTCGTTCCTCAAGCGGACGGCAGCGGGAAGCGCGGCACTGGCAACCGGTGGCCTGGTGGAGTTGAAAACCGCCAAAAACGCAAAGGCCTTTGCCTACGAGCCCTACCCGAAAGACGATGAACTGGAAACCGTGGTCACCAGTTGTGCCCATAACTGTGGTTCCCGACACATGCTGGTGGCCCATAAATGGAAGGACGTAATCGTACGCCTGTCGACGGACGACGGCCGTTATCAGCGCGGCGGCTATTTTGGCAAGGACAGCAGCGCAGAACCTCAATTGAGGGCTTGCCTGCGCGGGCGCTCCTACCGCCAGCGGCTGTATTCCGCCGAACGCCTGCTCTATCCGATGATCCGGGTAGGCGAACGGGGCGAAGGAAAATTCAAGCGTGCGTCATGGGACGAGGCGCTGAGTCTTGTCGTCCAGAAAATGGTTCATATCAAGGATACCTATGGTCCGACGGCATTAGTGGATCAGAGCTACGCCGGCGCCTCCTACGGTGTACTGCATAAGTCGGATCAGATCGAGGGGCTGCTCGGACGATTTCTCGGGATGTTCGGTTGTCGTACCAGTTCCTGGTCGGTGCCCTCCTATCAAGGCACCACGACCAGCTCTCGCTGGACTTTTGGGACCATAGAAGACGGCAATGAAGATGATACATTTGCCGATTCCAAGCTGATGATCATGTGGGGCTGGAACCCGGCGTACACCTTCCATGGCGGCAATACCTTCATGTACATGCGGATGGCCAAACAACGCGGCTGCAAGTTTGTGCTGATCGATCCGCAGTATACAGATTCCGCCGCCGCCTATGACGCCTGGTGGATTCCAATCCGACCGAACACGGATGCGGCAATGATGGCGGGTATGGCCCACTACATCTTCAGCAACAATCTCCATGACCAGGCATTCATCGATCGGTTCTGCCAGGGCATGGATGCCGGAACCATGCCGGAATGGGCCACTGGTTCCGCCAATGGTGCGGAGAATTTCAAGGACTATATCCTGGGTAAATACGATGGGCAGCAGAAGACGCCGGAGTGGGCGGCGGCCATCTGTGGGGTGTCCGCCGAGGATATTAAGAAACTGGCCGACATGTATGCCACCACCAAACCGGCCGCTTTAAAGGCGTCATGGTCGCCAGGGCGCAATGCCTATGGCGAGCAGTACAGCCGAATGGCTGCGGCACTGCAGGCGATGACCGGCAATATCGGCATACTGGGCGGCTGTGCCGAAGGCGTGGGCAAGGCCTGGCACGCGGAAGCCGTGGCCTATCCATACGACCAGTACTCCAATATCTGGTTTCAGGCGATCAAATCGGACCGCTGGGCCCATTGCGTCCTCAACTACCCCAATGTGAAGCGAGAGGAGATCGGTCTCTGGCCGCGTCAGGATGCAACGGACGGTCAGATTCCCAATATAAAGGGGATCTTCTGGCAGGGCTCCGACTGGTTCAATCAGCTGACCAACATCAACAAGGAAATCGAGGCAATAAAAAAACTGGAGCTGGTGGTCTGCATGGATTCAACCATCACGCCGTCCGGGCTGTGGGCGGACGTGCTGTTTCCCGTCGCCACACACTTCGAGCGGCATGACGTAGCCCTGCCCTGGTACAAGGGGCACTACTATATTCATCGTCCTAAGGTGATCGAACCCCTGGGCGAATCCAAGACCGATTTCCAGATATTCACCGAACTGGCCTACCGGATTGGGGGGGAAGTATTCGGCCGGGCCTACAATCCCAAGGCAAACAGGGACTATTTCAATATCAACGACAATGTGGATGAGGCCTATCTGAGGGACTGGTGGGGAAAAGTCCAGAATCACCAGCACGTCGATATGTCCTGGGAGGATTTCAAGCGGTATGGGGTTTACAAATTTCAGCTGGCTCAACCGCACGTTGCGTTTCGAAATCAGATCGAAAATGGCGAGCGCTTCCAGACACCGTCCGGAAAAATCGAGATCCTGTGCACCGAACTGGCCCAGATATCGGACTGGACCAAGACCAAGTACGGCTACCATATCCCTTCTATCCCCAAGTGGATAGAGCCGTTCGAATCGCTGAACAGCCCAAAAACAGAAAAACATCCGTTCCACCTTATTTCACCGCACCCGCGTTGGCGCACCCATTCCATCTTCAACAATTGCGGGTGGCTGCGTGAGACCTACGAACAGGAGGTGACCATCAATGCCTCCGATGCCCGGCGCCTCGATGTCAAGAACGGGGATATCGTGGAGGTTTGGAACGATCGCGGCAAGGTGGTGGTACCCGCATATGTGACGGAGCGATGCATGCCGGGTGTGTTGGTCATCCATGAGGGCGCATGGATGGACCTGGATGAAAACGGGGTGGACCGGGCCGGCAACCCGGATTTCCTGACCCTTGACGAGCCGAGCCCGGCAGGGGCCTTCGCCTACAACACCGTACTATGCGATATAAAGAAAACGGACCTGAATCATCGACCCGGCTGGGACAAGCTGGCTACATCCCGAGCGCACGTCTTCCGGCGTGATCTTTAACGACAGGTCTGGAGGACAATGACAATGGCTGAGCAAAAAGACACGAGTAAAATCAAGGAAGCCGTCAAGCGTCATAAGCGTGAAACCTATACCCCGGTAAAGCCGGAGATGCAATTGGGTTTCGTGCACAACAATGTCGACTGCATCGGCTGTCGGGCCTGCGAGATAGCCTGTAAAGATAAGAACGGACTGGCGCCGGGGCCACGTTTCCGGCGTGTGCAGTATGTTGAGGGCGGGACTTATCCGGACGTATTTGCCTACAAGATCAACATGTCCTGCAACCACTGTGCGGAACCCGCCTGTTTGCCAACCTGCCCAACCGGTGCGCTTTTCAAGCGCAAGCAGGACGGGATCGTCGATATCGACTCCACCCTCTGCATCGGCTGCCGCCGCTGCGAGGCGGCCTGTCCTTTCGGCGCACCCCAGTTCGACCCAAGCGATGGTATCGTCAAAAAGTGCAATATGTGCGTGGACGAAATCGATGCTGGCCGCAAACCCTACTGCGTGATGGCCTGCATGATGCGGGTACTGGACATCGGGCCCATCGAGGAGATCTGGGGTGGCAGCATGGAGACAGTCGCTGTTGGACCTAACGACAATGTGGTGCGCCAGGTGAAGAATATGGCTGACATTGAACTCACCCATCCCTCTATCGGCTTTGTGGCCCACAGTAAAGGTAAAGTGAAGTAATGACCATACAACACAGGCCGGTCAATCCGGACAACCCGCTGAGCACCTTCTTCAATGTCTTGGCGGAAGACCTGCAGATGCTGGCCACTTTGCATATCAGGGAACCGGACGGCGATTTCCTCCAGATACTCAAAGATGAGCGCTTCCCCAGTGGTCTGGGACTAAGGCTGACTTCTGAACTGGGGCTCAAGGCCAGTGACGCTGCTACTAGGGTGATCGCGATGCTTCCGGAGGCCCCGGACCAGAAAGCAATGGATGAACTGGCTGCTGACTATGCCGGTATTTACCTGAACCACAGCATTCAGGCCTCACCCGAGGAATCGGTCTGGATCGACGAAGAAAACCTGACCTATCAGGACAGCATGTTTCAGGTCCGGGAATGGTATGGACGATACGGCATGTCCGCCCCGAACTGGCGAATCCGGCCGGATGACCATCTGGTGTTGCAGTTGGAGTTCGTTGGTCTGCTGTTGACCGGCGAAGTGGGTCACCAGCGTCTACAGGAGGTGGCCCGCTTCATGGACGAACACCTGCTGCGCTGGCTGATGGATTTTACCGAACGGGTGGCCGCCAAGTGCGATACTGACTATTTTGCCAGTGTCGCCATGCTTACAGGTGCCTATTGTGAGGAGCTACGTGATCTGATCGCCGATGTGCTGAATCAACCCAGGCCAACCAAGGAAGAGATAGATGAACGTATGAAGCCGAACCCTAGGGAAGACCCTGTTCCCGTTGCCTTCGTACCGGGGGTCGGTCCGGCAGTCTAGGGCCTGTTGTCGAACTAAAAAAATCTATATGGAGAGGACACAATCATGAAAGTTGTTAACAATCTGACGCGACTACTCCCCCTGATTCTTACCGTTTTTGCTGCCGCCCCGGCAACAGCGGGCGATGCTGCTGCGGGGAAGGCAGTCTATGATGGCAAGGGGGCTTGTGCCACCTGCCATGGCGCTACCGGCGCCGGTGACGGCGCCGCCGCCGTTGCATTGAACCCCAAACCCGTCAGTTTCTCCAGCGCCGCCTTCCGCCTGGACACCGACGGTGACGGCCAGATTGGCACTGACACCGATCTTGCCAACGTAATAAAGAATGGTGGCGGGAAATACGGTGGCAACGTCGCCATGCCAGGCCGCGCGGATTTTTCAGACGCAGAAATCAACGACCTGGTTGCCTACATCCGATCCCTGAAGCAGTGAGGGCGCCTTTCTAATTCTGAACGAGTAGAATTTGAACTTTCCGCAGGCTATTGCAGATCGCTGTGTACATTCGCTGTTGGAGACAGCGACCTGCAACGCTTGTGTGAAGGCCTGTCCAAGCGGCGCCTGGATTCTAAACGACGATGCCCTCGCACTCGATCTTGAGACTTGCGATGGATGCGGCCTGTGCCAACCCGAATGCCCGGAAGGTGCAATCGATATCAGTCAGTCGTTGGCAACCAGGACATGGCGGGGACAACGGATTGCCATGGCGGCCTGCGAGCGCGCCGGCGTGGAAGAAACCAATACCATCCTCCCCTGCATCCACTCATTGGGCCTGCAGGAGATTCTGCGCCTCTATGGTCGTAGCATCATGGGGCTTGTCGTTGCCATGGGAAACTGCGATGAATGCCCAAGGGGAGGAAAAGCGCCGCGGCTTCACCAACGCATTGCCAGTTTGAACAAATCCCTGAGGCAATCGGGAAACCCACCGTTCGTGCTGGAGCAAAAGCCCTTAGCGGAATGGTCCTCTTATCGATCTAAGACAAAAGACGCACCCGCTGGTCCCCTGCTCAACAGACGCGGGTTTTTGCGCGCCTTGGTTGAAACAGATAAGAACAGTGCGAATAATCTGCACATTTTTTTGGGGAGAGAAAGTGAGCTTTTCGCGCCTCCCGCGCAGCTGTTGCCCGACCTGGCCGATGATTCCATTCTGCCCAATGTTCCGGATATCGATTCGAGGCGCTGTTCCGGCTGTGACGCCTGTATCAGAGTATGTCCTCACGGGGCTCTCTCACTCGATCTAGAGGACTCTGTACCTAGCTACCGGCTGATGGCATCCAGATGTACTGGATGTGGCATGTGCATCGATATCTGTGATCAAGATGCGATCACAATCCAGCACTGGGCCACACAGGAGAAAAATGTCATTTCTCTTGGGGAAATGAGATGTTCGGCCTGTGGTGTTCCTTTCCATGAGCCTGCAGTGGCAGGCAAAGACCTGGATTCCCTGTGTCGAATCTGCTCACAGAAAAATCATCACCAGAAGCTTTTTCAGATAGTGTAATGCGCAGTCTCAACACCGCACATCACCGAATCAAGCAACAATAAATCAAGGGAAAAGCTGAGACCACTCGGTCGAAGTTTTACGGAATTTGCAGTTTCCACTGCACCAGGCTCTTGGTTTTCAAATCATAGGCCATGATGCGATGGTTGTTGGAGTCTGCGATCAGAAGAGTGTTCCCCAATACTGCCAGGCCACCGGGTTCGTTCAATGCGCCGGGCGACTGCTTGGAATTACTCCCTAGAGTCTCTATCCTGCGGTCTTCCAAATACAGTAACTTAATCTTGTTATTGTAAGTGTCAGCGATGACAACGCGATTGTCATCCACCGCAGCAACGCCCAGCACATGTTGCAGCAATGCCTTATCGAAGGGGCCATCCCGATCGCCGAAATCGAACAGGCCGGTGCCAATCAGAGTCTCCACCTTCCCATCTCCAAGATCGATGCGCCTTACTGCAGAGTCTTCCGCGTCCGCTACATATAACCAATCACGCCAAATGCTGAGTCCGCTCGGCTGGCTGAAACGAGATGACGCCAGATCACCGTCTTTCAGACCCTCCTGGCCACTGCCTGCGTAGCGGCTGATTTTCCCAGCAGTAAGATCGAGACGCCATATTTGATGGTTACCGGCCATGGCGATATACAGTGTGCTACCCTTCAGGGCGAGCCCCCAGGGAGAGCGAAGACCACTGGAGAGGGCATCGAACTCACCGAACCGCGCCAGATCCAGCTCGCCATTGCCGGCCACTGTGGATACTTTTTCGCGTTTCAGATCAATGTGGCGTATTAGATGATTGCCAGTATCCGCCACGTACAGGTCATCGTTGTCGAAAGCCAGGCCCTGCGGGGATGAAAAGGCCGCGTGTTGCAGGTCACCATCAATCCGTCCAGCCTTTGGACCACCCACAATGGCCTCGATAGCGCCTTTGTGATCGGTTACCAGGATGCGGTGATGAAGGGTGTCGCTGATGGCGACACGGTTGCTCGATACCGCAATCTTTCCGGGGGCAGCAAGCAGAGTCTGGTCCAGTCGCACCCTCTCCAATGCAATAGGCACTGGCCTAGGATCAAGGTCGTCATGGTATTTCTCGATCAGATCCCCCACTGCCTTGTCCAGAATATCGTAGTTTCCCTCCCCTACGACCTGTCCCAGTGGATCGCCGGCAGGGTCCAGAACCACCTGGGTCGGCCAAGCACGCATGCCGAAGTGCCCAGCGATAGTGAATTCGATGTCATTTACCACGGGATGCTCGATTGCGTATCGATATACGATGTTTCGCAGCGCAGCAAGGTTTTTTTCCCGATCAAACTTTGGACTATGGACGCCGATCACCACCAGATAGGGATGATATTTTTTCTCAAGTCGCTTGAGGTCGGGAAGCACATGGATGCAATTGATGCAGCCGTAGGTCCAAAAGTCCAGTATCACCACCTTCCCCTTGAGTTGTTTCAGGGTCAAAGGCGTGTCGACATTTAGCCAGGGCAGGGAAGGACCGAACTCAAATGTGGGGCTCTCTTGCAACGGTTCCATGGCCTGCAGGCTGCTCACGAGGAATATCAGCAGGCAAATCGTGGACAAAACGTGAGTGAGAATCTTCAGATGGGCCGCCGGAGAGTGGACAACTATCATGGTATTATCTGCTCCGCTAGACTCCACCCTGCTCACCTAGTCCATAAGACATGCAATGTGTTCTCATGACTACAGAGCCAAGGCGGGAGAGTCCAGTGTTGACTAAGGAACCTCTGATTTATTCTTACTCCGTCATCCCGGCGCAGGCCGGGATCCAGTAACTTATTGATTACTTTAAGATGGATTCCGTCCTTAGGTCCTAAACGGCGCGTCCCTGCACCCACTGCCCCGGATCTACGCTGTGCTTCGTCCGGAATGACGAATAAATCAGAGGTTCCCAGGGGATACTACGAAAAGCGCCACTTACGATCGGCCTCATTTTCACGCGCTTACGCGCGAAAATAGTGTGCGTCCCTGCGCCACACGCGCATCTCGAATTTTTCGAGATGCCCTAAAAATCACTTTATTGGGACTTATCGCAGGGGCGTCATCAACTGAATTCATCGAGATAAACCTAAAGACCACCGAGAGTTCGACCCCTGGAACGCAGATAATGCCCATCAGAAAATTATACTTTTTGCCCCCAGTCGACGAAAGAAAATATACGAATCTCTGTCAGTTTGGCAGACTAATACTGACATTATTATTAAGTCATTATTTTCCTGGTAAATTTTTCCCTGTCAAATTGGCAATTCAATGCAAACCCTGACCATGCGTTGCTGTCAAGGCATCAGCAACCGTGGTGCCGAGAATTTCCCAAAATCTCAGATTCATCAATAAAGCGGTATGATCAGGCCGTCCCTGTCTCTTATAGCCAGTTGATTGTTCAAACGGAAAGGCTTCGAGTTTCCAACAATACTGACCAGATACACCCAGTTTACCCTTCTGATCTTTCCTATGTTCAGGTCCTTGCGCGGCTGTTGCTCGAGCCAGAAACTGGCAATTCTATGAGCCTCTGACCAGCTGTCCACCGGCAGTTTGATCTCACCGCTGGCAACCGGGTCGACGAGCACCCCCTGAACACCTCGCGCACCGGAACGCCTACCTTGAGCGGAGACATCGCTATCCAGGCGGAGTAGCAAGGTTCCGTCGGGTTCCTCGTCCAACCGCCATCCGGAAGCTAGCAACGCGTCCCTTACCCCCTTCAGATCGGAGCTATCGACCTGTAGCACGGCATTATTGGCACCCGCTTTCGATTCCTCTTCGCTGGTAACCTTTGGATACAGCGTAAGGCTGCCGTCGTTATCCCTTTCGACCCGCCAGCCACTGGCACTCAGCAGTGCCCGCACATCTTCAAACTGGTCTGTTTCCTCCGTTTCGTGGGTGGCAGGAACCCCGGCGTCGGTTTGCGCGACATCGGGATACAGCAGTAACGAACCATCTCCACTCTGGCGGACGTCCCAACCCTTGTCACTGAGGCTTTCCCTTAACAACTCGATATCCGTGGCCGAAATAGTCTTGTCCCGAGCAGCACCGGCCTGCATTACGACGGCGGCTGGAGGCGACCCCGCTGGCTGCCCTCCCGGGGGCCACAACACAAGGTCGCCATCAGACGAGCGTTCAACCCTCCAGCCAAGTTGCTCCAACTGTTCCTGCAACCCGTTGAAATCCTGCGATGTACCCTGATCGGCCACGCCGGTCAATGGAAAAAATAACGACAGCGTCATGGCCAAAGAAAACCAGACTATCGGACTACCTGCGAATAGTTTGTTTATGCTCCCCATTGCTCCTCCCGACGCGAAATTGTTGTAGCTCTATCGAATGACATCTGGGAACTAAAGATATAGCAATTCATATGCCATGCCTATTAAAAGTCCTTTCGACTTAGGTGTAATACCACTGAAATAGTCGTATGCTATTGACTGACAGAGAGATTGCAGCCAGATAGCTCAACCATCAGAAATCTTTAATGAACGCAACAAAGCGACATTAGGCCCTGCCAAATTGACAGAGTAACGGTGGCCAAGTGAAATCAGGTGTAACAGGATGACAGATCCGTTTTCTCTCTGGATATCATCCAGTCTCAATAGAAAATTCATCGCTGGGACCACCGCGGGACTAGTGGCCGTCTCCTGCCTGTTCCTGATCCTGTTCGCTGGCATGTACCTCGGCCAGCTACAACAAGAGAAAACCAACGCCGCAAAGCAGGTCAATCGTCTGTTGCAAACATCACTGGAAGAAGCAATGCTGCGGCGGGATCTCGATATGTTGCGATCCATCGTCGACCAGCTCGGCGATCAACAGGAAATTCATGGTGTTTCCATAATCAATCGCGTCGGAGAAATCCGCTTTTCCGATCGTGCGGAACGATTGGGAGACAAGTTCTCTGTAGATTGCGAAGACTGTGACTTCGATCCAACGTCCAGAACCGAGCCGTTCAATTTTTTCACCAGGGACGATCAGGGCCGGGAAGTGCTGCGTACCATCCACCCGGTACGCAATCGGGCTGAATGCAGAGAATGTCATGGTGAGGCAGAAATTAACCCGGTCAATGGAACACTGATCGTCGACTACAGCGCGAATTCAATTCAGCATCAGGCACGAACGACGACTATGATGCTGATGGGCGCAGGCGCTATTGTGGTATTTGTCAATCTAATCGGTGGTTGGTGGTTCATACGGCGCTTTGTGTTGCAACCCGTAAAAAACCTGGGGGAAGTCAGCCGCTCCCTCGAAGACGGCAATCTGGATGCAAGGGCTCAAATCGATGGCCAGGACGAATTGGGCCAGCTTGGAAAAAGTTTCAACCGAATGGCCGACAATCTACGGGAAAGCCTGAAACAGATAAAAAGCAAAGAGAAGTTCCTACAGCGACTGATCGATGCAGACCCAGATGGCCTTAGGGTCATCGATGAGCACTACAATATATTACTGGTCAACAAGGCCTATTGTGAGCAACAGGGCATAACCCCAGACCAGGCAATAGGACAGACTTGTCACCTTACCAGTCACGGTCGGGAGAAGCCCTGCGTACCCACATTGATCAGCTGCCCGGTCAAGAAGATCGCCGCCAATCGCAAACCGCTAAAAACTGTACACCAGCATATCGCTAAGAACGGCAGGCGGATGGCGGTTGAAGTCTATGCCGCGCCAATGCAGGAGCCCGGCAGGAATGGAGACGAATCCGGAAGGCTTCTGATTGTCGAATCTATCAGGGATCTGGGGAAAACAGTTGAAATATCCCATGAGCAGAAACTGTCGGAAATCGGACGTCTGGCGGCAGGAGTAGCGCACGAGATCCACAACCCGCTGGCATCTGTGCGGCTGGCTCTGGACTCTGCGATGAGAACCGGCGGCAAGTCAGATATTCAACTGCCCGAAAATATAAAGGACTGCATGGAACTGGTCGACAGCGAGATCAATCGCTGTATCGAGGTCACGGAAAGGCTGCTCAAGATGAGCCTGTTTGCCGGCAGTGATACGCAGATTGTGTCGGTGAACCAGGCCATATCTGAAACCCTATCTCTGCTTAAGTGGGAAGCAGAGGAGGATGGCATTGAAACACTGGAGCGGCTCGATGCTTCACAGCCAAGGGTACTCGCAAACGAGAGCGATCTGCGTATTATCATACTGAACCTGATGCAGAACGCATTTCATGCCATGCCCGATGGCGGCGTCTTGACCATGGCGACGACCAGAAAGGAAGAGTGGATCGACATCCTGGTAGAAGACACGGGAGTGGGAATCCATATCGACGAACTGGATCAGATCTTCCATCCTTTCTTCAGCCGCAGGGCCGATGACATAGCGGGTACCGGACTGGGCCTTTCCATTACTCAGGCACTGGTAGACCGGCATGGCGGAAAAATCACCGTCAGCAGTACACTTGACAGGGGCAGCTGTTTTATCGTGAGTTTTCCAAATCCAGAACATGAGACGGAGCACCGAAGTTGAGAGGAAAGATACTCGTTATCGAGGACGACAGAGTTCTAAACCGGCTTGTTGTCCAGCATCTGACCCAGACAGGTTTCGAGGTTTTTGCCGCGACAAACTGGCAGATTGCCGGTGAGTATCTTGCGCAACACGAGCCGAAACTTATTATCATGGATGTCAGACTGCCCGATGCCAACGGGGTTGAACTGTTGAAAAATCTGGCGTTGTTGGGGCCGGTGATAATGTTGACTGCATTTGGAACAGTACGTGATGCAGTAAAGGCTATAAAGGCAGGCGCTTCGGAATATCTGGTCAAACCGATTACCCTGGACGAACTGGAACTGGTTGTCGAACGCACACTGGCCACTGCCGACCTGCTACTAGACCACCAGTTCTGCAAGGCGCGTCTGCAGAGCAAATCGGATCAATTCATGGTCGGCACCAGTTCAGCACTGAAAAAGGCCCAGAAACTAATCGATGCAGTTTCACCCAATGATATCTCGGTACTGATACAGGGAGAGAGCGGCGTCGGCAAGGAACTGGTGGCCCAGGCCGTTCACGAATGCAGCCCCAGGGGCAAGCGGAATTTTGTCGCCGTCGACTGCTGCACCCTGCAGGAGAAACTCTTCGAGTCGGAGGTTTTCGGTCATGAGCGCGGCGCCTTCACCGATGCCAAGCGTCAGAAAAAAGGACTTATCGAAGGCGCCGAAGGCGGCACACTCTTTCTCGACGAAATCGGCGAAATTGAGCCCAGTATTCAGGCGAAGCTGTTACGGGTACTCGAGTCCGGGAAATTTCGCCGGGTTGGCGGCACCAAGGATCTGCAGGCCGATGTACGCATCGTCGCCGCAACCAACCGGGATCTGGAAGAGATGAGCCGCCGCGGGGAGTTTCGATTAGATCTATACTATCGGCTGGCGGGATTCGTGATCGATGTCCCCCCGCTTCGCAAGCGGCGAAAGGACATTCAGGCACTGACCGAACATTTTATCCAAAATCACAACTTTTCCCGGCGCATTAACAAGCAGATAACTAAAAAAGCCATGCAAATGCTGATTGCCTATCAATGGCCTGGAAACATTAGAGAGCTCAAAAACATCGTTGAGCGGGCAATAATTCTCTCCGGTGACGATCGCAAAATACGCCAGGAGCATCTAGCCCTGTGCGCGTCTCAATTGGTAACTGATCCAAGCCTCTCGCTCTCCTTCGATACGCAACCGACACTGACTGATATCGAAAAAATGTACCTCGAAATACTGCTCGAACGCTACTCCGGTCATCGCTCGAAGATCGCCGAGATACTTGGAATCAGCGAACGCAGCGTTTACAGAATGGTCGAAAAATATGGCCTCAAGCAGGAACAGATACTTGATGGTGGGACCATCGACAGCACACCGAACAAGATCGCAACATAGTTCATCGGCAATCGACAAAGCACGAATTCGATCACTTTAGAGCACCTCGAAAAAGTTCGAGTTGCCCTCGTGGTGCAGGGACGCACCGCTATTGTCGTGCGCGTAAGCGCATGAAAATGAAGGTGATCGAAAACTGCGCTTTTCGATTGCCGTATCGAGAAATCCGATGGAAGGGATTTTTCGAAGTACCCTTGATTTTGCCCATGGCTGGGGTGTAGTTATGCTGCAGATGAGGTGAAGGCTGAGGGTGAAAATGGCCCTCGACTTTTCGGACAGCCGCTGACCGCCAACTGAATAATCCTACGACGTCACTCACTTACTTCTTACTCTCTCCCAGCAACGGCGTCATAGATTCCGGTTAAAAAAATCCAGCGTGACATCCCAGGCGGCCTGGTCGGCCGCCGCATCGTAACGGGGGCTGGCGGGGTTAGTGAAGCCGTGAGCGGCATCGTAACTCACTGACTCAGTTATCTTCCCCGCCTGCTCCATGGCAGCCTCGAAGTCCTGCTGCTTATCCGGCCAGTTTCTCTCCTGTTCTGCATAGATCGCCAATACAGGGCCCTTGAGTCTGCGCAGTTTTTCCACCTGCGTCTCCATCCTGCAGTAGGCGACTACGGTGGCACTGACCGCGTCCGGCTCCAACAGGCTGGTTATCATCGATTCCTTGCCCCCGAAGGAGCAACCGTAGGTGGCAATCCTGCGCCCTGGGAGTCTGAGATATTCAATGGCCGCACGAAGTTTGCTGTCAGCCAGTGTTTGATCCAGTTCGCGCATCCATCGCCCGGCCTCTTCCGGGTCGTCCGTTACCCTTCCATCGTAGAGATCCACCACCAGAGCCAAATAGCCGAGGTCGGCGAAACGATCGGCCCAATCCCGGTTGTGTGGTTTGATACCCCACCATTCGTGAAGAATCAGGATGGCGCGCCGGCTCAGTTCAGAGCCGGCGAGGTAGACCGAAAACTCATCTCCGTGCGCGGTCCTCAGCCGTTTTTCTTTTCCTGCCATTGAATCAGCCTCTGCGGTAGCCGTAGTACCAGCGATTTCTGGTATCACCGATATTGATTACGGTGTGCGCAACCCCGGCTGGGATGAACACCTCTTCCCCCGGCGCGGGATGGAGCACTTTGCCCTGAAAACTGAGTTCTATTTCCCCTTCGATCAGCATCAGCAACTCGTCCGTAGCGTGTGCAAAATCCTTCCACACCTGTCCGGGTGAGTCGCTCCATATATCGCAACTGAAACCTTGTTGTTCCCACTCTTCAACTGTTCCCACAATGCCTAATCTCCTGATTCCGGAAGGAGAAAAAAACCGCCCCTATACTCAATCCTTGTCAGTCGCACAATCTGTTTCACCAGCAGCCGGTAACGCCTCGATCAATCCAAGTTGCCTGGCGCGTTTCTCCCAGTTTTTTCTCGCCAGTACCCGCATATCTTCCGCGTGGTCAAACTCATCTACAATTTCCATGCCGAGCAGGGTTTCGATCACATCCTCCATGGTAACGATACCCGACATACCGCCAAAGTCACCCACCACCAATGCAATATGCTCACGCTCTTCCAGAAATCTGTTAAACAGCTCGGGGATGGGAAAAGTTTCGTGGATCGCGATAATTTCTCGTTTGATCGTTTTGATCAATGCATCTCCGCCGCCCTTTACCAGCTGCGCGAGCAGCTGGTCCTTTAAAATATAACCCGTGATGTTATCTCGGGAATCTTCCTTATGAAGGGGAATCCGCGAAAAGCGCATTTCCTTGTTCGCTTCGAAGAACTTTCTGATCGTAACCCCCTCGGCGGCCGCCTTGACCACCGTGCGGGGTGTCATCACATCTTTCGCGCGAATGGTGTCAAACCGCAGAAGATTGGTAATGATCTCTGACTCATGTTGCTCGAATACACCCTCTCTGGCGCCGATCTCGGTCATGGCCAAAAAGTCCGAGCGGGAAAAGACGCTTTTCGACTTATCTTTTTTCAGCGCCTTGGTAATGAACTGGCTGAGCCAGATCAACGGAAACAAAGCTGTGATAACTATCGACAGGGAAGTTACGGTAAAGGGGGCAAGCTCTCTCCAGAAATTCGCGCCAATGGTTTTTGGTATGAGTTCAGATAAAATCAGTATGGCAAGCGTCATTAGCACAGGCACCATCACACCGGTTATCAACGGATCGGATTCCGCCCAGATCTTCGTTGCCTGAGCGCCTACACCAATCGCGCCGACGGTGTGGGCAATGGTGTTAAGGGTCAGTATGGCCGCCAGCGGTCGATCGATATTTTCTTTGAAACTCTGTAACAAAATTCCAACTTGGGAGCTTTCCTGCTGTTTTATCTGCGCATAGGAAGGGGTAATACTCAATAAGACCGCTTCCCATAGTGAACAGAGAAAAGAGATCACTATGGCCACAAGAAAAAAGGCGATCAGGAGTGTATACATGATCTTAGGGCTGCTGCTTCACGTCACTATCCTCGGGTGGCGGGGCCAGGTTTTTACAGCGCCGCTGCAGCGCGGCGCGGGCAATGAGCTGCGCGCTTACCGGCGCGGTCATAAACAGGAAAAGACTGATCAGCAGCTCATGCAGGCTCAGTCCCTGACGCATCGAAAAATAGAGGAGCGACCCTAACAGAACACTACCGACCCCAAGCGTGGTCGACTTGGTCGGCCCATGCAGGCGGGTGAAGACGTCGGGCAGGCGCGCAAGGCCGATTGACCCGATCAATGCAAAGCCAGCGCCAAGGAGCAGGAAGGCAGCGGCTATAAAATCGACAACAGCAGCAATCACTCGATGATGTCTCCTCGCAGCAGGAACCTGGCCAGTGCCATGGTGCTCACAAAACCAAGCAGTGCAATGAGCAACGCGGCCTCGAAGAAATCTGCACGCCCAAGATAGACCCCATACAGGACTATCACCGCTGCGGCATTAACATACAGTGTATCCAGGGCAAGAATTCGGTCGGTGGCATCCGGCCCGCGAAAGAGCCGCCAGGCATTCAGCAATAGTGCGATGCCGAGCAATGCCATCGCCACCGTTACAGCCAGACTCAACATGCGAATATCTCCTTGATGGGCGTCTCGTATCTGGCCTTAACCTGCTTCACAAGGAGTTCCGGGTCATCCACGCTGAGTGCATGCAACAGCAGGTAGCGGCGTTCAGGATCCAGGTCGGCAGAAACGGTTCCAGGCGTCAACGAAATCACGCAGGCGAGCGCGACCACCGCAAAATCCCCCTCGATATCCAAGGGAACGCGGACGAAGGCGGGCCTCACAGCACTGCTCGGTCCAAGTACAATACGCGCCACGACAAAATTGGCCTGAACAATATCCCATAGCACACGACCAGCGAAACGAAAAATGAGGCCTGGTCTGGCCAGACACACCGGCTGCGGGAAAAAACTGCGGGTAAAGATAGGTATGAGCAGCCCGAACAGGACCCCTAGCAGCAGATGGCCTGGTGTTACTTTGTTGTTCAGCAGAAGCCAGATCACCAGCAGCAGCAGACTGAGAAATGGGTGTGGCAGCCAATTCGAGGGTCTGAGCATCAGGAGCCTCCATCTGGATCAGCGGGTAGAACCACGCTCTGATTTGTCATGACGGCGTCAACATAGGCAGCACGATCGGAAAGCTGTGCCGCGGTTGCTTGAGTAAATGAGGTCACTGTTCCGGCACCCAGCATAAGGACAATGGGGCCCGACAACAGCAACGCGGTGGCTGTTAACTGCAACGCAGCCGTACGTACCTCGGGAGCGGGTGCATCGCCGGTGTGCCAGAACAGTGAACTCCCTGCCCGGCTCAAAGCAAGTATCACCAACAGACCGCTCACCAGCACAATCAGAAAGACCCAAACCGCTGCCGGATGAACAAACGCGCTCTGCAGGATATAGATTTTCGCGGCGAATCCCGCCAGCGGGGGAAGACCGACAACCCCGACGGCCCCAACGAAAAACAGCGTTCCCAACAACGCGGGCCTGGCAACGGCCTGGGACCTGTTCAGCATGGCCTGGGCCTGACCTCTTTCCCGAAAGATAAGGTCCGCCAGCAGGAACAGGCCACCGCCAACCAGCGTGCTGTTCAGCGCATAGTAGAGCGCGGCTGAAGTGGCCGCCTCCGAATCAAGCCCGAGGGCAAGGATCAAAGTACCGGCGGAGAGCACCACCAGGTGGGCCAGCAGCCGCCTCAACTCGTTGCTGGCCAGCACTCCAAGGGTCGCGACGATGACAGTCATCAATCCCAGCGGCAGCAGCCAGGGCGTGAGCAGGGAAGCGGCCAGCCCCGCTTCCGGCCCGAAAATCAGGCCGTTTACCCGCAGGATAGCGTAGACCCCCACCTTGGTCATAATTGCGAAGAGCGCTGCCGCCGGTGCGCTTGCAGACGCATATGCCGGAGGCAGCCAAAAACCCACGGGTATCAGCGCCGCCTTTAGGGCGAACACCACCAGCAGCAGTAATCCACCGGTCCGCAGTAATCCAGCCTGCTGGGTTCCCGCAGCCGCCACCTTGGCTGCCAGATCCGCCAGGTTCAGGGTACCGACAGCCCCATAGATGGCACCGATCCCGATCAAAAAAATGGCGGATCCGACCAGATTGAGCACCACGATGTGCAACGCGGCCCGGGTCCGTAGCCCTCCCCCGCCATGCAGTTGCAGGGCATAGGACGCAATAAGCAGAATTTCGAAAAAGACAAAGAGGTTGAACAGGTCACCGGTGAGAAAAGCCCCGTTAATACCGAGCAGCTGCATCTGGAACAATACGTGGAAACGCGGACCGAGACGATCGTCGCCGTTGATCGCATACAGCAGGCTGCCCAGGGAGAGGAGTGCACCGAGGGTGAGCATCAGCGCGCTGAGCCGATCAGCGACCAACACGATACCGTAGGGTGCCGGCCAGTTACCGGCATGGTAGATCAGAAGTTCACCGGCCGCGGTGCGTTCGAGCAGCAGCATGGCCACAATCAGAAGCGCTGAGGTGGCGGCGAGACTGATGGCACGCTCACCCCCCCTGCCCCGGCCGATCAGCAACAGGACACCGCCCGCGACCAGGGGTATCAAAACAGGCAGAACAGCGAGATGAATCATTGTTTCGATTCTCCGTCCACATGGTCACTGCCGAGATCGCGCAGGGCGCGCAGGGCCAGCACGACGAGAAAAGCGGTCATCCCGAAGCCGATGACGATGGCGGTAAGCACCAGGGCCTGGGGTAAGGGATCGGGGAGATACCCGAGGCCATGCTCGACCAGGGGTGCGCTGTCGAGGGTCAATCTGCCGCTTGCGAAAAGAAAAATGTTGACCGCGTATCCAAGCAGGGAGATACCCAACACCACCGGGAAGGTACGGGCACGCAGCAACAGATAGACGGCGCTTGCCGTCATGATTCCGATGAGAATCGAGATCAATACCTCCATCAGGCCTTCTCCCCCTCTGGACTAAGGCGGCCAATACCGGCGAGGATGACCAGAACCGTGCCTACCACTGCAAGAAAGACACCGAGATCGAACAACAGGGCGCTGGCAAGCTCAAACTTACCGATCAGAGGTAAGGTCAGGTAGGTGAAGGTGCTGGTGAGAAAAGGATAACCAAACAGCCAGCTGGCCATGCCTGTAAACGCCGCGATGAGTACACCTGCGCCAATTAACCCGAGTTGATTCCAGGGCAATCGTCCGCTGGTCGTCCGGCTGCCTTCGGCCATGAATTGCAGGATCAGGGCGACGCCGGTCACCAGACCGGCGATGAAACCGCCACCGGGAAGATTGTGGCCACGGAGAAAGAAGAACACGGAGACAAGCAGCGCAATCGGCAGCATCAGCTTCGACACGGTAGCCAGTATCAGCGGATACCGGTCGCTGGCCCATGGCCGGCCGAGCCAGTCCAGCCGAGGACCTCGGATTGCCAGCCCGTTCAACATGGCGACGATACCGACCGCGGCGATACCGAGCACCGTGATCTCGCCCAGGGTATCGAAGCCCCGAAAGTCGACCAGGATTACGTTCACCACATTAGTGCCGCCACCACCCGGCTTACTCTGCGCGAGATAGAAGGAAGAGATGCTGTCTGCCGGCCGGGTGAGCATGGCGTAGCTGAGTGACGCCACCCCGGCCCCCGCCAGCAGTCCAAGGGCCCAGTCCCGGACCCGACGGGTCAGGCTGGAGACACCGGTCGTCATCTCCGGCAGGAAATACATGACCAGCAGCACCAGAATTACAGTGGCGATCTCGACCAGGAGTTGGGTCAGGGCCAGATCAGGTGCGGAAAAACGAGCGAACAACAGTGACACCATCAAACCCACCAGACCGAGCATCAACACCGCAACCAGACGGTTGCGGTACATGATGGCCGTTGCCAGCGCCCCGCTGCCGGCCAGCAGTCCGGCCAGCAGGGTAATGAGATCCAGGGGCGTGAGAACCTCGGCGTCGAATAGGGGTTCACCCCAGAAACCGGCGGCACCCGCAGCCAGGGCACTCAGTACCAGCAGAAAGCTGTAACGACGCAGACTGCCATTGTCCAGCGCCCGGTCGAGGCTGCGCCCGAGACCAAACAGCAGCACGATTAGGCCTTCGGCCAGGGCCTTGCCGCTCAATCGAAAGGGGAATCGAGCGTAGGCAGTGAACACCCACGTACGACTGGCATACAGGGCGATGCCGAGAGCGAAAGCCAGCAGGCTCATGAGCAAAGGCATGGTAAAGCCGTGCCAGATGCTCAGGCTGAAGTCAGGCAGTGGCTGTTGCAATACCGCCGCAGCTGCCACCTCCAGCAGGGGGCGTACTGTAATCCCCGGCAGGATACCTACAAGCACACACAATACCGCCAGAATCTCGACCGGAACCTTCATCCAGCGCGGCGGTTCATGGGGTGTTTTCGGCAGGTTTTGTGGCTCACCATTGAAAAAAACGTCGTGAATGAAGCGCAGTGAGTAGGCCACCGCAAAGATGCCGGCAAGGGTCGCCGCCCCGGGAAAGAGCCAGTGCCACTGCGCCTCACTCAACCACCTGAGAGCCAGTGTTTCACCGAAAAGCATTTCCTTAGACAGAAAGCCGTTGAGCAAGGGAACACCGGCCATCGCGGCGGCGGCCACCATCGCCAGCACCGCAGTGTATGGCATGTACTTGAACAGGCCGTTGAGCCTGCGCATATCCCGGGTTCCACTTTCGTGGTCAATGATGCCTGCAGCCATGAACAGGGACGCCTTGAACACCGCATGATTGATGATGTGGAAAATGGCGGCGATCTCCCCCAGTGGGGTACCCAGACCGAAAAGCAGGGTGATAAGGCCCAGGTGGCTGATCGTGGAGTAGGCGAGCAGCCCCTTGAGGTCGTGCTGGAACAGGGCAAAATAGGCCCCGAGCAACAGAGTTATCAGCCCCATTCCACTGACGGCGTAAAACCAGAATTCAGTACCCGCGAGAACAGGGAAGAATCGCCCCAGCAGAAAGATACCCGCCTTGACCATGGTCGCAGAATGAAGGTAGGCACTGACGGGGGTGGGTGCCGCCATCGCGTGGGGCAGCCAGAAGTGAAACGGGAATTGTGCTGATTTGGTCGCAACCCCAAGGAGAAACAGCGTTAAAATGGCAGGATAGAGCGAATGCTCCTTGATCGCCTGCCCGCTCAACAGGAAATCTGTAAGCTCATAGCTGCCGACCACCTGGCCCATCAGTATAATCGCGGCCAGCAAAGCTAGCCCGCCGCCGGCAGTCACGAACAGGGCCAGGCGCGCGCCTTGGCGCGCCTCCGCCTCGTCGCGTCGAAACCCGATGAGCAGAAAAGACGCGAGACTGGTCAGTTCCCAGAACAGGGCCATCTGGAGCAGATTTTCCGACAACACCAACCCGAGCATGGCACCCATGAAAAGCAACAGAAAGGCATAGAGTCGGGGGCCACCCTCCGCTGCGGAGAGGTAATATCGAGCATAGAAGACGACCAGAAGGCCGATGCCGAGGATCAACTGGGCAAAGAGCAGACCCAAACCATCGAGACGGAAGGCCAGGGACAGGCCAATCGCCGGTATCCACTCCCGGCGCTCGATCAGCAACTCACCGCCGTAGATGGGTATTCCTTCAACCAAAACCAGAACTAAGCCCAAAAGCGTAGTCAGGCCTGCAATCCAGACAGGATGCAACCGCGAGGCCGCGACCCAGACCAGCAAAGCACCCAGAAAGGGCAAGCATACGAGCGCTAACAACATGAGCGTATGGATATCAATGGGTCACAACCGACCACGTACCTACCTTTCTACCAGATCTTCGAACCATCTCGACTTTCGCCAGGGCCTGTTAACAGAATCAGAGGCCTTGCTCCGGGCTATATTAGCCGCGTCCGCAGTGGAAAGAAACGCTCAGGAGCCTTTACTGAGTTCGTGGAATCCGGGAACTCGGGTCTCAACATCTTTGTGGATGCACCCCTAATCTGTTCGCTGCACCTGATACTGTACCCACTTTGAATCAACAGGCTCCAGGTTCTTTTCGGTTTACACCGCACCGCTTACAATGTCCCAATCAGGAAACCAGATCTTTCTTGAGTCTGTGAATTCAATTTTTACCGGAATTCCGCCCTTTTTGAAACCAATCTCCTTATTGCTACCGACACAGGACTATGGAAACGATAATTGATCTGCGCAGCGATACCGTAACACGTCCTTCCGATGCAATGCGCCGGGTGATGGCCGCAGCCGATGTTGGCGACGATGTCTATGGAGAGGACCCGACGATCAATCGCCTGGAAGAGATCGCTGGCGAATTGACAAATCAGGAGGCTGCGATTTTCCTACCTTCTGGAACCCAGAGCAACCTGGTTGGCCTGCTCAGCCATTGCCAGCGTGGCGAAGAGTATATTGTTGGACAGCAGGCACATACCTATAAGTACGAGGCCGGAGGTGCCGCAGTGCTGGGCAGCATTCAGCCACAACCGATCGAGTTCGAGCCTGACGGAACTCTGGACCTCGACAAGGTAGCGGCCGCCATAAAGCCCGATGACGTCCATTTTGCACCTACCCGGCTGCTGGCGCTGGAGAACACGGTCGGCGGCAAAGTATTGTCCCTGGATTACATCAAGCGCGCCGCCCTGTTTATCAAGGAACGAAACTTGTCATTTCACCTGGACGGCGCCAGGGTGTGCAATGCGGCCGTGGCCCAGAGGATCTCCGTTGCGGAGATCACTCAACACTTCCACTCAGTCTCGGTCTGCTTTTCCAAGGGATTGGGTGCACCGGTAGGCTCAGTGCTGTGCGGCAGCAGTGATTTCATTCAACGCGCCCGACGCTGGCGCAAGATGGTTGGGGGCGGAATGCGCCAGGCGGGAATACTAGCCGCCGCGGCAATCCATGCCCTGGAAAACAATCTGCAGCGCCTGTCAGATGATCACGAAAACGCGCAACGCCTGGCTGTGGGTCTGATGAAGATCAATGAACTCCAGGTAGAAAACGGAAGCGCACAGACCAACATGGTTTTTCTCAAAGTCCCCGGCAAGGACATCGATGCCTTGCGCAGCCATGCCAGAAAAGAAGGAATCCTGCTGGGAAATGGCAATCCCATGCGTTTGGTAACTCACCTCGATATTTCCGAAAAAGACATCGACAGGGTTTTGGACAACACAAAGGCATTCTACACCAGGGGAATTTAGGGTCTATCACTGAATGTTGACCATTCAATGGGACCGGACCGAATGCAAAGAGTCAGCCCTAAATTCAAATACCACGAACGCGATACTGAAGTTTGGTGCTTTTCCGTCTTGGATTAAGAGCGGTTATCCTGGTCAGGTTGCTACGTAACTGTCGAATGCTGGCCTTTTGGCAAAAGAAAGCTGCTATCGAATTTTCATATTGTGGCATCGAAAGTTGAAAAGCAGACACGAATGTTGCCTTGGTGGCGCTGTCTTCGAAATAGGCGCTGCTTGTCATCTCCTCGTGCGATATAAAATTCATCACCAAAATCCCATTTAGCGACAAATGAGAGGAAAGTTGCTGGAACCACGCTTTACTCGCAGTAACCGCTCGCCTCGGAACACCGCACTCTTCGCCGTAAAGATCGTCAATAATCAAATCAAACGAGGCTCCCCGATAACCACGAACCCAAGCCGTCGCATCGCCCTGGATAATCTCGGCCTGCATTTTATCGACACCAAAAAAACGTCTCGCAACCTGGATATGTAGAGGATTGAGTTCAACACCGACTATCTCCTGCGGTTTCACAAAGAGATTGAGTAGGCGTATTACCGTCCCTCCTCCCACACCGAGAACCAAGACACGCTGAACCACCCCCGGCATTCGAAAAAGGGCTGGAATGATGAGTAGTTCCCACAAGCTTCCGCGGACTGGATTCGCCGGATTAAACTGGCTGTGAAATACACCGTTTGTGTAGAGGCGCACACTGTTACCTGCTTTTCGCACCTGGCACGATCCACTGGCAGACTCTTTTTGCCAGACAATACTCATATCCACCCCATCACTAACTCTCGCGATGAAACAGGCATCGCGATAATGGTAATGACTCTTACTTATGGAACCTCTAGTTTATTCGTCATTCCGGACGAAGCGCAGCGTAGATCCGGAATGACGGATTTCTTGGCTTAATTAGGCACCATTGCCCTTAAGGGCA
>CAWGCA010000057.1:0-56076 GCA_963820955.1 uncultured Gammaproteobacteria bacterium | reverse complement strand
GTACCGAGCGGGGGTCCCGTTCCCTTTCGGCGAACACTTCCACCTTTATTCGAACTGAAGTATTTCCTCTGTGCTCGACTTCCGCGTAGCAGCTGACCAGGTCACCCACCAGCACGGGTTTGAGAAACTGCAGATTGTGAACTGCCACCGTTACAACCCGGCCCTGGGTGGCTTGAACAGCCAGAATGCTTCCAGCTATGTCCACCTGGGACATAAGCCAGCCGCCGAATATGTCACCGGCAGGATTAGTGTCCGCCGGCATGGCAAGGACCCGGACCGCGAGTTGGCGTTCCCCGGGTTTTCTATCTTCGATGGGGTGAGATTTCATGCGTATTTCGAATACATCATCATTAAAATCGTTCAATGCCCCCGGTAGAGCGTTTCCACCTGATTCCGGCATTGCTCGACTATTCGAGCCCTGCGCATCTTGAGTGTTGGTGTCATCAGGTCGTTCTCGATACTCCAGGGTTCACGTATCAGGCTGAGATTTCGGATTTTGGCGTAACCCGGAAAGGCGTGCAGCTGTCGGTGGATACGCTCCAGCAGGAGACGTTTCAGATCTTTATTCTCGGACACAGAACCGCTGTCGGGATCCAGCCCAAGCTGGCGCGCCAGGTTGGCTAATTCCTCTGGGTTAGGCACCACCAGGGCCGACAGAAAAGGTCTGCCCTCGCCAATCACCAATGCCTGATCGAACAGGCTGTCCATTGTGATCGCCATCTCCATATCCACTGGCGACACTTTTTCGCCGTTGGCCAATACCAGTATCTCTTTCAGCCGGCCGGTAATATAGACGTGGCCATCGGCTATCCGTGCCTGGTCGCCGGTGTGCAGCCAGCCATCCTGATCGATAACCTGCCGCGTAGCCTCCGGGTTGTTCCAGTAGCCAAGCATTACGCTGGGACTGCGGGTGAGCAATTCATCGTCGTCGCCGGTTTTTACCTCGACCCCTTCGAGCGGCACACCGACACTGGCCGGGCGGTTATCCTCAAGGGGATTGGCGGTGATCACCGGGCTGGTTTCGGTCAGGCCGTAACCCTGTTGGATGTTGATGCCCAAACCGATAAAGAGTTTGGCTATATCGGGTGAAAGTGCTGCACCACCGCTGACAGCGAAACGAATTCGACCTCCCAGTTTGGCCTGCACTTTGCGCCCAACGAGGCCCTGCAACAGCGGCCAGAGGAGCAGGTCGGGCGACCAGGCGGCTCGTTTCTGTCGATATTCGAATCTCTTCCAGCCGATCTCTACCGCCTGGTTGAATAATCTGCGAGCGATCGCCGGGTCATGCTCCAGTTTCTCCTGTATCCGGCCGTAAACCCGTTCGAATATTCTGGGGACCGATATCAGAATTGTGGGCCGTATTCGCACCAGGTCTTCCGCCAGCTGAGGCACGGAACGGGCATAAGCGACACTGCAGCCGGTGAGGATTGGCAGATAATACCCCAGGGTGCGCTCAAGGGTGTGTGAGAGGGGAAGAAAAGAGAGCATGAGATCGTCCGGAAAGATGTCGATCAACTTGACGCAGGCCAGGGCATTCGAGAGCATATTACGGTGGCTCAACATCACCCCCTTGGCCCGCCCGGTGGTGCCGGAAGTGTAGACAATGGTAGCCAGATCGTCGGGATCACCTGCGCTGGTCTGTAGTGCTGAAGCGCCAGAGGGGATCCAGTCGGAAGCGTGGATCATCCAAGGCCCCAGGCTGACCGTTTCCACCGGCTGCAGAGAAACAATCCGGACCAGTCCGGCCAGCTGATCCTGGATCTCCTGCAACGCCTGCCACTGCTCGTTGTTATCGATCAGAAACAGACGGACACCGGCATCCTGCAGGATATAGGCAACATTTTCCTTGCGATCGTTGGGATAGATGGGCACGGTCACCAGACCGAGCCCTTGGGCGGCCTGATCGAAGATCACCCACTCCCGGCAGTTGTGCAGCATCATTGCCACCCGTTCACCCGGCTTCAGACCTTCGGCTAACAGGGCCTCCTGCCAACGTGCTACCAGGTCAGCGGTCTGAGTCCAACTGAACTCCTGCCAGGATTGTGATGCCTCGTCGTACTGGATATAGGCAGTGGCGTTTGGGCTGCGGCCAACCCTCTCCCGGAAGGCCCCGTCAAGTGTGCGGGCCTGAGCAAGAGTAATGACATCGGTTTCGTGCATCAGGCAAATGCCTCCCATCCCCTGTCCGCAGAAAACTGCTTACCGTGCTGCTGCTCCATCTGCCGCAGCCTGTCTCGGATTCTATCCCAGCCTGAGTCTCTTATATAGTGGATTGGCCCACCACGGAAAGGGGCGAACCTGGTGCCGTAAACCACCCCGGCATCGAGTAGATCGGCAACCACCACTACCGCTTCCCGCAGACAAGCAATGGACTCGTTCAACAGCTGCAGGATCATCCGCTCCGCTATCGCTCCGGACCCTGTCGACGATCGCAGCCGATGTGCCTGCACCGGGCCCTTTCCGTTATAAACGTAGAATCCTCGTCCGCTCTTGCGTCCGAGGTTGCCGTCAATGACGGCGGCGCGCAGGATTTCGGGTACAGAAGTATGGAGAAAATCCGCCAGCCTCTCCGCTACCGACAGGCAGATGTAGAGGCCGACGCTGCCCGCCAGTTCTATCGGACCCATGGGCATTCCAAAATCCAGTGCTGCCTGGTCGATCTGCTCGGGAGCGACGCCTTTTTCCAGCAATCGCACCGGCTCCAGCAGATAGGAGAAGTGGTACTGGCTGGTGGCGATTCCTTCATCAGCCAGGAGCAGAGTTTTTCCCAAAGCCAGTTAACCGATCTTTATTTAAAGTTATTTAGTTAAATTAGATTTCAAGCTTTTGTTATTTATATACTATATATTCACTAATTCACCTGTTCCATTACCCGATCCCACGCTGCTTCAAGCTTCGCCCTGGAGGTGTAAAAGTGGGGCGACAGACGTATCCCGCCACCTCGGCTGGCGCAGATTACGCCGCTTCGCATCAGTCGCTGATGAAGGAGCAGCGGATCCATCCCTGCGACTGCAAAGCTCACAATACCGGACCGCCTTGAATTGTTTCGATTGGAAAGCAGGGACAAACCATCTCCCGATGACTCGACCAAGTCAATAAGAAACGCCGTGTTTGTCAGGATCTTCTCAAATATGGTTTCTATACCCTGTTCCTGAATCAGGGTCAGACTGGCTTTCAACGCATGTATTCCGAGCATATTCGGGCTTCCACACTCGAATCTTGTGGCTGTGTCCGACGGCTTCCAGTCCACCTGATCGAAATCGCCGGGACGGCTGATCATATGCCAACCAAATTGATGGAGTTTCAGTTTGGCTCTGAGCTCTGGTCGCACGAAGAGAAGCGCCAGACCCTCCGGTCCCAGCATCCACTTGTGGCCGTCCGCGACCACAAAATCGGCCTTGTTCCTTTGCACATCGAAGGGGATGGCGCCAAGGCTTTGAATGGCATCGACACAGAATAGAATGTCTCGCTGCCTGCAAAACCTGCCAATCGTCTCCAGATCTACCCTGAACCCCGTCGCGTACTGAACCGAGCTGGTGGACAGCAGGCGTGTGTTTTCATCGCAACACGCCATCAGTTTTTCCTCAGGGTTGTCTGCGTCTGTTGTTGCGGATAGATCGACTAGCCGGGTTTCTACACCGAATTGCCGCAAAGATTCCCAAACGATTCTATTAGATGGAAACTCCTGCCGGAATGTGACTACGTTGTCTCCGGATTTCCAATCGATACCGTAAGCGATGGTAGAGAGTGCCTCTGAGGTGTTTTTCAGGAGTGAGATGTCATCGCTGGATGGCGCATTGATCAACAAGCATAAAATCCTCCTGAGCTCGTTCTCACTTTTTACCCAGTCCGGATAATGTGCCGCACCAAACTGCAGATTTTCCCGGGCGAATTTTTCGACGGCATGAACCGTCACTAATGGCCAGGGAGAAACGGCCGCATGGTTCAGGTAGATCAAGGATTCGTCTAACAGAAATTGATCATTCATCATTTGGATCTCGGGCCTGATTGATACTGATTTACGTTGTTTAGAAGTAAAGAACTGATCACCGATGTCAGAGCTTCTCCCCAATGTGGTCACTTTTGTTCTTTCTTTTAGTCCGTTCAGGATAGGTTCATCTGTCCTTCACTATCCTGCAATTGTGATGAATAGACAACCGGAGAGCAAACGATGAAAACAGCAGCCAAGATTGCCATTACAGCCCTTATCACGAGTGTGGTTCTTACGCCGAATCTGGCGTTTTCCAAGGAAAATGGAATGCGGATTCACGATCGACTGATACGTCAACAACAACGTATCGAACATGGAATTGACAATGGAACACTGAACAGAAAGGAAGCAAAAAAACTGAAAAGGGAGCAGCGTAAAATCCGAAAACTGGTAAGAACTTTTCGTTCCGACGGAAGATTGAGCAGAGCTGAAAGAAATAAAATCAAAAAGAAACTGGACGTTGCTGGAGACCGTATTTGGAAACTGAAACACAATGACTGGGCACATAAGTCACGTCGTCAGGACAGCTACGCTTATCAGGAACCGAGGTACAATAACCATAGCCGGAATCATCATTCCGCTGATATCTCGCGCCGTTACTATTGGTACTGATCCCCAGATTGGTCTGGCCGCACGGCCAGGCCGGTCGCCTTCATTCTATCATGCTTCTACACACTTGAGACTCGTCGGCGCATCCCTGCACTGGTAATATTGTTTTCAATCCTTGCGTAGCCTATCCGACAACGCGATAGGTGTGGGATAACGAACCACCACCAGATACGCGGATACCAGAAACGTCAGAAGTGTAGCGAGTTGTATAAGATAAGCTGCGCTTGAGGTAATTTCCCCCTGGTCTTGGGCCACCACCGCCAATAACAGGGAAAACTCACTAAGTTGACCCAACCTGCTGCCAACCTCTTTGGATCGCTTGTCCTCCTCGCCCACCCGACGCAGAAGTAGAGAAAATACTGGTGCCTTGAATAGCAGCATCAATAGCGCGAGAACGATGGCAGGAAACAGGATGTCACCTAATGTGCTCAGATCGAAGCCAGCGCCAAGCGAAAAAAAGAACAGCACTAGAAAAAAATCCCGGACTGGTTTCAGGTTCTCGGCGATGAACCAGGATATCGGACTCGTTGCCAGGGAAACCCCGGCGATGAAAGCGCCGATCTCGTGAGACAAGCCAAGCATAACAGCCATCTCTGCCACTCCCAGGCACCAGCCGATAGCGAGGAGAAATATGTACTCTTTTATCGTATCGAAACGCCGGATCAAAGGCAGCAGAACAAACTTCACCAGTAGTGCCGCAGCGCCGATCAGTAGGGGAAATGCCAGGCCGAGTTTAAAAATCTCTATCAGGTGATTGCCCGCCCCGCCACCACCTTTCAGTACCAGTAACAACAGGATTGCGATCAAATCCTGGAGCAACAGAATACTGATGACAATTTCCCCCGTACGTTGATGATGTTTCACCGTAGTCGGCAACAATTTAAGACCTAAAATGGTGCTGGAAAACATCATGGCAGCGCCAATAATCAGAGATTCCTGAAGTCCGTAGTCAAAGAGTAGGGCGGTTGTGAATCCCAGCGTGGCAAAAAAGATTGAACTAGTCAGCGTCACAAATGTGGTCTTGTTGATGAGAAGAAGCAGTTCCCGAGGATTTAACTCTAACCCCATAAGAAACAATAAAAACATGATTCCGATGCGTGACATCTGCTGCACCAGTTCCCCATCACTCACCAGACCGGTGACCGAAGGACCAAGGATTACACCGAGGAGAATATAGGCGACCAACAGAGTCTGCCGCGCAAAGAGGGCCAACGTGGCTATCAGAGCAGCCCCGGAAAAGACAAGGAAAATGGTATAGACAACGGGATCATCCTGCATAACGTTCCTTCGAGCAGAGGAGAAAGATGTGTCGTCGAAAAGGCTATGACGCGAGCATAGCAGGATTAGTCATAATTGTACTGAGTCGTACGGTTGTACATGTAACTATATAATATATCTAACAATAATCGGTATCAGCTAGTAACTCCACCCAACCCAGACACAACCGGATACGCCCTTCAAACAGAGAACTCCCGGGCCTCAGGTAAAATTTTGAAACATACTTGCTTAGGCAATCGATTCAATCGCAATTTCACCTGTCGGATAAATGTCAAGTAGGGAGTAACAATAGACACTGACTAGGCGTATCTGCTCCAAGTCTTTCGGCGTATGCTATCTGAGGGGCTGTCGAGTAAAAACCTTCAGTTCTCTGATGTTGCGCCTTTCCATTTCAAACGTGAGCATGCCGCCCTGCTCCCGTCGTTCGAAACTCAGACTGTTCGGCGAGGAAGCGATGAGCCTATAGGTTCTATCGATTCCATCGATGGTTTTCACCTTGACAGTTTTGCCGATGAAATCTTTAGCATCAGAGACTTGAATCTTCACTAACTTCATTCGGAGTCTAGGTGCTGGGGAAGGGTATTTCCTTGTCGTATTTTCGGTTTCGTTGTTCGTTCCGGAGATGTTCTGGGAGGACTTTGACTGGATATCGGTACTAACGGATTCTCCCGGTATCACGTTTTCTCGTAACTCTTCCAACTGACGACGCTGCTCTTCCGTAAGATTTTCCGCCGATGAAAGTGCAAGCTCCAGCATCTCCCTATTTAGTTCACGCATGTCCTCTTCGCTCATACCCGATTCAAACTTTTGCAGATAATTTCGCATCATATCGATCTTTTTCTGATCTCCATCCTGAGTAATCGTCTTTCCTATAAAATCAAGATTGCTGTGCATAAAGGCAAGTGCATCTTGCTCGGTAAGCATTTCCGATCGCCCCCCTTTTTGTAAGTTCAGCGAATTTTGGGCAACGCTCCATCCCCCAAGAGTTGAAAATACATAGAAGCCAAGAGCCACTGCTGGAATAAATGTTGTGATATAAGAAAGAAAAGGTATCTTTTCCCTGCTCCAGTACTTGATCCCAAAGATCGTGCCACTAATAGGTGAGAGAAATAATACCGCTAATCCCCACAGCCAATGCTTTTTAAACCCCCGCACAACAAGCCATATCAGTGCAAGAAGAGAAACCAAACCAAGTAGTTGGGATAACTGGGCGAGTATGATCAAAGTTGGTCCTGCCTGGAGTGATGACACAAGGATTGTCAGCCTAAAAAAAACTTCTTCGCAGGTTTATCGGAATATCAACCGAGATACTTAAATTTGCACAAGTGTTGTCACTTACTGATGACAGGTTGAGCCAAGAAACCAAACATCGCCTTAAAAATTTATTAATAATATTTATTTCAGCACTTTGTGGTATTTTTTTAATTATTTACATTAGAATATGGCAATGATTCATTTTTTGTATTATGAATTATTTTCTTGTTATTGCAGCTGGTGGATCTAAATTTAGGATATCCTCTTTTTGTTGGTGTTTGTGGCTGTAATGGAAGCACTGCAGTGTATTGATGCCTGGTGTTAGTGTTTTTGATCGAAACTCCGCACTCATGGTTGCATGATGAGTTCTAGATTCACAAGAAGTTGGCTGGGTGGATCAAAACAACAAAAATTTTGGCTTGCCTGTTTGCACATTGCTTGAAGGCAGGTCATGTCTCGTCTCAAGGTTTAAAGGAGTATTTAAGATGGCTCTATTTGCAAAGTACGATGGGATCGATGGTGAATCCAAAGACGCTAACCATGGCAATTGGATTGATGTTCTTTCGCTAGATTGGGGCGCCTACAGGCCTGATGACAAAAAAGGTGTCAGTCGGCGAAGAGGCGCCGCCATTGTCGAGGATCTGGTCTTAACGCTGGACTACGAAAAGGCGGCCACGAAACTTCAGGAGAAGTGCCTGAAGGGTGAAGTGATCCCAAAGCTAGAGATCGAGCTAACCGCCACTTACGGTGGCGCGAGAGCAACCTACCTGAAATACGAGCTCAAAAACGTAATGATAAGCTCTTATCAGACCAACGCTTCGGGAAATGACGAAGAGTCACCAGCGGTTATCCTTGCCAACAACTTTGAGGAAATCAAAGTTACTTATACAGAGTACGACGATGCCGGGGCGATCAAGGGAAATGTAGAAACCAGGTATAAGGTTTCTAAGAAGAAGTAGGGTGATCGCTCTGGAATGGACCCGAATGGCGAACCAGTTTGACTAGCATGGAGACTGTACGGCGATTCAGGCGTTTCCTGCCTACTGGAACAGCACAACATCGCCGTTAAACAATCCCTCTCTTTGTTGCCGTTTAGGTTCGACTAAACTTCGGGTCCATACCACAACGAACACCTCTTGGATGGTTGATCGACCACGTGGAAAGAAACTTTAGGACACCTCGAAAAATCCAATGGGATAACCTGACAATTTCTCACTCCTGATCAAACTGAGGCTCTGTGCTGTGTCCTATTCTCAGCCCGCGGTGTGTGTATTCTATACAATCCATTGGTACAGCCTCTAGACCCATTATTTAACATAATATACATTATGCGCATAAATAATAGCACCTGTGGCTGGATCACGTCTTTCAAGAAAGACTGTGAAATGACGATATATCCCTGACTACCACCGGCCTGGTTTGGTTCGATTCAAGAAAACAGCTGAGAAGTTAATAATGTCCACCACAGAGCGCTCCACGGTTTCCGGAATTCTACGCGCCATCGGAATTGGCATGGTTGCCGTGCCTGTGTTGATTTTTCTCTACTCTACTATCGTGCTCATTGAGTCTGGAAACGTAGGGGTAAAAAAAACGCTGGGAAAAGTAAATCCGGAGGAAGTGACCCCGGGCATGAATCTGAGGTTGCCGATAGTGACATCCATTACGGAGTTTGTCGGTAAGGAGATTGCGATTGATTTGACCGATCTGACACCCAAGGCAGCCGATAACCTGTCGCTCCGGGATATGGATGTAACAATTTTTTATAAGGCCTCGAGTGACAGTATTTCCGACCTGTACGTGAAATATGCCAACGCGCATCAATTTGATCAGGAATCGAACACCTATTTTCCCGCTTACCGTCTGGTATATCGCGAAACCCGACGCGCGGCATATGAAACAGTCGCTGAGATCGATTCGCTCACCATGCACAAAAAGCGGGAGCAGATTGCGGACTCAATAAAGGCGCGGCTGCAAGAGACACTGGATTCCAACGATCCGGGTGTGTTCGATGTGACGCGGGTCGTCATCCGGTCGATATTGACCGACCCCTCGATCGAGGAATCGATCCGTGAAGCGGTGGCGAATCAGAAACGCCTCGAAGCCAAACAGGTCATGGTAGAGATTGAACGTAAAAATGCAGAGATAGAAGCAATACGTGCACAGGGCATTGCCAATGCAAACGAAATAATCAATAAGACCCTTACCAATGAATATCTGCAACACGAACTGAATCTAACATTGCAGCGGTTTGCCGAAACCGGTGCCAATACCATTGTGGTACCGGCGAATATGCAGGGCTTTGACATGATTCTTCCGACAGACAGGTTGAGCAAGCCGTAACTATTTTGCCGGTAAGGCTAAGGCTGTTCAATCAGCTCGGTAGAGATGCACTCCGGGCCCATTGACCATCAGATCTCAGACTTTAAGAAGATCGGTCCCCTACCCTCCACCCCATGTCAGCAATGGCCACTAGTTCTTTTTACAATTGAGTAAGACTGACTGTCCGCCGGAATCGCGCCAGTGCGACGAGGAAGGCGATGACGCCAATACCCGCAGTGGCCAGCAACTGCGGCCACACCAGATGGATATCGGCGCCACGGAAGATCACCCCCTGACTGAAAGAGACGAAGTGGGTGGTGGGTGAAACCAGCATGATCCGCTGCAGCAACTCGGGCATCGAGTCCAACGGTGTGTTGGCACCGGAGAGCATGTACATCACCAGAAATACCGGGATCGACAGCAGTCCGAACTGAGGCATGGAGCGCGCCAGCGTCGCCAACAGGATACCGATGGCGGTCAAGGAAAAGAGATAGATCGCCAGGCCGAAAACGAACAGTGTCAGCGAGCCGCTTATGGGCACGCCGAGCACGCCACGCACCACGACCAACATAGCCAGAGTCGCTGCCACCAGAATGACCAGCGCATTCGACCAGGACTTGGCCACCATGATGTCGGCAGGTGTCAGCGGCATCACCAACAGGTGCTCCAGCGTGCCGTGCTCGCGCTCCCGAATCAGCGCTGCACCGGTCAACAGGATACCCAGTAGAGTGCACATGTTGACGATCTGCATTACCGCGAGAAACCAGGAGGATTCGCTGTTGGGATTGAAGACCAGCCGGGTGACGGCCTTCACCGGCAGGTTTGCCGCCAACGGCCTTCTCTCCAGGAAGTTGCGCAACTCCTCTCCGATCATGCCTTCGATGTAACGGGCGCCGCTGCCAGCCTGGGCCATGGCGGTGGCATCCACGTTCACCTGCAGTGACGGCTGCCGTGCCGCCAGGATATTGGCCTGAAAGTGTGGTGGGATATCGATCACGAAGGTGTATTGGCCGGCATCCATACCCGGATCCATTTCATTCAGTTCGATCTGCACCGGTGGCTGAAAAAAGGGCGGGCGCAGCCCATCGATCAGTTGTCGGGAGAGCGGTGACTTATCCTCGTCCACCACCGCAACAGCGGCATTATAAAGTTCCAACCGCACCCCTTTGGCCGGAGCTATGATGGCAATGGTGAAACTGTAGGCGATGAGCAGCACCAACACCAGATCATGGCGCAGGCTTGTCAGTTCCTTTCGTCCCAGACGGTAAACGTTGGCCAGCCGCATGCTAGTGTACCTCGTCACTAATCCTGTAACGTTCAGCGAGCCAGGAAGCGCTTAGCCGCAAGGCATGCCTCGCAGGGAATGGCCCATCCCTTTCCAAGAGGCATAACACAGCGGATGAGCGCTGCCTGACTCGCCCGAAGGGAGCGCGCCTATGCCGCCATTGCGGCGTTGCGCTCCTGGCAAAGGGCGAGCCATTCACGGCGGAGCGCACCTTGCACCCCAAGGGCACTTCCTTCGGGGCGCACTGCCAGCATAGGCGCGCTCTGAATGTCACAGGACTAGTGACGAGGTACACTAGCGCTCCTGGGTCCGCAGCAGCATCCGGCCAAGGATGAGAAAGGCCAGACCAAAGGCACCCAGGGCCAGATAGTCAGCCACCAGCAGCTGAGGCCCAAGCCCTTTGGTAATGCTGCCGACGCTCACGTGCTGAAACCAGGCGCTGGGAAAACCGTAGCCCATGATGCGGGCCGCGCCGGTCAGCGAGGCAACGGGTGAGAGCATACCGGAGAACAGGATGGTTGGAATGACGCTGGCGATGGTGGTGCCAAAGATGGCGGCGATCTGGCTGCGCATAAAGGTGGAAATAAACAACCCCAGCCCGGTGCTGGCAAAGACGAACAACAGGGCGCCGAACGTCAGTCCGAACAGACTCCCCTTCAGCGGCACCTGAAACAGGGTCAACACCAGGACCAACAGGATCAGGTAACTGACCAGGGCGAGGGCGATGTAAGGCAGCTGCTTACCGAGCAGGAACTCGAGCCCCGTCGTGGGGGTGGCGTAGAGATTGGTGATAGAACCGAGTTCCTTTTCCCGCACAATGCCCACCGCGGTCATGGTGGCGGGGATCATGATGAGCAACAGCATCAGAATGCCCGGCACTATGGCGAAGACGCTGCGGAAAGCCTGATTGTAGCGGAAGCGGCTTTCTACCTCTGCCGCCTGGCGCGGAATCTCCATGCCGCTTCGCCGGGCCAGCTCTTCCAGATAGCGGCGGTGGGTCCCTTCGACATAGCCGCGAATGGTATCACCGCGAAAGGGTACTGCACCGTCGATCCAGAATCCCACCTCCGGTTGGCGGTCCCGCTTGAGGTCGCGGCCGAAACCGGCAGGGATTTCTATCGCCACGGTCAGCCGGCCGCCTCGTAACCGCCGCACCCGCTCTCGGTCATCCTTGATTGACTGCTCGGCTACGAAATAACGAGAGGCAGAGAAGTGCTCCAGATAGTCCCGGCTTGCCGGTGTCTGGTCCCAGTCCAGTGCGGCGTAGCGGATACGTTCCACGTCGAAAGAGATGCCATAGCCCATGGCGATCATCAACAGCAATGGCCCGAGCAGTGCAAACGCGAGCCGGATCGGGTCACGCTGCAGTTCCATCGACTCGCGCCTTGCATAGGCCAGCATGCGGCCCGGAGAGAAGCGGCGGGGAGCGCTCGGTTGCGCCACATGCTGTCCCGGCGATGGCGATGCCGGTGAGTCTGTGGCAACCCGTCCCCCCCCCTCCTCGTCCGCTGCCTCCAGGTAGGCGATGAAGGCGCCCTCCAGATCGGCCGTCTGTTTCGATGCCACCAGTTCCCGGGGTGATCCCTGGGCCAGGACCCGGCCTGCGTGCATCAGGGAGATGCGGTCACAGCGGGCGGCCTCGTTCATGAAATGGGTGGAGACGAAAATGGTGACGCCCTGCTGTCGGGACAGTTCCAGCAGCAGTTCCCAGAAGTCGTCACGCGCCATCGGATCGACACCTGAAGTGGGTTCGTCCAGGATCAACAATTCGGGTTCGTGGATCACGGCCACCGCCAGCGACAGCCGTTGGCGCAAACCCAGAGGCAGGTCTCCAGCCCGTATTTCCAGATGATGTTCCAATCCGAAGCGTGTCACCAGGGCTTGGGTACGCGCCTGAATCCGATCAGCTGGAATGCGATACAGGCGACCATGCAAATCGAGGTTTTGCCAAACCGTAAGCTCAGTGTAGAGTGAAAAACCCTGAGACATGAAGCCCAGGCGATGGCGCAGATCGAGGTCGCTCGCATCCACCGGGTGACCGAATATACGCGCCTCTCCCGCGGTGACTGGAAGCAGCCCGGTCAACATACGCATGGTAGTAGTCTTGCCACAGCCGTTGGAGCCGAGAAAGCCGAAGATCTCACCGCGCTCGATACGGAAACTGACCTGATCCACCGCCGTAAACTCACCAAAACGTCGAGTCAGGCGCTGGGCCTCGATGACCGGTTTCCCGTTGCGGCCTTTATCCAACGGCATAGGCTGCCACTGGGTTACAGGGCGGGAGGTGGTCGCCAGCAGGGTGACAAATGCCCGCTCCATGTCGGGTTGACCGGTGCGCTCCTGGAGTTGCCGTGCACTGCCTGTGGCAAGTACCCGACCGGCATTCATGGCGATCAGCCAATCGAAGTGCGCGGCCTCCTCCATGTAGGCGGTGGCAGCGAGAATGCTGATATCCGGCCGCTGGGCACGCAGTCGCACGATCAGCTCCCAGAACCGCCGTCGCGACAGCGGATCCACCCCGGTGGTCGGTTCGTCGAGTATCAACAGATCGGGTTCATGGATCAGGGCGCAGCACAGGGCGAGCTTCTGTTTCATGCCGCCGGAGAGATTCGCGGCGCGGCGATCGGTGAAGGCTGTCAGACCGGTAGCCGCCAGCAATTCCACGATGCGTGCCTGCCGGGCTTCGGTATCCTGCCCAAACAGTCGGCCGAAGAAATCCAGGTTCTCTCCCACCGACAGGCTGGGATAGAGGTTGCGTCCAAGGCCCTGGGGCATGTAGGCAACGCGGCTGGCGAAATGCGTGCGCTGCCCCCGGTCTTTAAAATTGGTGCCGAGTACTTCCAGAGAACCGGTCTGGATGGCACGTACCCCGGCGATCAGCCCCAGCAGCGTCGATTTTCCCACACCGTCCGGTCCGATTACCCCCAGCATTTGCCCTGCCGGGAGGTCGAGTTCGATGCCGTCCAGTGCAACCACGCCGGGATAGCGGTGCCCTACCCCCTTCAGTTGGGCGAGTGATTCGTTTGGCCAGGCCATGGAGGTAACTTGGGAGCGAGCCATTCCGGCCAGGATTGCTGCGGATCCAGGCGCACATACACACTACCGGGAAGCCCTGTTTTAACCAAGGGTTCGTAGCGTTCGAGCAGGGCCGGATCGATGCGCGCTTTGGCCCGGAATACCAGTTTTTCCCTTTCACTGCGGGTCTCCACCTGTTTCGGCGTGAACTGGGCACGGGCAGCGATAAAGGAAATCTGTGCCGGAATCACATACTCCGGGGCGGCGTCGAGTACAAGCCGTGCCTCCGCACCTATGGCCACCCGGCCCGCCTCCCTTCCCGGCAGAAAGAAACTCATGTAAAGATCGGTGAGATCAAGCAGTGTAAGCACCTTGCCGCCGGAGCCAAGAACCTCACCCGGCTCGGCCATGCGGTAGAGTACCCGACCACGCCGCGGCGCCTTTAGTGCGCTGTCCGAGATATCGGCGGCGATGCGTTCGATCTGTGCTGCCGCCGCCTCGATTGCTGCCTCGGTCTCGGCCACCTTGACCTGGGCTGCCCGGCGCGCGGCCTCCGCGGTACGAGCCGCGGTACGCGCCTGATCGACCTTTTCTTCAGCGGCGTAGTTGCGTTCTTTCAACTCCAGCAAACGTTTCGCTTCCCGATCGGCATATCCAAGTTCGCTTTTTCGTTGGGCGACGATCGCCAGGGCGTAGTCGCGATCCCTCTCAGCCCGCCGCAGTTCTGCTTCGGCCTGGCGCAGATGGGCCTCAAGACTCGCGGTGTCCAGACGGGCCAGCACCGTGCCCGCCTCCACCGTATCTCCCTCCCGGGCAAACACATTGACCAATCGCCCGCTCAATTTGGCGGCGACGTCTACCTCCGTCGCTTCGAGTCGGCCGTTAGCGAGAATCAGGTGAGCAGCGAGGTGGTTGCGCTGCAGAAGTTCCCGTATCGGCGGCGGTAGTCGGCCTACTAAATCGTTATCTACCGCGATCCACACTGTCGTCCCGAGCGCCGCAATCAGGACAATCGCTAGAATGAAGAACCAGGTTCGCTTGCGCCGAGAGATGGACATAAAGGCAATACAGGTTTATATCACTTAGGTCTTTATAGTACCGCTGTTGCTCACCCTTGTCAGATCGACGATGGCAGATTGCATCTGGCCTGGACTCTTAGTGTGGTATATATAGAGAAAGGGCAGTGCATGGAATCACCCCTCTGCCGGCTTCGTTTCTTACCTGATCTCTACCAGATAATCGAACACCGAAGGACCCGTTAGCGGGTTACCGTCCATGTCGTAGTAACGAACCGATGACAGGGATACCGGTTCCGTTACCGTAGAAAAATGAACATCGGAATCTAGAACAACGGCAAAGCGAGGCTCAAAATATTGCAGTACACCTTTGGGACTGAGAAAGATCACAGTCAACTCGTCTCCATCCAGAGTCGATACTAAGCTGTACTGTGAATTGGTTGCAATGCTCATGTCGTCCGGCACCAGCCGATAAAGTGTATCCGATAGCGGGGTGTCGGTGTCGAGTGTGAGCGTCAGTTCCACGGCGCCGTATTTTGGCCAACCCAACGGATTACCCTCTTCGAATGGCGGACTTATCTGCGCATGGAGTTGTGGTTCAAGCAACGTGAGATCGCCGATGAAAAGTCCTCCATGAGCTATCTCAAGAGGAAAATCCGCTGGTGCGCCACTACCCGGCAGGATTTCCAACGCTATTGGAGGATCGATCAAACCATCATCAACGATTCGTTGGCTTGTTGTGGACAAATCGTTTATATGTGAACCACTCGCGGGATAGCTGGCCGGGGTGTTCAACTCAATCCGCGCAAGTCCTTCCGGGAGAGAGGGTGGTAAATCGATCATCACCATTGTGACCCAGGGCGCATGTCCCGACCTCCGTACAATCTCTTTAATAACATAATCCTCGTAAACCGGACTCGCCTTGTCCGCGTACAGCTTGAAAACCGCGCGAATGTTGGAGGTAAGGTCTATCGGATTAAGCGGATCGGCCTCGGAGGTGAACGTCGCGGTGGTGTTGGTGCGCGTCATATCATCGGGCGAACCGACAGCAAGTGTGATTGTGTCCCCCGCCCTTGCACTCTGGGGGTAGGTGTTGAAAGCGGTGCATCCCCCGGCAAGCAATGTCGGGATAACCAACAAAAACAGCAATTTTATAAGTAAATGCATGCTCGATCCTTTTCTTAAACCGTGTTGAGAACAACAAACTGATCATTTGGTTAAGCAACCACTCTCATTCGCTATCCCCAATGGGGCAATCTCCGCCCTGTCCTCGTTTCCCGTATCCGGATATTTGGTTGAATCGCAACTCAAGGCTGTGCCCGCAACAATTGCAACAATTGCAACAATTGCATTAGATCAGACACATCGATCACTCCATCCGGTGCACCGATCGGATACAAGTCACTGTGGGCCAATTCCAATGGGGTCGCGGCAAGCTGCCCCAGCACTATGCGCAGGCCGATCAGGTAGTCTGCCGCATTGATCAAGCCATCCGGATTGCCAAGAGGTGCCAGATCACCATCGGCCAGATTGGGCCAGGAGTAAGGGTCGAGCGGATCCGAACCATAAATCACCTCCAGCCCATCCGGCAATCTGTCGTTGTCGCTGTCAACGAGAGTGGGATTGGTACCCAGATCCTGCTCGCCGTCAACAAACCCGTCGCCGTCCTTGTCGATACCCCCGGGAAAGAGGGCTAACGAAACTATCCCACCCGCGCCGTCCGCCAACCCGTCGCCATCGCTGTCGACATCGTTCGGGTCAGTTCCGAGGATGTTGGTTTCAAAGTCATCGCTGAGACCGTCGCCATCGCTATCACTGTCGTTAGACAGCACCGGGTTGAAGAACCAGGCGTAGTCGTCACTGAACTCTATGTTCGCGCTCGTGATGCGGACGTGACCGCTCCCAATGTAGGTTCCGCCCACACTGCAGAATGCCAGGCTGGTGGTAGTGGTGAAGCCCAGGCTGATATCGCAGTCAGTTGTGCTCAGTCCGCCGTACTCCAAGTTTATACCGTAGTCGTCAGTAGTGCCCGCCGTTTCGTCGATCCCACTGGCAGCGTAGAGCAGGGTCGCCACGTCATCGTGGGCCAAGGTGCGCTGGGCCTCATCGTAATAGGTAAGCTGCTGCATGACGGCCTCAGTATTTGGAACCCCGAGTAATGCTGCCAGATCCCTATCGGCGTTGGCGGCAAAACTGTGTCCCGAAGGCAGATCTTCCAGAGCGAGGGAGTAGGTAGTGAAGTCAACGGGATTGTCGATGGTAAAAGGGTTGTTGTTTGCTCGTCGATACCAGTGAAGGTTGACGTCGTCGCCTCGACTATCGTCACCAGAGCCGACGATACCGTCCACCCCGGGATTTAGATCAAAGCGGTTGTTGGCACCATCAGTAGCCCTGGTATAGTCACGGTCGCTACCTGACAGGCCAGATTCCGAGGCCGCATTGACATGGGCCATTCCAAGGCAATGTCCCATTTCGTGCAGCGCTACCGATTCAAAATCCAGTTGCCCGGATGGAATATTGTTGCTGTTGCCCAGAGACAAATTTCCAGTGGTCGCTTGGAGCCGATTATAGACATATACAGTGTTCTGGACAGGAATCTCCATGGCTGCCGCGTTGGGGCTCGAAGGATTGATGCAGACACGGACAGTGATCGGTCCGCCCGATCCGGTGTAGGTTGAGGGATGGGTGATAGTAGACTCCCCGTTGACCTCACTCGCAAAGATATAGGCACCAGCAGTACTCGTTGCAGGTGAAGTAAACCACAGCGATAGAGCAAGGAGTGGAAAAAACACGCTACCCAAACCAGGGGGCAACAGTGACAAAAAATTTCTGAGTTCGATTGTTTGCTTTGTCAAGTCGTTCGTTTCCCAGTGAGGCAGTAGCGGCTGCTCATACTTCTTCCCGGATTATCGAATACGGCGCAGGTCAGAGCGACCAAGAAAACCATGTAGTCTTTGGGCGCCGGCCGCAGCCCTCCGAATAGCCTCAGACTGGGGATGCCGTTTGGCGTCATGTTCCAGATTGTTCCAGCTAAACCGTCTTTCCAGATTGGTGATCCGCTTGAAAGCTGGCCCCCGTTGATACCCCTCCAGTCGAATGCGAATGACAGTCTCGGCGACGTCCGACACAGAATACAAAAGCCCGGTAGCGGAGCGTTGCTGTGCTTCGAGTTGCTGCTTGTTCTGTCTGGCCGCTAGTTGGTCGAATTCGACAATGCCGTCCAATGCCAGGGAGCGCAGAAGTGCTGTCAGTTCAGAACGGGACAGCTGAAGTTCGTAGTCGCCGGCTCTCTTCATGTATCGGGGAAAATGAACACGCGCCTTCCCGTTGCCGTATATGAGTAACAACGGCTGGGGATCTGGTTCAGCCAGCATGTGTTGGATCAGGTTGTACTCTATGATTGGTTCGCTGGAAGTGCGCGAAAACTCGAAGATGGGCTGGAAGTTGGCGTTGAACTGCCCGGTAGCTTGGGCGGAAACACCAGCTGAAACAATCAAGCTGACAAGCCATCCGCACACAACGGAGATCCGCGTTGATGATGACATAGGCAATCTCCCGATGGTGATTCAGCGTTAAACACATTGCACAATGCCGCCGAAGCTAATATTTTTGATTAGTACAGAGATTCACCGCAACTTTCTGTGACCTATATCGACAAATAGCTAGATTTACGGGTTCCTGGCTATCACAGGACTGATGGCTGAATTCAATATATTACTTTATTTATATTACTTATCTTATTGTTTTATAGATATTATATTTATATTTTTATTCGCGCTCACCGTCTATTTCCGCATGAACTTCCCTCTCGGCCGAGGGCATTCCGGCTGCGTCGAAATTGTCAGCTCCCATTGCCTTGGCTAGCACCCACTATTCGACTTTTCAGCAATCTAGACGAAGGAATTGATCAAAACCCTGTATCGAGAAAAAACAGCCTAGTGCAATACTTCAGTTTGAAAATATCACAGGTGCTTGCGACGGATCTCTTTGAGTAGACCCTGGGCCGCGGCTTCTGCCATATCAAAGACCCGCTCAAATCCTGATTCACCGCCGTAGTAGGGATCCGGCATCTCGCGGGTCCGATACTCAGGAGCGTAATCCATAAACAGGAGTATCTTCTCTTCCAGGCCCTCCGGGCAGATAGCTGAGAGGTTATGATAATTGTCTTGATCCATTGCCACGATATAGTCGAATTCCAGAAAGTCCTCGGATACAGCACGCCGGGCCCTCTGCTGGCTGAGATCGAGCCCCCTGCGCAGGGCCGTCTCCTGGGCCCTGGAATCAGGCGGCTTTCCTACGTGGTAAGCATGGGTACCGGCCGAATCCACCTCGATCAGATCAGCCAGCCCCTCTTTTTCCAGCAGATGGGCAAACACACCGTGGGCCGTCGGAGACCGACATATATTGCCCATGCAGCAAAATAATATTTTCACTTTTAATCTGTTGCTCAGAAAGATAATAAACTTAACTGCATTTTATATTGACTTAGTTTCCTTCCGGCCAGGGCTGCCGCCAAACTCCTTTTCCACGCGATGCAGGTCATCCAGAGTATCAACGCCATGGCCCGGTTCTTCGCTCGCCTCGCTGACATGGATTCGGTCACCGTGCCAGATAACCCGCAACTGCTCCAGCGATTCGGCCTGCTCCAGGGGTGTGGGCGGCCAATTGACGTATTTCTCAAGAAATCCGGCGCGATAAGCGTACAGGCCGATATGCCGTAAAAATCCCACGCCCTGCGGCAGCGGGCGATCCGGATGGATAAACTCATCCCGATGCCAGGGTATCGGTGCCCGGCTGAAATACTGGGCATACCCTGCTCCATCGGTTACCACCTTCACAACATGCGGGTCGAACAGCATTTCGCGCTCATTGATGGGCGCCGCCAGGGTCGTCACCTGGGCGTCGGGGTGGGTATCCATATCCGTCGCTACCTGGGTCAGCAAGGCTGCGGGCATGGTTGGTTCGTCACCCTGAAGATTTACGACGATGGTATGGTCATCCCATCCGAGCTCAGCGACTACCTCCGCGATACGTTCAGTACCGCTGATATGGGTTGCCGAAGTCATGAAGACCTCCGCTCCAAAACCTGCCGTCCGATCCGCGATTCGCTGATCGTCAGTCGCGATAACTATCTCATCAGCGCCACTGTCGGCGGCCCTTTCGTAGACGTGCTGGATCATCGGTTTTCCCGCAATCTCCAGCAGTGGTTTTCCCGGCAGCCGGGTGGATGCATAGCGCGCGGGAATGACGATCTTGAAATTCATTGGCGATTCTCTAACGTTGCTGCCGATTCAGGGTGTGCCTACTTCCTCGTCCGCACGCAATTGCCGTGCTTCCTCCTGCAGCATGACAGGAATGCCATCCCGGATCGGAAAGGCCAGCCTGTCGGCACGACAGATTAGTTCGCCGGCTTTCTTCTCAAACACAAGCTTTCCTTTACACAGCGGACAGACCAGAATATCCAGCAGTTTTTTATCCATGGTTCGTCGATCTCGTGGTTATTGGTTTTCAACCGGTTGCTTGGCGGCAAAGGTCATATGGAGGAATCCCAACTGACTGGCGGCATCCATCACCTTGATGACGGCCTGGTGGGTGGCTCGGGCATCCGCATTGATGATGACTGGCAGATCCCGCCTGGCACCCGACACCTTATCAATGGCGCGTTTCAGGGTTTCCGTTTCGGTATTCACCACCTCGCGTTGATTAACAAAGTAGCGACCGCTGGCATCCACCGTGATCTCCAGGGCGTCGTCTTGCACCGGCTCGTCCTGGGTGGCGGCTTCCGGCAGATCCACCCGGATACGCGCCTCTTTATCGAAGGTGGTGGAGACCATAAAAAAGATCAACAACAGAAATACCACATCGATCAGCGGGGTTAGATTCAGCTCTGGTGATGGCCGGTGACGAGCGCGCAGTTTCACTTTATCTCACCCTGGGTCCTTTTCTCGTTGGCCCTTCATCACTTCAACCATTTTCAGGGCCTCTTCCTCCATCCTCACCACCAGGCGATGCACAGCGCCACCAAAGTAGCGATGGAACATCAGGCTTGGAATGGCAACCGAGAGGCCGGCAGCGGTAGTAATCAGCGCCTCCGAAATCCCACCGGCAAGTACCGCGGGGTTACCCACCCCAGCGACGGTAATGGCGGAGAATACCTTGATCATACCAATAACCGTACCTAACAGCCCCAACAACGGAGCGATGGATGCGATGGTACCCAGGGTGTTGAGGTGGCGTTCGAGTTCGGCGACCGCCTGACGACCCACATCTTCGATCGCCTCTTTCATCACTTCACGCGAATGCTTGCGGTTTACCAGGCCGGCGGACAGAATTCGGCCAAGTGGCGATCCTTCCCGGATGGTGGCGATATGAGAGTTAGTGAGCTGCTTTTTACGATGCATCTGCCACACACGGGCAACCAGGTTTTCCGGCACTACCCTACTGGGACGCAGCATCCATAAGCGCTCCAGGATGATGGCCATGGCCACGATGGAGCAGGCGATGATCGGCAGCATCAGCCAGCCTCCGGCTTTCACCAGTTCTAACACCTTGTTTTTCCTTTCTCTGTACTCGAATTCGACCGCTATCATACTGTATCAGATGGTTAACGGTCATCCACCAGGGCTTTTTCGGACGAATTAACGGCAAGTCGATGAGTCCAATAGCGCGCTGCCTTGGTACGGTAGAGAACCGGGGCGGTGATTCCTTCTTCCATGCCAAATCGAAAGTGAATGTCGCCCGAACTCGCCGTGTCGATCACCCGGGCCCCCGCAGCCTGCCAGCGGGACACAACCTTCGCTTTGGGAAACCGATGGCGATTGAGATATCCTGCCGACGCGAGGGCATAATCAGGACGGGTCGCCCGCACAAAGGGGGATGAGGATGAGGTTCGACTACCGTGGTGGGGAATAACTACCAGATCCGACTGCAACTGCTCGGTACCCAGGCCTAGCAGCGCATTTTCCGCCGCTGCTTCGATGTCTCCCGGGATCAATATGCGCCCCGCCTGATTTTCAACCTGCAGCACGCATGACGCGTCGTTACCTTTCCATTTTCCGGGATCAATTGGATGCAGGATGCGGAACCGGACTTCGTCCCAGTACCATTCGGCACCGGCAATACAGGGTTGAGCCGGATAGGCGGTTACCCGCTCCGGCTCTCCGCTCAACACTTCATCGACGGAAAAGCGGTGCAGCAGACTCGACAACCCGCCTCGATGATCCTCGTCGCCGTTGCTGATAATCACCTTGTCGACCCTTTTTATACCCTGGGATTCGAGAAACGGAACCAATACGGCGGCACCGGCATCAAATCGATCCGAAAAACGTGGTCCGGTATCGTAAACCAGCAAATGCCGTTGGGTACGCAGCACCACCGATAGCCCCTGCCCCACATCCAGCAGGTCGAACCAGACCTCCCCTGGCCGGGGACCTTGGAAAGATGGGAGGCACAGCGGAATCAACAGAATTCCACCCAACCATCGCCCTGGTAACCCTCGGGGTGCCAGCAACAGTAAGGCCCCGGTCGCGATGGCACCCCAGAGGTAGCCGGGCAGATTCCCCGGAGGTGGCACTCTGAGGGGTATTTCAGCCAGATGAGCGAGCAGATCGCGGCCAGAACTCAGCAACCAGCCGCCCAGGTTCAGCAGTGGGCCGCCTAAGGGATCCGAGATCAGCGACAGGCAGCTTCCGATCAGGGCCAGCGGGATAACTAACAGAGAGAACACAGGTACGGCGAGAAGATTGATCAGCGGCGCAAGGAGTGGCACTGGTAGCATCCAGGCCAGCAGCATCGGCGCCATCCCCATAGCCACCAACCATTGCACCCGAAACCAGGATCGAACCCCGTTTGACCGTCGCACCCTTGCCGACAGTCCGAGCAAAATGACGGCTACCGCCAGAAAAGAGAACCAGAAGCCAGGCGAAAGTATCGCGAAGGGATCTATGAGCAGGAGCACGAACAGAGCGATACTGATGCTTCTGGCAGGCTTCGAGGTTCGTTGGGTCAGCAGGCCAGCCATGAATACTGCCAGCATAATCATGGCCCTTCGGGTGGGGACGGAAAAACCGGCCAATGCCGCGTAAACCGCGGCCGCCAGCAACGCACATATCGCCGCTGCCCTCGGTGCAGAGAACATCAGAGTGAGCCGTTCCGATCCTGCCCAGAGGCGTCTGCTCAAGAAAAAGGCAAGGCCCGAAACAATGCCGATATGCAGACCCGAGATAGCGATGAGATGATTCGTACCTGTTTGCCGAAACAGTTCCCAGTCGGCCCGGCTCAGTCCACTGCGATCTCCGATTACCAGGGCCTTCAACAGACCGGCTGCCGTTGGGTCTTCAACTTTTGATTCGATCGTTTCCCGGATCTGTTGGCGTAACCGTTGAAGTGCGTATCCAGCCGAACTGTCCAAGGTTTTCCTATTGTCCCGACTCTCCCTTACATATCCCGTAGCGCGAATGCCATTTCGAAACAACCACCCCTCGTAGTCGAACCCACCAGGATTCGAGAACCCGTGCGGTGCTTTCAGCCGCACCCGCAGTTGCCATGTTTCTCCGGGAACCAGTACCGGTGACTCCCGGTACCAGCCAAGCCTGATCCTGCCGGGCGAGGGATACCGCTTTCCCTGGTAAGACAGCCGATCGACCTGAAACTCAAACCGAACCCTTCCCCGCCCGGTTTCGGGCAGGGAGACAACCCTGCCCTCCACCGTCACCTCTTTCCCTTCCAGTTCTGGCGGCAGGAAGCCGCCTGCCACCCAATGGGCGTGGAGAAGAGCCCAAAGGAAACCAAAACCAAAGGCAGCGGGCAGTCTGAGCGATGGGTAGCGCCAGAACACAAATAGAACAGCGGGGATCAACAAAGGCCAGAGCGCCGCCGGCAGGGATACCTGCCGCTGCAGCAGAATCACACCGGCCGCGAATGCGAAGGTTTCTGAAATCATGCCCCGTCCCTGGGTGGATGACTAACCCTGATGCTAACATCTGGCAACCGGCCAATACCACCGGTTCCGGCAACAGACGCCGAATCATAACGGGCTGGCCAAAGCCTTTCCCTCGTGGTTCAATTGGGCGGTTTCCCCAGATCCCCTGGAATAGCAGCCCCGTAATGCCAAGACACCTCATTAAGCGTTACGCACCGGATCACGAAGCGATCCGCAACCACAAGCATCTTCGGTTGTTTGGCAAACTGCTGCATGACCCGAACCTGTGGCATTTGAACCGCCGCTCGGTGTCCGGTGCCTTTGCTGTTGGTCTGTTCTGGGCCTTTATACCGATTCCTTTTCAGATGGTCGCCGCCGCGTCAACGGCCATCCCCACCCGGGTAAATCTGCCGTTGTCGGTGGCGCTGGTCTGGATCACCAATCCAGTTACCATGCCAGCGATGTTCTATTTCAACTACAAGGTCGGCAACTGGATCATCGGCAGCACGGCGTCCTCTCCGGACACCGCGATGACTATGGATTATCTGCTGGAGAGCATGGCATATATCTGGCAGCCGCTTTATTTTGGCAGTGTGCTTTGCGGGGCGATTGCCGCCGTCTTCGGTTATGTCGGGATGCGGCTGTTATGGCGTCTACATGTAGTCAGTGAGTGGAAGAGACGACGCCAGCAAAAAAAGCTGCGGGACCCGCTTGAGTTTGATTGAACCTGCCAGTCACTTGCAGATATCAGGAGTTGGGAAATCCAATGTTGAGCATGGCTCAACCGGATAGCACGGTTTTTTTCCGAATACCGTTTACGGCGGATCAATGCCCTATCGCGCCTTCCTGCGGGCTCAACATGCCGTCATTCAAATGTAGTACCCGATCCATGCGCCGTGCGAGGGTGGCATCATGGGTCACCACCACAAAGCTGGTCCTGATCTCCCGGTTCAGCTCGAGCATCAGTTCGTAAACCTGCTCCGCGGTCCGCCGATCGAGGTTGCCAGTAGGCTCATCCGCCAGTACGCAGTGCGGGTTGTTCACCAGGGCCCTAGCGACCGCTGCCCGCTGGCGTTCACCGCCCGAAAGCTCTCCCGGCTTATGGTGCACCCGCTCTGCCAGGCCCACCCGCTGCAACATGTCGGTCGCCCTGTGACGGGCCTTGGCCACATCAGCACCACCGATAAGGATTGGCATGGCAACGTTCTCAAGGGCGGTAAACTCCGGTAGCAGATGATGAAACTGATAGACAAATCCCATGGTTCGATTACGCAGTATACCCCGCGCCTTCTCCCCGAGTTTTTCCAGATTGTCGCCAGCCACCAAAACTTCACCACTGTCGGCCAGATCCAGACCGCCAAGGCAGTGCAGCAGGGTACTCTTGCCGGAGCCTGAGCTACCCACGATGGCGATCCTCTCTCCTTCAGCCACCTGCAGATTCACCCCTTTCAGGACCTCCACCCGCAATCTTCCGTCCACGAAGGTGCGAACCAGGTTGCGACACTCCAGAACCGGCGGCTTATTCATAGCGCAACGCCTCTGCCGGCTGCGTGCGGGAAGCGCGCCATGCCGGATAAAGGGTCGCCAGGAGAGTAAGGAAAAAAGCGGTGACACTGATCAACCCGACATCCCTCCATTGGAGGTCGGACGGAAGAGAACTGATGTAGTAGATATTGGGGTCGAGAAAGCTAACCTCAAAACTCTGCTCGATGAATTGAACGATTTTCTCCAGATTGAGCGCCAGCAGGATCCCGCCGATTATGCCCAGCAGGGTACCGATGACGCCGATGGTCGCCCCCTGAACCACGAAGATTCCCATCACCGTTCCTGGCGAAGCCCCCAGTGTGCGCAGAATCGCGATGTCACTCTGTTTGTCAGTTACCACCATGACCAGAGTGGAGACGATATTGAAGGCAGCTACTGCCACGATCAGAAACAGGATCAATCCCATCATACGTTTTTCGGTGCGCAGAGCGCTGAAGAAATTACGATGTTGATGGGTCCAGTCACTGACCCGATACACCCCCGGCAGTTGATTGGCCAGTTCCCTCGATACCCTGGGCGCCAGATAGAGATCGTCCAGTTTCAGGCGAACACCTGTTACTCCGCTTCCGAGCCGCAGCAGTTTGGCCGCATCCTCAATGTGAACCAGGGCAACCCCCCGGTCATACTCGCCCATCCCGACCTCGAAGATACCGTTAACGGTAAAACGCTTCAGGCGGGGCATGGCGCCCACCGGGGTAACCCGGACCTGTGGGGTGACGACCGTCACCTTGTCACCGACTCCTACCCCTAGCACCAAGGCGAGCTCCCGACCGAGGACAATGTTGTAATTCCCTTTCTCCAGTCCCTCCATCCCGCCCCTGATCATATGTTCTCCAACGTTGGAGACCCGGGGCTCAAGATCGGGCATGATCCCCCGCACCAGGGCACCACTCACTTTGGTGCCATTGATCAGCATGGTCTGGGCCTCGATGAAAGGGGCCTGGCCGATCACGTTCGAGTGATTCTGTGATAGTCGCATCGCCTCTTGCCAGTCTTCGAGCTTGCCGTCCACAGCGGAGACCGTGGCGTGAGAGGTCATGCCCAGGATACGTTCGCGAACCTCTTTGTGAAACCCGTTCATCACCGACAATACGGTGATGAGTGCCACTACGCCGAGCATGATGCCCAGGGTCGAAATCAAGGAAATGAATGAGATAAAATGATTGCGCCGCTTGGCTCCGGTGTAACGCAGCCCGATATAAAACTGAAGTGGTTTGAACATGGCTGTGAATTAAAACACATTCCAATTGAAAACACCTTCAGTTTGCCTTGTTCTTTCCGCTAGTTAAGTCCAGGTGCTATATTTTATTCGAGGTAATCCGGAGAGGAGTTACATGGTATGAAGTTGTTTGTTCCCGTTTTACTGGCTACCTGCCTGCTGCCGGTCCTGCCCGCCGCCACGGTCGCCGATGAACTGCTTATCGAGAAGATCAATCAGCAACCGGTCAACAGTCCTGAAGGTGTATCGAGGCCTAGAAGCGGAAAGAGCATGGAGCAGGTTCGGCTGCAGTTCGGTGAACCGCTTGAGGAACTACCTCGAGTGGGCGATCCCCCAATCACCCGCTGGGTGTATGACAAGTTCACGGTCTATTTCGAACACCAGCACGTCGTCCACAGCGTAGTCAATCGCTGACAGTTCGGCTTTCAGAACACCCAGGTGTTAGGGGGCGCCGACGCCGCCCCATTGACGCCGGCAGGTGGTTGATTCGCGGGTCTGTCGAGTTGAAGGCGGGATCAGTCGTCCTCTTTCCCGTTTTTTGCCCGTCCAATACCGCTCATTGGTACCACCTCTGCCGTCGGCTTTTCGTCCGCATAGTAGGGTCTTTCCATTGCCACTCCCTGCTGATCGGCAAGCTCACGCTCACGCGCCGAAATTAGCCCGAGGCACATACGAACATCCTTGATGGTCTGGTCCGACAAAGGATGACGGGTCCCGGGCGCAGGGGTTATATCCTTGATAACAGCACCCAGCACCTTGCGCATCACCACTAGAATCTCTTGTTCTTTGCTCTGCTCACTCATAAGAAGATGTCCCAAAAAATGTCCAAACCCGCCCCTATCTCCGCAAACCGACCAAATCAGGACAGATCACTTGATATGCACAATCGATTTGATCGCCACCCTACCAGAAAGCTATCCGCAGCTACAGGCATAGGCAAAATCTGATGATCTCTGGCCTCAGGCGGCAGAACGATGCGGAATTCTGGCCAGAGTGCTGACCCACAGGTCCCAGAAACGACCCACCGAAGAGATCAAGACCCGCTCGTCGGGAAAATGTGGATCCATAATGGTCGGTCCCAACGAGATCAAATTCATCTGTGGGTAGGTACCCCCCAGAATTCCACACTCTAACCCGGCGTGCATCGGCCCGGTCTGCAGGGGGTGCCCGAATATCTCCCGGTATACCTGAGTTACGACGTTAAGTATCGGTGAGTCCTGGTTGGGGGGCCAGCCCGGATAACAGCCGTCGATATCACTTTTCGCCCCCCCAGGGAAAACAGGGAGTCGATCCTCTCACACAGGTCGTCGCGGGCTGAATCGACCGAACTGCGGACCAGGCTCTGCACCTCGAACATATCGCTACCTGAATGAACGACCGCCAGATTGGTGGATGTCTCGACCAGTCTCGGTGTTAATCAGGATTTCTCGCCGTAGCCAATCAGGCCCCAACCCAAAGGCACCATCCATACCGATCTCTTCGTTGCCGGTGAACAGTGCCTCCAGCGGGCCATGGGCCAGGTTGGAGGCTTCCAGTATTGCCAGTATCGCGCTCCATTGTCCACCCCCAATGTGGTTCCCCTGGCCCTCACCCAGTCCCCTTCCACCACGGCATCGATAGGGTCATTGGCAAAATCGTGATCGCTGTCAATATTGGCCTGGGGAACCATTTCCAGGTGGCCCTGAAGAACCACCGTCTTACGCCCTTCCATTCCGGGGGTTGCCGGTTTTCGCATAAGAATAATTTAAACTTATTTATAACTATGTTACGCGGCGTTATTGATGGGGCTCGAGAAATTGTTCCAGTCCCGCTTCGTCCAATATCCGAATACCCAGTTGCTGCGCCTTGGCGAGTTTGGAGCCGGCATCGGTACCGGCCACCAGGTAATCAGTCCGGCTGGAGACGCTCCCAGCTACCCTGGCTCCCAGCGCTTGAAGCTGCTGTTTGATCTGGTCTCGGGGGCGACTCAAGGTGCCAGTCAAAACGACAGTCTTTCCGGCCAACGGCGCCGACTCCGGCCTGGTACTTTCCATCTCCCAGTGGATACCAGCCGCCAGCAGTTGTGCGATCACCTCTCGGTTATGGGGTTGGCGAAAGAAGGTGACGACATGCTCCGCCACCACCGGGCCGACATCTGGTACCTGTTGTAGCTGCTCAACGTCCGCATTTTCCAGCGCTTCCAGATTGCCAAAATAGCTGGCCAGTGACTGGGCGGTGGCCTCGCCCACTTCCCGAATGCCGAGGGCGAACAGGAAGTGCGGTAGAGTGGTTTTTAGACTGCGTCGCATTGCAGCCAGCAGGTTTTCGGCCGATTTCTTACCCATCCGCTCCAGTCCGGCAAGGGTCTCGAGGTCCAAAGAGTAGAGATCGGCTGGCGAGTTGACCAACTGCTTTTCCACCAGCTGATCTACCAGCTTCTCCCCCAACCCCTCTATATCCATTGCCCGCCGGGAGGCAAAGTGTCTGACCGCTTCCTTGCGTTGCGCGGGGCAGAACAATCCCCCACTGCAGCGAAGCGCCACCTGATCGGCGTCCCGTATCACTTCCGAGCCACACACCGGGCAGTGATCAGGCATGTGGAAGGGGCGGCTATCGATTGGTCGCCTGTCGGCTACTACGCGCACTACCTGCGGGATTACATCCCCCGCCCGCCGCACGATGACACTATCGCCCGGGCGGATATCCTTACGTTGAATCTCTTCCTCGTTGTGCAATGTTGCGCTGGTCACTCTGACGCCGGCGACATTGACCGCTTCCAGACGCGCCACCGGTGTGAGGGCCCCGGTTCGACCGACCTGAATATCAATTTCCAGCAATCGCGTTAACTCCTCCTGGGCCGGAAATTTCTGGGCAATGGCCCAGCGTGGTGCGCGGGACACAAACCCAAGAGCCTGCTGCTGATCGAGTCGATCCACCTTGAACACCACGCCATCGATATCATAGTCAAGGCGTTCGCGCCGTTTAGCGATCGCCCGATAATAGGCGATGCACCCCGCTGCCCCCTCTACTGTGGTCAGTTCCGGTGAGATGCGTAACCCCCAGCGGCTCAACTGTTTCACGCTTTCGCTGTGGGTTGCTGCCAGTGCACCCCCCGCTATTTCACCGAAACCATAACAAAACATGGCGAGTGGGCGCTTCGCTGTGATGCGGGGGTCCAGCTGCCGTAGACTGCCGGCGGCGGCATTGCGGGGGTTGGCAAAGATCTTCTCCCCCTTTCTGCGCGCCAGGGCATTTAATCGCTCAAATCCCGCCTTGGGCATGTAAACCTCTCCCCGAACCTCAAACAGCCTCGGCCAGTCATTGCCAAGCAACCGCAGGGGAACTGAAGGGATGGTGCGAACATTGCTTGTGACATCCTCGCCGCGGGTGCCGTCGCCACGGGTAGCCGCCTGCAGTAGAGAACCTGATTCATACCTCAGACTAATGGCAAGTCCATCCAGCTTTGGCTCGGCGGCATAGCAGAGCGTCTCTGCAGCGCCAAGACGCTCCCGAATCCGGCGATCGAAATCGATAAGCTCCTGATCGGAGAACGCATTGTCCAGCGACAGCATGGGAAGCTTGTGCCGGACCTCATCGAACGCTTCCAAGGGAGCTGCGCCAACCCGTTGGGTGGGAGAGTCCGCCCTCACCAGCTGCGGATATCTGGCCTCCAGCTTCTGTAGTTCCCGCAGCAGGCGATCGTATTCGCTGTCGGGGATCAGGGGATCATCCAGCGCGTAGTAGTGGTAATTGTGGCGATCGATCTCGTTACGCAGCCAGGAAACCCGCTGCCGGTCGATATCTGGGATTTTCATCGCTTGGTGGTTGCCAGTCGGACCTGACGCTGGTGCTCGATAATCTCTTCCCGAATGTGTTCGATGGTCTGGCGGCTCAGGTCGCTATGGGTCTCATCCTCTATATTTCCATCCAGTATCGTGGCGAGTTGCTCGGCCGTTGCCAGCATATCGGAAAACAGGGCAATACCGTCCTTCGGGCCAGGAAGCTGAGTGAACAAGGTCACGCCGGGGGTCACGAATTCACTCATGTTTTTCAGGGGGAAAGTGCCGGGTTCGATCAGACTCGCCATGCTGAAGGCGATTTGACCATGAACAGGGAGACCTTCGTAACGATGATAGATTTGCATATCACCGGCCTCCAGTGCCACATCTCGAGCTGCCTGGGTGATCTGCTCTCCCGATATACTGCCGCGGCGAGAAATGATATTGAGCTGTAGAATCTTGATCGGAATATCCTTCCCGAGATCCGGCGCAAAAGCTTGAGACTCATCCGGGCCAAAAGAGAAAGCGGTCTGCTCGGCTGCATCAAATAGATCCGCTTTTGGGTCGCTGCCTTCCTGCACCAACGCTCCTAGCCGCTCCAGTTCTCTGTTTATGTTATCTTCGTCGTCGTCGGCAGGACCACCCTTATCAACTCCGGCAGCCCATATCGGTTCCTTTCGATTTTCCTGTTCTTTCGGGTTCGGCTGCGGTAGTTCCTCCCGCGGAATCTTGCGCACCGCATGGATTCGAATATCGTTTTTTTTATGCCTGTCCCACAGATAGATGCCGAGGATCAGCGCAATCCCGGCCAGAAAGAGAATCAGTCGTATAGTATCGGCGTCCATTCGGCGAAAATCCGGTCTTTTATCCCCACATAAAAAATCAGTCTGACCAGCCACTAAGCACAGCCGTAACCGTCAGTTCGCTGCTTTGCAACCAGTTGAACAAAATAGTGAAGCCACAGAGATATTATGAAGGAGTGGGAAGGTTTTTTCCGCTTTCAACTTTGCTCTTTGCTAACAAATCCACATGCTGAGGTCACGGCTATGGCCGAAGCAGGGACAATATCTGGCAATTCTTTACATTCTTGCCTAGAAAACTTTCCTCGCTCGCCCTTTCATTCAGCCCGTCCGTCCATATCCTACCTGTCCCGATGACGGGATGGCAGCGAAACGTCTAGCGGATTCACATGGCTGCCATCAGGGAAGCCTCATCCACGTCTACCGAGACCAGACGGGATACCCCTGGTTCGTACATGGTAACGCCAGTGAGTTGATTGGCAATCTCCATCGTGATCTTGTTGTGGGTGATGAAAATGAATTGCACCCGGTTAGACATGGATTTGACCATTTCGCAGAAGCGCCCGACATTTGCGTCGTCCAGCGGCGCATCGACCTCATCGAGCATACAGAATGGCGCGGGATTGAGTTCGAAAATGGCGAACACCAGGGCCACGGCAGTGAGGGCCTTTTCGCCACCTGATAGCAGCTGAATGCTGGAGTTACGTTTTCCGGGCGGACGGGCCATAACGGTAACACCGGTGTCGAGCAGGTCTTCGCCGGTCAATTGCAGGTAGGCGTGCCCGCCGCCGAACAGTTGCGGGAATTTCTCCTGCAGGCCGGTGTTGACCCGATCGAAGGTTTCTTTGAAACGGGTACGTGTCTCCCGGTCGATTTTTCGAATGGCATTTTCCAGGGTTTCGAGGGATTCGGTGATATCCGCGTGCTGAGCGTCCAGGTAGTGCATGCGTTCTGACTGCTCCTGGAACTCGTCAATGGCGGCCAGGTTGATCGGTCCAAGGCGTCGGATGCGCAGCTCCATGCGCTGCTCCTGCTCCAGCCACTGCTCCGTATGGGCATCCGCTGGTAACTCCTGGAGCAGTTGATCACGCTGAAACTCGGTTTCATCCAATTGCTCTTCCATCGTGCGGCGGCGAATCAGTACCTCCTGGGAATTCATTCTGGCCTGATCCAGAAACTCTCTCCGTCTTTGTACTTCCTTTTCCGATGAACCCCGGTTCTGCTCCAGGGTACGAAGTTGGGTCTCGATTTGTTCCAGGTTCCGCCTTGCCTTGGACAACTCAGCCTCCACCGCTACACGGCGCGCAAGCTGCAGTTCCAGTGCCTCGCTCTGTTGTTGCAACGGAGCCAGCCCCTGTTCCAGCTCCAGTATCAGGTCGTTGCGTCGAGTTTCGAGATGAGTCAGCTGTCCGGTCATTCGTTGCAGACTCTGACTCAACGAGTCACGGGAGGTCCGCATGGACTCGATACGCAGTGCCATCGCATGGGACTCAGCACGCTGGTGGTCCGCCTGAACCCTGATATCATCCAGGCTGCTTCGCAGTTGATCTCGGCGACGAATCAATTCTTCACGTCGCTCTGCCAGTGTCTCCATTTCTTCCAGTGCCGCATGAAGCTGTAACCGTGCCGACTTCAGCTGCTCTCGACCATCACTGGTCTGCTGCCGCAACTCTTCGATTTCACGGCGAATTTGTCCGCTTCGATTGCGCAGATGTTCGGCCCGGGCTCGCTTACCGCTGAGGGCTGAACGAATCTCAGAAACCGACCGGTTGATCTCACTGAGCCGCTTTTGCTGCTCGTCGCGGGACTGTTCTGAGTGGCTGAGTCGGGTACGCCCCTCCTCCACTGCGATCATTAATTCCTCGGTTCGCTGCTGCTGCACGAGGATTTTTTCGCCCAGCTTCCGGATTTCCTGCTCTCGCTCCAGCACACCGGAGGTTTCTGCGGATTCGCGATTCAGACGCAGCCAGTTTAGGCCCAGCCAGACACCATCAGGGGTTATGATCGACTCCCCAGGCGAAAGACCCTTACGCATGCCGAAGGCGTCGGCCAGCGTATCGGCAGTCTTTATCCCCGCAAACAGGCCCTCAACCGGCCAGGGTGCCCTGATCCGTCGCAGCAAACCGGCTTTTCGCTGTTCGGAGGAAGCACTCATCGCTGAGGTATCAAACAGCGAGAGACTGCCTGACTGCAGGGCACCAAGCTCCCCGACCAAGTCGTCGAATCCCGCCACGCAGACCGCCTGCAGATGAAATCCGAGCACAGTCTCCACGGCGGTCTCCCAGCCGCTATCCACCTCGAGTTGTTCCGCCAACCGAGCGGCCTGACCCATGCCCCTTGCCTCTAGCCACTGGGTGACATCGCTCTCCTGTTTGCCGAGGGCGGCCTCCTGTAGCACATCAAGGGAGGCAAGGCGACCTTGATCGGTTTGCAGCTTCGCTCTGGCCTGATCAAGCTCCTTGCTGTGCCGGGAGTTATCCTCCCGCCCTTCCTGAATTTCAGTCACCGCCGCTGCAAGCCCGTCCTGGGCCTGGCTCAACTCTTCCTGATAAACCTCTTCCCGCGCTTCCAGCTCATCGATCTCTTCCTGCAGCCTTGGGTCATCCAACCGTTTCAGCTCCACAACGTTCCGTTCGATGCGTTGCTGAAGATGCTGATCCTGCTGTTCCAGGTGGTTGATACGGGTTCGTTCCACCTGTGCAGTCTGCGCCGGTTCAGCCGCCTGCCGATTGAAATTTTCCCACTCCATCTGCCAGGAATGCAGTGCCTGTTCTGCTTCGGTCAATTGCGCAGTCGTTTTCTGTTCCAGGGCCTCGATGTCCATAAGCCTTGGCTCTTCCTGTTCCAGAATGGCACTCAACTCACCGCGACGGGCCTCATCCTGTTGCCGATGATCGGACGATTCCTGCCACGTCTGCTCTGTCTGGTGCAGGTTGTGCTCAAGCTTTGTGCGGGTCTCCCGGGCAAACTGGATAGCCTGCTCCAAGCGGGCGATTTCACTGCCGACAGCGTAAAATTGCCCCTGGATCTCATTGAACTGTTCGTTGGCCTCGACATGGTTTTCCCGCTCTCGCTCTATATCGGCCTCCAATCGACGTTGCTCCGCGATCGCAGCCTCCAGCGCCGTCTCCTGTTCAGCGATAGTCCGGTGCTTTTGCGTTAGTTCCTCGTCTAATGCCCGCCAGCGCAGTGCCAGCAGTTCCGCCTGCAGTCGGCGCTCCTGCTCCTTGAGCCGCTTATAGCGTTCAGCGGTGGCGGCCTGCCGTTGCAAATGTTGAAGCTGCTTGGAAATTTCCTCTCTTAAGTCATTCAGCCGATCTAAATTCTCCCGCGTATGGCTAATTCTATTCTGGGTCTCGCGACGGCGTTCCTTATATTTTGAGATACCGGCGGCTTCTTCCAGAAAGGCACGAAGTTCTTCCGGCTTGGCCTCGATCAGGCGGGAGATGGTCCCCTGCTCGATAATAGAGTAGCTTCTGGGCCCCAGCCCGGTGCCCAGAAAAAGCCCGGTAATATCCCTTCTTCGACAGCGCACGCCATTCATGAAATAACTAGACTGGCCATCTCGCGAAACCTGCCGTCTGACCGAAATCTGGCTGTACGTGGCATACTCGCCGCCAGCGCTGCCGTCGCTGTTGTCGAAAACCAGCTCGATACTGGCGGTACCGACCGGTTTGCGCGTATTGGAGCCGTTGAAGATCACGTCGGACATGGATTCTCCGCGCAACATCTTGGCCGAACTCTCCCCCATAACCCAACGCACTGCATCGATTACGTTGGATTTTCCGCAACCGTTGGGTCCGACGATACCCACCAGGTTACCCGGCAGCAGGACATTGGTCGGATCGACAAAGGATTTGAAGCCGGCCAGCTTGATCTTCTCTAGTCGCATGGGGCGCTAAGATACAGAGAGGTGACCCCGGTGACAAGCAGATAAAAGACTTGATGTATTTCTCATAACTAATTGTTTTTATTTTTTATTAAAGTATACTAATACTTTTTCTCCCACTCTACCCTAGAGACTTCTGAGCAGCGTGCAACTCTCGTATAATTGTGCTTTTCACATCTTAAAGCGAACCTATCCAGCATGCCCAGTCAACCCAGTAAGATCCTGGAAACCTTTGCCAACCCTGAACCATCACGGGACTACACCATACGCATCCGGGTTCCAGAATTCACCTGCCTCTGCCCAAAGACCGGTCAACCCGATTTCGCGGAGATGACGATCGAGTACGTAGCGAACCAACTCTGCCTGGAGTTAAAGGCATTGAAGATCTACATCTGGTCATACCGTGATGAAGGTGCTTTCCATGAGGCGGTTACAAACCGGATTCTGCAGGATCTGGTAACCGCCATTAAACCCCGTTTTATGCGTCTTACGGCGGATTTCAATGTCCGGGGGGGAATCTATACGACTGTGGTGGCCGAACATAGGGCGAACAACTGGCAGCCTCAAGCCGCTGTCACGCTACCTTAAAAAGCTGCTTTATTCGGTTGTTTATATTGTTTTTTCTGTCATGAGTGAGAACAATGAAAAAGGTGCTTTTATTGGTATAGATCTGGGCACTTCCGGCTGCCGTGCAGTAGCGGTTGACGCCGCCGCAGAACTCCTTTCCGAGGTCAGTGTCCGGCTGCCCGGACCGCACCATAGAGACCAGGGAGTATCAGAGCAGGATCCTGAACTCTGGTGGCAGGCCGTCTGTCAGGTACTCTCTGTGTTGCGCGAAGAACTGAAACAGAACCGCATCTGTGGCATCGCGGTTGACGGGACCTCTTCTACCCTGCTGGCTGCCAATTCGGAGGGCACCCCTCTGGGACCAGCCCTGATGTATGACGACACCCGGGCAGTGGGGGTTCTGCCACAGATCAAAGCGGCAGCGCCTAAGGGAAGCGCTGTCATTTCCGCGGGCTCCAGCCTGGCCAAGGCAATCTATTTAGCTTCGGCCCTGGAGCAGCGGGGAATATGTCACTTGTTGCATCAGGCGGACTGGATTTTGGGCAGGCTTTCGGGTCGTTTTGGGGTGAGTGATGAAAACAACGCCCTGAAGTTGGGCTACGACGCAGTATCTCGCAACTGGCCTGATTGGGTATTCCGCCTGGGTGTGCCTTCTGCCTGGTTTCCGACTGTCTACCGTCCAGGTACCGACATAGCTCCGATTTCAGATCAGATTGCCCGGAAACTGGGGCTGGACCCGACAATTCGAATAATTGCCGGCACCACCGACAGTACCGCCGCAGCGCTCGCAGCGGGCTTGGCCGAACCGGGCCAGGCGCTATCCTGTCTCGGTACAACGCTGGTCTTGAAGGTGCTCTCTGTCAAACCCATCTTCGCCCCGGAATTTGGGGTCTACAGTCAGCGGCTGGATGATCTCTGGCTGGTAGGCGGTGCCTCGAACAGCGGCGGCGCGGTGCTGGAACAGTTCTTCAACCGAAAAGAGATGGCCCGCCTCAGTAAACTTATAGATCCAAACCGACTGACTGGGCTCGACTATTATCCGCTGAGTCGGTCTGGGGAACGTTTTCCAACCAACGATCCCTCGCTGCCCCCTAGATTGGAACCCCGTCCCCAGGATGACGGCAGGTTCTTTCAGGCCATACTGGAGGGTATTGCCAGAATCGAGCGGGACGGATACCGCAGACTACGGGATTTGGGAGCACCCGCCCCAACGCAGGTGACGACTATCGGTGGCGGTGCAGTAAATCAACCCTGGCGACGATTGCGTGAAAAGATACTGGGTATTCCCGTCGCTACCTCAGCACAGCAGCAAGCTGCTTATGGTACGGCGTTGCTGGCTTCCGCTGCAGGGGCAAAAACTACTCGAGCTTGCTAAGCAGTTGCCTGGACTGTTGCGCAAAATCGGAGTCTGGGTTGTCTCTGACGATTCGACGCAAGGCCTTGATCGCTTCGGAATTCCGGCCCAATTTGTGTAAGGTAAATGCAACATGGTATCTGATTTCCGGATGATCGGGCGCCATCAGCAACGCCTCCTGCAACACGTTAAGCCCCTTGTCGAAGGAGCCGAAAGTGACCAGAATCCAACCATAGGTATCAACAATCTCCGGCCTTTTCGGTGCCAACTGGTAGGCCTTTTCTCCCAGTGTGAGTGCCCGTTTATCGTCCTGTTTCTGGTACAGCCAGGCCAGGTTGTTCAGAACCACAATATTTTCCGGGTCGCTATCCAGCACCTTTTTATACTGAACAACCGCATCCTTCCACTGATCCATTCCCTGCAACAAAACTCCATAGGTGGCACGGCTGGCGACATCTCCAGGTACCTTTCCCAGCCAGTCTTCGATCCATTTAATTCCTTCTTTAGCGTCACCGTTTTCCGTATTGAGGCGAGTCAGTAAGAGCGCAATTTTTGCCGAAGGTTGGATTCCGTACGCCAGTTCAAAAGCGGCGATCGCCTTCTTCTTCTCCCCTTTTCCCATAAGCGCGGAGCCGGCCAGTTCAAAACCGACGGCGCTCTTCGGATAGCCCCGTTGGATAGATTCGGCTCTCTGCAGGGCAGCATCGTAATTGCCTTCCTGCAACTCCAGGCTTCCCAGCGCCACCAGGGCAGGCAAGTAGTCGGGTCTGCTTTCAAGCGCATGCTGGAAACTCTGCTGCGCACCGCCGGTGTTCTCGGCCGCAAGCTGGGAACGGGCCAGCAACGTCAGATTTTCTGCTGATGGCTGTTTTTCTACCAACTGCTCCAAGGTGCGAACTGCACTGTGTGCCTCCCCTGCTGCCTGCTGCGCCAACCCCATTAGACGCAACACCTGTATTTGATCAGGGAAAGCAGTGGCCAGATCCCTGGCAACCTGCAGGGCCTTAAGATTGTCCCCCTCCTTGAGGCGGGCCTGCACCATCAGAACTCCGGGTTTACTGGATTTGGGATTTCGCTCCTGCGCCTTCATCAACCAATCGAACATTGCCCGGGAATCGTCACGGCGTTCAGCCAGCAGCGCCATACCAATCAGCGCATTCAGGTTATCTGGCGCTTTAGTCAAGACAGATTTGAAATGGCCTTCAGCCCTCTCGGGGCTATTTTCCTCCAGAGCCAGACGTGCCAGATTGATTTCGGCGGTAACGAATTTCGGATCGATGGACAAGGCCTTTTCGAACCTGGCCTGGGCCTTTTTACGTTCTCCCGCCGCCAAATAGGCAAGGCCCGTCAGGTTGAACGCGACCGGATTGTCGGGGGCTCTTTTTTCCAGCGCCTGTCCCGCCTTGAGCGCTTCATCGATCTCTTTGTTTCTCAAGTGCGACAAGACCAGCAGGACATCGGCCTGCACCAGATCCTGGCCTAAATCCACTGCGGTTTGGAGTTCAGTGATCGCGTCCCCTGTATTTCCCTGGGCCAAAAGTCCGAATGCCAGCTGAGTTCGCAGGCTAGCCAGCTCAGGATTAATCGCAACCGCCTGACTCAACAGTTCGGATCCCTCCTGGAAACGTCCGGTCTGCAGGTAGGCGTTCCCCAGCATCGCCAATAGCTGGGCATCGTTGGGGTTTGCTTCTATAGCCGGTTCGAGTATATCAACAGCCCGCTCCATCTGATTGAGTTTCATGCGGGAAGCTGCCATCAGTTTGATCGTCGGCAGATGCCCAGGCAGCGAGGCCGATGCCTGGGATAGATACTGGTCTGCCAGCGCCAAATCTCCCTTGGCAAACAAGACTGCACCATAGATTAACTGGCTCTGGGGGTGATTGGGCAGCACCTCCAGTACCTGTTGAATGTCCTTCTCCGCCTGTTCCAGATTCCGTTGCTGAAAAGCCGATACCGCCCGCAGGTAGAGCACAATAGGGCTGCCCGGGGCAGTTTTTTCCAGGGAATCCAGGTCTTGTTCGGCCAGACTGAAGGCCCGTTGACTTAGATGGATCGCTGCTCTGGCGAGAAGTGCCTGCAGGTTACCCGGCTGTAATGCGAGCGCCTGGTTGAAATCGGCCAGCGCCTGTTCCAACTGGTTAGACTGGCGGGCGAGCTCTCCACGCAAAATCAGGGCCGACAGGTTGTTAGGATATTGTTCGAGCAGACGATCCAGCTTCTTTTTACCTTCATCCCGATTACCCAACGCCAGGGCAATTCGAATCAGGCCGAGCTCTGCCTCCTGGTTGTCGGGCGCTATGACGAGCACCTGTTCAAAGGCCCCTCGTGCCTGCTCCAGTTGACGCTTGCCCAACAAAGCCTGCCCCCTCAGCGTCCACACCGCTGCCTGAACCTCTCCCGAAAGCGTAGGATCAGGCTCGATATCCTTGAGCAATTCGTCATACTTGCGCTGAAGCAGATAGGCCTGGCCAAGTTTCACCTGCCAGCGTTTTTTCGGAGCCCTCAGCTTGGCCGCCCTTTTCAGTTCCTTCTCGGCAGAAGGACCGTCACCTAACTGAAGATGGATCTGGCCTAGAATCAGTCGTGCCTCAGTATTCGCCGGATCTTCCTGCAGGGCATTTTTTAATTCGATGACGGCAGATTTGACCTCTCCGTCGGAAAGATATTTTTTCGCATTCTGCAGATACTGGGCCGAATCTGCCGCGTACAGAATCGAAACAAAATGCAGCAGAACCAGAACAGACAGGGCCTGTATCTTCAACATGTTTCTCCCCCCAATTGTAAGCAGGCCAAAAGCAGGCGAGTTGGAACAATTCTGCTCCAATCCACATCTTTTATTATATATTCAATGGCTTCAGGCTATATATTGATACTGTATTTTCGCATTAAATTGTACAATGTTGGTCGAGTGATCCCCAGCATTTCCGCGGTACGCGAAACATTATTTTCAGAATAACTCAGGGCGCGCAAAATAGCCCGATGCTCGGTCGTTTCTCTGACCTGTCGCAGATTGAAGGGTTCCTGCTCCAGTTCCAGTTCTTCCATCTCCAGATCCTGCTCCGTTACCTGCGCGCCATCTGCCATGATGACTGCACGTTTTATCCGATTCTCCAGTTCTCGAACATTACCCGGCCATCTATATTGCTCGATACACTGCAGCGCCTGCTGGGTAAATCCTTTGACTGAGCGGCCCAACTGCTGAGCAAAGTGCTGCAGGAACCAGCGCGCCAGCACCACGGTATCTCCCTGGCGCTCGTGTAGTGAAGGCACACGTATGGTCGCTTCGTTGATACGGTAGTACAGGTCTTCTCGGAACTTCCCTTCCTGGATCATGGCGAGCAGGTCTTGATGCGTAGCGCAGACTACCCGCACATCCACTGAGATTTCGTTACGTCCCCCAACCCGTTCGATCACCCGTTCTTGCAGGAACCGCAGCAGTTTCGCTTGCAGCGCAAGCGGCAGATCCCCCACTTCGTCAAGAAACAGCACCCCACCTTCCGCTACCTCGATCTTTCCGGGTGTGGTCTTGGTCGCTCCGGTGAACGCCCCTTTTTCGTGACCGAAGAGTTCACTCTCCAGAAGATCCGCAGGAATTGCCGCGCAGTTGATGGCTACCAAACGCTTAGTCGCCCTGACGCTCAGCGCATGCAGCGCTTTTACCAGCAACTCTTTGCCGGTTCCACTCTCGCCGAGTATGAGAGTGGAGACATCGGTGGGCGCCAGTTTTTCGATGGTTCGACATACCTGGAGCATCTCGGGACTGACCGCAATGATACCGTCGAGAGGCGACAGGGTTTCCTGTGTAGCTAACCGGCGATTTTCCCGTTCCAGGCCATGTAACCTGGTCGCGCGCTCCACCACCAGATTCAGTAATTCTGGCTCGATCGGCTTCTCATAGAAATCGTATGCCCCCAATCCAATCGCCCGAACCGCGTTACTTCGGTCATTGTGTCCAGTGACCACAATAACCTTGGTATCAGGCGCCAACATCATGATTTTTTCCAGAGTGGCGAATCCCTCGCTCACCCCCCCCGGATCAGGCGGCAGACCGAGGTCCAAAGTGACCACCGCAGGCTCGATTTTTCGCAGCTGGGCCAATGCGGATTCCCTATCCTCCGCCACGGCCACTTCATAACCTTCGAAACTCCATCGCAGTTGGCTCTGAAGCCCAGGGTCATCCTCCACGATCAACAGTTTCTTATCCAGATCACTCAAAAGTCTTTCCACTCGTTAACAGTTATATTCAGTCAGGAAGGCATATCGGCCAAGGGTAGCATGATCTTGAACTGAGTCCCTTCCCCTACTTTGCTCAAGACTTGAATCCTACCGCCTATCGAACGAACAAACTCACGGCACTCGTAGGCACCTATGCCCATACCGGTCAGGCCTTTGGTGGAGTCGAATGGCCGAAAAAGCCGTTCCCGGATAAATTGTTCATCCATACCTTGCCCTGTATCCATTACCTTGACCAACGCCTGGTTCTGCTCCAGGCACAACTCTACACTGATCTCGCCATCTGATTCCGTCGCATCCTGTGCATTCTGAATCACATGTCCGATCACAGCCTCCATCCTATCGGGATCGGCGTAGACCCACAATTCGTTTGCTCGCAACTCAAGATCAGGTCTCGGCAGTTGGCTGGATTTTGCTTTTACCGCAGTCTGCAGCAGGTGGCTCATTTCCACCCGGGCCCTTCGTTCATCCGGGGCAGCGCTCCGGAGATGAGCCATCAAACGATTCATTTTTTGTACCGCATTGTCGATGGTTCGAACTGCATCATCAAAAAATTCCGGGTTGTGCCTGTGCTTCTCCGCATTGCTGATCACTAGAGAGAGTTGCGCAATCAGATTTTTCAAGTCATGCACCACGAAGGCCGACAAGCGGTTGAAACCCTCAAACTGTTTTACCTCCGATAACGCCTCCGCTGTTTTGTACAGAGCCAGGTAACTCGCGGCCTGGCGGCCGGAAGTTTTCAGCAGATCCAGATTCTCCCAGTTAAGTTTGAACCTGGTCCTGGGTCTGGTCAGAACCGTGAAGCCCAACACATGCTGATCGTGTATCAGCGGCACAATCACCCAGGCCCCTTCTATCTCGGTCAACCACTGGGGTATTTCCAACTCCTCATACATCTCGGGCTGGTCTGAATATTCATCCAGATTGATGACCCATTGCCGCTGCTCCAGAAAGTGAAGCAGGGAAGCCAGACCGATATCGCCCTTTATCAATGGCTCCGGCTGGTTACGGCGTGCCACCATCTCGCACTCCTCTTTTTCGGGACAAAGCCACATCAATCCACCGGAGCTTTCAACGATCTCTCCCAATGCCCAAATAATCCGTTCAAACAATGGCATATCCGTATTCTGGCCGGAAAGAAGATTAATCAGGCGCAGCCACTCTTCTCGATAATCGTACCGATAGCTGAAAAAATGTTTGTTGAAGAAAACCTTGGCGCGGGCCCGGATCTGGCCGGAAAAGAGCAGTGCCAACAGAACCAGAATCGCGGCAAACAGGAAAGTGATCTGGAGTGCGGCCCCCCATTCACCACCATAGATTTTGATGTAGTAGCCGGCAAAGGCCATGAGTAGCATATAGACGCCGGCACTGAGCAAGGTGGTGGTATGAAACACCACTCTTCTCGAAACATAGAGATCGAGTGACCAGTCGGGATTTCGTGCTGCTGATACTGCCAACAGGGGGACAATGACGGCAACCACCCCACCTCTCGCATACCAGAGGTCCGCATCGATCCGCTTGAACAACAGGGCGTCAGAGAAAAGATAAAAATCAAATACAAACATCCCCCCGAGACCAAAGCAGAGATACTTTATGGCCCAGCGCTGATCCACCGCCGTGTTTCGATAGATCTGCTCGATCATCACCATCCCTGCCACCGACACGATCACCTGCCCCAGGTAGCGTACATCCATGAAAATCACTGAGGGGATGAATTCATCCGGTACTACCAGCATAACGCTGGCTCCAACAATCAGAGTACCGAGGAACCGATAGATGTTTGTCGAAACCGCTCTTTGGCGGGCCATGATGGATAGCAGTCCGATCAGAAAAGCACACCAAGCAATATTTTTCAGGGCCTCGACCGCCCATATCACTTCTACGGGGATTACTTTGAAACCTGATTGTACGGCGAACAGGGCGGCCCACAAGGTGGATACCAGACTTGCAGCCAGCATCAAGCCGCCTTGAAGACGCCCGCGCCAACTCGTCACCAGCAAGAGAGAAAGAACCAGGAACAGGACAGAAGCGATAGCGAAACCAAGAAAACCGAAATCAGACATAAGACCTCCTTGTTTTCTTTTTTCCGACTGGTCGTATTGGATGGCCCTGACCGCTGGTGAACAACATGCTACGGATCAACGCGCACCCTTTCCCATCAATACAACTTCTACGGTTTCAAGCAGTACGATGAGATCCAGAAACAGATTGGCATTTTTGACATAATAGAGATCGTACTGAAGCTTCTGCTTTGCATCTTCGTGGGTTGCGCCATACTGATACCGAAGCTGTGCCCAACCTGTAAGCCCCGGTTTCATCCTATGCCTTTCTCGATAGTAGGGAATCACCTTCTCCAGATCCTGAACAAATTCCGGTCGTTCCGGCCTTGGCCCCACCAGGCTCATCTCCCCTTTAAGCACATTGTACAATTGAGGAATCTCATCCAGACGGGTCTTCCTGATAAAGGCCCCAAGGGTGGTCACCCGACTGTCATTGCTGCTCGCCCAGCGCGCCACGCCGTCGGATTCAGCGTCCGTTGTCATACTGCGGAATTTGTACACCCGGAATGTCTTTCCGTTCTTTCCCACTCTCACCTGGTGATAATAAATCGGATCGCGTCCCCTGGATTCAATCAGGCTCAGCAGGGTGACCAACACAAAGAAAGGCGAGAAAATCATGATCATGAGAAGACTGGCCAGTATATCCAGCAGCCGTTTTCCATTCTGCCTGATGAACCCCTGATGAAATCCAGGAGAAAAGTAGATCCAGCTTGGATGAAGCAGATCAATATTAACTCTCGATGTCTCTTTTTCGAAAAATGTCAAAAGATCGAAAATCACGATACCCGACATCTTACAGTCGAGAATGTCATCCACAGGGAGTCCTTTGCGGCGGTCATCTACGGCAATAACAATCTCATTGATCTCCAAACTGAAGGCAAGGTCCACCAATGACCCTGTCAAATCAACCTGTCTCTCTTCAGGAATGATATTGCTGCCATCATCGAGACGGACGTACTTGACTACCGTAAAACCCAATTTCTGTGGCTCACGTTCTTCCAGTGCCGAGATGCGGGCTGCGTTTACCCCCGTACCCAAAACCAGCACACGCTGTTTTTGAGAATCTGTGCCGGCAACCCGAAAGAAAATCAGGCGCAGCAACAATACACCTGCGATGGAAAGCAACATCGCGAAACCGAAGACTCCTCGACCTAAAAATAATTGGGGAAAGGCATAAAACACCAGGCTCATGGCCATGGACGCAAGAAAGAAACCTATACCGAGCCTGACCAAAAGTGCAGCCGTGCCTTGAAGACCACGCTGATAAAGTCCCATGGCGATCAATGAGGAGGACATCAATAATGCGTAGATTACCGCTGACGACTTCACTGAGGGCTCAACAGAATAGGGAATTATGTTCCCTTCAAGCCCCACTCTAAGGAAGTAACCGCCTAACAAACAAAGATAAAAGAGAACGAACTCAAACACACCAAGCAGTAGGAAAAGCTTGGCGACGTAGTGACCGAATATCCTAATCATGCACGGTATTCCAGATACGGATCAGCAATACATTTTGGTGAGAAAATTTAAGAAACCGAGATATTCGCCGAACACGATAACAAAGCGGCAATTCCTGAAAGCACCCTCTTTTAGTCCTGTTTCATCAATCAATCATCCAAAATGCGGGATCCTCATGAAACAGATGGAAAAGTATACAATATAAAGCAAGAACATAAACAATTTCCCATGCTCCCACAGTTCTCTCTCAATCAATGAACATTAAGTGGCCGGATAAAACCAGAGGTGTCTCGCCTTTCGCCATTCGCCGAGGTATGATTCGCGCTTTTGAGTGAAGGATTGCTTTTCTCTGGCAGCAGATCTTGACCTAGATAAATTTTAAGGACAAATAACAGTTATGTTGGATATGAATGGTGTACGCATCGGCGTCCTCGGCCTTGGTTATGTCGGCCTGCCATTAGCAGTGGAATTCGGTATTAAAATCCCGACGATTGGATTAGATATCAACCAGGCACGAGTGGCGGAACTCAAGGGAGGTAAAGACAGCTCTCTCGAGGTTGAACCGGAAGAGCTGACCGCGGCTAAATTGCTCGAATACACCACTGAACCAGGGGATCTGCGCCACTGTAACGTGTTCATCGTAACGGTTCCTACTCCGATAGACCAGCACAAAAGACCCGATCTATCCCCCCTGGTCGGTGCCAGCCGTATGCTTGGCGGACTGTTGAAACCAGGCGATGTAGCAATATTCGAATCCACCGTTTATCCGGGCGCTACCGAAGAGGTTTGCGTACCCATCATGGAAGAACTATCGGGGCTGACCTTCAACCGGGATTTTTATATAGGTTACAGTCCGGAACGCATCAACCCCGGAGATAAGGAACATCGTCTGGTCAATATCAAAAAGATCACCTCCGGCTCAACACCGGAAGTAGCAGATTTCGTAGATCTCCTTTATCGGCAGATCATTACAGCGGGGACACATAAAGCCAGCAGTATCAAAGTAGCGGAGGCGGCGAAAGTAATCGAGAACACTCAACGTGATGTCAATATCGCACTGATTAACGAGTTAGCCCTTATTTTCAAACGCCTGGGCATAGATACCTTGGAGGTACTCGAAGCGGCTGGCAGTAAATGGAATTTTCTTCCCTTTCGGCCCGGACTGGTGGGTGGTCATTGCATCGGTGTGGATCCTTACTATCTGACCCACAAAGCCCAGGAAATCGGCTATCAACCCGAAATCATTCTGGCCGGACGCCGGATAAATGACAGCATGGGTGCCTATATCGTTGGCGAGGTGGTAAAGCTGATGATCAAGAAGCGGTTGCCTGTCGCGGGCGGAAGGATCTTGATCATGGGACTCACGTTTAAAGAGAACTGTCCCGACCTGCGCAACACCCGGGTAGTGGACATAGTGCACGAGTTTGACAGCTACGATGCAAAAGTGGAGGTGTATGACCCCTGGGTCGACCCTGAAGAGGCAAACAAAGAATACGGCATAGTACCGATTTCGGAACCCGAGCAAGGCGCCTATGACGCAGTGCTGCTGGCGGTAGCTCATCGGGAGTTCGTTGCCATGGGCAGTGAAAATCTGCGTGCGCTGTGTACCCCGGATGGTGTGTTGTTCGATATAAAAAATATTCTGCCGATAGCCGATTCTGACGGACGGCTTTGATTCTCCACTGTTGACAGACCGGAGTCGTTATGAAAGTTCTCGTTACCGGCAGCGCCGGGTTTATTGGATCCGCACTTTCGCTCCGCTTGCTGGAGCGCGGAGACCAGGTGACCGGAGTCGACTTCTTAAATAACTAATGAGTACTGCGAAAAATCCCATTCCTGCGCTACGCGCACAAACAGAGGATGGAATCAGGAATTCCGTATCCTGATATTGACAGTATTATCAGGTCTAAACCGCCAGTTCCTCGGCCAAACCACCAAATACCTCAATCAAACGGGGAATGAAACGTCCGAGTTCCAGTGTCATCAAAGAGAAGTCGAGATCGAAACGGGTGGCGGCATCTTCGGCCTCGGATTGGGCAGCTTCTTCCTGAATAACCTCCAGAAACCTGAGCCGTTTTATAGACAACTCTTCGGTTAATAGAAACCCAAGCCTTTCGTGCCACTCCAGGGACAGCTGAACTAACTGCTTGCCGGCATCCAGGTGGGTCTTAATCTCGCTCCCTTCCAGATTCTGGCGTCGGCATCGAACCACTCCCCCCTCTTCCACCCGGTCTCTGAGTTCACATTCGTCCTGGATCTGAAAATCCCCTGGCGGCCCCCCGCTTTTCAACCAGGCGGTCATCACGCCAGTCGGCGCCTGGTTCACCTGCAACGGGCGCAATGGAAGGGTTCCGAGGGTCTCCCTCAAGAGGCTGATCAGCTCTTCTGCCTTTTTGACGCTGGCAGCGTCGATCACCAGCCAGCGATTTCGGATATCGATGTAGGCATAGGTCAGCGCCGACCGGGTGAACGCCCTGGGCAGAAGGTCCTGCACGATTTCATCCCGTATCTCCTGTCGTTCACGTCGCCCTGCCCGGCGTTTCTCGGTCTCCTCCAGGGCATCGACCTTCTCCGTTAGACGCTCCCGGATCACTGCCGGCGGGAGCACCTTTTCCTCCCTTCTGGCACAGATCATGATGCATCCTGCAGTGGCATGGGTAAGCTGTGTCCCGTTGCGGCCCAGAGGACGTTCCCATCCCAGCGTGGACATCTCCAGGCTGCCACATTTTCGGCTTATCTTTGTCAGCAACCGATCATGTAACTCCTCGGCCGAAAACTCAAAGGGGGCGGTCAGCAAGTAGACCTGAAGATTCCTGAACCACATGGAGGTACTCCGAAAAAAGGCGGGATTATGGCGAAACCGAGCCGCTGTTTCCACCAGGATTATGATGCGACCTGACGCAGTGTACAAAATTTCTGGAGATATCAGGATAAGAAAAGCCGTTTTATTTTCTCAGCTGCGTCGCCGAGAGTCGTCGCAGGGAAGGAGTTATGCGGCCATGTGAACGGAAAACCGCTTGCCACCCCAGTTGCCGGGCCTCGATTCGAACACCCCGGCACAACGGGCACCACAGAAGCGACAGTTTCCTTCCTGGGTCAGGTTCCATGCCCCGAGCTGATACCAATCCCGTTCGATCAGCAACTGCCCGCACTTAGGGCACCAGGTACTCCCACCGCGACGGTCGTGTACATTGCCGGTATAGGCAAAGTTCACACCGTTTTTGATTGCGATCTCCCTCGCCCGGCTCAAAGTTTCGGCCGGGGTCGAGGGTGTCTCCAGCATCTTCCAGGAGGGGTGAAAAGCGGTGAAATGCATGGGCACCTCGTCTCCCAGGTGAGTCACTACCCAACGGGTCATTTCCTCTATTTCGTTGTCTGAATCGTTTTCTCCCGGGATCAGGAGAGTGGTCAATTCGATCCAGACATCGGTCTGCTCTTTCAGGTAAATCAGAGTATCCAGGATCGGCTGCAGATGACCGCCGGTTAATTTGTGGTAAAACCGTTCGCTAAAGGCCTTGAGATCGATGTTGGCGGCATCTATGTGGCGAAAAAACTCGACCCTTGGGTCCGGAGAGATATATCCCGCTGTCACGGCGACCGTCTTGATCCCTAAGGCATGGCAGGCCTCCGCGGTGTCAGTCGCATACTCCATAAAGATGACCGGGTCATTGTAGGTGAAGGCGACGCTGCGGCACTCCAGTTCCCTCGCCTTGCGCGCAATCGCTTCCGGAGAGGCTGCATCTGCCAGGGTATCCATCTCCCTGGATTTGCTCATATCCCAGTTCTGGCAGTAACGGCAGGCCAGATTACACCCCGCGGTACCAAACGAAAACACCGGGGTTCCCGGGAGAAAGTGGTTTAACGGTTTTTTCTCGATGGGATCTATGCAGAATCCACTGGACCGACCGTAGGTGGTTAAAACAACCGCACCTTCTTTACAACCCCGGACAAAGCAGAGACCCTGCTGCCCCTCTTTCATTTTACACTCCCGCGGACAGAGATCACATTGGACACGCCCTCCCTCCAATTTGTGCCAGTATCTGGTGGGGTGGGAGGTAATATCGGATTTTGTCACTGGGGCTTACTCCCGAATACACTCTATTTCCTATTATAGACCCTGGCGTCTCTCTTGATTTTTCTCCCTTCTGGTTACATTGTTAGATAAGGTAATATTTCTTTCGGTCTCGGTAATAGGGATGCGATTATGAAAAAGATCCAATCAGCAGCGGTGGCTGGGCTTTTCTATCCTGCTGACGCGGAACAGCTTCGTCGGGAGGTTGGACAATTTCTCAATGCGGCCACCCCCGGGCGGGTTACCCTGGCGAAAGCCCTGATTGCCCCTCATGCGGGCTATATCTATTCAGGTCCGATTGCCGGTAACGCCTACGCACAGATCAAACAACAGGCAGATCTTATCTCACGTGTGGTGATTCTGGCCCCGGCACACCGAGTGGCCGTTTCTGGGCTGGCACTGAGCAGTGCAGCAGTATTTCGCACACCACTTGGGGATATCCAAGTGGACCAGAAAGGTGTTCAATCAATCATCGGTCTGCCCCAGGTTCGTCGGCTCGACGCGGCGTTCGAAAACGAACACAGCATCGAGGTTCATCTCCCCTTTCTTCAGGAAACCCTGCGTCAGTTCAGTATCGTGCCGCTGCTGGTCGGTGATGCCGAACCGTATCAGGTAGAAGAGGTACTGGAACGACTCTGGGGTGGCGACGAGACTTTGATTGTTATCAGCTCTGACCTCAGCCATTATCTCGACTACGAAACTGCCCGAACGATGGACCGGCAGGCAACACGAGCGATCGAGGCCCTGCAACCCGACCAACTGACCTCTCAGCATGCCTGTGGCAGTATCCCGGTCAACGGTCTCCTGCTGGCCGCCCGCCGGCATCACCTCAAGGTGCGAACCCTGGATCTGCGCAATTCCGGGGATACCGCCGGCCCCCGCAATCAGGTGGTTGGATATGGCGCCTATGCCTTCTCCTGACGGAGCATCACCCCGACTCTCCGGTCAGGCTCGGAAGATCCTGCTGGCACTCGCCAAGGAATCGATCGAAAATGGCCTTACTGCGGGCCGGGCCCTGCAGGTCGATGCAGATCGCTACTCACCGGAGTTACAGGAGCGGGGGGCCTGTTTTGTCACCCTCAACAGGAAGGGTTCGTTGCGTGGCTGCATCGGCCACCTGGAGGCGATTCAGCCACTGCTGCACGACGTTGCTGAGAACGCCTGGTCTGCCGCTTTTTGTGATCCCAGGTTCCCACCCCTGGAAGCGAGTGAAATGGCGGATCTCACCATCCAAATCTCTGTGCTGAGCCCCCCGTCACCGCTGTTGTTTTCATCGGAACAGGAACTGATCGGCAAGATCCGACCGGGACTGGACGGCTTGATTTTGGAAGAGGGTGGTCACCGGGGTACTTTCCTGCCTTCGGTATGGCAGTCCCTTCCGGACCCCGCTAATTTCCTGCGGCATCTGAAGCATAAGGCCGGCCTGCCGCCTGATCACTGGTCGGACAAGATTCGGGTCTGTCGTTACGAGACCGAATCTTTTTCCAACACAGACCCTTGATGAGACATGTCCCTGCCAGATCCGATAAGAGATGGAGTCGGCGGGGCCTCTATTCAGCGGCTACCACACACTCCCCTACCGATCCGGCAAGACATTTTTTTCCATCGATCCAGATGGCTTGACTGAAATCGGCACCGTTCAGATTGGCACCACCAAGATTTGCCCCACTGAGATTTGAAAAACTCAAGTCTGCACCTCCGAGATCGGCGTAGGAGAGGTCCGCGTTTCGCAGTTCGGTTCCTTTCATCCCGGCCCGTTTGAACTCCCCATGACTTAGATCCGCCCCGGAAAGATCTGCATACTGCAGGTCTGCGTCATTGAATAGTGAGCCGGATAGACGCGCATTCCGCAGTATTGTATTGCTCAGATTTCCTCCCTGAAAGTCTCTGGATTCCGCACTTAGCGCATCCAGTCGACAATTACGCCAATTTACACCTGGTCCGGGATTGATTCCACAATCCGGGTCCGGCAGCGCTGGGGGTGCACCAAGATATACACCGTACCCGATGGCTAAAGCCAGCAGAATACTCATCACCGATACAGCACTGAGGGGAAATCTTCTCTGTTTACTTAGTTCCCGCAGATCGGTCTTGGCCGCCCGATGATTCCTGATAACTTTCGGCTCATTCTGACGCCGATCACTCGCTCTTCGTTCCTTCTCTTCCTCCGTGTCCGCTTCCGCTCGTCGATCCCGGCCGTTACGTTCGTCCTCACGAAGTTTAGCAGGTAGAATATTCGTCGTCGTGCCCTGTTTCAGCGCCTTTCGAACTTCCGGTGGAATCACCTCCGGTACTTTCGAAACAGGACACCAACTGGTTTTATCGATGCTCACCTCATCATCAAGCAGCACTCTTCCCAGCAACAGAAAACGACGTATGCTGCCGCTCGGAAAAGGTCCTTTCACCTGATCCTGGCGTCGCACATACCAGAGAAACTGTTTTCCCTTATCTTTTTCAGGCACCAACAAATCTTCCAGAGGCTGAAGATACTTATCAATACATCGGCTGATCTGCCTATAAACTATAATGCTTTCTTGAAGTGCTTCAGCGGTGACCATTAGGACCATGCAAATCTCAGACCTGACCACGAACCCCAGAATCACGATCGAACGGATACGCAGCAGTGCTCTCGAGCAGCTGCGTCCAGGGCAAGTGATAGAGGCTCGAGTTCTCTCCGCCAGTGGTCAGAACGGGGTAAAACTCCAGATCGGAGATGCAACCGTAGTGGCCCGGACCCAAGCTACGCTTTCTGTAGGAGAGAAGGTCATGCTGTCAGTGGCAAAGGCCTCCAACCCACTGGAGCTGAAATTATTGAAGGAAACCAGCCTTGCCGAGGTTCAGGCCCGGGCTTTCAGGACGGCCCTGCCGAAACAGGCTCCTTTAAGCCGCCTGCTCTATCGGCTGCAAACATTCACCTCCGGCAACTGGCAGCGCGCTACGGAGAGTCTGATGCAGAAACAGCCCGCCCAGTCACCGACTGCTGCGCCCTTAATCGATCCGCGAAAACAGGTCGGCTTGCGCCTTTGGGGCCCGACCCGACCCGACCCGATGCTGACTGATCAACATCGGGCCTCGCCGGCAAAGACATCCGCAACCGACGCCTTGAGTAGTTCCCGCCCAGTGATATCCAAAGGCCCAGTGCAGCAGATGCAGGAGCCGATGGATGAGGATTTGATGCCTGCGATTCAGCGTATTCTGAACCATCGGTTATCAGCTAAAGAGGGGCTGAACCCAGCTCATCTGCGACAGGCGTTCGAGCAGTCAGGGCTGTTACTGGAGACGCGTCTTGCCGCCGGCCAGCAACCGGTTAACGATCTCAAGGCGAGTCTGTTGCACTTGCTTTTTCAATTGCGTACCCGCCTGGGAATGACACCTGGCGCCGACCGGGAGGCAATCCTCAGGCCCGATTCCGGGCAACAACCGGAAATCACCAGACAACTCGCAGATCTGTTGTCACAAACCGAGAGCAGCCTGGCGCGAATACTGGTCAATCAGCTCCGTTCCGCAGTTACCGATGAGGGTCTAAAACAGATATGGCATTTTGAACTACCGATCCACCAAATGGACGACAGCGATAGTTTCCGACTCCAAATAGGCAGGGAAGCGGGTAACAGAAATGGGCAGAAAGAAACCATCTGGTCGGTTCGTCTCAACTTCGATTTGGCACCGCTCGGGCCGGTCAGCAGCCATCTGACACTGAGCGGAGATGAGATTTCAAGTCACTTTACGGCGGCACGGCGGGATAGCGCCAAACTACTTGAACAGGCGATGCCCCAGCTTAACGAGGCCTTTGTTCGCGCTGGCCTGAAGGTGGGGAAACTGACGGCATGCGAGGGGGAAATCGAGGGTGAAGAAGCATCATTGGTATCCCCCGCGCCCCTGTTGGATGAACGGGCATGAGCGAGACATACGACCAACCCCCCGAAGTGGCTGTGGCCCTGCTGTACGATGGGGAAAATGCACCCCGTATTCAAGCCAAGGGCAGCGGAGAGCTGGCCCGCCAGATTCTGGAAATGGCGGAAAAATACCAGATACCACTGGAGCATGATCCTCAACTGGCGTCGATCCTGGCTCAGATCCCCCTGGGCGATGAAATACCGGAATCCCTCTATCGAGCAATCGCCGAAGTGATCGCTTTTGCATATCTGGTATCCGGCAAACGACCGCCGGGATTCCGGGGGTCCGCTGGTGTGGAAGGCGATAACCAGGAATCCTAACGGGTGCGTTTGCCCCGCTGGTTGCGATCGTCCTGTTCCTTCTGTTCCCGGCTATCCTCTGCCCTACGCTCCGCTGTCTGGAATCGCTCCACCACCTTACCCAGCACCTGGCTACGCACGCGCTTCTTCTGCCAGATCTCTTTCTTGTTCGAACACTCCTGATGGGTGGATCGCACGATCTTCTCCTGCTCCTGAATCGCCCGGGTCAGTTTATTCAGAAAGGCTTGGTACTCCTGCAGTTGGGAAGCAGAAATACCTATCTGAGCCGCATCCCGAAAACGCCCCAGATACTCATCGTGATAGCGTTTTAGCTCTTCCAGCCTCGCTTCCTGCTGCTGCATCCGGCGCTGAGAATCACCCAGTTCCCGGGCTGCGGTCTGTTCGCGGGATTGGGCCACCCGCCGCACCGGTTGAAATCGTTTAGAAGAGTCCATGATCTGGCTTCCTGCTGTGTCGTGGTTATAACGTTACCGCCATCTCGGACGGAGATAAGAACAAGTCCATCAGTTCGGACAGGCTCTGCTCTAACAGGACCGGCGTATTCATATCCTGACGCAGAAAAGCCTCCAGTGCGGGTATTGCCTCGATGGCGGCATCTATTCGCTCATCGGATCCCGATTCGTAGGCCCCCACGCTAATCAGGTCTCGGTTTTGCCGGAATACGGAGTACAGGTGCTTGAAGGCCCGAGCCGCCTCCTGATGATCCGCCGTGGTGATATCGCTCATTGCCCGGCTGATAGAGGCCTCGATGTCGATTGCAGGATAGTGACCACTATCCGCCAGCTGCCTGGAAAGGACGATGTGGCCGTCCAGAATGGCTCGTGCGGCATCGGCGATGGGGTCATTCTGATCATCCCCTTCAGTCAACACTGTGTAAAAGGCGGTGATCGATCCGCCACCATGGTCACCATTTCCCGCCCGTTCAACCAGTTGTGGCAACTTGGCGAACACCGATGGCGGATATCCCTTGGTTGCCGGCGGTTCATGGATAGCCAACGCAATCTCGCGTTGGGCCTGAGCAAACCGGGTAAGCGAATCCATCAGCAGCAGGACATGCTTTCCCTGATCTCGAAAGTGTTCCGCTATGCCGGTTGCCAACATGGCGCCATGCATCCGTCTGAGGGGTGGATTGTCCGCCGGAACGGCCACGACCACGGCCCGGGAAAGACCCTCTGTGCCCAAAATATTCTCGACAAATTCTTTAACCTCCCGGCCTCGCTCTCCAATCAAACCTACTACGGTCACGTCTGCGTTGGTGTAACGGGTCATCATGCCGAGGAGTACGCTCTTACCCACACCAGAACCGGCAAAGAGCCCCAGCCGCTGTCCTCGGCCAACACTTAGCAGAGCATTGATTGCCCGGACGCCCACATCCAGTGGCTGGCGAATCGGACTGCGGGCCAGAGGATTATATGTCTGGCCTGTAAGGGGACGCCGTTCTGCGGTATGAATAGACCCTTTACCATCGAGCGGACGGCCGCCACCGTCGATCACCCGCCCCAGCAGATGGTCTCCGACCACCGCCTCACAGACGCGGCCAGTGGGAACGACTCGAGCATCCTGTTCCAAGCCACGAATATCCCCGGTGGGCATGAGATACAGGCTCTCTCCGGAAAACCCTACGACCTCTGCTTCGATTCGGTCTCCGCTGCTGCTGATGATGTCACACTGTCCGCCGATGGCGGCACGACAACCTACCGCTTCTAGGGTCAGCCCGACCATGCGGGTCAGTTTCCCTTCCACCACCAGACCTCGGTTTTCACCTACCCGCAACTGGCAATTAGCCAGTCGTTCTCGCCAGATGACGTTGCGATCGATTTCAAGGGCGTCTTGGTCAGGCATAGTGATCAATCCAGTTCTCTTTCATCACCCAGCAAAGGTGCTACCAGGGTGGCCAATCTGGATTCCAGAGTGGCGTCCACCTGTGAGGTGTCGGTGAGGATTCTGCATCCGCCTCGGGCCAGCACGGGGTCCTCGACCACCTTCCAACCCAGCTCTGTTTCACTGAATTCGTAGATCTGTCGCACCAACTCGGCATCCTCGGGATGGAGCACGACTCGAATGTTGCGGGACGAAACGGGCAATATCGCCAAAGCCTCGCGCACTACACCGATGATGTGGCCCGGATCTGCCTTTACTTCCCTTCGTACAAGTTGCCGGACCATGGAGATCACCAGTTCGATGAGTTCCCGTTCTACCTGATCATCCAGGTTCTCTAACGGCGTATCCAATGTGCTGAGCAGCGCCTCGAACTGTCCCAGCCGCAGCCGCAACTCATTCCGCCCCTCAACCAGGGCCTCCTTGTGACCATACTCGAAACCTTCGCTCTTACCCTGTTCGAATCCCTCCTCGAAGGCCTGCTTCTGCAACTGCTCCAGTTGACTCGCCGTCAGTAATGAGCCGGTCAGCTCGCCGCCTCTAGCCCGTTCACCCTCATTCTCCATCTGTGGGGGACGCCAGCGCTCTATACCCAGCCTCTCATCAGCCGATAAAATCTTAGATGAACTCTTCGCCACCCGAACCTCCAAGATTGATCTCACCAGCGTCGGACAGACGTCTCGCTACGGTCAGTATCTCTTTCTGTGCCCCCTCGACATCACTCAGGCGTGCCGGTGCAGCGGCTTCAAGGTCATCACGCAACATTTCGGCGGCCCGTTTAGACATGTTCTTGAAGATTTTCTCTTTCAGCGCATCATCAGCGCCGCGCAGTGCCAACAGCAGCTGATCCGATGCCACTTCCCGCAGCAGGCTCTGAATGCCCCGATCGTCGACATCGATCAGATTGTCGAATACGAACATGTTGTCCTGAATCTCCTGGGCCAGATCTTGATCGTTGGCGATGACCTGCTCCATGATGCCGCTTTCCACCGCCCCCTCCACCAGATTGAGGATATTGGCGGCCGCCTTGGCCCCTCCGAGGGAGGAGGATTTGACGTTGTTGGCACCGGAGAATTGCTTGTCCAGGATCTCGTCCAGTTCCTGCAGGGCGGCCGGCTGAATCCCATCGAGCGTGGCGATCCGCATGATAATGTCCGGACGTACCCGTTCGGGGAAGGCCGCCAATACTTCGGCGGCCTGGTCCGAATCAAGAAATGAAAGGACGATAGCGATGATCTGTGGGTGTTCAAGCCTTATCAGCTCGGCAATGGAGCGGGGATCCATCCATTTGAGTTGTTCCAGCCCTTTGCTGTTTCGGCCGAGCAGGATGCGATCAATG
>CAWGCA010000056.1:0-37467 GCA_963820955.1 uncultured Gammaproteobacteria bacterium | reverse complement strand
AGTCCCACCAGGAACCCGAGGGCGAGGTTGATCATCGTGCGCGGCGACGAGGGCGAGGACGGGAGCGGTGCCTCGTCGGTCGTGCTGATCGTGACAAGAGGAGCGCCACCAGCGGCTGGCTGCTCGGGCTCGGCAACCTGGGCCCCGAGTGCACTGGCGGTCGAGTTGGCGATCGACTGAGCGAGCGCAGGGTTGGGTCGGTGGCCGAGATCTCCAGGCTCACCGTGTCGAGCGGGTTGTTGACGTCGACCTTGCCGGCCAGTTGGCTGGGAGAGCGGCAGCCCGAGATCTTCAATGACGGCACTCATCACGTCATCGGCGGTGCCGATACCGACGTAGGACTTGACCCGGTCCTGTGCGAAGAGGTTTCCCTGAAGGGCGGTGCCGACCGACGAGTCGCCACCGTTCACCGACACGAAGACCGTCGCTGTCGAGGTGTACAGCGGTGTCGCCAGCATGGAGGCCGTGGCGGCGGCCATGACGCCGAGCAACGTGGTCACGATGATCAAGCGCCAGCGAGCCCGGAGGATGTCCAGGTAGTCCCTCAAGTCCACGGTGCGTGACCTTCCAGTTGCAGACAGCCGCCTATACGGTCGTCGATCAGGCGGCGACCGCAGCGTACGGAGCAGCATCGCAGTTGTGCGATGCTCCCCCTCCATGATGGCCTATGAACGCCGAAATTGGGATGTGACGAGTGTGACGGATGTGGCGGATGTGGCCAGTCGTCGCGTCCGGCGTCCCGAATGGGTCGCACACGTGCTCGACGAGGTCGCCGAGCCGCCCCGCGCCGTGCTGCTCCACTTGCCGTCCGGACGCCGGATCGGGCTCTCTGACACCGCCACCCGCGTCTGGCTGGAGGTCGTGGCCTCAGGCGCCGACGGCTGCGGTCTGGCGGCGATCACCGAGACTCTGGCGCCTGAGTACGGCGTGGACCCGTCGATCATCGACCACGACGTGGCCGCCCTGCTGGCGGACATGGTCGAGGGGGAGTGGCTCGAAGTCGTCCCAGACACCGAGGGATCCGACGGGCACGACGAGGGCGAAGGGAGTGGGCGGCGATGAACCGAGGTGTGATCACTGGCGCTGTTGTCGCCGTGCTCGCACTCGCCACCGTGTTGCTGGTGGTTCTGTCGCTACGCCCAGCCACCACTGAACCCCTCCCCGTCGCTGCGTACGAGATCGGTGCCGTAGCGGCGTCCGGCGACACCGTGTGGCGTTGGGCAGGGCCCGCCGACTGCAACGCCGACGCCGATGACCTGCAGGTCGAGCGCAGCACAGGTGGAGAGGAGTGGACGGCTGCTGCCATCCCGCTCGCCAACGTCTCCAGCCTCTCCTTTGGAACACCGAGGACGGCATAGCCACCGGGACCACGAGGGCTTGCGCCAGGGGCGTTGCTGTCACACGTGATGGCGGCCGCACCTGGAAGTCGAAGGAGGACAATCCCGTCCTCCTCGACGCCTGGTACGTGGGAACCGCGATCTGGGCATCGAGCGGCTGGTCGGACAGCTCCAAGTAGGGGCGTATCGCGTCGACGCCCAGCAGCGGGTGCAGCCGATCAAGCGCATCACACCGATCCAGCCCTGCGACGTGGCCGACGGAGTCCCTGACCACATCGCCTTCTGGACCGAGAGCACGGGCCTGCTCTACTGCGAGAACGATGTGATCAGCACCCGCCTGATGACCCGCACGACGAATGCGGGACGCAACTTCGAACGACTCGCCGACAACCGCCCCGACTACGGCCTCGACGGGGGCGGTTCGGTGATCGACATGGATGTGTCCGGCGACGAGACGGTCTGGCTGCAGTTCACCGGAGAGCGTGACTGCGACGAGGGGCGCTGCGCATCAGCGACAGCCAGGGAGCCGTCTTCGATCGGCTCCCCTGCCCCTCTGAGTCCGTCCCCATCAACGAAGTGCTCGATGTCGCTTTCTCGTCCAAGACCGACGGCGTCATGCTAGGCGTGGTCGACCGCGAACCAGCCATGTTCGTCACCGACGACGGCGGCACCACCTGGAGCCCCACTCCCCAAGGCTGACCCACCCCACAGGCCCGCCGAGTGCTCACCTGGTTGCGGTCAATGCCCGCCGAGTGCTCACCTGGCTGCGGTCCGAAGGCACCGAGTGCGCGTAGCTGCGTCTCGCGGAATGCTGTCCACAGCTCTGCCGGGACGACGTTCATCCCCAACTTGGCCGGCGGTCGCTCCGGTCGGTCACGCTGTGACGCACCGTGCGTCGATGCTCCCCTCCAGCCCCTTCACGCGGTCTGAGGCCCTGGACACCGGGCTCCGCACCAGCGAGTGGCGTGAGCTCAGCTCAACCGGCCTCGTCCGCGAGATCACTCCCGGCTACTTCGTCGACGCCGCACTGCCAGACACTCTCGACCTACGTCTGGCAATCGCCAAACGGGCGCTGGACCCGGATGTGGTGGTCGCCCGTCGCGCGGCGGCATGGCTGCATGGCCTCGACGTCCTGGACTACCGCGGCTTTCCAGCAACGCCGCGCCTCGAGGTCGTGACACGCAACCGCGTCGACCGTCCCCGCACCGCAGTCGTCAGCGCTCACGTGGCAGATGACCTTGCGGCCACAGACATCGTCGAGATCGGGGGCATCCGAGTGACGTCAGCCATGCGAACCGCAGCTGACTTGACGAGGTTCACTCCCCGCCCAGATGCCCTGGTCAGCCTGGACGCCTTTCTGAAACAAGGGCCTCATCACCCCCGACCGATTCAAGAGAAGCCTGGTTCGCTGGCGTGGACGACGAGGCGTCCGGCAGGCGTACGAGGTTGCCGACCTTGCCGATGCACGGAGTCAGTCGGGCGGCGAGACACGGCTACGCCTACGAGTTCTCGACATGGGATTGCCGCGTCCAGAACTGCAGATCCCGGTGTTCGACCTCTTCGGCAACACCCGCTTCTACCTGGATCTTGGGTGGCCCGCCTGGCGCCTTGCCCTCGAGTACGACGGAGCAGAATTTCACACCGAAGCTGACGCCGAGCGCGACACGAACCGGCGCGCATGGATCAGAGAACGCGGCTGGACGGTCCGCGTCTACCGCAAGGAGGACGTCTTCACGTCGTCTCAGCATCTCGATAGCGAAGTCATGAGACTCGTCAATGCAGCTCGCAGTGCACGTTGAAGCCGCAGCAGGACGCTAGACAGACAACCAGGTGAGCACTCGAGGTGCCCTCGTCACAACCAGGTGAGCACTCGGCGGGCAGTGGGTGGGTCAGTGGGAGGCGCGGCGGCGGCGGGTAGCCACGACCAGCAGGAAGCCGGCGCCGATCAGCCCTGCGGCAACGAGGACCGTGCCAGCGATCTCGCCACCGGTACGGGGAAGCCCACCGCCGATGAACGGGACGCCGCCAGCGTTGGTGTCATCAGAGGCGTTGCCGCCGTCGTCGCCAACAGGCACGACGTTGTCGCCTGCTGCGGTGACCGTGATGTCGGCCGAGAGTGCGAGGTCTTCACCGGTGTCGGAGGTTCCCGACATCGTCACGCGGTTGACGCCGGCGACGGTGAACTTGACCGAGGTCGTCGCGATGCCCTTACCGTTCGCGGAAGCGCCGGAAGAACCGACGGATGCGCCGTCAACGCTCACGTCGACGGCGACTGCGGAACCGGAACGGAAGGTCTGCGCGGTGAACGTGACTGACTGACCGACCTTCGCGTTGAACGAGCTTGCACTGATCTTGTAGAAAACCGGTGGGTAGTCGGGCTCGGCGTTGGCCGGAGCCATTCCGATCGGCATCGCCAGCACGGCGGCCGCATGCCCTCTCCTGCCATAACGGCACCACCGCCATAGGCAAGAATACGACGCACATTGCCAGCGGTAATGCCTGCGACGATTGCCACACCACCAGCAGCTGGTCCACGGTTAACTTCGATCACAGCAGCGCCACCGGCGCCTGCTCCTCCTGCCACAACGGTACCACCGCCACCGGCAAGAACAGCTCCCATATCGCCAGCACCAGCAACTGCGATGACTGCCACACCACCAATGGCTGGACACCGGTGCTGCGGGTAGACCACTCCGCCGTGAGCGGAACCTGTGCCTCCTGCCATAACGGCACCACCGCCATAGGCAAGAATACGACGCACATTGCCAGCGGTAATGCCTGCGACGATTGCCACACCACCAGCAGCTGGTCCACGGTTAACTTCGATCACAGCAGCGTCACCGCCTCCTGCTCCAGCTGCCACAACGGTACCACCGCCACCGGCAAGAACAGCTCCCATATTGCCAGCAGCAGCACCTGCGACAGCTGCCACACCACCAATGGCTGGACACCGGTGCTGCGGGTAGACCACTCCGCCGTGAGCGGAACCTGTGCCTCCTGCCATAACGGCACCACCGCCATAGGCAAGAATACGACGCACATTGCCAGCGGTAATGCCTGCGACGATTGCCACACCACCAGCAGCTGGTCCACGGTTAACTTCGATCACAGCAGCGCCACCGGCGCCTGCTCCTCCTGCCACAACGGTACCACCGCCACCGGCAAGAACAGCTCCCATATCGCCAGCACCAGCAACTGCGATGACTGCCACACCACCAATGGCTGGACACCGGTGCTGCGGGTAGACCACTCCGCCGTGAGCGGAACCTGTGCCTCCTGCCATAACGGCACCACCGCCATAGGCAAGAATACGACGCACATTGCCAGCGGTAATGCCTGCGACGATTGCCACACCACCAGCAGCTGGTCCACGGTTAACTTCGATCACAGCAGCGCCACCGGCGCCTGCTCCTCCTGCCACAACGGTACCACCGCCACCGGCAAGAACAGCTCCCATATCGCCAGCACCAGCAACTGCGATGACTGCCACACCACCAATGGCTGGACGCCGGTGCTGCGGGTAGACCACTCCGCCGTAAGCGGAACCTGTGCCTCCTGCCATAACGGCACCACCGCCATAGGCAAGAATACGACGCACATTGCCAGCGGTAATGCCTGCGACGATTGCCACACCACCAGCAGCTGGTCCACGGTTAACTTCGATCACAGCAGCGCCACCGGCGCCTGCTCCTCCTGCCACAACGGTACCACCGCCACCGGCAAGAACAGCTCCCATATCGCCAGCACCAGCACCTGCGATGACTGCCACACCACCAATGGCTGGACGCCGGTGCTGCGGGTAGACCATTCCGCCGTAAGCGGAACCTGTGCCTCCTGCCATAACGGCACCACCGCCATGGGCAAGAATACGACGCATATTTCCAGCGGCAATACCTGTGACGACTGCCATATCACCAGCAGCTGGTCCACGGTCAACTTCGATCACAGCAGCGTCACCGCCTCTTGTGCAAGCTGCCACAACGGTACCACCGCCACCGGCAAGAACAGCTCCCATATCGCCAGCACCAACACCTGCGATGACTGCCACACCACCAATGGCTGGACGCCGGTGCTGCGGGTAGACCACTCCGCCGTGAGCGGAACCTGTGCCTCCTGCCATAACGGCACCACCGCTCCAGGCAAGCCCGGAAATCATATTCCCAGCGGCAATACCTGTGACGACTGCCATATCACCAGCAGCTGGTCCACGGTTAACTTCGATCACAGCAGCGTCACCGCCTCTTGTGCAAGCTGCCACAACGGTACCACCGCCACCGGCAAGAACAGCTCCCATATCGCCAGCACCAACACCTGCGATGACTGCCACACCACCAATGGCTGGACGCCGGTGCTGCGGGTAGACCATTCCGCCGTAAGCGGAACCTGTGCCTCCTGCCATAACGGCACCACCGCCATGGGCAAGAATACGACGCATATTCCCAGCGGCAATACCTGTGACGACTGCCATATCACCAGCAGCTGGTCCACGGTCAACTTCGATCACAGCAGCGCCACCGGCGCCTGCTCCTCCTGCCACAACGGTACCACCGCCACCGGCAAGAACAGCTCCCATATCGCCAGCACCAACACCTGCGATGACTGCCACACCACCAATGGCTGGACGCCGGTGCTGCGGGTAGACCATTCCGCCGTAAGCGGAACCTGTGCCTCCTGCCATAACGGCACCACCGCCATGGGCAAGAATACGACGCATATTTCCAGCGGCAATACCTGTGACGACTGCCATATCACCAGCAGCTGGTCCACGGTCAACTTCGATCACAGCAGCGTCACCGCCTCTTGTGCAAGCTGCCACAACGGTACCACCGCCACCGGCAAGAACAGCTCCCATATCGCCAGCACCAACACCTGCGATGACTGCCACACCACCAATGGCTGGACGCCGGTGCTGCGGGTAGACCACTCCGCCGTGAGCGGAACCTGTGCCTCCTGCCATAACGGCACCACCGCTCCAGGCAAGCCCGGAAATCATATTCCCAGCGGCAATACCTGTGACGACTGCCATATCACCAGCAGCTGGTCCACGGTTAACTTCGATCACAGCAGCGTCACCGCCTCTTGTGCAAGCTGCCACAACGGTACCACCGCCACCGGCAAGAACAGCTCCCATATCGCCAGCACCAACACCTGCGATGACTGCCACACCACCAATGGCTGGACGCCGGTGCTGCGGGTAGACCACTCCGCTGTGAGCGGAACCTGTGCCTTCTGCCATAACGGCACCACCGCTCCAGGCAAGCCCGGAAATCATATTCCCAGCGGCAATACCTGTGACGACTGCCATATCACCAGCAGCTGGTCCACGGTCAACTTCGATCACAGCAGCGTCACCGCCTCTTGTGCAAGCTGCCACAACGGCACCACTGCCACCGGCAAGAACAGCTCCCATATCGCCAGCACCAACACCTGCGATGACTGCCACAACACCAATGGCTGGACACCGGTGCTGCGGGTAGACCACTCCGCTGTGAGCGGAACCTGTGCCTCCTGCCATAACGGCACTACCGCTCCAGGCAAGCCCGGAAATCATATCCCCAGCGGCAATGCCTGCGACGACTGCCATATCACATCAAACTGGCAGACGGTCAACTTTGACCATGGCAGCGTAACCGCGACCTGCTCCGGTTGTCACAACGGCAGCACTGCCACCGGAAAACCCGGCTCACACATTCCCACGTCGGGACAATGTGATGATTGCCACACTACGCTTTCCTGGCTACCTGCGAGCTTTGATCACAGCTCGGTGTCTGGCACCTGTTCCAACTGTCATAACGGTTCCACTGCGACCGGTAAACCGGGTAACCACTTTGTTACAACTATCCAGTGTGACGAATGCCATACAACCACTCGATGGGTTCCCTCCACCAGCTACAGCCATACATCAGGCGGCTATCCCGGCGATCACAGATCCAGTGTGGGGTGCCTTAGATGCCACACCAGCAACAATCAAGTAATCAGCTGGCCCTACGGCGGCTACAAACCTGACTGTGCTGGTTGTCACGCAGGAGACTATAGAAGCAGTCCTCACACAAAATATGGAAATACGAAGTATACGGTCAGTGAACTGAGGGACTGCTCCGGGGCCTGCCATGTCTATACCAATAGCTCGATGACTACGATATATAGAAGCCGAACCCGTGAACACAGAACCAGCGACGGCGATTGGGATTAGTAGACGGCTAGGTAAAGCAGGCAGAAGACGGTAAGTGTTGTTATGTGAACCATGATACTGAATGTCGACAGAAATATGCCGATAACAGTGAGAAATCAGTCGACTTCTACAATCTGGCAGAGAGCGATGAATGAACAAATTTAGGCGGCCACTTTATTACCTGTTCGTGCCTTTCGTCGCTATCGCGATACTCGTATACGCGAATATCTCGTTGTCACAGCGGACAGAGAGCGGAAAAGTATTCAACGAAGTTCTTATCTCGGAATACCAGGGGTGTTACTACATTTGCGTTCAATTCGATTACCCCATGCGCTATATGAACCATTTCCCATTCGATCAGGGAAAAGAGCTGCGTATAGAGCTCCAGCCGATGGATGTTATTCGTTCTGACGTCCCGGCCCTTTTCCGAGTTGAGGCTGCATCACTTCCAGAGGATCACTTCCCTTTATCCGAGGTCGTCTGGGAGGGTCTCATGGGTAACAGCCTTTATTTGACTTTGCACTTTCAGGAGGAAGAGTCCTACTCGGTCTCCCAGTGCACTAACTTCAGAGGTGTTCTGGTGACCGTGCCGGAAAAGGACAGAGCAGGAGAATGTCCCGCCAATTGGACACAAGAACAGAGTGCAGAATAATGGGATTCCACTTTATTGATAGTTCGAAATCCTGCTGGTCTCGTTTTTTGAAAACGGGGGGATGCTGCCGCCTATTCTCGCAGATCACCCTTATTCTTTTGCTTTTAGTCAACATTACAACACCCTTCAATGTTTATGCCGAGGAAAAAATACTTGACACTGTACAGGTGAGTGACAGTAAAAATGAATCCAGTATCGAGATAAGATTTTTGGTGCGTATGCGCTATGTTACCCATGCCCCACTGGATAAGGGAAACGAGCTGTCAATTCAACTCCAAGCGATTGATCCGCGTATTACGGATTTGGCATTGGCCGGCAATATCGACAGAGAATCCTTTACCTGGCAGCCAACCAGTACTATGCCGTTGAAACGGATTGATCTATTTGCAGGAGATTTTTCCCGTCCCTCAATCGATATTAAATTCACCCAAGAAGTGGAGTTTGTAGATGTACGCGCTGCCTCCGATCTGCAGGGCGTTATCATAAGGATTCGTTCATCTGCGGCAAAAATGCCCGAAGAAGGGATAAAATCGCTCGAGCAGAAGACATCCCCATTGCCGCCAATATCAAACAAGGCATTACCGGTTGAACCAGCAAAGCAGAGAGATACCACTAAAACCGTTGCACTGCCGACCAGCTCTCGGCTCTATGCATTGAACCTGGAATCCCGGTCCATACCTTACGACATCGACGGTATTGCCCCACCAAAGACCTCTGGAAACTACAGACTATTCACTACCACCACCCAAAAAGATGGGAAAACCTGGTATCGATTGCGTCTGGGACTTTTTACCAATTACGCAGAGGCCAAAAGGATAACAGCCGAGCTTGCCGGTCGATTCCCTCAGGCCTGGATTGCAAAGGTTCCTCTTAGTGAAAGAGAGTCTATTGCCAAGCAGTGGAAAACCTCGCTCCCGGCAGAACCAATCGGCGGTGACCTACCGGCCGCGCCTTCCTCCGATATCAGTTCAACACCTGCTCCATCTCCGAGAAAAACAACGCCTAGGCTACAGGAAACGGCCCCGACTCTCCCAGCCATCTCTCCGGCTCGGCTTAAAAAACTGATGGATGAGGCGAACCAGACGTTTACTGCGGGAGACTATCCCCGTGCGATACAGCTTTACACCAAAGTAACCCAGCTACCGGAGAACGAGTTCAGCCAGCACGCCTTGGAATATCTCGGTCTTTCCCGGGAACGGAAAGGCCAGTTGGCCCACGCCAGATCGGTTTACGAGCAATACCTGGAACGCTACCCAGATGGAGAGGGGGCAGACCGTGTTCGTCAGCGCCTGGCTGGCCTGCTTACCGCGCGAAAAGACATTCCTACTAAATTGCGTAAGGCGAAGGCTGCGCCAGACGAGCATCAATGGTCGTTGTTTGGAGGCCTATCGCAGTTCTATTTTCGCGACGAAAATATACCTCAGGAAGATGACGAGGATAAACTGGTCACTCGCTCGATGTTATCAAGCGACCTCAATATGGAAGGGCGCCTGCAAGCGAAAGATTATGATGCAAGAGTTCGGTTCACCGGGGGCTATGACTTAGATTTTCTAAATGATGGCGACAATGGAAGTCGGGTTTCGCAAATGTTTCTGTCAGCATCCCACCATGTACTCAATCTCTCAACCAGGCTGGGACGGCAATCCAGCAGCACCGGAGGTATTCTCGACCGTTTCGATGGGGGTATTTTCAGTTACCAGGCGTTCCCCATCTTAAAAGCCAACATCGTTATGGGATTTCCCGTGGAAAGCACGGAAGATACGAATGTTGACACAGACAGATATTTTTACGGCCTAAACTTCGACGTTGGCACCATTGCGGATCATTGGAATTTCAATATTTTTGCCATACAACAGGAAGTCGACAGTTTGACCGATCGGCAGGCGGTGGGCGGGGAGATACGCTATCTCGACGATACGAAGTCGTTCTTTGGCCTGGTGGATTACGACACCTATTTCGCGTCACTGAATACCGCCCTGCTTGTGGTGAACTGGAATTTCCCGGATCAGACGAATATAAACCTTAGATACGATTACCGATCCAGCCCCACACTTACCCTGAGCAATGCATTGATCGGTCAAAACGAAAACACCATCGATGATTTGAGACGCACATATTCAAAAAATGAAATAAAGCAACTGGCCGAGGACCGTTCATCCGAAAGCCATCTGGTTACTTTTGGCGGTTCCCGTCGCCTTCACGATAAACTCCAGCTGACCGGCGACGTCACCATGTCCCATATCTCGAGCACTGAAGAATCCGGCGGTGTCGAGGCTATCCCCTCTACCGGTTATGAATACTTTTATAACGTCCAGTTTGTGGGGAGTAATCTTATAAAGTCTGGGGATATCGCCATTTTCGGATTACGCTATTCAGACACCAGCACCGCGAATACAATTACCGGGAATCTGAACACGCGTTACCCGGTTAACACTGCCTGGCGGATAAATCCTCGGATTAGGGTGGACTACCGAACCAACAACAGCAACGATGGCTCGCGCTTTACTCTGTCGCCCATATTACGGCTAGAATACCGCTTTAGCCGACGCTTGCGGTTTGAAATTGAAGGTGGCGGGGAATGGATGACCACCTATGACGAAGACACCGATACCGAACGACAGGATATGAACTGGTACGCCTTCGGGGGTTATAGATGGGATTTTTAAGTTATCACCCGCCACAACTATAAAAAGGCCGCAGGCGGGACAACTACGAAAATCCAGGAAACCCCTGCCTATTTGGGGTAAGCTATTCCCTGAACCTCATACAGAGAACTTGGAATAGCTTCCACAACATATCGTCTCTCATGGCCTCCATTCGAGTCACCCGTGCCGCCCAGTTACCTGACCGCCTCCGCCTCAGCCGTTACCGCAAGGCGCCGGAACTTGGCCCCAGCGTACTTTTCTTCAGCGGTGGCTCTGCCCTGACCGAGGTTAGTCAGGTGCTTAAGAAATTTACCCACAACTCCATTCACATGGTGACCCCATTCGATTCGGGGGGCAGTTCTGCCAAATTGCGTCAGGCCTTTACCATGCCTTCCATCGGCGACCTGCGTAGTCGTCTAATGGCCTTGGCCGACGAGACCATTACCGGGCACCCGGAGGTCTATAAACTGTTTACCTATCGTTTCCCTGAAGAGGGGAACCAGGGCACTCTTTTGCAGCAGCTCGAAGCAATGCTCCAGGGCAAAGACCCATTGGTCGATGCAATTTCCAACCCCATGCGACGTCTCATCCGCAATCAGATCGGGTACTTCTATGACGCCATGCCCTCCAGCTTCGACCTGCGGGGTGCCAGTATCGGCAACCTGATTCTTGCCGGAGGCTATCTGAACAATCATCAACATCTGGATCCAATCATCTTCCTGTTTTCAAAGCTGGTTAACGTTCTTGGAACCGTGCGCGCGGTGGTAAATGACAACCTCCATCTCGGTGCCGAACTGGAAGACGGCAGTCAGGTCATCGGTCAACATCTGCTTACGGGCAAGGAAGTTGCGCCTCTGCAATCTCCGATCAAACGGCTGTTTTTATCCAAACAGCCCAATAAGTTTGCTGCAGTCAAGTCGGAGATACGAAAGAAAAACAGGAAACTTATAGAACGAGCCGATCTTATTTGCTTCCCGCCTGGCAGCTTCTTTTCAAGCCTGCTCGCGAATCTGTTACCGAAGGGAGTTGGCTCTGCAGTTGCCGCGAACGAATGTCCCAAAGTTTATATCCCAAACCTCGGGCAGGATCCGGAACAACTAGGCATGACTTCCGATCAATCGGTACGCCTGCTACTGGAACACCTTCGCGCCGATACCGGGCAGGACTGCCCCACTAACAGATTACTGAATTTCATTCTGATCGACAGCAATCAAGGTAACTACCAGCCACCCCTGTCCCAGGAATTGCTGAATGGTCTAGGATTACAACTGATCGACACCAGATTGATCAGCAAACGTAACGCGCCCCAATATGATCCTGAGTTGCTGGTGGACGCCCTACTTTCACTGACGTAATCCGAAAAAACAGCGCAGGACCTGCGCTGATAGCTACAAGCGTTCCACCCTTACCTTCACCACCGATTTGGTGTCCGCCTCCAGGACCGTCAAACGATAGCTTAACTCCTCAATCGCGTCGCCTTCAACCGGGATGCGACGCAGCCGGCTGACGATCAATCCACCGACGGTGTGGGCCTCCTCCACCGGGAACTCAACGTGAAGAATATCGTTGACCTCGGAGATCGGCATCCTGCCACTCATCACGTGAGAATTGTCATTTTCGTGTTCGATATAGATACGGCGCTTCGGCTGGTATTCATCAAAGTCATAGCCCACATCGATCTCACCGACCACCTCCTCGAATACATCCTCCATGGTGAGAATACCGATGGCAGAACCAAACTCATCGACCACGACCGCCAGATGATCTTTTCTGGCCTGAAGTTGAGGAAGCGCCCGATCGATGGTCTGCTTAGGGGAGAGATAAAGCGCCGGGCTTACATAGTCGGAGAATGGCTGCTTAGCAAGCTCCGGATTCATAAGGTCCCAGGTACTCAAGGTGAGCACACCCTTTACATTGGTGATGTTCCCCCGATAAACCGGCAGACGATTATATCCGTGCTTCATTACCACACGGATGGCCTCTTTCATATTCCGCGTCTCGTTAAATCCCACCACGTCCGCCAGTGGGATCATCGCCTCCCCCACTGTGGTATCGGCGAACCGGATGATCCGACGGATTCGCTTGCGATCGATGGTCGACGGGTCGGAGGCAGTCTCCGAGACATCCAACAACACCCGCAACTCTTCCCGGGTAATGAACATATTCTGGGGCGCCACACCACCACCCACGATCCGGGTGGCGAAGCGTGCCACTCGACTGAAAATAAAAATCACCGGGTAGAAGAGATAGGAAAAGAAGTGCAGAGGATAGATCACCCGGCTGGCAAACGTGTCCGCCTTCTGCTGGAACATGCTCTTTGGTACCACCTCGCCCAAAATCAACAGCACGGGGGTGAGTATAATGATGGAAATGAAATCTCCAGAGGCCCCGAAAAGATCGATACATATCAAGGCTCCCAGGGTGGAAATTGTCACGGTCGCAACATTGGTGCCGACGAGAGTGGTGCCCAGAATCACATCCGGTGTTTTGAACAACCTCAAAACCAATCCTGCCCCTTGGTTCCCTTTCTTCGCCTCATGCCGCAGCTTGAGCTTGTCCGAGTTCACCATTGCAATCTCGGAACCTGAAAAAAAACCCTTCAGGAAGAGAAACACCAGGATCACCAACAGTTCAATTACCCATTCCATTCCCTTTCTCCTCCGGCTTCACCTGCGCTTCTACCTCATCCCCTTCGATTTCGTCCTTGATCTCCTGTTTGCTATCAGCCTGCTGAGGTTTTCGAACTTCCTCATCATGCTCCGCCACCGGCTGATCAACATCGGTCTCGGCTTCCTGCTTCCCCTCGCTGTCTACCGAAAGCCTTCTCACCTGAACCTGACTGATGCGGAGCCCCTTCACCTCCAAGGCAGTAAATTCATGCCCCTCATGCACCACCTTATCATCCACTGCCGGTAACCGGTCGAACAGACGAAAGGCAACCCCGCCAATCGTGGCCATTACCGGATCTTCGATGTCGAAATTGGTCAGGTTATAGAAGTCGGTAAGGCGCATGTCGCCAGGCACGACATAGCTGTTTTCGTCCTTCTCCAGGTAGTATTCCTGACCCTCCATTTTTCCGGAGATCTCGCCAAAAATGAAGGTCAGCACATCTTTCATAGTGACGATACCGAGGACCTCACCATACTCGCCGAGGATGATGGCCACCCGGGTATTGTGGTGCTGAAAATAGTCGAACATCTCGTCCACCTTCTTGGTTGGCGGGACGAAATGGGCCGGTTTCAGGATCTTATCGAGCGCTATCGAAGAGAGGTCAACGCCGCCACTGATCAGTTTCAGGATGTCCTCCGAATGGAGGAAACCAATGACATTGTCCCAATGTCCCTGGTAGATCGGAATTCTGGGATGGCGATAGGCACGGAACTTTTCGATGATCTCGGGAACCGGCAGGCCAGCATCCAGAAAGAGGATGCGCGGCCCCGGCGTCATGATGCGCGAAATATCGGTTTCCGACGCCTCCAGCACATTATCGATCAACACGCGCTCCGTAGCGTCGATAATGCCGGTCTCTTCGCCCTCCTCCAGCAGCGTCCGCAATTCGTCCGGTTGCAGTATATTCTCCCGATCTACCTCATCCCCGACCAGGAAAGTCGTGATGCGGTCCGCAACCAGACGCACCGCCTCGCGCAGCGGCGTGATAAACATTATCCAGCGTGGAAGAAAACGAGCAGTCACCCCCGTGGTGAACTTGATCGGCAGGCTGACGGCAATAGTCTTCGGCGTCACCTCACCAATGAGCAGCAGCAAGGGCACCATGATGACGATATTGATCCAGCCTACATCCTCCGCTCCAAACATCGTCAGCAGGATGGCCGCCATATTGGCGGAGGAGGCAATATTTACCAGTTCGTTGCCGCAAAGGATGGAAATAATCAGTCGCCTGGGCTCGTCCAGCATGGCATGGATGCTTTCCGACTGCTTGTCCCTGCTCTGCCTCAACTTCTGGAGATCGATGCGGCTGAGGGAGAAAAGGGCCGTCTCTGAACCGGAAAAAACAGCCGAAGAGGCCAGCAGCACCACCTGGATAATGATGCGAATGGTCAGTTCCCAGTCGATAGAACCGAGAGCCAGCCCCTCGTAGAATGCCCTCAATTCTTCCATCAGGTCCCAGCGATAATCTAAATTATTGTTCTAAATGTGATTAAACTTCCGCATTGTAGCAAAAAAACGGACTCCCAGCCGATCAGGGTTTTTCCCCAATAACCCCCACCTCTGGCTAGCGCCAAGAAATTTAGGGATTCCCGGCCAGTCGTTTAACGCCACTATTGACCAAGTGTATTTGAAATAAACCGGCTTTAGTAATAAATCTGTAATAATCTAAGGGTATGCTGTCAAAATTCTGTAACAAATTCCAGACTTAGCCAAAAATACAACCCCTAGAAAAATCTTGGAGGAAATACATGGAAATTCAGCCCACAATCAAGGCCGCTGTTGCGGCCATCGTCTTGATCACCGGCATGACTGCCCAAGCCGCCGACCGGACTGTCATACAAAATAAGGGCTCGGACACTCTGGTAAACGTGGCTCAGGCCTGGGCTGAGCACTATCGCGAAGTCAATCCAGAAGTCGCCATTGCAGTCTCTGGTGGCGGTTCGGGCACCGGCATTGCGGCCATGATCAACGGTACGGTGGACATCGCCAACGCCAGCCGGAAAATGAAGGATAAGGAGATCAAAAAGGCCCAGAGCGAAGGCCAGGATCCAAAAGAGCACATTGTGGGATACGACGCCCTTGCGGTCTTCCTGCATCAAGACAATCCGGCCAATACCCTCAGTCTGGACCAGCTGGCCGCGATCTTCGGCCGCGGCGGCAAGGCCACCAAGTGGTCTGACCTGGATCTCAAGGTACCTGGCTGCGACAGCGACAAGATCGTGGTGGTCAGTCGCCAGAACAACTCCGGCACCTACGCCTATTTCAAGGAGGCGGTACTGAAGCAGGCAGCCGATAAGGGCTTGATCGACAAAGGCAGCTTTCGCCAGGGCACCCTAGACATGCACGGCTCGAAAGATGTGGTCGATCTGGTAGAGAAGACCCCCTGCGCCATCGGCTACAGCGGCCTGGCCTATGCCACCGATCACGTCAAAATGGTCTGTATTTCGACCGAGGCCGGCGGCAGCTGTGTCGATCCCAGCGTCAAGACTGCCAGCGATCGCAGCTACCCGATCGCCCGCCCTCTGTTCATGTACACCAACGGCGAGCCTCAGGGTGACATCAAGGCCTATATGGACTGGATTTTGAGTGATACAGGCCAGTGCATTCTGGTGAAGAAAGGATACGCCCCCGCGCATGACGTCAGCTGCAAGTAGCATCCACAGCAGTTCGGTCTGCGGTCGGACAGAGCTGGCCGCAGACCTCAATCCCCTTCACCGAAAACGGATTTCCAGATAGCTATAAAAGCCGAGGTCCCTATGTCCCATCTTGAACAACGCCTGGAAAACGACCTCAGCAAGATCCGCGGTCGAGTGGCGGAGCAGGCGAACCTAGTCGTCAAGGCCGTCCGAGACTCGATACACGCGCTGCAAACGGGCGACCGGCGACTGGCTTACACAACGATATTAAATGACCACCCGGTCAACCGATACATGCGGCAGATCGATCGCCTGTGTCACAGCTTCATCGCGGTACACCTCCCCAGCGCGGGGCACTTGCGGCTGCTGTCGGCGGTGATTAGGGTGAACATCGAACTGGAGCGTATTGGCGATTATGCCGTCACCATCGCCAGAGAGAGCGTGCAACTGTCCGCGCCGCCTACTGGAGTTATCTCCCGGGAGCTGGAGCGCATGGCCGGCGAGACACTGCTGACGTTGACCCAGGCCTGTAAGGCCTTCAACGAACTCAACGCCGAAATGGCCCGCAGCACTATGCCGCTGATCGAACAGATGGAGGGCAGCCTGGATGCCCTCTATGGCGAAATGATGTCATCTGATCAGCATGAAAAAATCAAAGACACCCTCGCGATTTTTGTGGTCTTCACTCAACTCAAACGAGTAGCGGACCAGGCCAAAAATCTGTGCGAAGAGACGGTGTTTGCAGCCACCGGCCAGCAGAAGCAGGCGAAAGTCTACAAAGTCCTGTTTATCGATGAGGACAACGGTCTACTCAGCCAGATGGCAGAGGCTGTAGCGCGGGTGAATTTCCCTGAGAGCGGCCTTTACCGCAGTGCAGGCCGGACTCCTGCCAGGGCAATCGACGAACAGCTGACTGACTTCCTGGACAAACGCGGGATTAAGATTTCGGGTGAAACCACCGCCATCGAGAAACTGACCCAGCAGGAACTTGCCGAGCAATACATCATCGTCAGCTTGCACGGAGCGGTCGAGAGCTATATCCCGAATATCCCCTTCCACACCACCGCCGTCGAATGGAATCTGGACGAGAATGCCAGTGAGGGAGAGGGGAGCCAGGACATGGATGACCTCTATCGGGAAATCGCCCTGCGGGTCAAGGATCTGATGGAACTACTCCGCGGCGAGGGGGCATCCTGAAATGGCCGTAGAGCACCCCCCCGTATCCGCACAGACAGTGTCATTCGATCAGCGGAACCGCGACTGGTACATCGATAAAGGAGTCCAGTTCCTGGTTTTTCTGGGCGGCGTTTCGGCCATCATCTTCGTCATCAGCATCTTCGTCTTTATCACGATCGAAGGCTTCGGCTTTCTCACTAACGATTTCGACTTTGCTGAATTCTTTCTTTCTCCCTGGTGGGAACCCACCGACGACGATGAACCGACCTATGGTATCCTGGCACTGATCGCGGGTACCGCCAGCGTCACCGGCCTGGCCATGCTGGTCGCTATCCCTTTCTCCCTCGGAGCCGCGATATACATTGGTGAATTCGCCACCGGCAAGCGACGCGAGTCTCTGAAGGTACTGGTCGAACTGCTGGCCGCGATCCCCTCAGTGGTCTGGGGGTTTATCGGACTCTCTATCATGAACCCGCTGATCATCGAACTGTTCGATGTGCCGGTGGGGCTGAACGTACTCAATGCCGGAATCATCCTCGGCCTGATGGCGGCACCAATCATGACATCGATCGCTGAAGATGCCCTGAAAGCGGTCCCGGACCGTTACCGGGAAGCGGCGGAGGCCCTCGGGGCCACCCGCTGGCAGGTGATCTTCAAAACCGTAATGCCGGCGGCTAAAAACGGTCTGCTGGGTGCGATACTGCTCGGTGTCGGGCGCGGCTTCGGCGAGACCATGGCAGTACTCATGGCCACGGGCCATGCCATTAACATCCCGGGAAGCGTGTTTGACTCAGTGCGAGCCCTTACGGCCACCATTGCTGCCGAACTGGGAGAGACCGCTGTCGGCTCACCCCACTATCAAGCCCTGTTCACCATCGGAATCTTCCTGTTCGTGATCACCTTTGTCATCAACCTAACCGCCGATCTCATCGTCCGCGGCATACGCGAACAGTGATTCAGCACAAATGAACGAGACCTCACAAATGGAAATGTTCGCGGAATCCCCGCTCAATGCGAAAAACAAGCGGACACAGACATTGTTCCGCTCCCTTTTCATGTTGATGACCCTGCTCCTGATCCTGCCGGTGCTGATCATTCTCGCCACCTTGATAGTCAAGGGCGGCAGCATCATCTCGATCGATTTTCTGTTCACCGACCCCACCGACGGCATGACCGCAGGAGGCATCTTCCCAGCGCTGCTCGGCACCGTCTTTCTGGTAACCGTCGCCTTGCTGATTTCGGTGCCCTTGGGTGTGGCGGCAGCCATTTATCTCAGTGAATACGCAGGCAACAACTGGTTTACCAGGGCCATTAACCTGGCCATTATCAATCTGGCCGGTGTGCCCTCCATCGTCCATGCCCTGTTTGGTGTTGGTGCCTTTGTTATCTTTTTCGGTTTCGGCACCAGCATACTTGCCGCCAGCCTGACATTGGCCATTATGACCCTGCCGGTGGTTATCGTCTCCACCAGAGAATCCCTGCAGGCAGTTCCACTAGCGTTCCGCGAGGCCTGCTGGAACATGGGTGCGACCCGCTGGCAGGCCATTCGACGGGTGGTGCTTCCCAATGCGGTCAGCGGCATCCTCACCGGCGTTATCCTAGAGGTCTCTAGAACCACCGGTGAAACCGCCCCGATCATGTTCACCGGGGCAGCCTTTTTCCTCCCCTTTCTGCCGCAGAGCGTCTTCGATCAAACCATGGCGCTTTCCCTGCACCTGTTTGTCGTGTCCACTCAGGTGCCCCATGTCCCAGAGTCACTGCCCTACGGCGTGGCGCTGGTCTTGATTGGTATGGTACTGCTGATGAACAGCCTCTCCATCGCCTTCCGCATGTATCTTCGGGGCAAGAAAAAATGGTAACCGTGAGTTCAGAGTCACCAGCCCCGGATCAGGGCCAGGTAACAAAAGACACTGTGACGCCAAAATTACAGGTGTCCCATCTATCTATACGTTACGGCGACACCGGCGTTCTGAGGGATGTCAGTTTTGACATAATGCCAAACGAGATATTTGGCATTATCGGACCGGCCAACGCAGGTAAGACTTCCTTCCTCAAGGTCCTGAATCGGATGGACACTTTCAACACTGAAATGCGGTTCGAAGGAGACGTCCTGTTCAATGGTCTCAACACCCGCAATCTGCGCAATCTATATGCCCTGCGCAGCCGCATCGGCGTTGTATTCCCGCTACCGGTAGGGCTGCCCCTCACCATCTACGAGAATGTCGCCCTGTCACCTCGACTTAGAGGAATCAACTCAAAGCAAGAGCTCGACATCATCGTCGAGCGCTGCCTGCAACGCGCCGCCCTATGGGATGAGGTGAAAGACCGACTGGACTCATTGGGCAGCCTCCTGTCCGGCGGCCAGCAACAGCGACTGACCATCGCCAGGGCACTCTCCCAGGAGCCGGAACTTCTCATCCTCGACGAGTTTTCCATTGCGGTCGACCCTGTCACCACCATGCGTATTGAGGACGTATTGAAAGAACTCAAAGATGAGATGACCATCGTGCTGGTCACTAACTTGGTGCAACAGGCCCGCCGCCTGGCCAACCGGACTGCGTTTTTCCTTGCCGGAGAGTGTATCGAAGTGGGTGATACCGAAGCGCTGTTCACCGGCGATGTAAAGAATCAGAAGACCATCGATTATATCGAAGGCCGATTTGGGTGAGAGACGACCGAAGGTCCAGTGGACCTTCGCAGCGTCTCGAACGCCCGGCAGGGAGGCCGGGCCGGATCGGCACCACAGGGATGTGAAGAAGACCGGATCCAATCAGATACTGGATGCATGAGAAGCCAGGAAGATCCAGTGGACCTTCGCAGCGTCTCGAACGCCCGGCAGGGAGGCCGGGCCGGATCGGCACCACAGGGATGTGAAGAAGATCGGATCCAATCAGATACTGGATGCATGAGAAGCCAGGAAGGTCCAGTGGACCTTCGCAGCGTCTCGAACGCCCGGCAGGGAACTGCTCTATTTTTTTAATTGAATGCTGGAGCCTAAGATGTGCGCCGCAACTGCAGAAAGCCTAACCACGACCGAAAGCGGTCATGCCATCCGGACCCGTAAACTGGACCTCTGGTACGGTACCTTCCAGGCCCTTTTCGAGGTCGACCTAAGTATCAAGAAGGGGATAATCACCTCCCTGATCGGTCCCTCCGGCTGCGGGAAGTCGACCTTTTTACGCAGCGTCAACCGAATCAACGAACGGCTGGGCTACGTTCGTATCGACGGAACTGTCGAGGTATTCGACAAGAATATCTATGACCAGGACGTGGAACTGGTGCAGTTGCGAAAAAAGGTGGGTATGGTATTTCAACGCCCCAACCCACTGCCCACAAGCATCCGCGAAAATATCCTGTTTGGGCATAAGATTCACACCATCGGCAAGCGTGTCTCGCGCAGCGAACAGGATGGAATCGTCGAGGATGTACTTCGCCAGGTATTGCTCTGGGACAAAGTAAAAGACCGGCTCAACCGAAGGGCGACGGAACTCTCCCTGGAGGAGCAGCAGAAGCTCTGCATCGCCCGCCTGCTACCGGTGCAGCCGCAAGTCCTGCTGATGGACGAGCCCTGCTCAGCCCTGGACCCGGCGGGCACTACAGCAGTAGAAGAACTGATCTGGGAACTAGCCGGAAAATACACCATTCTGATCGTGACCCACAACATGGCGCAGGCCCGCCGTGCCAGTGAGGAGTGCATCTTCATGCTAATGGGAAAGGTAGTGGAGCACCGAGCGACGGAAGAACTGTTCGTGACCCCGGCCGAAAAGGAAACCGCCGATTACATCGAGGGCCGTTACGGCTAGCCGACGGCAGGTGCCGCCATTCTCCGATCCTCGAGTTGCTCCATCCTACGAGCCCGGGACGCAGGAAAACAGCAGGTAAAGGCACTCCCCTTTCCCAGCTCGCTCTCAATCTTCAGCCGGCCGCCATGGCAGGTGACTACATGCTTGACGATGGCCAGCCCCAGTCCGGTCCCTCCGCTCCGGCGGGAACGCCCCACATCGACCCGGTAAAACCGCTCAGTCAGCCGTGGAATGTGTTTGGACTCAATCCCAGGGCCGCTGTCCCTGACCTGAAAATGAGCCCCCTCTTCGTCGCCCCACCAGCGCAGGACGATCCTTCCCCCTTCAGGGGTATAGCGCACGGCATTGAACACCAGATTGGAAAACGCGCTCTCCAGTTCGCGACCGTTACCGTAGATCCAGATTGAATGATCGGCTTCCAGCTCGATTCGGTGCCCACCACCGCTCAGGCTGATCGCCTCGGATCGAATGCTTTCTAACAGCCCGGGGGCATCCACTGCTGTTTGCCCTTTCGTCTGTTCGTTACTTTCCAGGCGCGACAACAACAGTAAATCCTCCACAATATGCTGCATGCGATCGGTCTGCTGACGCATCTGGTCAACCACGTGTTCCCAATCCTTCAGACTCCCCTTCTTACTTTCACACATGCTCTCCAGATAACCGTGTATTACGGTCAGAGGTGTCCGCATCTCATGGGACACATTGGCTACGAAATCCCTGCGCACTGTCTCCAACTGCTGCAGGCGAGAGATATCCCTCGCCTGCAGCAGGCGCTTGCCTTTGCTATAGGGAACGATACGTATTTCTAGATTGACGCTGTCATTTACCGGGGCCGGCATCTTCAAGGGTCGCCCGTAGTCACCTTGGGCAAGGTAGGAGCGGAATACCGGGTCGGAAATCAACTCGTCTATACGCCGTCCCTGGTCTTTCTTCCGCTCGAACCCCAGCATACCCGTAGCAACGCTATTCCACCACTCCGCCTCACCACGGTCATTCAGTACTATGGTGGCATCGGGTAGCGCGCTAGTGGACTCCTGAAATCCACGCAACATACGCTCCAGTTTGCGTTTGCGTTTCCTGCCTCGCTCCCGCAACTGTTCCACTGCATTCAACACGCTGCGCCAGACACCTACTGCGACCGGCGGTTTATGATGTTTCGGGCTTTCCAGCCAGAGATTGAGACGAAACAGCTGGGCGAGCTGCCAGCCGAGATAACAAACAGCACCGACCACCAGGACTTCAAGCGGGTAGCCAACCCAGATCCCAAGCAACACCAAGGTGGCCGCAGCGACGATCAGAGCAAACAGTTCCCTGCGCCAGGGTTTATCCAGAATTATCAAGCCGCCGCCTGCTCAGCGAATCGATATCCGGCCCCCCGTACCGTCTGTACCATGCCTTCGGCACCGTGGGGTTCCAGTGCCTTGCGCAAGCGTCTAATGTGGACATCCACGGTACGCTCTTCGATAAAAACATTGGTTCCCCAAACTTTGTCAAGCAAGCGAGTACGGCTGTACACCTTGTCTTTATGGGTCATGAAGAAATGCAGCAAACGGAACTCAGTAGGGCCAAGTTCCACCTCGGAACCATGTACGTGGACTCGATGGGAAGAGGGATCCAGATGCAGCCCCCCAGCCGAAACCGCCTGTTCGGTAGCATGCGGGGCTACCCGTCTCAAAATAACATTGATCCGGGCTATGAGTTCACGCGGAGAGAAGGGCTTGGTGACATAATCCTCCGCACCGCATTCCAGACCACGCACCTTATCGTCCTCTTCTCCACGGGCGGTCAGCATGATCACCGGGATATCGCGTGTGACGGGGTCCTGCTTCAACTCGCGAGTCAGTTCAATACCGCTGGTTTGCGGTAACATCCAGTCCATCAGAATCAAATCCAATTGTTCACGACCGAGAAAACTCCGGGCCCTCTTTGCATCCTCTGCCTCCAGCGCCTCAAAGCCCGTCTGCCTCAGCACAAAAGCAATCATCTCCCGGACTGCCGATTCATCCTCAACGATCAATATCTTCGCCGTCATAAAACTGGGAATCTCTGTTGGAAATTGGGATATTACACCCGAGCAATGGTTACAGCTTGATGACAGAGCGCGGGCAGACGGGGCGAATCAGAACTATGCCCCACTTTCGAACCGGGTTACCAGCTAAACAACACCCACTGGGGAATGGAGATATCGCCCGGGCTGTCTCTTCTGACATCCAGTTCGCCGTCCCCATCCAAGTCCATCAGGTAGTAGGGAGGACCTCTGCGGGGTACGATTTTTACCATGTAGACATGCCCATTGACACTATATTGCTCAATGGTCTCGTTTTTCCTTTCGACAATGGTGACGTCCGGTTGAGGCACCTGTCCACTCTCTACCTGAGGCATCTGTCCACTCTCTACCTGAGGCGGCAGTGCGGGTGGCTCTGGTATCTCTCCCGGCCCATCGGAATCCCTCGCCCAAGACGGTAAAAGTACCAACAGCAGGGGCAACGCAAGCCATAGCTTATTCATAGAATTTCCTTTCATTACCGGCTTCACTCTCCCGCTCAAGGCACCGGGAGACGATCTGTCTCTACCTTGCGAGATCCTCTGGCTCATGGCCTAGTGGCTGGAGAATATCAGCGCTCAGATGCCGGGGATCAGGCCTGACTCGAATCATATCCGGCACCCTCGAAACCGAGAATAGCTTCCGACCCCGGAGGATTCTGGAACCAGGCCAGCAAAGTCCGAAAAAATCACCCTCCTCACCAGTATAACGGCAATGCGCCAAGACGTCCCCCCCCGAACTGCAACCGAAACCAGGTTGCGCGCCACGATTTCGAGCGCGCAGCTTTCCCAGCGGTGCGACTTGAACGGGCGATGGAGCAAACTGAAGGGTACTTCTAAAAATCCCTTCCATGGGATTCTTCAATACGTCCCTGCACCACACGAGCACCTCGAATTCTTCGATATGCCCTGAAAATATTCGCGCAATCTTGCATAATGCCCGGGAATGCTGTTTCCTGATTTACCGACACTCAAGCCTCGACCCACACTCCCCTGATGCCCGAACTTAACCCTGCCCAGCGAAAAGCCGTGCGCTATACAAAGGGCCCCCTGCTGGTGCTGGCGGGAGCCGGCTCAGGGAAAACCCGCGTCATCACTCGTAAAATCGTCCACCTGATCGATCAGATGGGTCTGGAACCACAGCAGATTACAGCCGTCACCTTCACCAACAAGGCGGCCCGCGAAATGAAAGCAAGAGTGGGGCAACTGCTCAAGGGGCGGGATTCCAGAGGCCTGAATATCTCCACCTTTCATACCCTGGGTCTGAATATCTTACGCCGGGAACATCGAAAGCTCGGCTTCAAACCAGGCTTCAGTCTGTTCGACGATCAGGACAGCGCCAACCTGCTGAAGGAACTGTTGGGTAAGAACGCGGTTGATGGGGATCTGGCCGGCTCCGCTCAATGGCGCATATCCGGCTGGAAAAATGCCCTGCTGAGCCCGGACCAAGCAGCACGCCAGGCAAAAGACGAGATGGATACCCGCACCGCCCGGGTATACAGGGATTACCAGCGTGCACTGAGGGCCTACAACGCTGTCGATTTCGACGACCTGATCCTACTGCCAACCCAGATCTTCCAACAGCATTCAGACTCACTGGAATACTGGCAAAATCGTATCCGTTATCTGCTGGTCGATGAATACCAGGATACTAATTTGAGCCAGTACCAGCTGGTCAGGCAATTGATCGGCGTGCGCCGCGCCTTCACCGTAGTAGGGGACGATGACCAGTCCATCTACGCCTGGCGAGGGGCGCGGCCTGAAAACCTGAAACAACTCCAAACAGACTTTCCATCGCTGCAGGTGATCAAACTGGAGCAGAACTACCGCTCCACCGGCCACATACTGAAGGCAGCCAACCGGCTCATTGCGAATAATCCCCACCTGTTCGAAAAACGGCTGTGGAGTAAGCTGGGACCGGGAGATCCGATCCGCATCATGAGCTGCCGCAACGAGCAGCACGAAGCGGAGCGCGTGGTTTCAGAAATTATCCATCAACGGTTCAGCCAGGGTGGAAGCTACGGCGACTACGCCATCCTCTACCGGGGCAACCACCAGGCGAAGCAGTTCGAGACCACTCTGCGCCTGCACAAGATCCCCTATTTTCTCAGTGGAGGAACTTCGTTCTTCAGCCGTTCCGAAATAAAAGATGTGATGGCCTACCTGCGACTGCTATCCAACCCGAATGACGATGCCGCCTTCTTTCGCGTAATCAATACCCCGCGCCGGGAGATCGGACCCGGCACCCTGGAAAAACTGGGTGCCTATGCCACCAGCCGGCAGCTTCCGCTGCTAATGTGCTGTGACGAAATGGGGTTGGAACAGACCCTGCCCAAGCGGTCTCTGGCACGACTACGAGAGTTCTACCACTGGCTGAAGCCTTATCAACAGCGGGCCCAAAATGACCACCCGGCCCGGACCGTCCGGGACCTGCTGCAAACGTTGGGCTATAAGGACTGGCTCTACCAGCAGAGTTCGAGCGAGCGGGTGGCAGAGCGGCGCTGGGATAATGTCAACGAACTGGTAGGCTGGCTGGACCAGCTGCACCAGGGCGGCATGACAGATAAAAGCCTGATTGATATCGTTAGCCACCTTTGTCTGCAGGATATCCTTGAGCGGCAGGACGACGACAGCGGCGGCGACCAGGTCCACCTGATGACCCTCCACTCGGCCAAGGGGCTGGAGTTCCCCCACGTGTTTCTGGTCGGGGCGGAGGAGGAACTCCTGCCACACCGCGCAAGTATTGAGGAGGAGAATATCGAGGAGGAGCGGCGTCTGACCTATGTCGGCATCACTCGCGCCCGGCGTTCACTGGTCATCAGTTGTGCAGAGAATCGAAAGCGATTCGGAGAGGTAGCTGCCTGTGAGCCGAGTCGTTTCCTGCTGGAGCTGCCTCAGGATGAGCTGAAATGGGAGGGCAGGCAGGGCAACCTATCATCCCAGGAAAAACGGCAGCGAGGCACCAGTCACCTCGCCAGTATGCGGGCGATGCTTGACAAAACTGAGATCACGGAATGATCAAGACCGTCCTTGGTCCATCTTTCACCGCAGCCCGAATTACTCCGCCTTGGAAACCATGTATTCGATGGCCGCCTTCAGATCATCATCCGAACAGGTACCGCAGGTCCCTCGCGGCGGCATGGCGTTTTTTCCATTGATGGCGGTCTGCAGCATTACGTCGATTCCCTGAGCGATACGCGGCTCCCAGGCCGCTTTATCACCCAACTTCGGCGCACCGGCCGCCCCCGTCGCATGACAGGCAATGCAGGCCTTGCCGTAGATAGCCTCTCCACCAGCCGCGGCAGAGGAGGCGCCTTCCGCGGATACCGCCGCAGCAACAGCGGTATCGGCACTGGCAATCTCCACCTGGCCCACCGGTTTTATCCGGGCTACCACAGCACTGCTGCTGCCAGAGCGCACCATCCCATCACCCTGCAACTGAGCAGCGGTCAGGTAATAAATAACCGCATTCAATACCACAATTAGGATCACACCGGTCAAGACGGCGCCCAGGCTGCTATCGGTCTCGTTGCTCACAACTACGGCTCCTCATGGTTAATACATGATTCAGGCAGAAAACTTACCGGATAACCGACACCTGCCAGGAATGAATCGGTTTATCATAAAATTATAATACGATCCGGTCCTGATTTTCCACGACATGCTGATCGATCCCGCCAGAGCCGGCAATCAAGCATGGACGAATGCCGCAACTCCCGCTATCCTTCCCCCTGCTGTGAGCCACCCTCTTGAGGTGATTGGGGGGCGTGAGCGCAGCCCAGCCACGTTTAAGTTGGCTGTGGGAGGCGAATTTAGGCACCGACTCCAGAAATAGCATCAGTTTTGCGCCCGTAGCTCAGCTGGATAGAGCGCTGCCCTCCGGAGGCAGAGGTCAGAGGTTCGAATCCTCTCGGGCGCGCCAAATTCCCTATTAGAAACAAAGCATTAAGAGGCGCTAGAATCGCCTCGTTGCGCTCTTTTTTCAGCGGTGGGGCGAGAATGGGACAAACACTCCACTGCATCCCGGACATTTCGCGGCGACAGGTGTGCATAACGCATCGTCACTTCAATCGAAGAATGCCGCAGTAATTCACAGACAACCCGAATATCCACACCGCCTTGTACTAACCAGGCTGCACAGGTGTGTCGCATATCATGCGGCGTGAAATCATCGATACTTGCTTTTTTGCACGCGGCTTTGAATCCCTTCCTGATCTCAGCCACCCGATCACCATTGTGCTTGGCAAACACCCATGGTGACTTCGGGCAATGCTCATTCCGAAACTCCATGCGGTTTTTCAGTGCCTCCATGGCGTCGTCATTGAGCGGTATACTGCCATGCTTACCGTTCTTCTGGTCCCGATCCGTCAGGTAGACCATTCCCTGATCCAGATCGACACGATCCCAGGTAAGCCCCAGCATCTCGCCTTTCCGCATCCCGGTATTGAGACCCAGCTGAATGAAGTCCGGCAGATAGCCCCGAACACTGGTCGCCTCGGCTATGAGGCGATCAGCTCCTTCCCGACTGATCCAGCGGACACGGCCTTCGGGTTTCTTCAGCCGCATGCCCTGGACGGGATTCGGTATATCCCATTCAAGCCGCTGGCGAGCGTATTTCAAGGCTGCTGAAAGCAGATTCAGCTCCTTGTTGACGGTTGCCGGACCGACACCCTCCCCTCGCCTGCGGTCTATATAGGCCTGGATATCCGCCGCGCCGAGTTCGTTGAGCATCTTGCCTTGAAAGAAAGGCGTCAGCCGCTTCGCGGCGTACAGATCACGCTGATGAGCCCGTTTTTCGGTCGACGGACCCTGCAGGTAGCAAAGCATGAGATCGTCCGTACAGGCGGGGCGGTTCCTCGTCCCACATGGCCTGACGATGCGCCTCCAGCTTCCACTTGGCCAACAGGGCCTCCGCCTCCTTGCGGTCTACAGTCCGAGTAGAGCGTTTAACGCGTCGGCCGCTTGCGTCGGTGAAGTCGGCGTACCAGTACTTGCTGTTCGGTTTTTTAAAGAGCCCTTGGGTTTGTTTAGGCATGCGCTGTTACCTCGGGTTGGGGCCAGCGCACCCTGTCCCACGCACGAACTATTCTGCGCGGGAACCGTCCGGGCATCAACATAATTGCGAACCGCCGCCGCAGGCACCATGGTCCGGCCGCCGACTCTGGTCCGGGGTGAATGGCACATACTTAAGCGGTAATAGACTGAAATAGAAGACAAAAAAGGCTGATTCTGGTGATAAGATGCAAATCGCCAAACCCACACCAAACAACCAAGGAACCAGCCTCAATGCATCCTAATCAACGTGCTTTCATACATCAACAAAATCGTGTCAGAACTCACGCCGCAAATAGCGACACCTATGCCTTCTTTAACCTACTGACCGGCCCGGAGTTCCTGGACCAAGTGGAATTATTGTTACCCGAGCATCGGGAAAGGCTGTTTCCCCCCACAGAAACGCTGTCTATGTTTCTGGCCCAAGCGATGAGTCAGGATCGCTCTTGCCAGAGTGTAGTAGATGATGTCGCAATCAAGAGATTGGTGGGTGGACTGCCGGTCTGCAGCACCCATACAGGCGCCTACTGTCAGGCGCGGAAGCGATTGCCATTAGAAATGATCTCGATGTTGACCCGCCATGCCGGACACATGATAACTGAACGCACCCCGAACACATGGCACTGGCGAGGTCGTCCAGTCAGGCTGGTGGATGGTGCTACCGTTACACTACCCGATACGTCGGCCAATCAGGAGATTTATCCCCAACCGAGCAGTCAACAACCCGGACTGGGATTTCCTTTGTGTCGCCTGGTCGGAATCATCTGCCTGGCCAGTGGTGCGGTACTCGATGCGGCCATAGGGCCTTGCCAAGGCAAAGGAAGCGATGAGCAGTCTCTGCTCAGATCAATGCTTGACACGCTCGAATCGGGTGACGTCCTGTTGGGCGATGCATTCTACGCCACCTATTTTCTATTGTGTGCATTGCAGGAACGGGGCGTAGATGGCGTGTTCGAACAACAGGGATCACGACGGCGCAGTACAGATTTCCGTCGTGGTCAGCGGCTGGGGCAGCGTGACCATGTGATTGAATTGCACAAACCGAAGATCAAACCTGCCTGGATGAGGCAAGCTGACTACGACCAAGCACCAGATAGTCTGAAGGCGCGAGAACTCTATACTGGCGGTAAGATACTGATGACGACGCTGCTTTGCCCAAAGCGGACAACCAAAGCCGCCCTGAAGGGGCTTTATCGAGAGCGTTGGCATGTGGAGTTGGATCTGCGCAACATCAAAACCACCTTGAGCATGGAGATGTTGAGTTGCCGAACACCGTCAATGGCGGAGAAAGAGATCTGGGTCTATCTTCTGGCCTACAATATCATCCGGCTGCTGATGGCGCAGGCGGCTTTCCTGGCCGACATGCTACCTCGACAGCTCAGCTTCAAACACACCCTGCAACTCTGGATTGCCTGGAGGAAAAGCGGAGTCGGAAGCTACGATGACAATCAACTTGCCGGCCTGTTCATCCTTATTGCGCAACAGAGGGTGGGTAATCGACCAGGACGCATTGAACCAAGAGCTGTGAAACGGAGACCCAAACCTTTTCCACTACTCACCAAGCCCAGGTCTATTGCTCAAGAGGATGTTCGGAAATACGGCCACCCGAAGAAGCTTAAGTAAGTGCCATTCTGGTCCGGGGTAATTCACCCCGGGCCAGGAGGCGGCGCACCGAGCGGGTAGAGATTCCGCCCAGCTGCCGGCCAACCTCATCCAGACTCCAAAGCAGCGGGTCATCATGGCCGGCCATCGTAATTCCCGAGCGCCTGGCCCGTAGGGCGCCGCCCCCGTGAATCGCTTGCAGGCGCATAGAGCAGGTGAACGATGGGGCTGGCGTGAGGCGGTTGATCAACCGTCACCAAGCCTGCGTGTTGCCGCAAGGGCAGCGCCCGACGTTTGGCATCACGCTCCTCATCGAATGGCGGTACCGGAGGTCCCGCGTGGCGCACAGGTGCGAAGTCCGCCTCAGCCTCCAAGACAGCGAGCAATCGCTGTATTCGCTGCCACAGGGCCACACTCCAATCACCCTTGTAGTGGTCCGGGTAAGGTACGATCCGGTGTGTCGAGATATAGTCCGGGAGGCTAGGATTGGGAGTTTTCACTTTTGCACGCGCGCCCGGCCTGTTCCGCATCTTCGCGCACAGCAAGCCACGCGTCGATCTGGGTGGAATCCCAGGCAACGGTGTTCGGCCCTAGCCGCACCGGGCGTGGCAGATGGCCGTCATGGACCCATCGCCAAAGCGTGGTGCGGTGGACCGCCAGCATGGTTGCGAGCTCTTGAGCCCGAAGGTATTTGCGGGTGGGGATGGATGAGGTGACCGACATGGATGGTTCTCCGATGGGCTTTCTTGCGCCGCTGTGAACGAGCCCGCTCCTGCTCCGGCATCACTGGGATCGCCCCCCCGTGCAGCGGACCGGATCGGCGACGGGTTGGTTCGCATCGCGTCGCAACGGTGACTGTGCTATTGCATAGCTTGACCGACCGCGTTCCGAACAACCAGCCCGAAAGCTGACCTGAATCGCGCCCCTTTCGGACTTGTTTCGCGCGCCCCAGCGTGTTTAGGGGGTGAGTCGAAGGCCGGGCTAGAGACAGGGGTGAGCTTTCATGCGGCAACTCGGCGGCGTCAGCTCGGGCCACGGAGAGAGCCCCCCTCAAAGGCTTCGAACTTGCGTCAAGCGTCTGGATCTTCTTCGCGCTGGTGGAGGCGCACGATAGACTCGACGGTGCGCAAGACCTCCTCGTAGTCCAGCGGTGGACGACAGCGTGTCGCATTCCAGCTCAACAGAAGTTCCGCCACCACCTCCGGATCGACTCCGTGCCACAGCAAGTGCCCGGCCAGGGAGGCAATCGTGTTGTTGCGCTCTCCCTCCGCAACCCCTTCCCTCAGCAGGCGCCGCCAATGGCTCAGCGGGTGTCCACGACGGGCCCGATCTTCCGGCTCGACGCACAGTAGCCACTGAGGAAGCGGCGCCAAGTGGGAGACATCGGGCGAGCACTCCCAGCCGTAGCGCTCACCGCAGGCGTGCACCGATGGAGGGGTGTCCTGGTCCACCGAATCTTTGCCATTGAGATCGGACGGCCACTAGCCGTAAAAAGCTGGCACTAATTAGCATTCTTCTCAATAAAAATACTACAACGCGTGCTCCTCGGCGACATGGAGGTGCGATAAATGGGCAATCCTGCAATCGGGGCCAACGGACACCACCGATGTCGACACCTACCAAAAGCGCAGAACTATGCCGCACGCCTCAAAGCAACGACTGGAAGGTGTTTCCGGCCCCGATAATAACGCACATCAAGCCGAATGCGAGCGCCACACTTGCCCGCAACCGGCGCCTGCGGAAACGCACATCGCGCAGTACGCCGCCACCTCGATCTCGGCTCGAGTCGAGGAGACTCAGATGCAGGCCGGAGCGTATGATAGATCTCATCGGGCGTCTTGCCATCAAGCGTTGAATGAGGGCGATTTTGATTGTACCAGTCCATAAAAAACGTTAGTTCCTGGTGGAAGGCTTCCTTGCGAAATGGTACGACGATGACGCGTGTACATTCCTGCTTGAGGCTCAGGATGAATCGTTCAACAACCGCGATACTCCCGTGCTGGCCGACAGCGCCGAAGCGGGGTGTGATCCCGTGGCGATCACACCAATCCTTGAACATGTCGCACCAGAACTGCTTGCCCTTGTCACAGATTATGTATTTCGGGGTGGCACTTGCCTCTATAGCACCTGCGAGAAAGTGCTGAACTGATTCAGACGTAGGGTTGCTCCTAAATATCACGGTGTCCATCACACGTCGCGAGTAGTGGTCGATAACCACCGCCACCCACCAAGAAAAAGGCCAGCACTGGGGTAATGCGAACGGCAGCCACGGTGCCCAAAAGCCCACCGAAGTCGGAACAGCGGTAAGATCGACATGCCAGACATGATTAGGACGATTGGCTGTTACGACGCGAGTGGACGGTGCCGCATCCCCAGGGTCAGACTGTGGCTCTTCTTTCAAGATCCGTCCAACCGTCGTGACCCCCAGATGCAGTCCTGCCCGGCACAGCGTCTCGGCGATCTTGACCTTGCCCATGCTGGGGCTTAGGGTTTTCAACCGTTGCACGATGTAGCGCACAAAGTCAGGGAACTTATTCACTGGCTCACGCAGTTGCAATAAGGCATTCGGTCCATTTTGATCGACGCGCTTCATCCAGGATGCGATCGTGTCAGAAGTCAGGAAAAATGTATCAGCCGTTTGCTTCAACGACCACCCCCGGGCGGCGCGAAGCTCAAGAATCGCCATGCGTTCGAGGGCGCCGTAGTGGGGCCGGCGTTGGGGTACGATCTGCGCTATGCGGGTGTCTTTGATACGGAGCTCTTCACGCAGCAGAGCACACTCTTCTTGGTGCCGGTCGTTCTGCTGCCGCGAGTCGTACCCGCGCATTGATGCTGTCAGCGGCCCAGGCACGTGCGTATACGATGGTGTAATGGGCCAATGCGATCGTATGGAGTACCGCCGACTTTACGCAGCCCTGCCAACCCTTGGGAAGGTGGATCCGGGGCGGTTGCGGTGTGGTAAACATCGTGGATACCTGAAAACGAGTTCTTGAGAATTCTCAGTCCAGGAATACAATAAAGGCAATGCATTCAGAAGGCTATGATTAGATTGGCAGACACAAAGATTCGGTGGACCAGGACACCGTATACGGCTCAAGCATGTCAAACGCCTCTAAAGACGCGACCATTCAATTTTGCTACCGGGTTCAGAGTACACCTCACCAACAGATAGCTCAGACGTTTGACCTTGCGCCAAGCGCCTGCTTGAACAGCCTGAACGATTCGCCGCTGCAGGGACCTCACCTTTCGATGGCAGGCGGTCCAGTTGATGCTGTTCCACGTTACCGCCTCAAGGCCGAAGGACGCTTGTAGTAGCGTACTACCACTCATTGTAAACTGAGCCTCCGTTAGGGTTTACTTCGTCGTTGTCGTTCAGACACACTTGCAGGAAGTCAGCACGCTTTCGCGTTGGGGCAAATTTGGAACCCCTATCTCCACCATTACAGTGAAGCCTTCGCTTTTTCCCGCATCCTCTACCGGCACCTTCGTTCCCCTCCCTTGCAGGCGGACGACTCCGCATCGTGAGGCATTGCACCCGACGGAGAAAGGTACCGGCTTACCACGTTCCGCATGATTCACAGATAGACCGGGTTAGGACGTCTCTTTGTACCGAGTGGGTCAACAGGTGTGTCGGCTCGCCTTCAATACTCACCGACCTGCCCACCATTGCCATTTTGGCTCTGGGGCCGAAAGGTGGCTCTAGCCCCGCTGCTGTCACGATACGTAACACCAAGACTTCACTTACGTTGTCCATACCGATCATTTCCCAAGGCACAGACCGATGTGCCACTCATCGGTGTGCTTTTACCGAGTGCTTGGAACCCTGCCGTTGCCAGCAACGCACCCTCGGTTCGGGAACAGGTGACACCACACCATGACTGAATCTTCCACATCCTGTGATAGTCCAGTAGTAAAACATGCGACTTCGTGTCGCAGTAAAGAACAGCACGTAGTAGGTGACCAACCCACGCAGCGTCAGTACCTCCACCGAGAAAAAGTCGGTACCTGCCAGGACAGATAGGTGCGCACGGATAAAGTCCGCCCAAATCGTCGTGCGCCGACGCTCTTGCGCCGGTGGAATACCATGGCGCTGGAGAATATTACCTACCGTTTGATCGGATAACCTGGAGCCGAGGTTCGCCATGGCACCCGCTATGCGATCATAGCCCCAATCCGAGTTCTCCTTGGCCATCCGCACCACTAATTGTTCGATCTCATCATCAATTCTGGGTCGGCCCGGATAACGACGTGATTTAGATCCGTCAAACTTACGGGCTACCTGCCTCCGGTACCAGCCCATGAGGGTGTCGGGTTTCACAATATTGGCTACATCCTCAAGAGCCTTCCGGCCGAGGCGATGCGCGATTTCAGCGAGAGTCACCCGCTCTGCGTCAGTGAGCCGCAATCGGGTTTTGATCTGAGCTTTGAGGATCCTATTTTCAGCGGCAAGATACTCATTACGCAAAAGGAGTTCCTGGTCCACTGTCCCGGTGATGTAAGCCAGAATACGCACCCAATCCATAGCAATCCCCACCGCCGACTCGAAATAATCCGCCGATGGTACGTCTCTATTGAGTGCGGCACAAAAGGATTGAGGCACCGATTAGCTATGATAAGATGTTGATCTCTCGATACGAATGAGTTTTTTGACCCTACGACCATGCGCCGATTATCGGCACTTGATAAAATGTAACTATTAGTTATACTAATTATTATTGTTACATTTTATCCAGGTACCCACGATGGCACACGATACTGCTGTTGATTACTTCACCGCTCGAGGCCTCCGTTCCACCACCCCAGAGGGCCTGAATGCTGCGCTGCGTCTGGTTTTGGACACGATGCCCACCCTTCTCTATGGCGATCCCATTGACGAATTGACGGCCGAGGAACAGCGGGTGCTCAAAGAAAGCGGCATCAATCTCACCACGGTTGTGAGCCAAGACCCGGTAGCTGAAACGGCGGTTCAGTTCGCGGCCATTATTGAAAGCAGCCTGACCATTAAAGAAGCGGCTCGACGCATGGAAAAACCGGAAAGTCAGGTGCGGCAGATGATCGCGCGGCGCACGCTCTACAGCGTCATGCTAGATAACCGACGCTATATACCCCTATTCCAGTTCAGGAAAAACGGCAGCCTGCTTCCCAATATCACCAAGGTCAATGCCGCTTTGAACGCTGATTTGCACCCGGTCGAAGTCTTCGAGTGGTACACCCAACCCGATCCTGACTTGTACGTCGGCGACGCTATCGAGCAAACCATCAGCCCGATCGCCTGGCTACTGGCCGGACGCGATTACCAAACTCTGGTGACGCTCGCGAAGCGCCAGTAATCGCTCTGTGTCAAAATTACCAAGGGAGCCCGACCTTGACCGGCTGCGAGATACGCCACCTAGTTTGATTACCGTTGGGCCAAATCTACCACTGCATCGGATTTATAAGCGTGGCGGAGACTACCCCACCTTATGGAATACCTTTCGGCAATTCGGGCCGCTGTCCAGGTTTGACCATCACCTTACAAATGAGAAAAACGAGCCGTTTCTGCAAAACCGCGGCATCTTGTACGCCGCAAGCGATGTGCCGACCGCGGTCGCTGAATATTTTCAACGCAACCGACGCCGCATCAATCGCTTCCGACACAGGCCGTGGTTAGCCTCGTTTACCTTGCCTGTCGAACTTCAGCTGTTGGATCTCACCGACACGTTTTGTGTGCGCGTCGGTGCGTCGATGAAGCTCATGAACGGACCGTTTAGCCACGCGCAACGATGGTCCCAAGGTTTTTATGATGCGTATTCGGACATTCATGGTTTGTACTACGCTTCGTCGTTGACCAACCGTACGGCCATCGCGTTGTACGAGCGTGCGGATACCGCCGATTTATTTCCGTCGAATACGCGACTACACCGAGCGCTCGCCGATCCGGTGCTTCACAAACCGCTGATGATTGTCGCGCAAGAAATCGGCTACCGGTTTATCTAGTCGACCCTTAAAAAAGGGGTTGTGTCGCAATCTCAACAAGAACGTAAATTACGTATCGGTGTCCTGGTCCACCGAATCTTTGCCATTGAGATCGGACGGCCACTAGCCGTAAAAAGCTGGCACTAATTAGCATTCTTCTCAATAAAAATACTACAACGCGTGCTCCTCGGCGACATGGAGGTGCGATAAATGGGCAATCCTGCAATCGGGGCCAACGGACACCACCGATGTCGACACCTACCAAAAGCGCAGAACTATGCCGCACGCCTCAAAGCAACGACTGGAAGGTGTTTCCGGCCCCGATAATAACGCACATCAAGCCGAATGCGAGCGCCACACTTGCCCGCAACCGGCGCCTGCGGAAACGCACATCGCGCAGTACGCCCCCACCTCGATCTCGGCTCGAGTCGAGGAGACTCAGATGCAGGCCGGAGCGTATGATAGATCTCATCGGGCGTCTTGCCATCAAGCGTTGAATGAGGGCGATTTTGATTGTACCAGTCCATAAAAAACGTTAGTTCCTGGTGGAAGGCTTCATTGCGAAATGGTACGACGATGACGCGGGTACATTCCTGCTTGAGGCTCAGGATGAATCGTTCAACAACCGCGATACTCCCGTGCTGGCCGACAGCGCCGAAGCGGGGTGTGATCCCGTGGCGATCACACCAATCCTTGAACATGTCGCACCAGAACTGCTTGCCCTTGTCACAGATTATGTATTTCGGGGTGGCACTTGCCTCTATAGCACCTGCGAGAAAGTGCTGAATTGATTCAGACGTAGGGTTGCTCTTAAATATCATGGTGTCCATCACACGTCGCGAGTAGTGGTCGATAACCACCGCGACCCACCAAGAAAAAGGCCAGCACTGGGGTAATGCGAACGGCAGCCACGGTGCCCAAAAGCCCACCGAAGTCGGAACAGCGGTAAGATCGACATGCCAGACATGATTAGGCCGATTTGCTGTTACGACGCGAGTGGACGGCGCCGCATCTCCGGGTGCAGACTGTGGCTCTTCTTTCAAGATCCGTCCAACCGTCGTGACCCCCAGGTGCAGTCCTGCCCGGCACAGCGTCTCGGCGATCTTGACCTTGCCCATGCTGGGGCTTAGGGTTTTCAACCGTTGCACGATGTAGCGCACAAAGTCAGGGAACTTATTCACTGGCTCACGCAGTTGCAATAAGGCATTCGGTCGAATGGCACTAAGTTAAGCCCGTAACTTCTTCGCATGCCCATATTTTTCAATCTCCATCCGTGCTTGCTGTCGAGGTCTATCCAATCGCGGATAAGGCTTGGGCCTGCGTTTGACCGCCCGCGGTTCGATCCTGCCGGGTCGATCGGCCACCCGTATTTGCGCAATGAGTACCAGCAGAATTGCCGTATCTTCAGCAGCTGAGGAGAGAAACTGCCGTTGACTCCACGCCACCCAAATCTGCAGCGTATGCTTGAAGCTCAATTGACGCGGCAATACGTCCGCTTGCAAGGCAGCCTCGGCCATCAGCCACCGAATCAGATTGTACGCCAGCAGATATACCCAAAGTTCTTTCTCGCACATCTGTGGCGTTTTGCAGCTGAGCACTTCCATGCCCAGAGTCGTTTTGATGTTTCTCAGATCCAGCTCCACATTCCAGCGCTGCCAATACAGCTTTCCCAGCTCGGCTTTGGGCGTTTTGCGCGGCGAAAGAAACGTACTCACCAGCCCCCG
>CAWGCA010000055.1:0-38276 GCA_963820955.1 uncultured Gammaproteobacteria bacterium | reverse complement strand
GCGACGAAACATTAACACCAGTGAATTGATCGCTATTGTGCCTAGACGCGGTCATACATCCTATAGCTGCGGCTGACGTTTTTTCGGTGAATTCGAGTATTTTCCGCAAATTCACACGATTGACACATAACTGTTATTATGGCACATTGACGCTTTTAGAATCGTCAAGATGCCATAATGAGGCCGACTCAATTTGCCCCCGATGCCGCCGCTGCGCTGCTGCGCAAGCAAAAAATTGCTACCTTGCCGGAATTGATGGCGGTGCTCGGCACCGATGCGCGGCGGACCGCTTTCCGAAAACTGAGGGAACTATCGTGCCTCACGAGCTACTCCCACTGTGGCCGGTATTACACACTCAATGACGTCGCCGAGTTCGATGAGCAGGGTCTGTGGTCCTACCGTGAGGTTTGGTTTTCGGTCTGCGGGACGCTACTCGAGACGATTATCGCGTTCATAGAAGCCGGCGAGATAGGCTACTTCGTCGACGAGCTCGATAATCTACTCCATGTAGTAACCAAGGACGCACTCCGAAAACTCGTTCACGCGGGGCGATTGTCTCGCCATGAGGTGACGGGGCGGTTCCTATACTGCGCAGCGGACTCGGGCCGGAAACGCCAACAACTCGTGGCGCGCCGAATGCTTCTTGCCGAGCCGGGGGTGGCCGGTCCCTTGCCCGAGCCGGCTATTCTCCCTGATGAGCTACGAGCGGCCGTCGTGCTCTTTTTCAGCGTCCTCGATGAGAAACAGCGACGTCTGTATGCCGGACTCGAAGCCCTGAAGAGCGGCCATGGCGGCGACACGCGCATTGCCGAGTTGCTGGGTCTCAATGTCGGCACCGTTGCACGAGGCAGGCGCGAGTTGCTCGAGCAAGACATCGAAGTCGAACGGGTACGCGCAACCGGCGGCGGGCGCAAACCGGTGGAAAAAAAACACCGGAAGTGATCGCCTGCATCAAAGAGCTGATGCAGCACGAGACAGCCGGCGACCCAATGACGGGATTGAAGTGGACCCACAGGACAACGGCCAAGATTGCCGGTCAGTTGCAGGCGCTTGGCATCAAGGTCAGCGACAGAACGGTGGCCAAGCTGCTCAAGCAGATGGACTACTCGTTGCGCGTCAATCACAAGAAGCTCTCCAGGGTCTCTCCCGAGGACCGCGACGCGCAGTTTTCCTGTATCGCCGAGTTGCGCGAACGTTGTGCTGCCGAAGGCTTGCCACTGATCAGCGTGGACACCAAGAAGAAAGAGCTCGTCGGACAGTTCAAGAACACCGGCGCAACCTGGGAGCACCAACCTGTGCTGGTCAACGATCACGACTTCCGATCTCAGGCCGAGGGCATCGCTATCCCGTACGGGGTCTATGACTTGCAGGCCAATCAAGGTACGGTGTTCGTCGGTACCTCCTACGACACACCGGAATTCGCGGTAGATTCCATCGAAAAGTGGTGGCGGTACGAAGGGCAAAGGCGCTACGGGCAAGCCGAGCAAATCGCCATCCTGGCTGACTGTGGCGGCAGCAACGGACCGAGCTGCCGAGCATGGAAATACGGCTTACATCGCAAGCTTTGCGAACGCCATGGGCTTAATGTCACAGTCGCTCACTACCCATCAGGCGCCTCGAAGTGGAATCCTATCGAGCATCGGCTGTTTAGTGAGATCAGCAAGAACTGGGCAGGCCGCCCCTTGGACAGCTATGAGACCATCCTCAATTATATCCGCAGAACTCGCACGACGACCGGATTGCGCTTGCGAGCGCATCTTGTCCGAAAGCAATACGAAAAAGGCATCAAGATACCAAAGTCGCTGATGAGCGAGTTGCCGATCAAGAAGGGCGCAGAACTCCCGAAGTGGAACTACACCCTCAGCCCCTCGTAAAATTGGAAGTTATTCTTTCGGCGACCCTTAAGCTCTATCACCGCCCCGGATGAGAGAAGGCGGGAGTAACGACAAAAACGCTCCAGCGCGGTGCGTAACGAGGTGCTTGCCAACCAGGCGTAACCAAGGGCGTTCAGATTGGAAGGATGCCAGTATTTCGCTGCTCTCAATCCAAAACAGGAATCATCCACCAACTCCGCCGCCTTGATCCATAGCCGATCAGCCGCGTCATACGGGATTCTGGCGTTTGTATCCTCCAGCAACTTCGGGTCGACATGAAGCTCCCGAAACATGGGTTCTGGATCAATCCCGTAGGACTCAACTATTTTCCAGAGAATTCGTGTGGTAGGGGCAAAGTAAGTCGCTGCCATAGTTTCCGTTTGATTGTCGTAAGCTCGTATCCAACACTTACGTGAAAAACAGGTTTTGGTCAACTTTTTGTCGCGCAAAGCCAAGCGCCAGATCAATGACCGATATATGCTATCTCCGTTCATAGGTTTAGTAGAGATAGCACATCGCTAATGTTAGCCCTGGAAAAACAAATAAAGGATGAAGTCGAGTTCTGGCGTTGGTTTATCGCGGAACGGGAAAAGAAGGGGGGCGGATGCGTGCCCCCCAGAGCACGGGAGGCGCTGGCATATGCGGAACAGAAACTGGCGTCTTATCGGAACGAATCGTTTCGGGAAGAGATCTAATACCGAGTAGTGGCCTGGCAGCTTCCAGCGAGTGAACGCTGAAGAGCCATTTAACTAAGGAGAACGAATCATGTTGATTCTTACCCGCAGGTGCGGTGAAACTATCTGTATCAATGACGATATCGAAGTCACAGTCCTGAGCGTTAAGGGACATCAGGTGCGTATTGGAATCAAAGCACCTGAGGAAGTGTCCGTACACAGAGAGGAAATCTATCAGCGAATCCAGGCGGAACAGGGTGAGTAAGCCAAGCAACCTATAACAAACCTGATCGTTGTGAGAGCCGAGCGCATACTGCAACGAAAGAAATGGAGTATTGCCTCACAACGCAGGTTCCTAATATTCCTTCGTTAGCTTGCTATTGCGCCCAACCCTTTGCCTATTGCTGCAGCAGTGGTAAATTGGGCGCGGGCAGCCAATCGCGCCGAGGGCCTGTTAACGGATCTTGCTCTCTAAAGGTTAGGCGCGGGAGGGAATATACTGCTGGCTGCCCTTGGGCGATCCGGGTTCACATTACCGCTGATCCGTAACAGAAGTAAGAACTGCCGCAGCAGACTAGACTGTTGGCAGTTCCCTCGATAACGAAGAAAAGGTCGAGCATGCCGAAAGATATCTTTCAAAATTTTGCGCTTGGTTTGTCCATTATAATGCTGACCCTCTGGGGTCTGGTCCTTATAATAGACCCCAATCTGGTCGCTGCCATGTTCAGCAGTGAGCCGGTTAATCATGCACTGGCCGGCATGATGGGCGCTGCTTTATTGGGTCTGGCTTTCATTTCACTCACCAGCATCACCCGCTGGATGAGCGCCCAGCGAGGCCTGGGTGTTGCCATGCTGATATTGGTGGTCGAGACCGCCTACCTGATGCTGGTGGCAGGCACGATGCTGGTGACCATGCCGACCACCATCAGTCTGGTCGCGGCAGCCGCAGTGGCGTTTTTTCTGCTTATCTGAATCCGATAACAGAACTGACCGCTTCAGCCTGAATTCGCCCTATCTATACCCAGCCAGTTTGTCCATGCGGTAAACAGCCGGCTGTCGATGGCACCGACGCAGGACCGAGGCTGGAGTTCGTTCAGAAATACCGTGTCCCCCTCCAGGGTTGAGGCATAGCCACCGCCTTCGAGAAATATCAGATTCCCCGCGGCATAGTCCCAGATATTGGAGCGACCATGCAGATAGAGATGGACGCGGCCGGCGGCCAGCCAGCACCAGTCGAGTGCCACTGAGCCGAAACTGCGCTGGGAGGCGTAAGGCGCTTCCGAAACCAGACGCACCGCCAGCGGCGCGGGCAGCCGCTTTAGATCGATCAGTGCGGTGGACTGCGGCAGCGACAATCCACTGTCAGACAGCTTCAAGGCAACACCGTTGAAGTAGGCACCTTGCCCCTTCTGGGCAGTGAAAATTTCATCGCGATTGGGATCGTAAACGATGCCCAGCGTGACTTCTCCCCGTGTAAGGAGTGCCAGGGAGACGCAAAAATAGGGAACGCCGGAGGCGAAGTTGCTGGTGCCATCCAGGGGATCCAGACACCAGACGGGTCGATCGGATTGCAGCAAACGGGCCTGTTCTTCGGCTGGCATCTCTTCGCCCAGAAAGGCGATATCGGGCCATTGCCGCTTAAGCTCGGACGCGATTCGCGCCTGGGCCGACAGATCCGCCTCGGTCACGAAACTCCCGTCCTGTTTGATGCCCCGCTTGACCTTGGCAAACCGTGGCTGCAACTCTTGCCGAGCGGTGGCTTTGATGATTTCTTCAACTGAATGCAGGTCTGTAAACATCGCTTACAAATCTCTTAGGGCCCGTTAAGACCTCAGCGGATTGCTTGATTCGGCGACTGTCAGGTCTTCGCCCCCATCTCCAGGGCACGGGCCTTTCTTTCACTGAGTTCCCGCCGCAGTTCATCCTCGGTCCGGGTCTTCAGCCAGCCCTGGGTATGCGCTATCACCAGATCCGAAAGTGCCTCTATATGCCGTGGCTCCTGGTTCAGGCAGGGAATATAACCATAGGAGCTACCACCGGCCTGTAGAAACACATCCCGATTTTCCATTGATATCTCCTCCAGGGTTTCCAGGCAGTCGGCACTGAACCCTGGGCAAATCACCTGTACCTTTTTTACCCCTCCCTTTGCCAGTTGTTCGAGGGTCTGATCAGTGTAAGGCTGCAGCCACTGCTTGGGGCCGAGCCGCGACTGGAAGGTAAGCTGCCACTGCTGGGGGGACAGTTCAAGCGCGTCCGCCAGCAGCCGCCCCGTCTTCTGGCATTCGCAGTAATAGGGGTCGCCCGCCAGAAAGTACTCCTGGGGGATACCATGAAAGGAAAGGATCAATTTGTCCGGTCTGCCGTGTTCAGCCCAGTAGCATTGAACGCTTTCCGCCAGCGCGTCTATGTAGCCGGGATGGTCATGGTAGTGATTAACGAAGCGGGCCTCGGGGAGCCAGCGCCAGCGGCTCATTTCGGCAGTCACCGCATCAAAGACCGAAGCGGTGGTGGTTGCCGAATACTGGGGATACAGCGGCAGTATCAGCAACCTTCGGACTCCCGCCTTGTTCATTTCTGCCAGGCCGTCGGCAACCGAGGGATTTCCGTAACGCATGGCCAGCCCGACCTTGAACTGGCCGGGGTGGCTCTGCTCCAGCCTGGCCTGAACCGCCTTCTGCTGCTGTTTTGAAATGACCAGCAGCGGCGAACCCTGGTCGGTCCAGACCTTTGCATAGGCGGCGGCCGAGCGCCGCGGCCGGGTATTGAGGATGATCAGGTTCAGCACCAGCCACCAGAGCGGCCTGGACATCTCCACTACCCGCGGATCCCAGAGAAACTCCTTGAGATAACGGCGCACATCCGAGGTAGATGATGAGTCAGGTGTCCCCAGGTTGACCAGCAGAACACCGGTGCTTTGCCCGCTAGCGTGATCGAAATCGAGCGTCGGATTCGTTTTCAAATTTCTTATATCCCCGGTTATGTTGCGATTAACGACAGGCCTTGAGTTTTATCCGCAACTGTTCAATGAGATCGTCGGCATAACCCTGCAGTTCCGGGTCCATCACTTCAAACAGGTATTCGAGGTCATCCAGGGCACGCTCAATCTCCTTTCGATCGTCCAGGGAGTCTAGTCGACCCGAGAGTCTCTGCATATAGGCGTAAGGGTCAACGCCGTTCATCAGCCCCAATCTCCCCCAGCGGGCGGAGTGCGTGAGATCTCTTGCATAGGATTCACCTTCTGGTACAGCGGGCTCACCGCAATCCGAACCAATGCCGCACAGGAGATCAGCTGTAAACACCCCGATCAGATTTTACATCAATCCTGCCTCGAATAAGTATCCAGGAAGATCGCCTTCCCGACTCAAGGATACTTCGAGAAACACGATTCCCGGCCGCCTTCATTTTCATGCGCTTATGCGCACGACAACAGTGGTGCGTCGCTGCACCATAACGGCACATCGAATTTTTCGAGGGGCCCTCAAACCGAAAATGTCTATCCCCTGCCGGGTTGCGGCATGTTCGGCACTGGCGATGAATAGCATCGACCAGACTTTCTTCTCACTCGAATATCGGTTAAAAAAGCACTGCCGATAACTGATACCTTTTTCCACCTCCCACTCCATGGAAACCCAAATGCCGGATGCACAAACTCACGCCAGCGAGTTCGGACTCATAGTGATTGGCGACGAGATCCTTTTCGGCAGCAGGGAGGATCGTCATTTTGATCACTTTCGACGGCTGCTCGGAGGACGAAATTTCTCCCTGATCCGATTCTGGCTGGTGCCGGACAGACCAGAGACGTTAACGACCCAGTTGCGCTTTTCCATGCAGGAAGAGCTGCCGGTGTTTGTCTGCGGGGGCATTGGCGCCACCCCCGACGACCATACACGCGCCTGTGCCGCTGCCGCTGCGAACAGAGAACTGCAGCGACACCCGGAAGCCGCCGCCCTGATCGAACAGCGATTCGGGGCGGAGGCCTACCCGACACGCATCCATATGGCGGATCTACCCGCAGAGTGCGAGTTGATCCCTAATCCGTTCAACGGCATCCCAGGCTTCAGTCTGCGCCGCCATTTCTTTCTGCCCGGTTTTCCGCAGATGGCCTGGCCGATGGCGGAATGGGTGCTGGACAATCACTTCGAGCGATCTGGTGGTCCCTTGCAGGAGGCGTCCCTGAGGGTAATGGATGTTCCGGAAAGCCTACTTGTACCCCTGATGGAAGAGCTGTTTGAGCGTTTTGAGGGACTGAAGCTCTACAGCCTGCCCCATCTGGGCGACACCCCATTCATCGAGCTTGGCTTTCGGGGCAGCGGCGATATCGAAGCCGCCGTTCAGACCCTGCGCCAGGGACTGGATGCCCGAAAGGTCCGCTATCAGGAGATGGAGCGCCAAACCCGGTAATTACCTTCATCAGGTGGTTTCCACCTGGTATCGCACCCAAAGCCGGTGTTCGCTACCCGGCTCGATGATCACCACATCGTCTGCCGCGTTGCCACTTTCCACGCACAGCATGTTCAAGTAACCGTCCTCCCCCATATCCCCCAGCCGGGCGGCCTTTTCGGCCCAGGGATTCCACACCACAGTCGAACTGCTGCCCCTTTTGCTGATCCGAATACGGCGCTCCAGACCCGGGTCATCGATTACACAATCGGCGGTCGTCGCCAGATAGACTCGGTCTGTCTCAGCACTGATCGTCACTGGCTCCGAAGATTGCCTGCGCCTGCCCTGTTCCACTTTGTCCAGGTAGACGCAGCCATCTAGACCATGGAGCGTTATACAACGAACATCGCTCACAAAAAAATAGCTATGCAGGGCCTCCCCGATGGTGAAGGAAGCGGTGCCGGTATTGCGAGTCAGGAGCTCTATATCAAGGGTCCTGCCGATGGTAAAGCGGAGCTCGAGCTGTGACGAATGAGGCCATAGCTGCCGGGGCTGATCGCTCTGTGGCAGCTGCAGCCAAAGGCGGACGCCCCCCTCCTCCAACGACTTAGTTGCGACCATCTGCCAAGGCAGCGTGCGAACAAAACCATGGGCCGGAAAGGCAGCATCGGCAGCATGAGGCCCGAACCAGGGCCAGCATACCGGGACCCCTCCCCGGATCGATTTACCGGCCGCAAACCTGGCAGCAGGTGAGAGCCAGATCACCGGTTGCCCTCCTGCCGGCACCCAGCTGGTCAGCTGACCTCCCTGCAAAAAGATACTTGCACAGACGCCTCGGCTGGTCACCTCCACCACAGCCAGCCCACTGTCGTCCTGCCTGAAAACGAGCTCTCCAGGAATAGCGTAGCGCGCATTCAACGCAGCAATTTCATCCGGACTCATGATTTCAACCTGACACCTTCGCGGAATAGGCATATTGTACAGTGGCTGTAGATTGATCCAGGCCATTTGAAGTGTTTTTTTTTTCCCGTAGGATATTTTTCTACATTTGCGTAATACTCCAGCCAGGTTTCCGATCCCAAAGATCTTCTGCGATGGATCGGTAAAAAAAGGGAGCGGGCTGACTCTGGTCAAACCAGAATGAACCAATACTGGAGACGAAGCGGTTTCGACTTTTAGGTAGTTTTCATGTCCAATGACTTGCGTGTTCTTTTTGTTACCCCCGAAGCCCATCCACTGATCAAGACAGGTGGATTGGGGGATGTGGGAGGTGCCCTCCCCTCCGCCCTGAGAGAGGCTGGTGTCGATGCACGCCTGCTGTTGCCCGCCTATCCAGGCCTGATTGAAACAGTCGATGCGCAACCGCTCGGCACTCCCTTGCTGGTGCTGGCGGATATGCTGGAGGTACAACTGTTCCGTGGGCTGATGCCGGATGGAAACACCCCGGTTTATCTCATCGACGCACCATCCCTGTACCACCGCAGCGGGCCCTATGTGGACGAAACAGGCAAGGACTGGGCAGATAACGCCTTTCGATTTGCAGTCCTGTCGCGGGCGGCGGCCATGTTCGGCACCAATGCCGAACTATTCGACTGGGAACCGCAAATCACCCACTGCAATGACTGGCAGACCGGCCTCACCCCCGCCTATCTGGCCCATACCCCCGGCAACCGGATGCGCACCTTGATCACCGTCCATAATATGGCCTTTCAGGGTAACTTCCCCCCTCGCCTGCTGACTCACCTCGATCTGCCTAAATCAAGTTTCGGGATGCAGGGTCTGGAGTTCCACGGGCAGTTCTCCTTTCTCAAGGCGGGGCTCTACTACGCCGATCACATCACCGCCGTCAGCCCCACCTACGCCGAAGAGATCCAGACCTCGGAATTCGGCTATGGCCTGGAGGGCCTCCTGGCCCAGCGCAGCGACCAGCTGAGCGGAATACTCAACGGCGTGGATACAGCTCACTGGAATCCGAAAAACGATCCTTTTCTGACCGCCGCGTACAGCAGCACAAATATGCAGGGCAAAGCGGCCAACAAGCTCACCTTACAGCAGCGCTTTGGACTGGAACCGAATCCGGATGTGCCCCTACTCGGCATCGTCAGCCGGCTCACCAGGCAGAAGGGAATTGACCTGGTATTGGCGATAGCCGATCAATTGTTGGCCCAGCCGGTACAACTGGCGGTGCTCGGAAGCGGTGACAATACCTTTGAGTCGGAACTGCAGTGCCTGCCCCGGGAACAACCCGGCCGGGTCGGAATTCACATCGGCTACGACGAAGAACTGGCCCACCTGGTCGAAGCAGGGGCCGATATCTTTCTCATGCCGTCGCGCTTCGAACCCTGCGGGCTGAACCAGATGTACAGCATGCTCTATGGTACTCCCCCGGTGGTTCGCCATACCGGCGGCCTGGCGGATTCCGTGGTGGATGCCACCCCAAGCACCCTGGCCGATGGAACAGCCACCGGCTTTGTGTTTACCGGTGCCAACGAGGCCGAGTTGCTGGCCTGCGTGCTGCGCGCCCTGATCCTGTTCCAGGACCGGAAAACCTGGCGCAAACTTCAAACTACAGGAATGCAGCGGGACTTCAGCTGGGCTCAGAGCGCGGCACAATACCTGGCGCTTTACCAGTCACTGCTGACTTGAGCAGCGGCCGCGACAACTGTTCCAAATCTCTCGTCGGCGTTCACGACGGATCCAGAAATACCCGAAAATCGAGTTCGGGAAAAATATTGTCCATCAATTCCAGCCCCCTTAATTTTCGCTCGTCGATATCACCATTGCTCACTGCCTGATCAAGATAGTGGAAACGGGAGAGCTGCTCGCGTATCCGACGCTCAGCATACTCCACCGTAGTCTGGGCCTTCATGATGAAGGCCCAGTCCGAGGCCTGTGCCAGCAACAGTGAACGTGCTGCCTGAGACAGGGCGCGATGGATCAGGCTGCCACCCGGTTCCTCCAGGTGTTTCGCTGCCAGGGTATGCATCCGTCGGGCCGCCTGATGCAGATGGGGATAGATCCAGGCATTGCGCTCGTTCAGCCAGTAACTGCTGTATCCCTGTTCGCCCCAGCTGGAGGCCGATGGCGTACCCCGCTGCAACAGCGGGTGACGCTGCAGATAATCCGAAGGGGTGAGCAGCTCTATCTGCTCCTGGGCATGGACCTTGCGGATCAGACTCTCCAGCCAAAGGGGTCCTTCAAACCACCAGTGTCCGAACAGCTCGGCGTCGTAGGGTGACAGGATCAGCGCCGGTCGATCCATTTGCGCGGTCAGACCGACCCCCTGTTGCTGCCTCTGACGCAGGAAATGTGCTGCATGGCAGTCGATCCGCTCGCATGCCTTGTGCGGTTGATAGGGCTGTTTGGACTCTTCTCCGCGCCCGGTGATACGGTGGTATTTGATACCGCTGGGAAAACGCGCCGCCCCCGCGGGCAGCAGAGGCGCAAGGGCATCCGGACCCAGATCGAATCCGATATCCCGATGAAACTCCCGGTAGAACGGATCTCCTGGATATCCCTCCAGGGCACTCCAAACCTGGCGCGACGATGCCGGATCACGACCGAATGCAGCCACCCCGTTGGGGCAGACAAGCGGCGCGTAGACGCCGTGTCGGGGCATCACGTCGGCATTCTGGATACCATGGGTATCGACCATAAAAAAACGAAAACCCGCCACCCGGAGCCACTCCTCCAAGCCGGGGAAATAGCCACACTCTGGCAGCCAGATGCCTGAAGCCGGATTGCCGAAGACCCGTTCATGGGCCTGTGCCGCCAGCTCAACCTGAGCGCGCACTGCACCCGGATTGTCCCGCAGCAGCGGCAGGTAGCCATGGGTGGCACCGCAGGTGATCAATTCCAGCACACCGGCCTTTTGAAATCGGCGAAAACCTTTTATCAGATCGCCGTCGTATGCCTCAAATAGTGCCACCGCTTCGGAGAACAGTTGCTGGTACATTCGGGACAGGGGACGAAGCTGGGGATCGCTCCGGGTGCGGACGATCTCCCGCTCACTGAGCCGAATCAATCGGTCCATATGTTCCAGGTAACGTTGCTGCAACACAGCATCCTGCAACATGGCGACCAGTGTGGGAGAGAGCGAAAGGGTAAGGCGGAACGGGATAAGGTCCGATAACAATCTATCAAAACACTTAAGTAATGGTATGTAACATTCTGTTATTGCTTCAAATAACCACTGCTCCTCGAGAAAGCTTTCAAACTCTGGATGACGAACGAATGGCAGATGTGCATGCAGCACCAGTAGCAGATAGCCCGAACGGCTGTGCTCTACAAGCGGTTGCTTCAATCATACTCTCCACCGGAAAAGCCAGGCAGGGGGCCGCCGCTCCAGTACCATGGCTCCGTGTGGTTGTCCGAACTCCCGAATGTCGGGCTAAAGAGAGAAAGCGGAGACGGCAGCGCCCCCCGCAGACCACTTGGTAAGGCAACGCCGTGAGTAACCGCAGGCGCTTCAGCAACGGATGCACCGGGCAAACGATTGTTTGAATCCCTGGCAGTCTCCCCGGGGGATGCCCCTGTTTCCGGCGGCAATACCTCCACCACCCGGGGCGGGATGCCCGGCTCATCGATCAGCACCAACTCTACCCGTTCCGGGATCTCATCTGCCGCCCGGCCGGCTTGCGGCAGACGCACCGGATGAGAACTCGCAAGCCGGGTAAAACCGCCGTTCATTCCACGCAGGCCCAACTCGGCAATCAGGGTCTTGCCGCAATCGGGGATCTCCACGCACCTATAGCCATCGAGACCGCTCACTTCCAACTCGAGTGGCGGCCAGGGGATGAAACCGGCCATGACGGTACAGATGGCATCATGCAACCGCAGTAGCAATGGGAGGTCGGTTTTGTCGGAAACCGCGGTGCGACCGGCGGCCGCCAGATCCTCCGCCCTTACATGCCAGTAGATATGGACATGACAGGGATCTATATCCACCAGTACCACCCTGGTCTCCATCTCCTCTTCGGCCGGAAGTCGATCGGGTATCTCCTCACTCAAGGCACGCAGCTCCGCCCGCGTGAACGGGGCCTGTTCGGCCCCAGCCTCACTGGTCGGTTCGCTGCTTTCCCCGGCGCTTGGGGTTCGGGTAGGCAGCTCTATGCTGTTGTCGCTGTTAGCGCTCATCTGGGTGAATCTACGATTGCGGTTCTCGACCGCCTCCTCGACTAAATTTGCCGGATGTAATTGTAGACGTTCAGATAGTCCTGACCCGGCTTAGACCAGGAGTAGTCACACTGCATTCCCTGCATTATTAGCTGCCGAAACTCGGCCGGATGGTGCTGCCAGAGACCGATGGCGCGAACCATGGCGGAGTCCAGGCCTGGCTCGTCTGTCTGGTAGAACATAAAGCCGTTGCGTTCATCCTCGGGTTTGTCTGAATAATCCTTGTCGAATACCGTATCGATCAGGCCACCCACTCCGCGAACGATGGGTACGGTTCCGTATTTCAGGGCAATCAGTTGAGTCAGGCCGCAAGGTTCGAACATGCTGGGCATAACGACCATATCGGCGCCGGCGTAGATCAGATGGGCCAGCTCTTCGTCGTAACCGATCTCCAGATGACAGTCTGGATTGTGGTTGAAATGGTGCTTTAGATGCCAGAACTCCCGGTCGATGTCCGGATCGGGGCTCGAGCCGAGCAATACGAACTGGGCACCACTCGCCAGCGCATGGTGTAGACCGTGACGGATCAGGTGCACGCCTTTCTGGGCATCCAGACGTCCCACGTAGGCGATGATCGGCTTGAACTCTTCCTGCAGCAGCAGGCGATGACGCAAGGCTGTCTTATTTTCGTACTTCTTCTCCAGTTCATTCACTCCGTAACGAACCGGGATGAGTTCATCCACTTCGGGATTCCAGACATCGTAGTCGAGGCCGTTCAGGATGCCCCCGAACTTCCCCCGGTGCGTGTTCAGGGTATGACCCAGCCCATGCCCCTGGTCCGAATGCATGACCTCATGGGCGTGTTTCGGAGAGACGGTGGTAACGAAATTAGAGAAAACCACACCGCCTTTCATGAGGTTGACAGCAGTGTGATTGAAATCATCCTGCAATCGCTCCGGCTGGAACAGATGCTGGGGATGGGGCAGACCGGCAGCGTAAAGCACATGCTCTCCGGTGACCCCCTGATGCTTGAAATTGTGAATGGTGTAGCAGACCCGCTGATTCGCCATGCCGATATGCTGATATATCTCAAACAGCAATACCGGCACCAATCCCGTCTGCCAGTCATGACAATGGATAATGTCCGGTCTGCGGTTGTCTTTGAGGAGGAATTCCAGAGCCGCCCGGCTGAAGAACGCGAACCTTTCTACATCGTCGCGGAAACCATAGAAACTTCCCCGCTCGAAAAAGTGATCATTTGAGTGGGGCTCGATGAAAAAACACTTGCGTCCATGGACGAAACCAAACCACACATCACAGCATATAGCGCCGCCATACCAGGGCACCCAGAGATCATGATAGCTGATCTGCAAACCCCAGATATGATCGTAGCGCATACAGTCGTACTTCGGCAGAATGATGTGAATATCATTGCCCCGGATCTCCAATTCCCTGGAGAGTCCAAATACAACGTCCGCCAGCCCTCCCACCTTGGCCACGGGTGCACATTCAGCGGAAATCATTACGATGTTCATAACAGATAACCATTCGGTCTGGCGGCAAGCCGCATGGGAACAACAATACTAATGTCACACATCCCTGTGGGTAATCAACACGAATGCCTGACCCGGCCGCAGATCATAGGTAAACGGCTCGGGCAGGTAATCCATGCGATACTCAGGCGACACATCTTCCAACGGCGCCCCTGCCTGCACCAGGGAACCGAGACTTTCTGCGAAAAAGTGCTGGTGGTGCCAGGGATCCTTGTTAAGGATCAGCAATGCCTCTTCCGGCGCGTCGATGCTGGCCTTCCAGAGCAATAGAACGGACGGATTTTCATATCCAATCACCCTGGTCGGACAGTCCTGCTGAAAAATCCGATACCGCTGCTTGATTGCATTGACATCACGGATAAAGTCACACAGATCGATAACCGGTTCTTCCCAATCCTCCGGCGTCGTCTTCACTACATTCAAGCGTCTGCGAAAGCCGAATTCAAAGCCGATCGGCATCATTACCCCGGCGGAGAACAAGGCACTGAACAGATAACGCTGTTTCATTGCCTCCAGATCGCCGTGCATTTCCTGAAACAGTCTTTCGGTATCATGACACTCGGCAAAGCTGATGGAGGGCGCCGTCTCCCGAATCAAGTCATACTGCTCCATCAGCCAGGGGCTGCTGAAGTTCCACCATTTGGAACTGTTGAATACGTAATCGAAACCCGCGCGGGCGGTGCGCCGGGTCTGGTCGGGCGTGCATCCCAATGTCTCGGCAGTAAAAACGATATCCGGATGGTTCTGCTTCACCTCACCAATCAATCGCCGCCAGAGAGCCCCCGGTATCTGGTAGGCGGCATCGCAGCGAAACCCGCTGAATCCCAGTTCGATCAGATATTCAATGATATCCAGGAAATAACGGTAGAGCCCCTCGGAATCCGTGGTGTGCCGATGATCGAACCGTGCGAGATCCCGCCACACCACAGTTTTGCCGTTCTCGTTGCAAAACGGATGAGCGACACGGCCGTCCGGGTCGTAGACAAACCACTGCGGATGCTGCTTGAGCAGGTCTGAATCCGATGCGCAGTGGTTTATCACCAGATCCACCATCAGACGCAGTCCCTTGCCTTCGGCAAAATCAACGGCATCCCTCAGCTGCTGTTCAGGGCTCGAGGGAGACGGCTTATCGATCAATCTGGGATTGAGCTGGAAATAGTCGGCAATCGAATAGAGGCTTCCGGACCTGCCGGGCTTTTGTACCGGATTGACGAAGATCCAGTCAAAACCCATATCGGCCGCCCGCTGGATGTGGGGCTGCCACTCCGGAAACTTTCCGGCTAATAAAGGAAACAGATTATATATTATCATACTGTCTCCATTTTTATTTTAATTTCAATAGGTAATATTGGTTATCTATAAATCTGTTTAGATATAAGAGGCGATATTGAACCAGAACAACTGCGGCACAAGAACCGATTCTGGGTGAGGGTTGCCTCTTCTTACCTGCAACAGAATCTTACCTCTACCAGCGTTAATTTGCTATATTACTGCAAACTAATACATATCACCCCGATAGCGATGATATGATGCTCAGTAGCAAGGGCTTGAACCGATTATGGATACTTTTCACGCCACTGTACTAAACCTGCACCAGCCCCTGGGTAATCTGGAAGAACTTCTGGACACCAAGGAGTGGGAGGCCAGGGAGATTCTATACGCCCTGGACCGTATTCCCGATGCATTGGCAGGCAATGAAGATATCGCGAGGGTCCATCTCGCCCTCTCCGGAACCCTGCTGGAGACCTTAAGCAACCCCACTTTTCAGTCACGGGTCTACGGCATCATAAAATGCGGGGATCTACTCTGGAAGCTCCGCAGTCCCTCCATCGACATCCTGGGTACAGGCTACTATCACCCGGTGCTGCCGCTCATTCCGCCCGCAGACCGGGAAGAACATCTCGCCCGCTGGTTCGGTATTGCCAGCCATCTATTCGACCGCTATCAGTTTAACGGCTTCTGGCCGCCGGAGATGGGGTTCAGCATGGAGATGATCCCGCTGTTAAAACGGCTGGGATTCCGCTATGTTTTGGTGGACAGCGAACGGGTTGAAGCCGCCACCCCCATGAGCTGGGATGAGTTGCGCTACCGCCCGCACCTGGCCACTTACGATGGCGAGGATATCGTCGTCGTGGTCCGCGACCGGGAACTCTCCAACTCCCAGGAATCCGGCATGGACGCAGCCTGGTTCATACATGAAGTGGGGGAACGGACCAAACATTGCGATTTCCCGACGCTGGTCACCACCTGCAGTGACGGGGACAATGGGGGGTGGTTCCGCAACACGGACTGGTCTTCCAACTACTGGGGGGCTTTCTATCTGCCTCTGCTGGAGCGTGTACGGGAGAAAACTACAGGCCTCTCCCCTATTTTCATTCACGACTATCTGGACCGCTACGGAACCTATGGCGAGGTGGTCGTCCATAGCGGGGCATGGAACACGGGCGAGCACGATGGCACGGGGTTTGTACAGTGGACAGGATCCCAGGCACAGAAGGACGCCCTGCAGATGGTTTCGGAAGTCAGCGAGTCGATTCACAACCAACGATGGAAGCAAGGACAACTGGGCTGGCCTGACGCGGAGGTGGGGCGTCTCCTGGAGGAAGCCATGTGGCATCTGCTGCGGGCCGAAACGAGTTGCAACTTCTACTGGGGTGAACAGTGGGTGCCGCGCTGTTACCAAGAACTGGACGAGGCCCTGGGCTGTCTCCAGGCAGCACAGGAGAAAGCTGATGGATAACACACCGGCACCACGTTTAGGAATAGTTTTGCAGGTCTCGGCTAAAACACACTGTTTGCGAGTCTTGTATGTCGTTCAACCGGTAACCGATGGGATACAACAATGAGCAGCCCGAAAATCAGTGCGGACCTGCGTAAAATTGCTGAGGCCAGGCATCACGATCCTTTTTCTGTCCTGGGGCGGCACACCGAGGGAAAGCAGACAGTGGTGCGTGCGCATTTCCCCAACTGCAGTCAGGTAACGATCGCCGAAGGCGAACTCCCCATGCAACGCATCCCGGAGACCGACATCTTCGAATGGCGAGGTGATGGGACGAAGATCCCCGAGCGATACCGGCTGATCTGGCGTGACAAAGGCCAACGGGAACACATCACCCACGATCCCTATGCCTTCCCCAGCCAGCTCCTGGATTTTGACCTCCACCTGTTCGGTGAGGGTAAACACTGGCACGCCTACCACATCCTGGGCGCCCATCCCAAAGTAGTGGATGACGTGGGCGGAGTAATGTTTGCCGTCTGGGCACCAAACGCTGAACGCGTCAGTGTAGTAGGAGATTTCAACAGTTGGGACGGTCGTACCCACCCAATGAGCGTGCGTGGCGGCAGCGGAGTATGGGAACTGTTCATCCCTGACCTGGAGCCGGGCGCCCTGTACAAGTATGAGGTCCGCAACAGAAATAGCGGTGAAATTCTTTTAAAATCTGATCCTTATGGTCAATCCTTCGAGCAACGTCCGAAGACCTCATCCATCGTGATTGGCAAATCAGATTTTGATTGGCAGGATCAGGCGTGGATGTCAAAGCGGGAGAGCGCCGACTGGCTGCAGGCCCCGTTGTCTATCTACGAAGTCCATCTCGGTTCCTGGCAACGGGGCTGGGAAGGCGAAATGCTCAATTACCGGGAACTGGCCAGACGGTTGGTGGATTACGTGCAGGAGATGGGCTTCAGCCATATCGAACTGATGCCTATCACCGAACACCCCTACGACCCATCCTGGGGCTATCAGACGACCGGTTACTATGCCCCCACCAGCCGCTTCGGCACCCCGGAGGACTTTCGCTGGTTCGTGGATTACTGCCACCAGCACGACATCGGGGTGTTGCTCGACTGGGTCCCCGCCCACTTTCCCAAAGACGCCCATGGACTGGCTCGGTTCGACGGCGAGCCACTCTACGAACATGCCGACCCGCGACGCGGTGAGCACCTGGACTGGTCCACGCTCATCTATAACTACGCCCGTCATGAAGTTAAAAACTTTCTGCTCTCCAATGCCCTCTACTGGATCGAGGAGTTCCATCTGGACGGCCTGCGCGTTGATGCCGTGGCCTCCATGCTCTACCTGGATTATTCCCGAGAGGACTGGATCCCCAACGAATTCGGCGGCAGGGAAAACCTGGAAGCCATTGAATTCATGCGTGAACTGAACACGGTGATGCATGGCGAACATCCCGGGGTACTGATGATGGCAGAGGAATCCACCGCCTGGCCCCAGGTAACCCGACCCACCTATCTGGGCGGTCTCGGTTTCAGTATGAAATGGAACATGGGCTGGATGAACGACACCCTGGAATACATCGCGCTGGATTCGATCTATCGCCACTATCACCAGGGAGAGCTCACCTTCAGTATGATCTACGCCTTTACTGAAAATTTCCTGCTCCCCTTCTCCCACGACGAAGTGGTGCACGGCAAGGGATCCATGCTGAACAAGATGCCGGGCGACGAGTGGCAGCGTTTTGCCAACCTGCGGCTGCTCTACACCTATATGTTCACCCATCCGGGTAAAAAATTATTGTTCATGGGTACGGAGTTTGCCCAGGGAACCGAGTGGAATGCGACCAGCGTACTGGATTGGTACGTGCTCGAGTACGCCTCCCACCAGGGTGTGCAACGGCTGGTGAAGGACCTGAACCGTCTGTATCGGGTGCAAAAGGCCCTGCACCAGTATGATTTCGATCCACAGGGATTTGCATGGATCGACTGCAACGACGCCCAGAACTCGGTGCTGGTCTACCAGCGGAAAGGTGACGATGGCGAGGTTGCGGTGATGGCGCTCAACTTCACCCCAATTCCGAGAACCGACTACCGTATCGGCGTACCCAAACCAGGCGCCTACCTGGAGCTGTTCAATTCCGACTCGGAGTACTACGGCGGCAGCAACATGGGTAACGGACCGGGTCTGTTGCTGGCCGAAGAGAAGGCGTGGATGAACAACCCCTACTCTATGACCATCACCCTGCCCCCCCTGGCAGGTATCATCCTGAAGTCCGAGGTAATGGTAAGCACAGAACGCACCACGATCGGCGACGCGGTTGTGGAGCCAGAACACAGGGCGGACGCAGCAGACGAGGAATAGAAGGCCAACTCGCCTGCCTGAACGAAAGGGTCTCATCAACCGCCGGTAGAAATGTAACCGTGGAGTTGCCGGAATGCCCAAGCCAGTTTTGAATGAACGCTTCTCTGCCGGAGAGATCCGGATCGAACTGACCGGAAGGGAAAGCGAGAATCAGTTGGAGCTGGAATTCCGCATCGACAGCAAGGCAGACTGTCGCCTGCACTGGGGGCTGAGCCGTCGCCACGACAAGACCTGGCACGCGCCGCCGGAGCAATACTGGCCACCGACGACCACGCCGGTTGACCAGCACGCCGTACAAAGCAGCTGCCAGATGACCGACCAGGCACAGCGTGTCCTCCGCATCCGTCTCGATCTGCCCTGCGGCTGGGACAGCCTCCCGTTCGTGCTCTACCTTCCCGCGGAAAAGCGCTGGTTGAAAAATGGCCGGGACGACTTCCGAATCCCCCTTCCCGGGGGGGGAGAGTCGCCCTCCCCCAGCCGAATGCTCGCGGCACAAAGCCCAGCTGACGAATGGCAAGTGCGGGAATTCAACCTGGGGGCTGGCGACACCCTGGCAGTCGCGTTGCGGCAAGGGGATGAGGAGACTGTATTGCGGCTGGCCTGTGACGCAGAGGGCCCTTTGCTGCTGCACTGGGGACTGACCGGCCGGTTTCGTCATCAGTGGCTGCTACCCGCGGCCGAACTCCGCCCCCTGGACACCACCGCATTCGACAACAACGCGGTTCACACCCCCTTCATCGAGCGCGATGGGCTGCGCTGGCTGGAGCTGAAATTCCCTCGAACCGCAGGGGCGGAGACTCCACGCGGGATAAATTTCCTGCTCTATCAGCCGGGCATCGACCGTTGGCTCAAAGCAGATGGACGCGACATCAATCTGCCGCTGGCACCCGAGGTTGTGGGTGAAGGCCTGTTCCCCTCGGCGCGCGCGCAGGAACTGGCCGAACAGATCATCGACGCAGAGATGAACCGCGGTTCCTGGACCCTGATGCACCGCTTTAACCTCTGTCACGATCTGCTCGACGGCATCGAAGAGGACAGTGATGCCCTGGCCCTGCTCTACGCCTGGCTGCGTTTCTCCGCCATTCGCCAGCTGGACTGGCAGCGCAACTACAACACCCAACCCAGAGAACTCAGCCATTCCCAGGAGCGCCTCACCCTTCGTCTGGCCGACCTTTACAAACACCATCCCTCGAGCCGACCCTGGCTTCGCCTTATGCTCAGTACCCTGGGGCGCGGCGGCGAGGGTCAGAAGGTACGCGACGAAATCCTGAATATCATGCATCGCCACCATATCAAGGAGGTGCATGGGCACTTCATGGAGGAGTGGCATCAGAAGCTGCACAATAATACAACCCCCGATGACGTAGTTATCTGCGAGGCTTATCTGGCCTTTCTCAACAGCAATGGCGACCTGGGGCAATTCTACGATACCCTGTCCCGGGGCGGTGTAAGCCGCGAGCGACTGCAGGGATTCGAACGTCCCATTCACACGGATCCAGAATTCTACCCGGACAAAAGGGACGGCCTGTCCCGGGATTTCGAGCACTTTCTGCGAGTATTAAAATCGGTCCATTCGGGCACGGACCTGGACACCGCTGCCGGCGCGGTGCGGGGGGTGCTGGAGCAGCATCTCGATATACAGCTAAACACCCTATATGACCTGCGCCAACAGGGGGCCAGCCTGATCGATCAGGTGAAAACCATTACTGCCTTGCGTGAAAGTCTAACTGACGCTGTCCCGAGGCAGGAAGACGCGCGGGCAATAAGGGAGATGCTTTATCTCGATCTGGCCCTGGAGCAACTACTGCGGAGTGCCATCGAACAACAGCACGCGGACAATCGGATCAGAGTCCTGACCGACCTGGTCGTGCAGGTGCTGCGCAACCTCGCCCTGGATCGTAAGGATCAGGAATTTCCACTCTGCGCCCGGCATCTGCAGTCCCTGCTTGAACGCTTCGATGACACTATCGACTGGGCCCTGCATGCCAAAAGTGTAACCGACCGGGCGGGTCGCGCCGTGGCCCGCTGGAGCGAGACCCTCTATACCCTGCTCCAACCCAAGGCGGAATACCTCGGAGAGGCCTTCACCGCCGACCAGTGGACCATCCCGCTGTTCAGTGAGGAGGTTATTCGCGGGGGGGCCGGGTTCATGCTCTCTCTATTGCTACGCCGCTTGGATCCGTTGCTGCGACAGCGCGCCGGTCTTGGCGGCTGGCAGGTCATCAGCCCGGCCCAGGCCGCGGGGGTGGTGCAGGTGGTGAAGAGCCTGCGCTCCGTTCAGGGGGATACCTTTTCCGGCCCGACAGTACTGGTCACCGACGCGGTAGCGGGCGATGAAGAGATCCCCGCCGGCATCACCTCCGTGATCACCTCCGATGCCCCGGATCTTGTATCCCATGTCGCGGTACGTGCCCGCAACGCGCGGGTGCTGTTTGCCACCTGCTACGATGGCAGCCATTACGACGAGTTGAAAAAACTCCAGGGTCGGCAACTGGCGCTGGATGTAACGCCTTCCGGTGATGTGGCCTATCAGGAAAGGACCGAGGCCAGATCGACCGAAACCCGGGAGGAAGCCCGCACCCCTACCCTGCGCCGCCGGCAGTTCTCCAGCTGGGTCGTGGGGCAGGAGGTATTCAACGACGAAATCGTCGGGGCGAAATCCAACAATCTCCAGTCGCTTCGAGGGCGGCTTTCCGACTGGATCCAATTTCCCGCGTCCATTGCCCTGCCCTTTGGCGTGTTTGAACGAACCCTCGCTTCAAGCGAGAATCAAAGCCTTAAAGAGCAGTTGAACCCTCTCCTTCAGCAGGCATCCCAGGCCCCGGAAAGTCACCTGCCACAGGTACGCCAGTTGCTCCAGCAGTTAGTGGCTCCCGAACCCCTTCGCGATGCGCTCTTGCAGATCTGGGCGAAAACGGTCCTGCAACAGACCGATTGGAGCCTGATCTGGGAGGGGATAAAAAAGGTCTGGGCCTCGAAATGGAATGAGCGAGCCTGGTACTCCCGCACGGCGCGTGCTATCCCCCACGACGATCTCATGATGGCAGTGCTGATTCAGCAGGTAGTTGAGGCGAATTACGCCTTCGTCATTCACACCGTCAACCCAATCACCGGACGGGATGACGAACTGTTCGCCGAGGTGGTTCCCGGCCTGGGCGAAACCCTGGTCGGTAACTATCCGGGACGGGCGCTGGGTTTTGTCTGCGCCAAGACCGATCTGGAGCTGACCATACTCTCCTACCCGGGCAAGAGTCTTGGACTCTATGGCAGCGGTGTCATCTTCCGCTCTGACTCCAACGGGGAGGATCTGGAAGGCTTTGCCGGCGCCGGTCTGTATGACAGCTTCCTGGCCCAGCCACCGCAGGAACGTTTGCTGGACTACGCCAGTGAACCCCTGGTCTGGGATCAGACCATTCGAGACGAGATGCTGCGCATGATTGCCCGGATTGGACTGGAAGTGGAACAGGCCTGCGGATCAGCCCAGGATATCGAGGGAGCGATTCAGGGAAACGATTATTTCCTGGTCCAGACCCGTCCCCAGGTGGGACTTTAGGGTACTACGAAAAATCCCTTCCATGGGATTTTTCGATACGGCGATCAAAACGCGCGATTTCAGATCGCGCTCATTTTCATGCGCTTACGCGCACGAAAATATTGGTGCATCCCTGCACCAAACGGGGCACCTCGAATATTTCGAGGCGCCCTGCAGGCAACCGGCCTGTCACCAACTGTTTCCTACCCCAGGATCACCCACAATCGCGCCAGAAAAAGATCAATATTTTCATTACTTTTTCTGGTCTAAATGAGGGCCCTGCCCTGCCGCTAAATACGCAGGCCAGATAGCTTTATCTCGCTGCGCTACCTGCAATATCACCGTGAAGGAGTCCCGGATGCAGGGGGCGATCATCATGACTGCGCCTGATTGACGGGGCAACAGAAAACCTTAGCGGTTTTTCTGGTGCTTTGAATGGATCAAACCCACGAGAACACAGAATGACGCCGACATTACAGCTGCGCGACGAACAGATACGGGCCTTGTACTCCCAAGCCGTGCCGGCACTGGGTATGGGCCTGCTGGTTGCGATTCTTCTCACCGCACAGCTCTGGCAAAGAGTGGATCATGGCTGGTTGATTCCATGGATCATTTCTCTGCTTCTGTTAACCGCCAGCCGTTTCGGGCTGATTCATGCATTTCATAAAACCAAACCTACCGCAAATCTGGCCCGTTGGGCACACCTCTATACTGCCGGTGCTATCGTGGGAGGCAGCCTATGGGGCAGTTCCGCTCTGTTCCTGGAACTTACATCATCAATGACTGATCAGCTGGTGATCTTCATCGTATTGGCTGGAATCAGCGCGGCTGCCATCCCGGCCAATGCCTCCTACCTGGCAGCCTACCTGGGATTTGCCGGACCAGCCCTGCTGCCCTTGGCAGGCTGGATCCTGTTTCAGCAGAATTCGGATATATCCCGTTCCCTGGCCCCGATATCGTTGATTTTCATGACGCTGCTGATTTTCGCTGCGCGCAACTACCACCGCAACCTGACTAGCTCTCTTTCACTGCGCCTGGAGAATCTGGCATTGGTAGAAAGCCTGTCTCGAAATGAAACCGTACTGGAGGAGGCACAGCGGCTGGCGGGCCTCGGCAGCTGGGTACTGGAGGTTCCGACCCAGCATATGAAGTGGTCAGACGAGCAATACCGACTGTTCGGCTACCACCCTGGAGAGATAGAGACTTCCTACGATCGCCTGTTGGACTCGATCCATCCGGCAGACCAGAACAATTTCCGGATCACCCTGGAGCGGGTGACAGAGGGTCATGATCAGGCGTGCATCCTCGAACACCGAGTGCGGCACGCGGATGGTTCCGAGCGCTATATGCTCCATCGGGGCAAGGCGATGATCGATACCGCTGGCCGACCACACAGTGTTGTCGGTACCATGCTGGATGTCACCGAAAACCGGTTGATCGAGAATCGGTTGAGGAAGCAGCAGATCGCCCTTTGGGAGCTTGCAACCAACCCGGCAATTACCGGGGGGGAGGTCGTCCAGGCCCTGCGGTTGATTACAGAGGCCGCCACCGGCACATTGGGAGTGGAGCGCGCCAGCGTCTGGCTCTATCAGGCAGGGCGGTCACAGTTGTCCTGCGCGGATCTCTACCAGCATTCCCAGGCACTCCATTCAGCCGACATGCTGCGTAGCGCCGACGACTACCCCGGCTATTTCCAGGCGATCGCCCGGGAGCGAACCATCGCGGCGGAAGACGCGCGAAACAACCCTGATTTGATGGAATTTTCCGACAGCTATCTGAAACCACTCGATATCAATGCCCTGCTGGACACGCCCATTCGTCGCGGCGGGGAGACCATCGGCGTCATCTGCCACGAGCATGTGGGTCCAGCCCGGCATTGGAACATCGATGAGCAGAACTTCGCCGCCTCACTTGCCGATATGGTATCGCTGGTCATCGAACAGCAGGATCAATGTATTGCCAATCAGGAGTTGCAGCTTGCTGCCAGCGTGTTCAGCAACAGTCTGCAGGCAATCATGATCACTGACAAAAAGGGCTGTATTCTGAAGGTAAACCCGGCCTTCACCCAGATCACTGGCTATACATCGGAAGAGGCGATTGGCGACAGTCCCCGGCTGTTCCGCTCCCATCAGCATGACGAACTCTTCTATAAAAATTTGTGGAGGACACTTAACGACACCGGTCGCTGGCAGGGCGAGATCTGGAATCGTCGCAAAAACGGCGAAATCTTTCCAATCTGGCAGACGATTACGTCTGTGCGCAACAAGCAGGGCGAGGTCATTCGCTATATCTCTATTTTTGACGATATCAGTGAACAGAAAGAGTGGGAAAAAAGGATTCATCACCTGGCCTTCTTCGATGCGCTGACCGAACTCCCCAATCGGCGCCTGTTCGAGGAGCGGCTCAGTCATGGCCTGGATCTGGTGCGTCGTACCAAGCAGCGCCTGGCACTGTTGCTGGTAGACCTGGATAGATTCAAGGCGGTCAACGATACCCTTGGGCATCCGATCGGCGATCAACTGCTGCGCCAGGTCGCGACCCGCCTGCGGCACTGCGTACGAGAGGAAGATACCGTTGCACGCCTGGGCGGTGATGAATTCGCCGTGATCCTAGAGAATCTGAACTCTAGCTCGGATACCGAGAGCGTAGCCCGCAAAGTGCTGGCCAAATTGTCTTCCCCGGTAATGCTGGAAGGCAAGGAAATCGTCCCGTCTGCGAGCATTGGAATAAGTATCTATCCCGATGATGGAAAAGACACCGAGACCCTTATCCGAAACGCTGATACCGCCCTTTACAAGGCCAAGGATCAAGGAAGAAATGGTTATCAGTTTTACGCCGAGGAGATGTCCAAGGCAGCGACCGAACACCTCACTCTGGAGATCGCCTTGCGCCAGGCGCTCGATCACAATGAGCTGACCTTAAACTACCAGCCTCAGTACTCTTCGACGACAGGACACGTGGTGGGACTGGAAGCACTGGCGCGTTGGAAACACGCTACCATGGGTACCATCTCCCCCGGCCGTTTCATACCAGTAGCAGAAGAAAGCGGCCTCATCATTCCGCTTTCCGAGTGGGCCCTGAATCAGGCGCTGAGCGAGTGGAAGGGCTTGATGGAAAAAGTCGACGCAGATGCCCGGCTGAGCGTCAATATCTCGAGTCACCACTTCCGCCGTTCGGGTCTGGTGGAACTGGTCGCCAAATCCATCGACCGCTACGATATCGATGCCAGGTATCTCGAACTGGAAATCACCGAATCCGCCATCATGCAGGACGCAGATGCCGCCACCCCTATTCTGGAGGGGCTGAAGGATCTGGGTGTTCGCATCGCCATCGACGATTTCGGTACCGGATACTCCTCCCTGAGCTATCTCAGACGATTTCCCATCGATGTGGTCAAAATCGATCGCTCCTTCGTGCGTGATATCGGGCACGATTTCAAGGATGCCTCTCTGGTATACGCCATCATCAACATGTGTCATTCGCTGAATCTGGAAGTCGTCGCCGAGGGCGTAGAATCTGAGCAACAACTGGCTCTGTTGACAGAGCATGGATGTGACACCATTCAGGGATTCCTTTGTGGGCGACCAGTCCCTATCGACCAACTCCCCGTCCCGCTGAGCCGCCCCCAAATCACCTGTAAAGTGATCCAGATCAAACCTGAACTCGTGCCTTGAGACTAGAGACTGCTGCAGAACTCCTTTTTTACTGGACAATCACAAAAATACTGCTGATCCAGCGCGATACAGTAGCTGCATTCCGACTCGCACGGCTGTTTCAGACAACAGAACCTCCCGTCCAGAACACTGGTAAATTCACAGCTAGAAAAATCTGGATCTAAAAGACAGGCATGACTTTTCGGACATTCCACCGCCTTGGATACAGCCTCGAAGCTAACAGTAGATGGACTATTATCCATAGCATACACTCCTTCGATACAGCCACTTCTATATTAGTATTTTAATATAAATCTATGTATTAGTGTCCACGACAATCATCAATCAGAAAAAACGGTTGCCAAAATAATCGTAAATACCGTGCACCCGGGACTCTGGTTCGCTCTATCTGCCCCGGTTAGCGGCAACAACCAGACACACCGCCTTCCCGCAGAGTCCCGAAATGATTGACCTGGATCACTAAGATAAGTCTGAACTTCTTTGCCGATAAAGCCATAATTACAAGTGGTAGAAGGAGTAACATGATGAATATGAGACCAATAGCAGCACTCAGCGCATTGCTAGTGATAGGTGCGAGCAATTTTCTATTCCCGGTGCCTGCAGAAGCGGAAGGCTTCGGCCCAATGAATATGATGAATCCAAGTAAATGGATGGGGGGCAACAAAGATCGGGATTATGACGACTACGGTGGCGGCCCCGGCTATGGCGGCGGCCCCGGCTACGGTGGCGGCCCCGGCTACGGTGGCGGCCCCGGCTACGGTGGCGGCCCCGGCTACGGTGGTGGCCCCGGCTACGGTGGTGGCCCCGGCTACGGTGGTGGCCCCGGCTATGGCGGCGGCCCCGGCTATGGCGGCGGCCCCAGCGGCTACGGTGGTGGTCCCGGCTATGGTGGTCCGTCTTATGGCGCTCCAACTGGGTATGACATTCCTCCGCCACCCCCATCCGTACCGGCAGCAGGTGATGCTTCCCAATCACAGATCCGACAATTGGAAGAGCGGATTCGGCAACTCGAAGCCAATCAGCCACGTCGATAGAAAGGAACGGAGCAGAAGCACAATCTACGCTGGAGAGTTCAGGTCATATCGCAATACGGCATATCACGGACATAAAGGCACAGATCCTGATAAGCCAGTGTCGGTCCAGGCAATAACGCGTGCCTGTCAGCAGCGGGAGGTGAATTCCGGTGCCATAATTCTCAATAAAGGGCAGGTAAGTCCAAACGAAAGGAGGTATCGATATGCTGCTTAGACTGGTGATTGGGACGGGGGTATTTGCCTTCGGTTATTTTCTCGGATACGAAGTGGGTCGCACCGAACCCCTGCGGGAAGAGTTGCGACGGGCCCGGCAGCGCGGCTTTCGCGTCACCGACTATGAATCTGACATCATCGATGCCACTGTCATCGACCCCATCCCCGCGCATAATGAGGGACACACAAGACACTGAGGGTGTGACCGATAATTCCGTAGCGACCAGGGAATTATTCTATCTGACAATCCTTGTTGGATGGTTCGCTCGGCCATTTTTATTTTTGTGTTTTTTAAGGATAATATGCGGGATCATCAGATACTATTCTCGCTAGGCGAACGTGCATTGCGTGTCCCTGTTCAATTCAGTTCGATCCCACGCTCAGCGGGCTAGAGTCATAAAATAATCAACTCCCTTAAGCAAGAAACAACAAATGGGTTTTGAGTGGATATATGTACCGGAAGCCTGGTTGGCACTGTTGACGCTGACCGCACTGGAAATCGTCCTGGGAATCGACAATATCATTTTTATTTCGATTATCGTTAGCCGACTGCCCGAGCATCAGCGTCAGCAGGCCCGGATACAGGGCTTGGCGCTTGCCATGTTCACGCGCATCGCCCTGCTGTTGTCGCTGACCTGGATGATGAAACTGACCTCTCCCCTTTTCGTCGTCCTAAGCCAGGAAATATCGGGTCGCGATCTGATCCTGATACTCGGTGGACTGTTCCTGCTCTATAAAAGCAGCCAGGAAATCTGGGAAAACCTGGAGGGACCAGAGGAGGAAAAAAAGCCGGAGAAGAAAGAGGTCAGGAACTACGCCTATCTGTTGGGGCAAATTGCCATCATAGATATCGTCTTTTCGCTTGACTCTGTCATAACCGCGGTCGGGATGGCGAAACACGTTGAGGTAATGGTTTTAGCTATCGTTATCGCAATTGGTGTAATGATGTTTCAGCAAAACCGATAGGCGAGTTCGTAGATCGACACCCAAGCATAAAAATGCTGGCACTGAGTTTTCTGACTCTGGTCGGTGTTGCACTCATCGGAGAAGGTTTGGAGATGCATATTCCAAAGGGCTATATCTACTTTGCAATGGCTTTTTCCTTCGCGGTGGAAATGATCAACATTCGCATGCGAAAAAAAATTTCAACGCCCATTCACTTACGCCGACCATCACAACTAGGGGAGCAAAATGACTAACTCAGGGCCTGTTATCTTTAAAAACCATCCCGTTGTCGATTAATTTTTTCCATTTCTTCGATGTTAGGTAACGTGAGCGGTTGCTTCCTGGATCGCTGCGCGTCACAGAATTAGTGGCGGGGGAAACTAATTCGAAAGCACAAGCATTTTTGCTTCCGCTGTCGCTTTCTCGATCCTGATCTGCATTTCACAATAAACATTGTTGGCCATTGGCTCATCACCACAACTGCAACCACCCACTACTTCAGTAAAAAAGATACCTACATCGACTTGGATAGCATCCTCATCATCGGCAAAGCCAAGAACAGTGACCGCAATATCGCTGTCATCGACAAGACCGCCCTGAGAAATACCTTTTTCAAGTGGCAAAATCCCTGTTTTTAGATTCTCGATTTCACTTTTCAGGGTTTGAACAAATGAATCCGATTTCCAGGCATGCAATGAGTTGAGCAGTTTAGGCATTAGGCAATTTCAGAGATACCCTGATAGCGATTACTTCGGATAGCCGAAATCCGCAAGTTGAAGATCCCGTATCGGTGTCCCGGTAGCTTGACAGCCACATCCGGCCGATGCCTCCGCACCACACAGGCACGGCGAATAGTTCGAGATGCCCTTCTGTAACGACCAAGCCAAGGTCTTCCCTGCAACAGTACTCCCCCGGCATTCTTCTGTTAACAGTTCACTAGAATGCTACCAAGTGTTGCGATTGTTAAGAAAAAATTAACTTTTATTGATCTTGCTCAATTTCGGTGTCTAGCCGACTAGAAGCGCCTAGAATAAAATTCCTAATTGAGCGGCAAAAGGATTTGGTGAATAACTAATATCAACTAGCCATTGCCGTTCATCAGCCGACTTGAGGGTCGGCACACCATACCGATTCGCATCAGTTCTAGGTTGCAGTTGTTCCGACGAGGAACTGCCGTTGCATCGGTGTTTTTTGAAATACAACATTGCTCAGAAATTTGGAGGACACTATGTCAGTAAGGATAACAGTAGCACTCATTGCATTTCCCTTTGCGATCGCACTTTCAGACAGCGCTCTGGCAAGCGGCGACGGCTTGACCCCGATAGAGAAATTGGGCAAAAAGATCTTTTTCGATAAGAACCTCTCAATCAAGCAGAATCAGGCCTGCGCCAGCTGCCATACACCTGAGGCTGGATGGGCAGGTCCCACTTCAGCCATCAATGCCCATGGCGCAGTCTACGAAGGTTCAATCATGGGCAGATTCGGTAACCGCAAACCGCCGAGTTCCGCCTATGCAAGCCTCGCACCTATCTTCTATGCCGACTATGGTAACCGGCTACTGGGTGACAACGACGAAGAACTTGCCAACGACCCGCTGTTCGTGGGCGGCAATTTCTGGGACGGACGCGCGACAGGGTGGAAACTGGGAAATCCGGCAGCCGATCAGGCCCAGGGACCTTTCCTGAACCCCGTCGAGCAGGCGCTGCCCGATGCCGCCTGTGTCGTCTACCGGGTTTGTGAAGGTGGGTATGACGACCTGTTCGACCAGGTATGGGGGGGCAAAGCCTGTCAAATCGGCTGGCCGAAAAATGTCCAGCGTGAGTGCAGGAAAACCAACGGCTCAGTCAGGCTTTCCGCTGAGGATCGGCAGAAAGTCGATCAGGCCTATGATCGTGTGGCACTGTCCATCGCCGCGTTCGAGGCGTCCAAGGCCAGTAATGCCTTCAGCTCGAAGCTCGATGCCCACCGGGCGGGGCTCTATGAGTTTACCCAACAGGAAGCTCTGGGGCGCGAGATCTTCCGCGGCAGGGGTCTGTGCTCCCAGTGTCACGTAGGCACTCCCGGCCCCGGTGCGGCGCCGCCGCTGTTCACCGACTTCACCTACGACAATCTGGGTGTGCCGAGAAATCCGAAAAACCCCTTCTCGATGGACAACCCGGACTGGTCGGATCCGGGCCTGGCGGGTTTATTAGCGACCGTTCCTGACTATCGTCAATACGCAGCAGCTAACCTGGGTAAGCACAAGGTGCCGACGCTGCGCAATGTCGGGCTGGGATCCTGCGAGGCCGCTGACAAGAATGACGACGACTGCATCGTCAAGGCCTACACCCACAACGGCTATTTCAAGAGCCTTAAAACCGTCGTTCACTTCTACAATACCCGCGATGTCAAAGCTAGCTGTGAGAGCCTGGGTATCGAAGATGCAACCGAGGCCGTCGCCCTCGCCAACGACTGCTGGCCGGAACCGGAAGTGGCCGAGAACGTCAACGCTGATGAACTCGGCGATCTTGGGCTGACGGCGGAAGAAGAGGACGCCCTGGTGGCCTTTATGCTGACCATGAGTGATGGTTATCTCGAAGATGATGATGACGACAACGAAGAAGATGACTGAGAGATCAGACCATCCCTGATCAACTCTGATGACCCAGGGAAGGGTTGCAGTAACTGGAGAATAGCCCGGATGAAGCTCTTTGTGAAATCCGGGCTTTTTTTACTTGGCACAAGCTATTGGCAAAACTCTTCCCACCCCATTCCTTTCATCACCCGGATAAAACTCTCATCCATGGATGCCTCAACGCAAATTTTTTCATTGGTTTCCGGATGCATAAAGATAAGGGATTGAGCCATCAGCAGTAAACGGTGGCAATCAAAGTGCTCGCGAAAAAATCGATTGTGATGCCGATCTCCATGGTTCACATCACCAATTACGGGGTGCGCGATATGATTCAGGTGCCTGCGGATCTGGTGGCGTCGACCGGTTAATGGACGGAGCCGTACCAGCGAGTACCGGCTTGCTGCATAGGGTGCAACAGGATAGGGCAACTCTACTCGAGCCAGTGTCTTGTACTCAGTGATCGCTTGCTGGGCCTTTTTATCAGGGTCAGCCTGACTGTCTGTTGTCGGATCGTACACCTCGCGCAATGGCTTCCTTATACCGCCGCTTTTTTCCACATGACCACGTACAACAGCCAAATACTGTTTTACGACTTTTCGATGCGTGAACTGTTCGTTCATACGGCGTGCCGTATCAGAATCAAGCGAAAATAACAGAACCCCCGACGTAGGCTTGTCCAATCGATGAATCGGGTAAACATATTGTCCGATCTGATCACGCAGCATTTGCAATGCAAAACGCGTTTCATGCCGATCGATCCTGCTGCGGTGAACTAAAAGACCCGATGGTTTATTGATCGCAACCAGCAGGTGATCCCGGTAGAGGAGTTTCAGTTCCATAGATGAGTTTCTGACCACAAGGGAAGATCGAATTTAACAGGCCCTACCGAATAAATGCTCTCAGCTTACGCTTTATGCGACTGACTACAAAAGGTGACAGGCGTCCCTTTTCCCATAATATGCGGGCAAACATCCTGCCTTTGTTCTTGGGAGGAATTCGGTAACCAGCTCGTGGGACGAGCGATATCGCCTCCTTTTCACATACAGAGATACAGGCGCCGCAACCAAGACAAACTTCAGGGTCGATTCCTGCGTGCCGATCAGCTTTGATTGGGGTTCTACGCACTTCTGGCAGACCAATGCATTTTACGTTGCACGTCTTAATGCAATCACCGCAGTAGTCGCAACACCCTTCATCCACAACTGCGATAAAGGGGGTTTTTGCCAGTCCATCCTGAAACCCCATCTGCACGCCGGCCATGAGCTCGCAGCAGCAGCGGCAACAGTTGCACAGAAAAGACGGCTCACTCCGAATATTGTCCGTAACATGGGTCAGATTGAGGCTTTTCGCCATTGCCAGGGTTTCCAGCATCTCTTTTTTCGTTTTCTCCCTGGCAAATCCACGACGCACAAGAAAACGTGCACCGCTTCCCAGCACCATGCAGGTTTCTTCGACTGGGGCACCTTTCCGACAGGTTTTACCCAAGTGTTCCTTTTTGTGTCGGCAATAACAGTGGGTAACCGCACAGAAATCAGCATCCCTGATGATCTGTTGGGCATCCTCATAGCTGGTAATCTGTGAGTCCACTGGAATGTGCTCTTTATAAACCAATGCGCGAGTCAGCTGGGTTTTGCTACCGAAAAACTCTCCTGCCTGGCCCTCAGGCCCATTTTCTTTCAAATACTCTGCCATCAACGATGCCAGCTTTTTTAGTGGCAGGTCAGTCCGGTTTCTCATGAAGGTAAACTCCATAAAACCGATCAAGCCCGGTAAAAGCAGATAGTAGGTCGTACCAGAGTATGGCAGGTCCATTACCAATCCCTTGTTTGCCATCGATTCCAATTGAGGTTGAAGTATCGATTTCTTCACATTTGTCAATCTGGACAATTCACCCAGGGTTGCCTCTTCGAGGGGGAATTTTGAGGCGATTAATGCCTCTTGCTCAGTGAATAGGATGGCAAGGATTTCGCGCAACTTTTCGCTATCCACGAGCCCAATAGGATAGCGATTCAGACGATCGATAAGCGGGATCAAAGATGTCTTGGAACTGAGAAGATGCCCCATTTGATCGATTACTTCCAGGCAAGGGTTGCGGAGCTCATTCTACTGCAAACTCCTTCTCGCCTGAATAGAACGCGTACCTTAGATGACTAAATATAGGCTTCTCTACCCGGATCTGGTGAAGTTGCTTGCGTTTCGCCCACTGATGAGTTTATTTTAGTTTCATGAAGTATAGCCGCGTAACTGGACCTGATAACAAACGACGCGTTTCACCTGGCTCTCAAAGCGCATCGTCTCTACGCAAACCGACAATAGATTTCCGGTCATTGATTTTTCCGGCTTCCTGGCGATCGAGCCTTGCACGAAAAATGGTCATGGCCCCCCTTGTTGCGCGGACCGCGACTCATCATCGGACATTGACCCGGCGCCCGGGCATCATTTTCTTTCTGCTACTTTTAATTTTGGCCATCCCGCTCAGAATCTACGCATCACCTGTCACCGTGCCCATCAAGTTGGACTACCCCCTGTTGCGCCTGTTGCTGATAAAGCAGCTCTTCAATACACCAGACCAGAGTACGGAAATCATCAACGACCCGTCCGGCTGCAGCCAGATTGTACTGACCAATCCACAATTGGGTGAAAAACAAGCGAGCTTAGAGATCGTCACCGAGGTCAAGGCTCGGCTTGGTATCGGTGTATTCGGCAATTGCACCACCCTGTTGCAGTGGCAAGGAAGCGCCGGCTTTCTGGGTCGCCCGGTTATTCAACCCGGGGCGACATCTGTACGGCTCGAACCGGTCGATAGCTGGCTGGTCGCTTCGGATGGCAGAAAAATCACATCGGGAAGGATATGGGATCTTGCCAAAGACCGTTTCCAACCCCTGTTCAGCCGCTTTAAGCTGGACCTCACACCCGCCATTAACACACTTGGCATGATACTACCCGAGGTTCTCGCTCATCGTTCTTCGCAGCAACTGCAGACAATCGTTTCCAGTTTGAGGCTGCGCGACCTACAGGTCGCGCCGACCCGCCTCGATGTATTTCTCAGCTTTCAAGTCGAAGAACTGGTGGAACAACCACAGCCGGCGTCCGTGTTGAGCCCCCAGGAACTGCAGCAGTGGGAAGGCCAATGGCAGATGATGGATGCGTTGTTTACTTTCGCCGTCAAATATTACGCATCCACGACCAACCATCGGGAACTGCACAGCACGCTGCTGGAAATCCTCCTCGACAGTCGCTATCGACTGCGCGACGCCCTGACAGTGCCTGCCAGTCGCTCAAACGATCCGGTACGCCGCTGGTTTCTCGACAGCTGGAAACGTCTGAGCCCGGTAATCCGCAGAATCGGCCTGGAGCAAACCGGGCAGGAACCCCTGCTATGGATCAGTCTGCTTACCGCCACCGATGCGTTGGATGCACTGGATCGCCTCGGTCCGAGTATCGGACTGGATATCTCTGCCAATGGCCTCCGACGCCTGGCTCGCCTGATCAACGAAGAAACCGAGGTTGACCCTCTGAGTTACGATCAAGCTGTCGACCCTGAACTGCAGCAGTTATTTCAACTGCCATTTACGCTCAATCTAGAGCAACCGTCAGGGTTCCGATTCGACCCCTGGTCGATTCGCTTTGCCTGGGCCGACTCATCGACCGACCGACTCGACCGCTGGGTGCCCAACAAAGATCAGCTGGGCATCTACCTACCACTCGTTGCCAGCCTGCTTAATACTACGGCCGCGAGAACGCTAAAAAAAAGGATCTCACACCGCCAGTCGTCAAGCTTTTCCAAAATCTGGTTCTGGCGGCGGCCTGGCAGGAAAGCTGCTGGCGGCAATACGTGGTCAGCAAGAAAAAAATCGTGCCGCTGCGCTCAAATACTGGTGATGTCGGGCTGATGCAAATAAACGAGAAGGTCTGGCGTGGATTCTATGACATCCAGAAGTTACGCTGGGATATCGCATACAACAGCCGCGCCGGCACCGAAGTACTGCTCAACTATCTGACCAAGTACGCCCTAAAGCAGGGAGAACACCAGCGCTCCGGCGGACTCGACAACCTGGCCAGGGCAAGCTATTCCGCATATAACGGCGGACCCAGTCAGATCGCCCGGTACCGAAAACACAATGTCGCATCAACCCACAGAAAAGTTGATGCTGCTTTCTGGGGAAAGTATCAACAGGTAAAAGCAGGTAACGAACTGAACGTTGCTCAATGCCTGGGTGGCGAAGCAACGAATCAAGGAAATGCTCAACCGACGGCAAAGATGGACCAAGCTACCATCGGGGGCAAGAAAAAAGAAGTTGCCGCCAGCACTGTAACCACAAATGCCGGCGAACGCTGGGTGCGGGTGCAGAAAGAGAACCGATTTACCCTGCAACTGGCTGTGTTCAGTAAGCAAGCGTCTGCGCGTAAATTTATCAAACAACAGTCTCTTTCCGGGCAGATCGGCATCTATCCGATACGTAAAGGTCAGACCACTCAGTTCGCGGTTTTATACGGCAGCTACGCAAAGCGAACAGAGGCCGATAAGGCAAAGCAAAGGCTGAAGCACCTCAAACCCTGGGTACGCCAGTTCGGAGAGTTACGAAAAGCAGGAAGGCCTTGAGTCTCTCTGAAGAAAGCGAGATATAGAAATATGCTCACACCCCCTCGTCTAACTGCCCTGTCTATCCTTCTATTGATCGCCATCGTTGCTGCCTGGTCCAAGCTGCGTTTTGTCGATCAGGAGGATCACGAGCCTCAGCGCTGGCGGGTCGATGAACATCCTGCTTTCCAAATAAATTCAGGCGACGGGAAATGACTATTGCACGCCGGTAACCTAAAGATTCGGTAGACCACCACGCCCCGTGGATGCAACCCCCCCCCCAGCAAGGAGATCTCCTACGATGCTCACTGCAACCGAGAGTATGGGGAAATCGAGGGTCGTCCGAGACTTCATTTCGGCAATCATCTGCTTGTAGCGATCGATGGTGAGCGGGTTTTCTTTCGTCCACTGTTCGTATTTCTTTTTCGCACTTTTCTGGTTTCCCGTACGTTTCAGGATCTGTGCGGTCAGTGCCATCTGGTTGTCCGTAAGCATCGATATCAGCTTAATTTTGGCTAGATTGTGCCAGTGGGTTTGCACACCAAGATGGCTAATCTCGGTACGCAGCATGTGAAGATCCAGCGTGTTACCCAAGTGGAAATAAAGGGAAGCTACAAGTGAGATCTCCGTCTCCGCCTGATTAGCCACATCGACTATATCGATAGCCGAAGACATGGGCGTCAACGAGGAAATCCGCTGTGCCAGATCCTGCGGGACTCGGGAGTCTAACAGGCTCTTTACTTGCTTCTTGAACTCGAGCCGTTCCGGTGCTGCCAAAGATTTCGGAATGCTGGCTGCCAGTTTCGCTACACCCTCGCGGAAATAGTCTACCTGCTCGCGAATGATGATCTTGTTTCCCCGCGAACGCAGAATTCGACTGAGTCCCCTTTCCAGAAGGGTAGAAACCCGCGTCATCATGTCGATTTGAACCGATGCCGAGACCTGGTTATCCAATTGTTCTATCTGCCGCCAAAGCTCGTCAGTAGCGAAGATTTTTCGAGCTGCGATATAGCCACGGGTCACACCGGCAATATCGGAACCCAACTCCTCACGCACTCTAAAACCAATACCCGGACCTATGTGGTCAACGATATCATTAGTGATATGGGTGGAAATGATCTCCCGTCGCAATTGGTGTGACAGCATTACGTCTCGATACTTTTCTCCCAGCACCCGAGGGAAATACTCAATCAACTCGCCTACGAGAAAATTGTCGTCCGGAATATCGGATTGAACTAGCGCATCGAAATAGTTCATCTTGCTGTAGGATAGAAGAACGGATATCTCAGGTTTGGTCAGTCCCTTGTTATCCGCCATACGCTGGGCAATGATGGCGTTGCTGGGTAGTGACGCGAGCTGACGGTTCAACATGCCCTTCTGTTCCAGAAGTTCGATAAAGCGCGCGTGCTCGTACAACTTCTCCGGTGCCTGGGATGCGACCATGCTGACAGCCTGAGTCTGGTTGTAATTATCCTGGAGCACAAGTTTCGCTACTTCATCTGTCATCTCCTCCAACAAGCGGTTGCGCTGCTTTTCCGTCATGTCGCCATTGGTCAGAATCTGTCCCAGTAAGATCTTGATGTTAACTTCGTGGTCGGAGCAGTCCACACCGGCGGAGTTATCTATGGCGTCGGTGTAGATCAGCCCCCCCTTGGCCGCGAATTCGATCCGGCCCAGTTGCGTAAAGCCCAGGTTTCCGCCCTCTCCCACCACTTTACACCTAAGCTCCCGCCCATCTATTCGAAGCGCGTCGTTAGCCTTGTCCTGCACCTCTTCGTTGGTCTCTTCCTGGGCCTTGACATAGGTACCGATACCGCCGTTCCAGAGCAGATCCACAGGAGCTTTCAAAAGCTGATGAATCAAATCGTTCGGACGTAATGTATCGTCCTTGACTCCCAACAAGGCCTTGACCTCGTCGCTAATGACTATGGATTTCGCACCGCGCGAAAACACACCGCCTCCCCTGGAAATCAGTTTCTTGTCGTAGTCTTCCCAGCTGGATCTCTGCAGTACGAATATCCGTTTCCGTTCTTCAAAGGAAATGTCTGGATCCGGATCCGGATCCAGAAAGATGTGGCGATGGTCGAAAGCCCCTATCAGTTTGATATGGCGGGACAGTAGCATACCGTTTCCGAACACATCGCCGGACATATCCCCGATTCCGATCACACGAAAATCCGTGGTCTGGATATCCATTCCCAATTCCCGGAAGTTTCTCTTTACCGACTCCCAGGCACCGCGGGCGGTAATGCCCATTTTCTTGTGATCATACCCGGCGGAGCCACCGGAGGCGAAGGCATCGCCAAGCCAGAATCCGTATTCTCCCGAAATGCCATTGGCAATATCCGAAAAAGTGGCGGTTCCCTTGTCAGCGGCCACAACCAGATAAGGGTCGTCGCCATCGTAGCGCTGAACCTGAGACGGAGGAACTAGCTTACCGCCCACCAAGTTGTCGGTAATGTCCAGCATGCCTCTAAGAAGGGTCTTGTAACAAAAGATGATTTCCTCCATGACCTGTACGCGGCTCTCCTCTCCTGGCAGATGCTTCACAATGAAACCACCTTTGGAACCTACTGGAACGATCACCGAGTTCTTCACCATCTGAGCCTTCATCAGACCCAGGATCTCAGTACGGTAATCTTCCATCCGATCTGACCAGCGCAGTCCTCCCCGGGCGACAGGACCGCCACGAAGGTGCACCCCCTCCATGCGCGACGAAAACACGAAGATTTCAAACATTGGCATCGGAAGAGGCATTCCACTCACCTTTCTCGTGTCGATTTTGAACGAGAGGTAAGATTTCGCAGTTCCGTCTATATCGAGCTGAAAATAATTGGTTCTCAATGTTGACTGCACCAAATTAAGAAACGCGTGGAGGATACGATCCTGGTCCAAGCTGACCACGGACTCTAGAGCCGTCTCTATGTTACGTGCTATTGTCTGTGTAGCATCCCCCACATTCGATCTCTCGTACGACGTTTCTAATCTGTT
>CAWGCA010000054.1:0-65270 GCA_963820955.1 uncultured Gammaproteobacteria bacterium | reverse complement strand
GACGTGCTGCGCCGGTCCAGCGCAACCGGGTAACGGTGGCATCGGTGACCGGGGCCCGGCAAATTACGGCTTACCGCGGTGTGGTCATCGTGGCCGACGCCCTGATCGAGGCGTGTGTGCAAAAGGAGTATGATCTGGTGGCGCTGCCCGGTGGAATCCCCGGCGCCGAACACCTTCGCGCTCTGCGGAGTTGATCGGCATATTAAACACCAGCGGGAGAAAGAACGTCTGTATGGGGCGATTTTGGCCAGCCCGGCCGTGGTACTCGAATATCATGGGCTACTGGCAGGACACCAAGCCACCTGCCATCCGGGCTTTGTCGATCAACTGACGACAACGGATTGGATCGACGACCGCGTGGTGATGGACGGGATCTGCCTTACCAGCCGCGGGCCGGGAACCGCCGTCGAGTTTGCCCTGGCTTTAGTGGAGCGGCTTTATGGCAAAGCCAAGCGGGATGAAGTGGCAGCGCCCATGGTGATTTAACGGAAAGGAGCCTTTTGTGAAGATGGTGTTCTGTGATTAAGAGGCAGCGGAACAAGTACCGTTAGCATGCGGGAATAAATCCGCCAACACGGGCGGTCAAAGAGGGCTTATAATAGTTACCGGAAAACAAAAGTGCCGGTACTGAGTTGCAGGCGGGTTCCGCTTCATCGATATTATTACCCGTGCCCGGCCTCTCAGCCGTGTGCATTTTGGAATTTCCGTCGCTTTCTCAAAGTTGATCATTCTTCAATCTTTCCAGCGGCGCCGAGATAGTGCCGGACCACACTGACATGCACACATGATGCGCAATTTTGGGTTTCAATTCAAAAACCGTAACAAATCTGACTATTGTTTCGATTGAATTTTAACGTTGACGATCTTCATTATTAGTTTCCCATTTATGGTCGGCCTCTAACTGTAAAAATGATGAGTAGGCTCAGATTCGGTCCAAATTTCAATATTCAAAGATATATATGCGTTTTATGGTGGCGGAGGACTATTGCGTACCTCAGAAGGCATTTTGATTGAGATAGAGGCTTTCGGGGACTAATGGATCGTGGTGGAGACGTTAAGAAATGAATGTATATTTAGAAGGTTACGATTTTATTCTCAAATTGGCGTTCAGCACAATCACGTCCCGAAAGCCTCACAAAGCGTAAATATCAACTTTTTTACGATTTCATAAATTTTCCATACCTAAATGAATTTAAGTTTTTGGCACAAGCATTGCTGAAATAATATAAGGACAGACAGACGGTCAGCTTACCATCCTGAATAAACAGCCTGGATTGATACGGCACTAACTAACCATAATAAAAGGAGAAAATTATTGTGAACACGTTCATGAAAAATATTTTTGCTGGCAAGAATCTTAACGTTTCCATTGATAATAGACGAGCACGTCTTTCCCTCGCCGGGCTAACAATCAGCGCATTCCTTTGCCTGGTCTTCATGGCGGCAACTACAGCATCCGCTAAGCCCCTCACCTTCAAGACGGTGAAGAGTGAAGTGGTCATCGAAGCTGAAACGTATACGCGGTTGGGTGGCAATTTAGGGGGTGCTTGGTTCATAAATAAAGAAAAAAAAGGCTATAAGGGTTCCGGCTATATCCAATCCTCTGAGAAGGACCCCAAGACGCTGCGCTACAAAAGTGGTAATATAAGAGCAGAATACGACATCGACTTCACAGAAACAGGAACCTACTACCTGCATCTTAGAACACTTGCCAAAGACCATACCGAAAACGGATTTTTTGCAACCATGGATGGTAAGCAGTTCGATTACGGCGACAAAAAAGCTTATTTTGTTTATGTTAAGAAAAGAAAAAGAGACAAGTGGTTGTGGTATACCGATGGCGGCGGGGCAGAAGAGCGTGATTTCAAGGTCAGCATTAAAATAACAAAGAAAGGTGTTCAGACCTTGTCTATTTGCAGACGCGACAAAGGCTCACGCGTAGATCGAATCTGGTTGACAAAGAAACAGAGTAACCCTCAGAAAAAAAACGGACCTTGCCCTTAACGAATCCTTCAGTATTCATCAAATAAGTCCGGAGGCTTTGGGTCACTGCAAAAAAAATAATCCCACAGGTTGCGTCGGAATTTGGATCGTCCACAACCTGTGGAATTATCTTTTGACGGTGGCCTCACACACGCCATCTAAATTCTAATGGTAGATATTATACCGTCCAGCAACACGAACCGAGTGTTACATGAAGATTTGGATCAACGACACCACAGTCACTTGGCGACTGCAGTGCATTCAAAATATAGAAAGTCTTCCCGCTGAAAAGGAGCTATGGTGGCGCTGCGTTGCAGCTTCCACCTTTCTCCGGTCCAGGCACAGCAAAGTGGCAATCATGCAACACACATTGAGGCCTTTGGCAAAAATTTTAATTGTCGCCGTTCTTGGTATTGGCTATATGGCCAGTTCCCCTCCAATGCAATGCCTTGCATTGCCGCCGCCTTTGCCGACGAACAGCCCATCCCAGACGGAAAGCCCGCTGCCGCCCGCTGATGAGGTTGTCAGTTTCAGAGACAACCGGTTCATCATCAGGGCGCACGCGGTTCCGTTGGGAAAGGTTCTGGCAATTGTCACCAGGGAGACCGGGGTTGCGTTTTTTCTTAAGGGGTCGGCGGAAACACCGGTTACGGCAGATTTTGAGGCAAGTGATCTCGAGGAGGGCATAAAGCGCTTGATCCGCGGTTTGAACAGCGTTTTTTACTATGGCCCCAGCCAACCAGGCGCCAAAGACATTCGATTGACATCGGTGCTCATCGTTTCAAATCCCGATAGCCGGAAGATCTCTGCCATCAGACCATCTGATGATGACAACCCGGGGCAAGATACGGGTGCAGTGCCATACCATGAAATGTTTGAGGACATTGATCGGCTCAAGGAGGCGGCCTCGACTGATGACAGTGCAATCTATGAGCTAACCCAGCTGGCGGAATTTGAAGAAAACGAGTTAAGGCGGGTGGCGGCGGTGGAAGCCCTGGGAGAAACCGATGACCCGCAGTATGCAGACCTGCTTTTCAACATAGCGCTACAAGATAATGATTTCGGCGTCAGGGCTGCAGCGGTGGACGCTTTGAGCAATATTTCTTGGGGCAAGAGGCCACTGATTATCTGCTTCAAACCCTGAATGACCACCATCCCCAGGTGAGGGCGGCAGCGCTGGAAGCCCTGGCATCTGTCGGCAGCGAAAACGCAACGGATGCGTTGATGAAGGCGATGAAGGATGAAGGTTCCCTGGTGGGGCCGTTGCAGTTGAGGCATTGGCTGACATCGGCGATGAAGGGCCGCTCCCGCACTAATTGAGGCCTTGGATGATACTGACGAAGAAGTCCGCGAATATGCCAGGGAAGCCTTAGAGGAGATGGGAATCCAAAAAAAACACACCGGAAAAGTGATGAAGGGTGCAATAGTAATAAAAATCCGAATAAAGTCATGAAATGAGGATAACACGATTCTCCGGGTTGCTGGTTTTCACCAACTGACAAAAAATTCTCTTGCTTCTTCTTTTTGCCCTTGCTTCTTCTTTCTGATTGATCGACAGATGGGCCAACTTGTCCGGTGGTGTCTCCGCTGAAATGCTGAATAAACCAATCGAGCCGGTCCAGTTTCAGTTAGTCTTCTCAACCGTCGGCCTTGGACGCCATATGACGGTAAAACCGCTGGCGGTTGGCATCTATCTTATGCTCAATTGAATACCCGGCGCCCGCTTGTGTTGTCCCATCGAAACCCTTGGCCGGTAGACAGAACGCCGATTGCGCATGCAGAAGTAATCGATTACCAACGCTTCCAGGATGCTTCTGGCCAAGGCCATCGGTAATGAAGTGTCCATGCGGATGCGGTATAGGGCTTTATTCATATTACAAAGGCTCCTTCATCAAACCCATTATTTGGGATTGCCTGGATCGGCCGGCACCGCTTCGATCCCCCCGCAGATACAAATATTGTTGTGCCGCTTCACTGCAGTTGTCACTTCGGCAGTCACTTAAGGCACCCACGGAAAAACCCAGGCGCTCCGATTCGATTTAAGCACCAAACTCACTGTTGTGGCCAGTTTCGCTGTCGGTAACGCCAAAGGTCGTATGGGCAATGCGACCAACATCCACCGTCAACTCTACATTGAACGGATACGGCTTCTTTCCGAGCCATACCACCATCCCCTGAATTGGTAAAATTCGAAACCACTTCGGACGCGCAATGGCCTTGATATAGGTCGTTGGCGATAAAAAGCGGTTCCGGCGTCCTGGCATCAAGATAGTTGCCGAGAGATTCCATGATCGGATTAGGATGGCTGGTAGGCCAGAAGCCACTTTTGCCGATGGCATCCGGCTTGTCGCACCTTACTTTCGACACCCATTTGGAGGATGTTATGTGAATTTATTTTTACCCTTACGGACAAATAAAGACTTCCGGATTAACCCCCATCGCCTGTAAAAATTCTAACTGAACAGGCCATTGGACCCGCTCCTGGCTGCTGGACAAGTTGCATAGTAAAACAAAGCACCTGGCCTCAAGACGCAAGGGAGCGACGGCATCCGCATCTACATCGATCTCGAGATTGAGAATATATTCATAGCCGATCGGGGTGCGCGCTTTTCCTTTGGCGGGTCTTCCCCTTCGATATTTGGTCACCTCCCTGATTTCATATTGCAGCCTGTGATAGTTGTTCGAGACAGTTTTGGTGATTTTTTCAGCTGCCGCCTCGGCATCAGCCCGGCAATAAAAAGGGCCAGCGTTGATTTTTTTGCAGTGCGTTTCAAGATCTTTGCGCTTTTGCCCAAGCAGTCGATCAATCCGCTTATGGCGCCGCTTGTCATGGGCCGAGGAGTGAACAACGATGGCGCGGTATGTTTCACCATAGAGTTCAACGGTGGTTTCAAATCCACGGAAATACGCCGCTAGGCGTTTTTTGGTGGCTGGGGTCTGATTGAGTTTGCCCAACTCCATCCAGCTGTCGGCGGCAACAGCATCGGCAATAGCCCGACTGCACTCCTTGTAGGTGGCCGGCAGTCGGGTCAGAAATTTTACATTTTTACCTATAGACTGCTCGAGATTGTCGGGGGTGACAAACGCCGGGTCCGCGACATAAACGAAAGCCCCAGGCTTGAGCATATAAATATAAGAAAAATTTTTCACAATTAAGGTGGAGTTTTTGTTATCATTATGCATAACGAATTTAGCTATATATGGTTCAGCACTTGCTAAGTGTTACATGAAGTACATAAGTATGAAGAAATTATTTTCACAATAAGGACGGGTGTTTTGTAATCCGACAAGATAAGTACTTGAATTTTATTATTTTTTTTAAAAATAGCCGTAGGCATGTTTATTGCTTAACTATAAGTTGATTAATTTTCCATGACTTAGGTTATCAATACAAAGCCGATCTTTCCAAGTAGTTTTGGGCCGTTTTTGGTCCATTCGCTAACCGGTGCCACTGCCTTGATCATAGGCGTCACAGACGAGTCGGGTTCCTGGAAAAGGCCCCACTTTTTGTGGGATTGATATTCACACCCCCTGTCTTGACTGCACCGAGCGATGTTCAAATTGGATTAACAACACCACAGTCATTTGGCGACTGCAACGCATTCAAAATCGATAGTCTTCCCGCTTGGAATAGAGCCAGGGTGGCGCTGCAGTTGCAGCTTCCGCCTTTCTCCGGTTCAGGCGCAGCAAGGTGGCAATCATGCAACACACGTTGAAGCCTCTGGCAAGAATTTTGGTTGTCGCCGTTCTTGGTATCGGCTATATGGCCAGTTCCCCTCCAATGCAATGCCTTGCATTGCCGCCGCCTTCGCCGACGAACAGCCAATCCCAGCCGGAAAGCCCGCTGCAGCCCGCTGATGAGGTCGTCACTTTCAGGGACAACCGGTTGATCATCAAGGCGAACGCGGTTCCGTTGGAAAAGATTCTGGCGATTGTCACCCGGGAGACAGGGGTTGCCTTTTTTATTAAGGGATCGGCGGAAACACCGGTTACGGCGGATTTTGAGGCAAGTGATCTCGAAAAGGGCATCAAGCGCTTGATCCGCGGTTTGAACAGCGTTTTTTACTATGGCCCCAGCCAACCCGGCGCCAAGGACATTCAATTGACATCGGTGCTTGATCATATCCAATCCCGAGAGCCGGACGATATCGGCCATCCGACCATCCTGATGATGCCGAACCCGGGGCAAGACTCGGGTGCAGTGCCATACCACAACCTGTTTGAAGACATCGATCGGCTCGAAGAGGCGGCCTTGATGCCGACGAGAGTGCCATCGACGAGCTGGCCCGGCTGGCGGAATTTGAAGAAAACAAGCTCAGACGGTGGCGGCGGTGGAGGCGCTGGGCGAAAGCGATGCGCCTCAGTATGCCGAACTGCTTTACAACATCGCGCTGAGGGATGACGATTTCGACGTCAGGGCGGTAGCGGTGGAGGCGCTGGGCAATGTTTCTGGGGGCAGGAGGCCATCGATTATCTGCTTCAGATCCTGAATGACCAAAATCCCCAGGTGAGGGCGGCAGCGGTGGAAGCCCTGGCCTCATGTCGGCGACGAAAGTGTCACCGGCGCCTTGATGGAGGCGCTGAAGGATGACGGCCCATGGTGAGGGCCGCTGCAGCTGAGGCATTGGCGGACATCGGCGATAAAAGCGCCGTCCCAGCGCTGATCGAGGCCTTGGATGATAGTGACGAAGAGGTTCGGGAATTTGCCAGGGATGCCTTGGAGGAGATGGGCATCCGAAAAAGCTCACCGGAGAAAGCGCCGAGGAGAGCCCGCCGCCGAAGAGAATGATGGCATACATGGTTGGATCAATTACCGCAGGGCCATTGGCGAGATAAACTTTCCCGCGCAGCATGTTGGTTGATCCGTTCAAAAAGCGGCGCCGATAACCCCGTCTTCGAGGGCCAGAACCCACCGTTAACAATAGTTTCAAAACATACTCGAAGGAAGGTTCAAATGAAAAACTGCCGAAAAAATTGGTGTGTTGCCTGGTTGACTGCCATCAGTGTTTTTTTGCTTGCGACCAACGCTTTTGCGCTCGACCACAAGGCTAAACAACCGCGCCCGATCAATATTTGGGCGTGTCTGGCGGCAACATCAATGATGGTTGCTCGGCGGGGACCCTGGGGTCACTGGTTGAAAATAAACTGGGAAACAGTTTATCTTAAGCAACAATCACGTCTTGGCGAGCGAAAACGAGGCCGAAAAAGGCGATCTGATCATCCAGCCGGGCAGTCTCGACGACGGTTGCCGGTTTAGAAAGACCAACCGAGTCGGCAGACTCAGAAAATTTATTCCCATCAGTTTTTCAGGCAACAATTTGGTCGATGCCGCCATGGCCAAGGCAATCTCGAGGAAGGTCGACCCCGGGGAAGATTCTGGGTATCGGCCAGGTCAGCCCCACGCCGATCAACCCTTCGGTAGGAATGAAGGTGAAAAAAGCGGGCCGGACGACCGGTGTTACCTCGGGCCAGATCTCTGCCGTGGGTGTTTCCGTGAATGTCAGATACGCCAGTGGCAGGATCGCCAGGTTCGTCGACCAGATTTTTGTCTTACCCGGCGGTTTCAGCAGTCCGGGAGACTCGGGGTCATTGATCGTCAAAAAACATCGACCTGCCCCCAGCCGGTCGGGCTTTTGTTTGCCGGTTCATCTAGATATACGGTGGCCAACCCGATCAAGACGGTTTACAAGAAGCTGCGGGTGACGCCGGTGGGCTGCGCGGCATCTTCAACGGAGGCGTCGCAGATGAGCGAACCATTATTTTTAGACGAAGCACTGGTCGCCCGGGTCAAGGAAGTCAAAGCGCGCCATGAAGATGATCTGCTGAAAATGCCCGGCGTGTTGGGTGTCGGTATCGGTGAACAAGATGGCGAGGCTGTCATCAAGGTTTTCGTCAAAAAAGACAGCCGATCGGCCATTGCATCGAGAGCGATCCCGGATAGAGTGGACGGATTCAAACTCATAACCGAGTTTACGGAAGAGTTTATCGCCTACTGATGGTGCGGATGCCCATGGGGTGATCCTCGCCGCGATCTTGGATCACTATGGCGACTATCGTTTCAGAAGCAGAACATGGAGAGCCCCATTCGTTTCTAATATATAGAGAACTAAACAATATATTTTTCAATACCTTACAGTTTTTTGGGAGGGAAGGTGGGCGGTGCCTTTGGCCCCTGCGCGGTTTAACGGATGATGCCGCTCTGCCAATATTGGTTGGTTTCATAAAGGGGCATTAGAGAGACCGTAAGGAACAAGAAGTTCTTCAATGGAAAGGAGGTGATTATCGCGTATTTTGCGGTTCGAGTTTGAAGGGAAGTTCTGTGATTATGAAACGTAAACAGTTAAGCCAAAAAGGAGGAGCGTTATGAACAAGCTTTTTGCATTGTTGGTTGGCATTGTGTTGGTTTTCTCGGTTTCGTTGGTACAGGCCGAAAATATCAATGGCGTGGAAATCGACGAGCCGATGCTGGCAGAGGGAGCGGTCATGTCGCAAGATGTGGGTGCAGACATGGCCATCACGAGGCCGAGCAGCATGAAACTATCAAATCCTTGGTCCGGGTCCGGTGGAATATACAGTTACTGGTACACTTTTACCCCAAGCTTCACGGCTTATAATCCAAAGGCGATTATTATAATCAGACAAACGGGCAATCCTTTTAAGAAAATTCTTCACCAATGGAAACATCGAAGTGGTTATACGCGGGGGAACCAAAACACCTTTCGCAATTAACGATTGGGGTGGAGCCAATTCGAGGGGATACTGCAAAATAAGGGTCAAATATTGGAGAGGCTCTTTTACCTCAGGTAAGATTACGCTTAATAGATAATTTAGGAAAAAACACTTAATAAAGGCAGGGGGATTCTTCAAAATTTGACTGCGATGTCACTTTCTTGAGGGAAGTCCTCTTGTCTTTCTCATTTAATTTCATCTCGAATTTACCCAAAAAGCTTTCGTTCGTTGGGGGGTAAGTGTTGTATTATTGCACATTGGCGCCAACTCCGATAGTAACGGTTCTTCGATGCTCCTGTTTAGCGCGAAAATTTTCCACAGTGGCCTATTTATTCCTGGGTGTGTTGTTCATTGCCTGGTTAACAGCTTGTCGCCTCGTTACTGAACAGGTTGTCTATCCGATTGATTCGGGCCCCCAAATTTCTGTTTCCAAGCAATATCTCTCTTTCGGAAGCCTAATACCGGGACAAAATGCTTCCAGAACATTGTCATTGCGCAACTCAGGCACCGAAAACCTCGAAGTACGGTTGATCAGAACCTCCGAGCCCGACTATATTGTCACTCAACTTCGTCGACAGGTTATCCCGCCTTCCGAGCAGGCAGAATTACAAGTCGATTTGCGATCGGAGCTATATTTTGATGGTTCCTTCATCGGGTATATTGTCATCTACTCGAACGACCCGAACCAGCCCGTTCTGAAAATAAAGACTGAGGCATCCTTTCGAAGTCCCTTGGAGTGGGAGCCTAAATTCGTCGACATCTCGGTAAATCGTGGCGAGCCCGCGAAGATTCCGAACATCACGATTTTGCCACGAGAAGGGGAATCCTTGAAACCGATTCGCGTTTCATCCCCCTTTTCGTATTTGTCGGCCAAGATTAAACTTGATGATTCCGGTGGTTACGCAATTGAATTGCGCCTTGATCCATCTGCGCCAATGGGCCTGAAAGAAGATTTTATTGAGATTCATACCGACGACCCGGCATTTCCGTTGATAAAGTCTTTGATACGATGCAGCGTTCTCGGGGATCTATCCCTTAAACCTGCAAATCTCCACTTTGGATTCGTTAATCATGGGGAGTTTGCTAAAGCCCGGACCGAACTCACCAACCGTGGCAGCCGGAAGGTCCGCGTCACCGAAATTGAGGCAAAGCTTCATCCAAACGCACATGTGAACCTGAACAAGAAGGATCTGGATTGCGAGATCAATGTCACCGTTGCACCTTCCAAAACGCTGCAGAACCTTGTCGGCTCAATTACTCTTTTTACCGACCATCCCTCCGAGCATTTTCTTCAACTGCCAACTTATGGTTGGCTCTTGGCCAAGCACCCTTTTGAGCCCGAGATACCACGCGATCAAGCAATTAAACTGATAGGCGCGGCCCTTCTGAGACATGATTTGCTTTCGCCAAAGGATGTGGTCAATAAGATACTCGGGGGTATTCGGGACGAAAGGAGTGTATCGCTTCTGCTGATAGCGATGAAGGCTGAAAACTGGATAATCCGTGCCCGGGCAATGGAGGTTTTGGGGGAACTGGGAAATCCTGAGGCCCTGAAGCAGTGCCGACAATCTGTTACAGATGATTTGCATGAGGAAGTCCGTCTATCGGCCGTAATCGCTTTGGCCAAAATGGAGGGAATTGACGCGCTTCCTTATTTCGAACTTGCCCTTCAGGATGAATTTCCTTTGGTGCGAACAGAGGTTGCCGACCAGTTAAGGCATCTTGGGGACAAAGATGCGATCCCACTGCTACGGAAGGCCCTGCAAGATGAAGATGAGATGGTAAGGGAAGCTGCTGAATTGGCAATCAGACTAATCAATGAAGACAATCCACCCACCTTGCCGAATTCGTAAAATTCCCGTCTTTAGAAAAGAAATGATGGTAAGATAGTGAAAGAGTTTCTCTCTCTGCAAAGCGTGGTTGCAGTCTGCCACAAAATGGTTTAGAATCGGTTCCACTTTCGGCTCCGGCTGGCACGCCATTGACCGTACTGTAACTTGGCGCTTTCAATGGTGATATCGATAGTGAATCGAATTAATTAACCACGCTTGCCGGAACTTGCGATCGAAATTGCTTCCACGATTGTATGAGGCGTACTCCTCCAGCGAAAGGGTACATGGCTTTCACATGAGAAATATGAATCGTGTTCTTGTGTCTTTTTTACGGTTTTTTTTATTCTGGTTTTTCACAGGATGGACCACGCTGGGGCCGAAAGCAGGAGAATTACTACGGATACCAACGGTATTAAATATATGTCTAATCAAATTCTTGTGAAAACGTCCGTCCCCGCCACTGAAATCGAGTAATGAGTCTTAGCGCCCGCGCCGGAATGAAGGCAGTCAAGGAATTTCCGCAAACGGGCATCCTGCTCGTTGATTTGCCACCAACGCTTTCAGTTAATGCGGCCGTTGCGTATTACCGAAAGAACGAATGGATAGAATTTGCCGAACCCAATTATGTTTATCAAGCCGATGGCCTGACCAACACCGAACGATCCGAAATTTGCTCGTCTCTGGGGTCTGCATAACCCCGGCGGCAGAGGCTGTTCAGCCGATGCGGATATCGATGCGCCGAAGGCCTGGAACAAGACCACGGGCTCGCGGGATTTCATCGTTGCCGTTATCGATACGGGCATAGACTACAACCACAAGGACCTGAAGCGCAATATCTGGGTCAACAAGGCTGAAAAGAAAGGCATTGCGGGGTTTGACGACGATGGCAATGGCTATGTGGATGATGTGTACGGAATCGATACCATTAATGGCGACAGTGACCCCATGGACGATCACTACCATGGTACCCATGTGGCGGGAACGATCGGGGCGGTAGGCGACAATGATCGCGGGGTTGTGGGGGTGATGTGGCAGGCCAGGATCATGGCCCTGAAATTTCTCGACGATTCAGGCATCTGGATTTACATCGGGCGCGATCGAGGCCTTGGAGTACGTCCTGGACATGAAGAAAAATCATGGCCACGATATCAGAGTGACAAACAACAGTTGGGGCGGCGGCGGCGCCTCGGTCGCCCTAAAGCGAACCATCCGGCAATTGAAGCAAGAAGGAATCCTGTTTGTGGCTTCTGCGGGCAACGCCCAAAGAGACAATGATGTGACTCCCCACTACCCTTCCTCTTACCTGATCAGCAACATCATCGCGGTTGCATCCACGGATTGCGGCGATGACCTTTCATGGTTCTCCAACTGGGGCCCCACCGCTGTTGATGTCGCCGCCCCCGGGTCCGATATCCTAAGTACAATGCCTGGAAATAAATATGGTTATCTCAGTGGCACTTCCATGGCCACCCCGCATGTGTCCGGCCTGGCCGGTCTTATTTGGGCACAGCGGCCCCACTGGCCCTGGCGAAAGGTGAGAAACAGGATTCTCAACAGGGGTGACCATTTATCATCGCTCGAGGGGCTCATCAAGAAAGAACGCAGAATAAACGCCAACAAGGCGGTTCCTCGTTAGCTTCGTTGGCGGTTCCGATAGTTGTCTCGATTTATCGCTTCCGAGCTGGCCGCCAGTCCGAACTGTAACCCGCCAACAGAGGCCTGACCGCAACGAACTTATCAAGCGAGACCTTTGCACAACCTCGAAGAATCGGGTCATCATTTGTCCCGATTCCCTGCCTGTGTTTTCGTACGATTTAATCTTCAAAAAAATTTTCCCACTTGCTGTTTTTAAATTTAATTTTCAGCTCATCGTAGTTGGCAATTGCATCCTGAAGCGGTTTCCTACCTTGTTTTTCCAAACTGGTGCTCAAATCCCTTCGTATGGGTACCCCCAAAAAATCTTGAACTTCTGTTAGAACCTTATTTTTGTTTTTTTCAAAATCTTCATATATAATCGGCATCTTATTGTGTTTGTAAAAAATTTCGTCAAACTCACGCTCCCATGAGCGATACTTGCAAAAAAAATTTATGCAATCTTCGTATTTCAAAAATAGAGGCTTATCTTCCAGTTTATTTTTATCATAGCTTTTCCACCGATCGGTTAATGATGCCCGGTAAAGGGAAAGAAATTGTTTTAACTTATTTTTTCGTGTCAAGTGGATGATCTTTATCGATGTATCTGACTTCAAAAAGTTCCAGGCTTCTTTGAACCCTTTGGCAATCTTTTCGGTATCGTGATTATGCTTTAAATAGTTCTGAACGTCGGCAACTTTCTTTTTCCATCTTTCTCCAGGTTCAGGCAGACATAAAGCAAGGTTTAAGTCAGGACGCAACTGAATCTCATTGGCTTGACTGTAAAAAATCTTGAACCCAACCGCGGCTTTTGAAGGAAGATTTTTTTTTTCATAAAAGGTTTTTAAATAGGCCTGAGGGTCGGTAAGAATACGATCTAAATCAGTCCTTGAAACTGCAAACAGGTTGAAGATTTCCGGATACATCACAATGTTCTGGTGACTGTGCAAAAGTTTAGACAGCAGGTTGGAACCACTTCTAGGGCTCGTTAAAATAATGAATCGTGTTTTTGCAGGTTTACCGAATGCCATAATTGAAAAATGTTCATACCAAGAACGAGCGTTTTGCTTAATATGTGCAATTTTTCTTCTCAATTAAAAATTCCTATTGTCTAAATAATGACGGCCTCGCAAATGTTTTTTTAGCGAGACCGAGGCTTACGGGGAAAACGCGATTGTGGTGGAACTTCGATGATAAAAAGTTGTTTAAGTCGATATTGGCGCCTTCTGGTAATCTATCCAGTTCGTTCCGCTTTGGACAATTTAAAAAGGCATCGTCACGGCATATTTCAGTTGCAGCCAGACGATGTTGCGCTCTTTGGTCCGATCGCCGTTGTCTCGAGACTCAAGATTGTTCTGATAACGATAACGCAAAGACAGATCGAGGTCTTCGGTAATTTGGTAAAACAGAAGTGGTTCAAGCCAATAGTATCTCTCATCGTTGATCTGGGTGTCCTGATCAAACAAGGCATAACTGAAAACGAGCCTGCCTTCGAATTTTGCGCCAAACCGTTCGGTAATCAAACGGCGATAGGTGAGGTAAAAGTTGTCCACATTTACGTCATCCCCATCCACTGTGGTTCTCAGCGCATGGGAATAGCGAAAGGTGGTCTTTGAGGCCAGCCCCTGTCTAGTGATATTCAAGGCCCCTCTTGCGCCCCACTTGTCATCCTCAGTACCATTTTCGCGTTCAATTTCGGCGTAACGAACTCCGATACTGGCCGCACTGCGTGTAATGTCGCTCCATTTCCTAACCCAACCGAAATTAAGGGCGAACGAGTTGATCTCGTTAGAATCATTCGTGCGATAATAGTAAGAGGGTCCGATGGAGAGGGTATCCACTTGGTTTTTCAAGTTGTGTCGATAGTCGAGGCGGCCATCGTGCCGGCTGAAATCGGAGTACCGGTCACCTTCATACTCGGCATGCTGGAAGCGGTAACCGGCCGCAATACTCGACACCAAGCTTAAATCATAATCCACCCCTACTCCTGCCTCCAGGAATTCCCGTCCTAATCGATCAGTCACGCGGCCTGTTTCTTGAATATAGGTGTTTAAGGTGGTGTCACTGTAGTATTTGAAATCAACATCAGTGGTCCACCTTTCTTTGATGCGGTGGTCCCCTATGAGGCGATAGTATTGATTGGTTCGGTTCAGATCGCTTTCCTCCTGATAATTCAGGATATCCAGGTCGGCCTTTAGCAAAAAATTTGACACCAAGGTTTGATAGTCCACCTCCAAACCTGGACTGACGGTGAAAATTGGAGAACTTTGTTTATCATTCACCGAAAAAAAAATATTATCATCATAGGCGCCACCGACAGCTAATTTGGGCGTCAGTTTAACATCCGCAGCACCAGCGGTTTCCCATAGCAAGGCAACCGAAAACGCCAGTAAGATCGTCAACCAAGCACATTGCAATGCTTTCCACAAGGAACTGCCAATCCTGACGTTCTTCCCATTGAAAAAATGACTAAAAATAGAACCGATGTTGGCAATTATACCCCAGAGCAGCCGATCTTTTTCATTTTTCTTACAATTCTCCATGGCAGTCATCCTCTGAACGATTATTTGGGTTGAATGAGTCAGGCGAGTCAATATGTTAAGCTGCCCATAAAACACTGACTTGATCATCAGTGTACCCTTTGGAAAAGAAAAAACGGTTATTCCTTGTTCTTGTTCTTGTTCAACACGGTTCCAAAGATGTGGGTCCCTTTAAGGATTTCGGCCATCCGTTTCAAATGGTCGGCCGGTGTTCGTTCAAGTTCGACAACCGGCAGCACTCCATCCACATAGGTGGACAGAATCATGGCGTCGGGAAACGGCAGCAAGGCCGGACCGTCTACAATCACCAATCGTTGGGAGCCATAGCGGGTTTTAACCTCGTTCATCATCTCCGCCATGCGGTTTGAATTCAACAGTTCGGGGGCGTTGCCCACCGGTCTGCCTCCCGGAATCAGGGTCAGTCGTTCAATCCCGGGGTTGATGAGAATATCGCGCATGTCGGCCTCTTCCTTGAGATAGTCCGTCAGGCCAAATTCGACATCAAGGGAAAAAAAGTCGGTTGAGAATGCCGTGTGCCGCTTGGTGGGTTTTCTGAGGTCGGCATCGATGATCAGCACCGTACGGTTGAACTCCTTGGCGATGCTAACCCCGAGGTTGATGCTGGTAAAGGTCTTGCCCTCACAGGGATTGGCACTGGTCACGAGAAGGCTGTTGCCGCCGATGGCGTCCAGCTTTTTGAGTACCTGGGTGCGCAGAATTTTTATCTGATTGGTTGTTTCTATTTCGTCAAAAATTGAAAATATCCGGTTGTTTTTCATTTTCTCAAGATCAATGGCCTGAACCTTTGTGTCCGAATATCTGACCTGGATGGGGCGGCGACTGGATGGCTTATCCGACACCGGGGGCTCATGTTGCCCGGCTTCCGGGACCACTATCCTGGCTGACGGCATCGAAGATGCAGGCTGGTTCGGCTTGGGCTTTCTGACCGCCTTATTCTTGGGATGGTCATTGACCGGGCGGGTCCGACCGGCAGCATCGGCAGCTGATTGCCTTTTCTGAATGATCGGATCGGGAGCCTCGTCAACAGGGGCCGCAATGTGTTCCTGATGGGCGACGGCTTCAAATTTTGGAACCTTTTTAATTTGTTCCGCAGTTGGGGTGACACTTGCGCAATCGGCCAGGGGGTTTGCTGCTCATCTACTGGTTCAGTTAGCGTATTGCTAGACCGGCTATATGATCGAGTCAATGGTGACCGCTATCGTACACAATATCGCCGATGAGCTGGCAGGCCAGGAACCCACCACCACGGCGACCTGGAACGCCATCTGCCTGGCGGATATGGGCGATACCGGTGCGGCCTTCGTTGCCCTGCCCCAGATCCCGCCGCGTAACGTGGCCTGGTTCAAGAAAGGCAAGTGGGTGCACATGGCCAAGATCGCCTTCGAGAAGTACTTCATCCGCAAGATGAAGAAAGGAACCTCGGAGCCCATCTACGAGAAATACATCCTCAAGATGCTCGGCATAGGCAAGCTCAAGTAAGCCATTTTTTCTTGCCGACCGCGCAAAGCCCGGCCTGGTGCCGGGCTTTTTCGTATATCATTGGTGGCCATGTTCGATGTAATAGGCAACTCCCATGTCTGACTTTCCGTTGAGGCGACATCCCACGGTGGGAGTATGGATTGGCAAGGTGCAGGTAGGCGGGGATGCACCCGTTGTGGTGCAGTCCATGACCAATAGCGATACCGCGGATGTGGCGGCTACGGTTCGCCAGGTAGCTGAGTTGGCCCAGGCCGGTTCTGAGCTGGTGCGGGTCACGGTCAATACCGAGGCGGCGGCACGAGGTGTTCCAGCAATCCGGGAGCAGTTGGACGCCCAGGGCATCGAGGTACCATTGATTGGCGATTTTCATTTCAATGGCCACAAGCTGCTGCAAAAGGTCCCGGAGTGTGGCCAGGCACTGGCGAAATACCGAATCAACCCGGGCAACGTGGGCCGAGGGGCGAAACGGGACGAAAAATTTGCCGCTATGATCGAGATGGCCTGTCGTTACGATCGGGCGGTGCGAATCGGTGTCAACTGGGGTTCCATGGATCAGGAACTGGTGGTGCGTATGATGGACCAGAATGCCCGTGCAGCACGGCCCAGGGACAACGATCAGGTGATCCGTGAAATCATGCTGGTGTCCGCCCTGGAAAACGCACAGCGAGCGGAAGAGCTGGGTTTGGGGCGAGACCGAATCCTGCTCTCCTGTAAGATGAGCGGTGTGCAGGATCTGATCGGTGTCTATCGGGAACTGGCCGGCCGATGTGACTATGCGCTGCACCTCGGGCTGACCGAGGCCGGCATGGGTTCCAAGGGTATAGTCGCATCCACCGCTGCGCTGGCGGTGTTGCTGCAGGAGGGAATAGGGGACACCATACGAATCTCCCTGACTCCCGAACCCGGGGGCAGCCGCAGCCGGGAAGTCGTGGTGGCCCAGGAGATACTGCAGTCCATGGGGCTGCGTTCCTTTACCCCCCTGGTCGTGGCCTGCCCTGGCTGCGGCCGCACCAGCAGCACTGTTTTCCAGCAGCTTGCCCGTGACATACAGGATTATTTACGTGCCCAGATGCCACTCTGGCATGGTCGTTACCCCGGTGTGGAAGAGATGTCGGTGGCGGTGATGGGGTGCGTGGTCAACGGACCGGGGGAGAGCAAACATGCAAACATCGGAATCAGCCTGCCCGGAACTGGTGAAATGCCGGTGGCACCGGTTTACGAGGATGGCAAAAAGACTGTCACTCTGAAAGGCGAAGGTATTGCGCAGCAGTTTCAGAAGATAGTGGAACGGTATGTGGAGCGTCACTACAGCCCCGAAACCGACCGCGGGAATCAATAAAAACCAAGCACTGGGCTCTTCGATCGGATGGGCGTTGGCAGTGTTCGGTTACGCCGCCGCCCTGTTTTTAATCGATTGCGCCCAATCCTCCATGGCGACATTGGCCACCGGCATGGGTGCCTCCATGAAGGTTATGACGAAACTGTTAGCCAGTTCGACCACACCCATGGAGCGGGGCCGCACTGCCATCACCTGAGGGTTGGGCAGGGTGATGCCGAAGCAGAAAACGATGTTTTTAGCGTCCAGTATGCTGTCATCGATCTGACCCTGTTCCAGGCCCCTGGTGTGGGCATAGTGATCGAAGATGGCGATGAATCTGGCCATGCTTTGGTGCTCGATACACTGTTTGAGATAGTCGATAATGTCGGCGACATGTGTGAAGCTGGTTTCCCGCTTTTCCACTTCCAATGTGTACACCGGGTATTTTTCTTGCAGCAGGGAGTGCTTCATCTGAGATGCTCCTTATACCATTTCATGTCAATCGGGGTTTATCCTTCGGGTAGACAGACCTTTTTGCGGCTTACCGCCATTGCAGTTCGATAACTCAGATAGGCAACGATAAGGGTGAGAATCCCGAGGAAAACCGCAGCCAGCAGCTGAAAACCCGGCAGGCGGGTGTGGTCGTACATCAGCAGAGTGCCGATGGTAATGGCCGCGAAGGGAAAGGAATAGGCCCACCAGGATAGAAAAAACTCCAGACGGGCAAAACGCCTCACCTGAGTCAGCAGTAAAAAGGTTAGAAACAGACCGGTATAGTAGAGTATGCGCGCCGGGCCTTCGATTTCTCCGGTGAGTTTGGTATAGGCGATGAATCCCACGGCCGGGGGGGCGATCAGGATGAAAAAGGTAGGCATCAGCCGTTCCGGCAGCGGGTTATGAAACAGTACCCGGTAGAAGACGATAGCCAGGAGCACCAGCCAGAAAAGTATGCCAATACTGAAATAGAACCAGGAGATTTCGGTGTAACCCAGCGCCGGGCCGGCGATGGGTACCAGGATATTGCCGACAACCGGGATGAACCAGGCTGGATTCATGTGATGGATTTCCAGGTGCTCATGGTGAATCCATATGTTCATGATGTAGAAGGTGAACAGGAGATGGAGGCTGCCCCCACTGAACCACAAGAGTTCTGAAAGTCGGGGTGCCATCTGCAGTGTGGCAGTCGACAGAAGGATTATGCTGATGGATATAGTGGGGAAAAAGTTCAACTTGATCGGATGTCGCAGCTCGGCCAGCACTGCCGCTCGGTAACGGGCTATCTTGCTCAGATAAATTCCCAGCAGCAGCAGGAACAGCCCGCCGGTTATCCCAATCAATATGCCATTGATGTGTAGGTCGATGCCGTAGATGGATTGCGCTTTTTCCCAAGCCAGGGTCAGCCCGGCCAGCCCCATGACCACGGCAAAAATTGAGATCGGGAAATTCTCCAGACGGGACGCTCGGTCCACGACCCAACTCCTCTGAAATTACAACTGGGTTATAGGGTAATGGTGCTGAGCCTAAGGAAAAGCCTGAGCTAGTGCATTGAAAATTCTCAATGCATAGGAAAAAGTCATTGGTCTGAAGACGGGGTTGGGAAGGCTTTGCGGAATCGGGTATGTTCCGGGTGGTTCACAAAAGGGCACCTTGAAAGCTCAAGGTGCACCCTGCGGTGCAGCAACGTATGTTGTGGAAAAATCGCCTCGAAAGAGGGGTGATGAGATCCCCATGGTTCGCCAGTGCAGTGCCGGGATCAATCGGCGGCGATGTGCTCCAGGTTGCGTATATCGAGCAGAAGCTTGTTTTGCTCGGTCTCCACCAGCAGGCTCTGGCGTTTGAATTCGGCAATGGTGCGGCTGGCGGTCTCGGTGGTGATACCCAGCATGGCCCCCATGTCTTCCCGTGAAAACAGGGTGCATTCACAGCGCTCCTGGTCCTGCACCAGCCGCAGCAGCAGTCGTGCCACCCGCTGTTTGGCCGATCCGGTGGAGAGTTGTGTCAGCCAGGCGTCTGCTTCCGTCAGCGCCTTTTGCCAACGGTTGAGCAGTTCCCGGTGCAGGGCCGGATTGGTGTCTGACAGCGCCTGCACCACGCTTACCGGCAGGCTGCAGGCTTCGGTAGCCTGCAGCACCACGGCATCATGTTGATAGGGCTCACCCAGCAGCGCCTCCAGCCCTGTCACATCGGTGGAACGCAGCAGGCGGACGATGCGCTGGGTACCGTCCGGCAGATACTTCACCAGCTTCAAGATTCCCGACCGAATGGTATAAAGATGCTCGGCTGGAGCTCCTGCGCGATAGAGCGCTGCTCCGGGGGGCAGATGGTAGATGTCAATCGGCCGGTGGATCTGTTCGAAATCCTTCTCTTCCAAGCCGGCAAAAAGCACCGAGTTGCGCAGCGTGCAACTCAGGCAGTCCGCCTGCCCAGTCCAAGCCTCTTTGTCAGAGATCGGTTTCATATCGTGATTGATATTCAGTTTGCGATGTTAGACACCTGCTTAACTGCATAGCGCGCGGACTCCTTCCCTATAACATGATAATTTCCCGGCAGTTACACCGGTAGCGTTCGGTATCAGCCGGACTTGAACTCAGGCAGATGGGCCAGGGATTCCTTGATCGCCTCTTCCGGGTATTCGTAGTCTTCCAGCTCTCCGGCGAAGTAGCGGTCGTAGGAACTCATGTCGAAATGACCGTGTCCGGAGAGGTTGAACAGCAGGGTTTTGGGTTGTCCCGTTTCGATGCAGCGTCTGGCCTCACGGATGGTCGCCGCAATGGCGTGAGTGGACTCCGGCGCCGGGATGATGCCCTCGTTGCGGGCGAACAGGACACCGGCCTCGAAGGTCTCCAGTTGAGGCACGGCCACGGCATCGACCAACCCCTCTTTGTGCAGTTGGCTGACCAGGTTGGAATCACCGTGATAGCGCAGACCGCCGGCGTGGATGCCAGGTGGCATGAAGTCGTGGCCCAGGGTGTACATCTTCATCAAGGGGGTGAGGCCGACGGCATCACCCCAGTCGTAGGCATAGATGCCTTTGGTCAGCGTCGGGCATGACGTGGGTTCGGCTGCCAGCAATTCGACCTCCTTGCCAGCCGCTTTGTCGGCCAGGAACGGGAAGGCGATACCGGCGAAATTGGAGCCGCCGCCACAGCATGCGATCACCATGTCCGGGTATTCACCCACCATCTCCAGCTGCTTTTTTGCCTCCTGGCCGATGATCGTCTGGTGCAGGCAGACGTGATTGAGCACCGAACCCAGCGCGTAGTTGGTGTCCTTCCGGCCGGCGGCCACTTCCACCGCCTCCGAGATGGCGATGCCGAGAGAACCGTCGGAATCCGGATGCTGGGCCTGGATCTTGCGACCGGTTTCGGTCTGGTCCGTAGGGCTGGCAAACACCTCGGCGCCCCAGGTCTGCATCATCGATCGGCGATAGGGTTTCTGCTGATAACTCACGTTGACCATGAACACCTGTACGTCCAGGCCGAACTGGCAGCCGGCAAACGCCAGCGAGCATCCCCATTGGCCGGCACCGGTTTCAGTCGCCAGTCGCTGGATCCCTTCCTGCTTGTTGTAAAAGGCCTGCGCTACGGCGGTATTGGGTTTGTGGGATCCGGCCGGGCTCACCGCCTCATTCTTGTAGAAGATCTTGGCTGGGGTCTGCAGCGCTCGCTCCAGCTTGTGGGCGCGAAACAGCGGGGAGGGACGCCACAGGCGGAGCACTTCCCTTACCTCTTCCGGGATTGGCACCCAGCGCTCGTTGCTCATCTCCTGCATCACCAGAGCCTCGGGGAATATGGCCAGCATCGCTTCCGGTGGTACCGGATTGCCATCCGGACCCAGATAGGGTGCCGGTGGGTTTGGCATATCCGCGATGACGTTGTACCAGTGGGTGGGCATATCGGCTTCTTTCAGCAGGATCTTGGTTTTCACTTCGTGATCTCCGGTTGTCGGCTCGGGTCCGATGGTTGTTATCTGACTGGCCATTGCGGCCATCCGACAATCTTCACACACAATCATGCGTTTTCGCCAGTTTTGGCTGTCGGGGCACCGCCGGCAACACCTGGAAACAGGAGTGGGGTACAATCAACGGCCTTTTCGTTAGCCCTAATCCGCTGCACTGGTGAAAGAGATGGCGCTGGTCACCCTGCGTAAGGTACAACTCGGCTTTGGTGGACCTCCCCTGCTTGAGGACATCAACCTCGCTATCGAACGAGGCGAGCGGGTCTGTCTGCTGGGCCGAAACGGCGCCGGTAAGTCGACCTTGATGAAGCTGATCGATAGGGACCTTCAGCCCGATGACGGCGCCATGGCCGTACAGCAGGGGGCGTGCATCACCCGGCTGACCCAGGAGGTTCCAGCCGGGACTTCGGGCTCGGTGTTCGAGGTGGTCGCCACCGGTCTGGGCCAATTAAGTGATCTGTTGAGCCGCTACCATCAACTCGGCGCCAGACTCGCAACCGACCACAGCACCCAGCTGCTGACACAACTCGCCCAGGCCCAGCATGAGCTGGAGGCGGTGGGTGGCTGGCAGCAGGAGCAGCGGATAGAGACGGTGATCTCACGTCTGTCGCTGGATCCCGATGTTGAATTCGCTTCCCTTTCCGGCGGCCTAAAAAGGCGGGTACTATTGGCGCGTACGCTGGTCCAGGGGCCTGATTTATTGCTATTGGACGAACCGACCAACCATCTGGATATAGATGCCATCGATTGGCTGGAAGAGTTTCTGCTCGGTTATGCCGGGGCGCTTCTTTTTGTGACCCATGACCGGATGTTTCTGCGCCAACTCGCCACCCGGATCATCGAGTTGGATCGGGGGCGCCTCACCGACTGGCCCGGCGACTACGATAATTTCCTGCGCCGCAAGCAGGAACTGCTGAATGCCGAAGCCAAGGCCAATGATCGGTTCGACCAGAAGCTGGCTCAGGAGGAGGTCTGGATTCGGCAGGGGATCAAGGCGCGCCGGACCCGCAACGAAGGACGGGTGCGGGCATTGCAGACAATGCGTGAGGAGCGTCGGCAGCGGCGGGAACAGGGCGGGCAGGCAAGGATGGCGCTGCAGCAGGCGGACAGTTCCGGCAAACTGGTAGTGGAGGCGGAAATGCTCGGTTACGCCTGGGAAAAAGAACCGGTTATCCGGGATTTTTCCGTCACCATCCTACGCGGAGACCGCATCGGCGTGATCGGCCCCAACGGGGCCGGCAAGAGCACCCTGCTCAATCTGCTGCTGGGCAGGCTGGAACCTGATTCGGGTCGTATCCGGCTTGGCACCCGGCTCGAAGTCGCTTATTTCGATCAGCTGCGCGCTGCACTGGATGAAGAGCGATCCGTGCAGGACAACGTCGCCGACGGCGCCGATAAGGTGCTGGTTAACGGCAGACCGAAACATATCATCGGTTATCTACAGGATTTCCTGTTTACCCCGGACCGGGCACGTCAGCCGGTGAAGTCCCTGTCCGGAGGTGAGCGCAACCGTTTGCTGTTGGCCAGGCTGTTCAGCAGACCAACGAACGTTCTGGTGATGGATGAACCGACCAACGACCTCGATATGGCAACCCTGGAACTGCTGGAAGAGCTGCTGCTTGACTACCAGGGGACTCTGCTGCTGGTCAGTCATGACCGTGCTTTCCTTAACAATGTGGTTACCAGTACCCTGGTGTTCGAAGGCGAGGGAGTGGTCGGGGAGTACGTGGGCGGCTACGACGACTGGCTAAGACAGCGTAAGCCAAGGTCAGAGGGGAGGGCCCCGAGCAAGGTACCGGCGGTAACGGCGATGCCGAAATGCAAGCCTGAAAGCAAGAAACTCAGCTACGGAGAGCAACGAGAACTCGAGGCCCTGCCGCGGCAGATCGAGGGGCTGGAGGCGGAGTTGGAGAGTCTCCAGCAACAGATGGCTGACCCGGCTTTCTACCGGCAGGAAAATCAACAAATAGCGACGGCCCGGGGTCGACTGGAAACGCTGGAGTCGAGGTTGAGCAACAGCTATGAGCGATGGGAGACGCTGGAGTCCCGGAGGGAAGGGGGAGTGTCCTAAGTGACGTGGCAGCGTCAAGAATACAATGATTATGCATATACCAAGCAATAAAAAAGTTGTCTGTATTACAGGGAGTGTATGGACCGGTAGTCGGAGTGCGCCCCGTCGTATGCTCTTAAAGGATGGTTTTCTTCGACCTTCCTGGTTTACCACGGACCGCCGCATGACGGATGCAGACTATGCTCATATGTCGGAGACGGAGTTCCATCTGGCCAACGCGGAACAGCGGGTTTTGGTTCATATCGAATACGCCGGGAGTTACATTGGGGTCATGCGGGAAGACTTCGAGTCCGTCGCGGCGACTGCCGAGCAGGGCGTGCTCATCGTAGGGCCTCCGGAGATAGCGGCACAGTTTGCGGCAGTCATCCCCCAGACCCTTGTTTTCGCGTTTAAAGATGCTGATATGCAACTGTCTAAACATCTCGAGGACGCGAATCGGGCGGGTCAGCTGCATCGGATCGATGTGGATGTGCTCGCCCCGGGTGCATGGGCGGAGGTGTATCGTTCCATGATGGATGTCATGGGGCTTCCGGTAACAGGGATTCCGTTCTGATGCAGTTTGGATCCTGCTTGTTTTTAATGCGGGGCTAAGGGTTGCTCACAGCAGTGTGTTGCTGTTGCCCGCACAAGTGGACGGGGCAGGGTGCCAGGAGTGAGTTTTTGCGGCGCCAGGCCAAAGATAGGGCAGGCACGAATCTGAGTTCTTAGTTCTTGGAATTTGAGGGATGTTAGTTCCCTGCCTGACTGGTCATTGATCGGTTAGGGTGACTTGTAATCACTTGCCAAGGCCGGGTAAATTCTGATCCTGAGGGAAGTTCGTCATTCAAGAATACGTTGGTTGCGGAGGCCGGTCGCGACAGCATTCTTGTGAACGTCCGTTGTTTAAACACTAGAGGTAAGGGGGCGAGATGAGATGGAAAGGGCGCCGACAGAGCAGTAACGTCGAGGACCGCAGAGGCATGCGGGTGGCTCGCCGGGCAGGGGGCGGCGGGATCGGCGTAGTCGTGCTGGCGCTTGTTGCCATGTATTTCGGGGTGGATCCGAGCGTTATCCTGAACCAGGGTGGGAGTATGCTGGGGGAACCGACCCAACAGACCGGTTCTTACCAGCCCAGCCCGGAAGAGGAACGATTGGCCCAGTTCGTGGCGGTGGTGCTGGCGGATACTGAAGACACCTGGCACGGGCTCTTCCAGCAGTTGAATGGGAGCTACCAGGAACCGAAACTGGTGCTGTTCAGCGGCAATGTTCAATCCGCATGCGGCTATGCCCAGGCGGCGATGGGGCCTTTTTACTGCCCCGGGGACAACAAGGTTTACATCGATCTGAGTTTCTACCAGGATCTGAAGCGGCGTCATGGGGCACCTGGTGATTTTGCCCAGGCCTACGTGATTGCCCATGAGATCGGGCATCACGTACAGAACCTGCTGGGGCTGTCAAAGAAGGTGCGTACCGCTCAGCAGCAGTTATCAAAGGCGGAGGCGAACGCCCTGTCGGTGCGGTTGGAACTCCAGGCGGACTGTTTCGCGGGGGTCTGGGCGCACCACGCCGATCGAACGCGTCAGCTGTTGGAGGAGGGCGATATCGAAGAGGCACTCAACGCCGCCAGTGCAATCGGCGACGACCGATTGCAGAAGCAGTCCCGGGGGTATGTGACACCCGACTCTTTCACCCACGGTAGCTCCCAGCAGCGGACCCGTTGGTTCAAGCGTGGACTGGCAGAGGGCCGCATCCAAGGCTGCGACACCTTTTCCGGCGAAAACCTGTAACATGCAGCCAGACGCTTCGCGAACTTTTGAACTCAGGAGTCTGTGGTCAGGCCTGTAGGCCGTAAAAAGCACTTCTTGGCCTCAGACAAGTATCGACTATCCAACAACAACAGCCTGCCGATCATGTTTAATCGTTTGTTCAGACCCAAGTGGGAACACACTGACCCCCGTATCCGCCTCGAGGCGCTGGAATCCGGCGATGCCCCGCCCGAGGTGTTGGCAAAGGCGGTGCGGGAAGATGAAGACATCGCGGTACGGCGTTGCGCCGCAAAGCGGCTGGAAGATATCCGCCTGCTCTCGGAGCTGATTGGATCGGAGCCGGAGCAGGAAGTACGTGAGGCAGCAGACCAGCGTCGGCGTGAACTACTTGCGCAGCCACTGGAGGAGGGGCCGTCACTGGAACAGCGGCTGCAGGTCATGCGGGATGCGGACTCGCCGGGCTTAAGGCCCTTCCTGGCCTGTCAGGCGCGGGCGATGGAGATCCGTGCAGCGGCCCTGGAACAGATTGAGGATACAGACATACTTTGTGTGGTAGCGGTGGAGGACCCGGTGGCGGCCCTGCGCCGTCAGGCCCTGGAGAGGATCCAGGATCCTCAGGGCTGGGAAACCGTGGCACGCAAGGCCAAGAAAAAGGATAAACAGATCAGTCGCTTGGCCCGCGAGCGATTCGATGCCTATGTGCAGCGGCAATCGGATGAGGAAACGGCGGTGGGACTCTGCGTCGAGATCGAGGCGCTGGCGGAAGCGACACCTAAGACCGGAGGCAGGGCGGGCTTCATGGCCGTTGTTACCCGCTGGGAGAAATTGGCGTCTCCTCTTCCCGCGCCGCTGGTAGAGCGTTTTACCAGCGCCAGGGCAGTTGCCCAGGAGCGGATTCAACGCCACGAAGAACTGCTGGCCGAACGACGGGCCATTTGCGAGGGGCTGGAGGATTTGCTGCACCGACTTCAACCGGGCGAAGGGACTGAGAGTGCTTCGCCGGAGGAGGCAGGGGTTGAACTGGAACAGGCGCTCGAACGTTGGAACGTCCTGCCGCCGGAGGCGGAGGATAGTCATGCCCTGACTGCAAGGTTTAACGATTTGACGAAACGGGTTCAGGACGAGCTGCAACGACGGCTTCGTGATGACGCCCGGATTATCCGGTTGCAGGGCCTGCTGGAAAAGACTCAGGACTTGATCGATAGGCCGGATGAACTCAGTGAGCGACGGATAGAGGGGATTCGGGACCAATGGTCAAGTCTACAGCAGCCTGAGTCTGCACCTTTGGCAGAGGCCCTGCAGCAACAGTTCAAAACCCTGCACAAGGTTCTGCGGGAGAAGCTGAAGCGACAGATCAGTCGACGCCAGCATGACCTGGAAGAGGCGGAGGCGCTGATTGCCGAACTGGAACAGGCGCTGCAGGAGGGGGAATTGAAACAGGCCCTCTCGCTGCGCGACCGGGCCCGCCATCGGCTGAAAACCGCCAAAGGCGTGGACGATCGTAAGCGCGCTGCCCTGCAGGAGCAGTTGCACAGGATGCACCCAAGGATCGAACATCTCACCAAGTGGCGCCGCTGGGGTGACAGGGATGCGCGGGAACATCTGTGCGGCGATATCGAAAGTCTGGTGGACAGTGTCCTGAGCCCGGGGGAGATTGCAGCCAGGGTTCGAAATGCGCGAGAGTCCTGGAAGCGTATCGATCGTGCCGAGGGGCCAGCCGCGGAGGACCTCTGGCACCGTTTCGATCAGGCCTGTACCCGGGCCTATGCACCCTACCAGGAGGAACAGCATCAGCAGGCAGAGTTACGGCAGGCCCACTTGGAACAGAAACGGGCTATCTTGAACGAGTTGGATGAGTTTGAACGCAGCACCGATTGGGATAACGTAGATTGGCGAGAGGTGGACAAACAGGTCCGCAAGGCCCGTGAGCGATGGCGGCGGACGGGGTCCGTACCAAGAAAAGGGGCCAAGGCCCTGGAGCGGGATTATCGGCGAGTGATAGATCGCCTGGAGACGCACCTGGGGGGCGAGAGGGAACAGGAGCTGCAGCGTCGCCGTGCCGTGATCGTCCGAATGGAAGAGTTGGCAAGTGCTTCGGATCTGGGTGCCGCGAGCCGTGAGGTAAAAGAGGCCCAAAGAAACTGGAAGCCGACTGTGCAGGCTGCGCGCCGATTGGAGCAGGAGTTGTGGCAGCAGTTTCACACTGCCTGCGATGCAATTTTTCAGCGTCTCCGGGAGGAGCGTGAAGCTGCGGATAACGAACTGCATGCCAATCTGGATCGGAAGACGGTCTTGTGCCAGGAGTTGGAAGGCCTGCTGGGCGATGGCGAGCTGAAATACCGAGAGCTTGCCAAGCGCTTCAGCAAGGCGGGTGGTGAGTGGTCGGAGATCGGCGCTCTCCCCCGTAACAAAGAACGGGAGATGGAAGTCCGTTTCAAAGCGTTGAAAAGCAGGCTGCTGGAACGTCAACAGCAGGAGTTGCAGGCCGCCGCCGCCGCCGAGATGCGGGGAATGCAGGAGCGTGTCCGGCTGTGTGAGTGCCTGGAGATCGAGGCATTGGAAGGTTCGCTGACGGAGGACGAGCGACGCTCCCTGGTAGAAGATAGCCGTCAGCAGTGGCAGCGACTGCCTGTGGTCGAACCGGATCAGGAGAAATACCTGCACGGGCGCACCGAACTGGCCGAACGTGCGCTTCAGGGAGATGCCGAAGCCCGCCAGAGCCTGCTGGAAGCACTGCCAGGGAATCTTAGTCGGGCCTTGGATCTTTGCCTGCGCATGGAGGTGGAGGCGGGAATCGACTCTCCGGAGGAGTTTGCGGACGAGCGCATGCAGCTTCAGGTGGCACGGCTCGCGGATGCCCTGCACCACCGGTTGGGGGAGGTGGATACAGGTGGGGACCGGCTGCGCCGACTGCAGCTGGACAGGTTCCAGCTAGGATTGGTGCCGCTCCAGGCGAGGGAAGTGCTCGAGGCCCGTTTTGAGCGGGTCATGGCGGCGCTGCAAGCGGAATCAGGTAAGCATTCCGCTCCCCATGGAGAACGAAAGCAAGGGGCATAGTCTCCGGCAGAAAACCCGTTTTTCATCAGTGCCTGAAGAGGGGTCGACCGCTCCCTTACTGCATTTACACATATAAGCAATACGGGATATTGTGATATACTTCCTGCTTCCCTACCTGTCGAAAGGTTTGATCGAAGATGCAGGAGCCGGAAGCCCGCTCGGATCGCGACATTGGTCGCGTCGAGATCAAAGAAACCACCTGCTACATGTGCGCCTGTCGTTGCGGTATCCGAGTAACCCTGCGTGACGGGGAGATCCGCCATATCGAAGGCAACCCCTTTCACCCCCGCAACCGCGGGGTGATCTGCGCCAAGGGTGCATCGGGGATCATGAAGCAGTACTCCCCGGCCCGATTGACCAAACCGCTGCTGCGTAAAAAGGGGGCGGAACGGGGCCAGTCCGCGTTCCAGGAGATCTCCTGGGAACGGGCCTTCCAGATTCTGGAAGAGCGGCTGTCCAAGATCCGCGCGACGGATCCCAAGCGGTTTGCGCTGTTTACCGGACGGGACCAGATGCAGGCCCTGACCGGGATGTTCGCCAAACAGTTCGGTACCCCCAACTATGCCGCACACGGCGGGTTCTGCTCGGTCAATATGGCGGCCGGGCTGATCTATACTATCGGTGGTTCCTTCTGGGAGTTCGGTGGGCCAGACCTGGACCGGGCCAAGCTGTTCGTCATGCTCGGCACCGCCGAGGACCACGATTCCAATCCCCTGAAGATTCATATCTCCAAGTTCAAACGGCGGGGTGGTCGGTTTATTTCCATCAACCCGGTGCGCACCGGTTATTCGGCCATCGCCGATGAGTGGGTGCCGATTCGGCCGGGTACCGATGGCGCGCTGTTGCTCGCCATTATCCATATATTGATCAAGCTGGGCCTCTACGACCGGGATTTTCTGGTGCAGTACACCAACGGGGCGGAACTGGTAGTCGATGACCCGGAGCGGGACGATTATGGTCTGTTCAAGCGCTTCGAGATGCACATAGAGGAGGGCTGTTTCGATCCCGAGAACAAGCTCTGGTGGGACCCGGATATCAATCAAGAGATATCCACTCACACACCCGGAACCGATCCCCGCCTGCTGGGCTCCTTCCGGTTGCAGGATGGCACACCGGTGAAACCGGCCTTTCAACTGCTCAAGGAGCGAGTTGAGGAGTACACGCCGGAGTGGGCCGAGGGCATCACCGGCATTCCGGTGCAGACCATCGTCCGACTGGCCCAGGAGATGGGGGTGACCGCCCGGGATCAGAAGATCGAACTGCCGATCCAGTGGACCGACTGCTGGGAGAACGATCACGATTCGATCACCGGCAATCCGGTGGCCTTTCATGCCATGCGCGGGCTGGCGGCCCACTCCAACGGTTTTCAGTCGATCCGGGCCCTGGGAATACTGATGACCCTGCTGGGGACCATCGATCGGCCAGGCGGCTTCCGCCACAAGGCCCCGTTTCCACGCCCGATCCCGCCCTGCCCCAAACCGCCCAAAGGGCCTGAAGGGGTGCAGCCGAACACACCGCTGGACGGGATGCCTCTCGGCTGGCCGGCCAAACCCGAAGATCTGTTTGTGGATGCCGACGGCGAGGCGCTGCGACTGGACAAGGCCTTCTCCTGGGAGTACCCGCTGTCGGTTCACGGCCTGATGCACAACGCTATCACCAACGCCTGGCGGGGAGATCCGTACCCCATCGACACCCTGCTGTTGTTCATGGCCAATATGGCCTGGAACTCCTCTATGAACACGCAAAAGGTGCGGGAGATGCTGGTGGACCGGGACGAGAAGGGGGAGTACCGAATTCCGTTCCTTGTCGTCTGTGACGCCTTTCATTCGGAGACGGTTGCCTTCGCCGATCTGGTGCTGCCGGATACCAGCTATCTGGAACGGCACGATGTCCTCTCCATGCTCGATCGGCCGATCTCTGAATATGATGGTCCGGTGGACTCGGTTCGCATCCCGGTAGTGCCGCCCAAGAGGGAGTGCAAGCCCTTCCAGGAGGTGCTGATCGAGCTTGGAAGTCGGCTCGGGCTGCCGGCTTTCGTCAATGAAGATGGCTCCCGCAGGTTCCGCAACTACCCCGACTTCATCACCAACTATGAGACCTCACCCGGCTCCGGTATCGGGTTCCTGGCGGGCTGGCGGGGCAAGGGAGGAGAGAAATTTTTGCGCGGCGAGCCCAATCCACGGCAGTGGGAGATGTATGAGAAGAACGGCTGCTTCTATCAATATCGTCTGCCCAGGTCTTACCAGTACATGCGCAACTGGAACAAGGGTTATCTGCAGTGGGCCCAGGCCCATGGCATGACCCGCTACGTGGAACCCATTACCGTTCACCTCTACTCCGAGGTCCTGCAGCGGTTTCGCCTGGCGGCCCAGGGTAAGTGGCCGGGACGTAAGCCGCCCCAGCGTCTGCGTAAACGGATCGAAACCCATTTCGATCCCTTGCCCTTTTTCAGCGAACCGCTGCTGTCGCGGCTGGTGGATACCCGAGAGTATCCTCTGCACGCCCTGACTCAGCGGCCGATGGCGATGTACCATTCCTGGGATTCTCAGAATGCCTGGCTGCGACAGATCCACAGTCACAACTACCTGTTCGTGAGTCCCAGCCTGGGGCGGATCAAGGGATTCAATGACGGCGACTGGGTCTGGGTCGAATCCCCGACCGGCAAGGTACGCTGCATGTGCCGGTTTTCCGAGGCGGTGGAGCCAGGGACTGTCTGGACCTGGAACGCGATTGGCAAGGCAGCCGGGGCCTGGGGGTTGTCGCCCAAGGCGAATGAGGCACAAAAGGGCTTTCTGCTCAATCACCTGATACCGGAACAGCTTCCGCCCTGCGAGGCAGGCGAAAACATGTCCAACTCCGATCCGATCACCGGCCAGGCGGCCTGGTTCGATGTGCGCGTGAAGGTCTTCAAGGCGGGTGCCGATGAGCCGGAGCAGACCTGGCCCCAGTTCAAGCCACAAAAATCGGCCCCGGGTCAGGAGCCGCGTCGCGGTCGCTGGCAGGCCTATATCGCCGGGCTGTTTCGAAAAAAGGCCAGGATCGGATCGTGATGAAACTGACCCGGCAACCGATCAATGCCGTTTGCAGCGGCCCCGTCTTTGTCACTGCAAGATCTGATACTGATCGATTGGAGCCGCGATGACTCAACTGGCCTTGGTGATTGACCTCAATGTCTGCGTTGGCTGCCACGCCTGCGTTACCAGTTGCAAGGAGTGGAACACCTCCGGCTGGGCTGGCCCTATGCCGGATCAGCGTCCCTACGACGCCGATCCCAGCGGGGTCTTTTTCAACCGAGTGCAGACCTATGAAATCGGTGAATATCCCACCACCGAGACACTGCATTTCCCTAAGTCCTGCCTGCACTGCGAGACCCCACCCTGTGTGCCGGTCTGCCCGACTGGAGCGAGTTACAAGCGGGAGGACAACGGCGTCGTACTGGTGGACTACGACAAGTGCATCGGCTGCAAATATTGCTCCTGGGCCTGCCCCTACGGTGCCCGCGAATTCGATGAACAAAACCGGGTGATGAAAAAGTGCACCCTCTGTATCGATCGCATCACCGACCAGACCCTGCCCGAGTCGGAGCGCAAACCGGCCTGTGTGCTGGCCTGTCCGACCAGCGCCCGTATATTTGGCGATGTGCATGATCCGGAGTCCGAGGCCTCAGTGGCCATCCGCGAACAGGGTGGCTACCAGTTGATGCCCGAGTGGGGGACGGAGCCTGCCAATCAATACCTGCCAAGACGCCGAACCCGCATGCATATCCATACGGATGAGCTGGTCCGGGCGGACAATCCGCTGAAGAAGGAGCAGGTCAGATTACCGATTGGCACCGGCGACACCATCGACGATGTGGCCTGGTAATCAATCTCTGGAGCCTTTATGCACCCTGCCTATTCTGTCATCTTTCTCACCACCCTGATCGGGGTTGGCCAGGGCCTGTTTCTGGCGCTCTATACCGGCCAGGTCTATTCCCTGGCCAACCTATTGCCTGCCCAGGACAGCCAGGGATTTTATGCCATCGGCAGTGTCGTCTCGCTGGTGCTGCTGGTCGGCGGGCTGATCGCCTCTTTTTTTCACCTGGGACACCCGGAACGGGCCTGGCGGGCCGCGAGCAAATGGCGCACCTCCTGGCTCTCCCGCGAGGTGATCGTGCTGCCGGCCTTCATGTCGCTGGTGGCACTCTATGCGCTGACTCACTATTTTGGCTTGACCACCCCCCTGTTCACCGTTGCGGATACCCTGGCGGTGGATGTGACCCTCATCATCGGGCTACTGGCAAGTGTCCTGGCCTTCGTGCTCTTTCTCTGTACCGCGATGATCTACGCCAGTGTGAAATTCCTGCAGGAGTGGCACTGCGCGTTGACGGTATCCAACTATATGCTGTTGGGCATCGCCTCCGGTTTCATGCTGGCGGCGGCCTTTTCCGCCTACATGGGAATCGATCTGGTGGCCTTCTTCGGGACCTGGGCGGTGATATTCACTCTGATGGCGTTGGTCAGCCGTGGCGCCTCTCTGATCCGAAACCGGCGTTTGCGGCACAAAGTCAGTCTGAAGAGTGCCATTGGTATGCGCCACAGTCAGATGCAGCAGAAGGCCCAGGGTTTCATGGGGGGCTCTTTCAATACCCGAGAGTTCTTCCACGGCAGCAGCCCGAACCGCGTCAAGCTGATCAAGTACCTGTTCCTGCTGCTGGTATTTCCGCTGCCGGTGCTGCTGGTGGGCGTCTCCCATGTCATGGAGTCCCCCAACCTGCCGATCCTGGCGTTTCTGAGTCAATATCTCGGATTGATCGCGGAACGCTGGTATTTCTTTGCCGAAGCGAAGCACCCACAGAATCTCTATTACCAGACTGTCTCCTGATCGATCGGGAAAAGAACCCAGATTCCACCGCTGCTCCCCGCGCGGTGGGTTAATATGTCCGTTTCTATGCGATCAGAAGCGGTCAGATGAAAAAACCCGAACTCCTGTCCCCGGCCGGCACCCTGAAAAACATGCGTTACGCTATCGCCTATGGGGCCGATGCGGTGTATGCCGGGCTGCCCAGATACAGCCTGCGAGTGCGCAACAACGATTTCATGGCGCAGAATCTGAGGACCGGCATCCAGGAGGCACAGGAGCAGGGTAGGAAATTCTATCTCGCCTGCAATCTGCTGCCGCACGGGGTCAAATTGAAGACATTCCTGCAGGATATGACCCCGATCGTCGCCCTCGGGCCCGACGCCCTGATCCTGTCCGATCCGGGATTGATTATGCTGGTTCGGGAGCGCTGGCCGGAGATGCCGATCCATCTGTCGGTCCAGGCCAATACCGTCAATTCGGCGGCGGTGAGGTTCTGGCAGCAGGTAGGTGTGGCCCGGGTCATTCTGTCCCGGGAGCTCTCCCTGGATGAGATCGCCGAGATCCGCGAGGCGTGTCCGGAGACGGAACTGGAAGTATTCATCCATGGGGCACTCTGCATCGCCTATTCCGGTCGCTGTCTGCTGTCCGGGTATTTCAATCATCGGGACGCCAATCAGGGAAGCTGCACCAACTCCTGCCGCTGGCAGTACCGATTGGCCGGGGCAGAGGGGGCAGAGGAGGTCAGCGCCAGTTCTCAGTCTGGCCAGATCCGACACCCTGCGGCCGACCAGGTCTATCTCCTGGAGGAAGGGAAACGCCCGGGTGAGCTGATGCCGGTGCATGAGGACGAACAGGGTACCTATATCATGAACTCCAAGGACTTGCGGGCGGTGGAGCACGTCCGTCGGTTGATGGAGATCGGAGTGGATTGCCTGAAAATCGAGGGCCGTACCAAGTCTCACTACTACGCCGCCCGTGCCACCCAGGTCTATCGTCAAGCCATCGATGATGCCCTGGCCGGTCGCGCGTTTCGGCCGCAACTGATGACAGATCTGGAGGGTCTGGCCAGCCGCGGATACACCGACGGATTTTATCTGCGCCACCCGACCCAGGAGCTGCAAAACTACCGGGACGGCTCATCCCGCGGCCACCGTCAGCAGTTCGTGGCCGAGGTATCGGAATTCAATCCCGAATCCGGTATGGCGCTACTGGAGGTCAAAAACAAGCTGCTGCTGGGGGACAGTCTGGAGCTGTTGACGCCCGGAGAGAGTATGCGTTTTCAACTGGAACAGATGGAAGACCTGGATGGAAACCCGATGCGAGAGGCACCTGGAGGAGGTTACCGGGTGAGGATTGCGTTGCCCGCTGTGAGGCCGGAAATGGGGCTGCTGGTGAAGGATCTCTGAATCTGGATGACGTTTACCCGCGCCGCTTGTTGTCGTCCCGGAATGAGGCTAACTGAGCCAGTCGACCATATGCTGTCTCAGATCGTCTGCCTCCAGCTCGCTGATTGCCTTTCCCCGCACCGAATTTCCCGACTGCACCACCGTTTGCGGGTCTCCCGAGACCAGCGGATGCCACCAGCGCAGCTCTTCGCCCTCGGCCAGCAACCGGTAGGCACAGGTCGTTGGCAACCAGTAGGGGTCTTTCAGTATCTCCAGGGTAATGCTGACGCAGTCTGGAACATTGCTCGATCTATGCGCATAGTCGTTGCAGCGACAGTTATCCATATCCAGATAACGACAGCAGACATTGGTGAAATAGATTTCCCGGGTTTGGGTATCCTCAAGACGGTGCAGGCAACATTTGGCACAGCCATCGCACAGGGCCTCCCATTGCTCCGGGTTCAGGGTTTCGAGGGATCTGGTTTTCCAGAAAAAGTGCTCGCTCTCTGCCATCGAACTCTATTCAACAGTTGGTAGTGGGATTTTCAATCACAGCTACGGGGTTACTTTTTCCCGTGCATGAGACACCAGAGCCCAGTGTACTCCCGGTGCCTGCTCGGGGTACAACAATCAGCCAGAAAATCGAGGGCCTGTTGTACCCGTATGACCAACAAAAGGGGGCATGCGGTGTCCCCGTTCTCGGCTCGGTTTCGCGCACTCAACCTTACTCCTAGTTCTTAGCGCAAGCTTCCTAGGGGAAAGCATTGTTGGGAATCCAGGTGGTGTTGACAGGTCTTGGTCCTATCGTTTCTATTCACAATAGTCGACTCGAGTAGTAAGAATGTTTTCTTATCAAATACTTAAGAGTGTTTTTAGTGGGTAACTTATTGATTTAATGTTTCTCTTTAGGATTGTGTAATATTTATACAATCTGTATGCAGTATTGTTCGCACAGTGCATAGGTTGGGTTTTTCGCCTTTTTTCCACATAGTTATCCACAGGAAATGTGGAAAAAAAATGCAGGGTGATATCCCAGGTAAACTCCGCCTGTTTCTTCGTCAAAAGGATAATTTTGCCGATCATGTCAACACCGATCATCATGTCCACCCCGGTAGGGAACGTCGCAATTACGGTCCAGGCAGGGAGATTGTGTGGAATCGATTTTCTGTCCGAAACTCCCGCCGGTGAAACAGTGCCTGAAGACCCCCTGGAGCGGCAGGTGGTGGCTCAGCTGGCAGCCTATTTTCGGGACGGGAGAATCCGTTTCTGCCTGCCGCTGAGTTTGCGGGGTACCGATTTTCAGAATCGAGTGTGGCGTTTGCTTGGTCAAATCGAGCCGGGGCAGGTACGCAGCTATGGGGCTATTGCCCGTCAACTGCACTCCAGCCCCAGGGCCGTAGGCAACGCCTGTCGTCAAAACCCTATGTCAATTGTGGTGCCCTGCCACCGAGTGGTTTCCGCCCGGGGTATTGGCGGCTATGGTGGCGAGGTACAGGGCAGCAAGCTGCAAGTAAAGCGCTGGCTGCTCTGCCATGAGGGGGTCTCTTTGTGACAGAGAGTGAGGATGACGGCATCATCGAGCGGTTTGCGGATGCCGTTTGGATGGAGCGTGGTTTGAGCCGCAATACCCTCATGGCCTATCAGACGGATTTGACCAAGCTGGCAGTCTGGCTCGCCGGGAATCCTTCCCGCAATCTGCTGTCTGCACGGCGTCAGGATCTGCTGGAGTATCTCGCCGTGCGGTCGCTGGCGGGCAGCAAGCCGCGCTCCACCGCGCGGCTGGTTTCCTGCCTGCGGCAGTTTTATCAACATGCCATGCGCGAAGGCTGGGTGTCGAATGATCCCAGTGCGCGAATCGATGCCCCCAAGCTGGGGAGGCCTCTGCCCAAATCCCTTACCGAACAGGAGGTGGAGTTACTGCTGGAAGCGCCGGACACCGCGGACCCAGAGGGTTTTCGTGATCGGGTGATGCTGGAAGTACTCTATGCCACCGGGTTGAGGGTCTCGGAACTGGTGCAACTGAGACAGGAACAGTTGAGCCTTACCCAGGGTCTGGTCAGGGTGATCGGTAAGGGAGGAAAGGAGCGACTGGTTCCCCTTGGGGAGGAGGCGTTGAACTGGCTGGACAGTTTTTTTAAAGGTGCGAGGCAGGATCTTCTCTCAGGACGGCTCTGCGCCGAGGTATTTCCTACACGGCGGGGCAGCGGTATGACCCGCCAGGCCTTCTGGTATCGGATCAAGAAGCACGCGTTGACGGCCGGGATCGCCCGTCCACTCTCGCCCCATACGCTCAGACACGCCTTCGCCACCCATTTGCTCGATCACGGTGCAGATTTACGGGTGGTGCAGATGCTGCTTGGCCACAGTGACCTCTCAACTACCCAGATATACACCCATGTCGCCAGGGAGCGGCTGAAAAACCTGCATGCCCGACACCACCCCCGGGGTTAGAGGGCTTTCTACTGCCCGTTTGGAGGCCTGGGTAGGCGTGATGTGGTACGCTTACGCCCCTTTGTGCTAACCAAACAGAGCGAGGATTGTTCATGCCATCTTTCGATGTCGTGTCCGAAGTGGATCTGCAGGAGGTGCGAAATGCGGTAGATCAGGCCAATCGTGAGGTCAAAACCCGCTTCGACTTTAAAGGGGTCGACGCCATTTTTGAGCATAGTAATAGTTCAGAAATCGTCCTTCGGGCGGAGCAGGAGTTCCAATTACAGCAGATGATGGATATTTTGCGGCAAAAGCTTGTCAAACGAAAAGTCGATGTCGGCTGTATGGATATCGGCGAGCCGGAAAGCAGCCTGAATGCCGCCAGGCAACGAGTCGTTATTCAGCAGGGAATTGCCTCAGAAGAGGCGAAAAAAATGGTGAAAGCGATCAAGGCCGGTAAGATAAAAGTGCAGGCTCAGATTCAGGGCGAGCAGATTCGGGTTAGCGGAAAGAAGCGGGATGACCTGCAACAGGTGATCGCGTTGTTGAAAGAGGCGGATTACGGTCTGCCGTTGCAGTTCACCAACTTTCGGGATTGAGATATGTATAAGAGCAATGATTTTTTAAGACAACTGGTGTTGGTTCTGGTGACCGCCGCCCTGGCATTTCCGTTGCTGGCAGAGGAGAAAGAGGCGGGAGATGAGCTGATTCGACAGAACCTGCAGAAAACGCTGCCGGGACTGGAAGTGGGCGAGATTGCCTCGTCCCCGGTGCCGGGCCTCTACGAAGTCGTGGTCGGTGACAGTGTCGTGTACGCCACCGCTGATGGGCGCTATCTGTTGCAGGGAAGTCTGCTCGATCTCGTAGAGCAGAAGAATTTGACGGAACCCCGTATGAATGGGATCAAAGCCGAGGCAATCGCCAAGGTGAGCGAGGAGAACATGGTGATCTTCGGGCCCAAGGACGCCAAGCACACAGTGACCGTATTCAGTGATATCGATTGTGGTTACTGCCGCAAGCTTCACAATGAAATGGACAGTTACAACGAGGCGGGCATACGCATTCGCTATCTGTTTTACCCCCGCGCCGGGGTAAACAGCGAGTCCTATAAGAAAGCGGTTTCCGTTTGGTGTGCCGATGATCGAAATCAGGCGATGACTGCGGCTAAACTGGGCAAGCCGGTGGAAGAGAAGGATTGTGCCAATCCCGTGCAGAGCCACATGCAGTTGGGCGAGAACGTGGGTGTGACTGGCACGCCAGCCCTGGTGCTGGAGAATGGCAAACTGATTCCCGGGTATATTCCGGCCAACCGGTTGACTGCCATTATCGAGCAGCAGTCGAATCCGTAGGGCCAATTACATCGAGACCAGGATGGTCAAAAAGAGAGCGCCCTGGTTCTGGTGCTCTTTTTTTTGCTGGAATTTCCTGTTTTCTATCCCGCTCAACGGCTTAAAATGGCAGAATTGTGCGTTGGTTTACAGTTTAACTCGTTGTTGTGGAGCAAGATTTAACGGCAAATTAAGGCCCGAAGGAAGATGCCGCTAGCGTTCATAGAGATGTTTTGAGTCAGGGTGCGAGACGAGTTGCCCATGACGGTTTTGTTGTAGACTGAAACGCTATGAATCCAATGTCGATAGAGGTTGCCTCCTGCACCGATAAGGGGCTGGTGCGTGAAGTCAACGAAGACAGCGTCGCCACGCTACCGGAGTTTGGCCTGGTTATCCTGGCGGATGGTATGGGGGGCTACAATGCGGGGGATGTCGCCAGTCAACTGGCGGTTGAAACCATTGCCACCCGTCTGATGCAGTATTTTCATTCGCAGGACCCGGAACTTTCCGCCGTGCCGGCGGTGGCGGCCGCCAACGACGCGATCTTTGAGTCGGTGGAGCAGCAGCCCAGGCTCGAAGGTATGGCGACCACGGTCGTTCTTGGCATGTTTCACGATGGCCAGGTTCGCTATGGGCACGTCGGCGATTCCCGGATCTATCGGTTCCGCAACGGGCTGCTGGAACGGCTGACAAAAGATCACTCGCTGGTGCAGGAACTGGTGGATCAGGGTATCTTTGGGTCGGTGGAGGAGGCACAGGCAGCAGGTGTCGGGAACAATATACTGACCCGGGGGCTGGGGGTTGATCCGGAAGTGGAGATCGACGAAGGGAGTGAAGTGGTGCAGCCAGGGGACCTCTATCTGTTCTGTTCGGACGGACTCAGCAATATGATCTCGGACCAGCAGATCGAACAGCTGCTTGGAGAGAGTCACAGGGATCTACACAATGCTGCGGGGCAGCTGTTGCAACTGGCGCTGGAGAATGGCGGCCTCGACAATGTTTCTGCTGTGCTAGTGAAACCTGTTACCGAGCCGCGGTAAAATCAGGTGCGATGTCGGATCGCTTGGTCAGACATCCCCGGCTTTGGAGTAAAAATGGAAAGGGTGATTGTTCTGAAGGAAGGTGCGGTGGTGAACGAGGTGCCACTCGAGGCAAAGAAACTGTCCATTGGTCGTGATGCCCTTTCTGATATCCAGTTGAAAGATTTTTCAGTCAGTCGCCAGCATGCGCAGCTGATTCGGGTTTTTTCTGATTATTATGTGGAGGACCTGGGAAGCACCAACGGTACCTATCTCAACGATCGTCCGGTGACCAAGCACATGCTGAAGCATGGTGATCTGCTGCGTGTTGGAAATTTCAGCCTGCGTTTCCTGACTCAGGAGGCGGTGAAGGAACAGGTGGATCCGAAAGAGGAGATGGATAAGACCGTTTTGATCCAACCGCAGGGCAAAAAGTCGAAGCGCGTCGCCCAGACCGCAACGGGCAGGAAGGTTATGCCTAAAACGGCCACGGTCCGGTTTTCCAGCGGCCCGAGCAAAGGACATTCGGAAAAGATCGAACGCTCGCTCTACACTATTGGCCGCCCAGGCAGTGACGTGGCCGTGATCGCCCGTCGTCCCCAGGGTTTTTTCCTGCTCCATATCGGCGGCGATCGATACCCCAAGATCAACAGTCAGGAGATTACGTCCACCAAAGGAGTTCAATTGCAGGAAGGTGACGTGCTGGAGGTGGGGGAGAACCGGGTCGAAATATCCTTTGGCTAGTACTCCTGTCCGTTGATTCCCTGAGCCGCATAGCCGGGGCCGGTTCAAGATTCCCTTTTCGCCATCTCCTTCAATTGAAACAGCTGGTCCAGCGCCTGACGAGGCGTCAGCTCATCTGGATCCAGCGCCTCCAGAGCCTCGATGATCGCTGCACCGGCCGTTTCGTCCGCCGTCTTCGCGAGTTCTCCGTCCGAACCAAAAAGGGATAGCTGACTGGCCTGTTGATCACTGTGCCGCTGGGCCGATTGTTCCAGTTCCCTCAGTCTGATTCTTGCCCGGTCGATGATGCTGCGCGGCACCCCGGCCAGCGCGGCCACCTGTAGGCCGTAGCTTTGATTGGCCGGCCCTTCTCTGACTGCATGCAGGAAGACAATGGAGTCACCGTGTTCCACGGCGTCGAGATGCACGTTGGCCACACCCGGGTACTCTTCAGGCAGGGTGGTCAGTTCGAAATAGTGGGTGGCGAACAGGGTAAAGGCACGGATCCGGGTGGCCAGTTCCACACCGCAGGACCAGGCCAGCGAGAGGCCGTCGAAGGTACTGGTGCCACGGCCGATTTCGTCCATCAGCACCAGGCTCTGATCGCTGGCGTTGTGCAGAATATTGGCGGTCTCCTCCATCTCCACCATAAAGGTGGAACGACCGCCGGCCAGATCGTCGGAGGCCCCGATACGGGAGAAGATACGATCGACCGGGCCGATTCGGGCCGAAGCGGCCGGTATGAAGCTGCCGGCATAGGCCAGGATCACGATCAGGGCAGTCTGTCGCATGAAGGTCGATTTGCCGCCCATGTTCGGGCCGGTAATGATCAGGATGCGGCGTTGATCATCGAATTCTACGCCATTGGCCACAAACGGGATTTCGCTCACCTGCTCCACCACGGGGTGGCGACCGTCCACGATCTGCAGGCCAGGCTCTTCATCCAGTTGTGGGGCGTTGAAATCGAGTCGTTCCGCCCGCTCGGCAAAGTTGCTGATGACATCCAGCGCCGCCAGCGCCTCTGCTGTCTGCTGCAGGACCGGGATCTCCTGCTCCAACTGTTCCAACAGCGCCTCGTACAGGGCCTTTTCTCGGCTCAGAGAACGTTCACGGGCGAAAAGCACCTGATCCTCGAATCGCTTCAGTTCAGGGGTGATAAAGCGTTCCGCCCCCTTCAGGGTCTGGCGACGGACATACTCCTCCGGCACTTGCTCCGACTGGCTGCGGCTGATTTCGATATAGTAACCGTGGACCCGGTTGTAGCTCACCTTAAGATGGGAGATTCCCGTGCGTTCCCGTTCCCTCGCCTCCAACTCCATCAGGAACCCGTCGGCGTTGCGGGATAGGCCCCGCAGTTCGTCCAACTCCGCATCGTAACCCTCCGCCAGCACGCCGCCGTCCCGGATCAGCAGGGGAGGCTGCTCGATGATGGCCCGCTGCAACAGGGTAACCACCTCGGGCCGGATTCCCGCGTCCCGCGACAACTCCAACAGCAACGGGGTGTCCAGGGATGCTAGTCGCTGTTGCAGCGCGGGCAGTCTGGCCAGGGAGTCACGGAGCACGGCCAAGTCTCTCGGGCGAGCCGACTTCAGCGCTATTCGGGCCAGGATGCGCTCAATGTCTCCGATACCCTGGAGCTCATCACGCAGCCCGTCGAAGGCCTGCTGTTCCAGCAGTTGACGCACGGCGTCATGGCGTTTCCGCACCTCCTCCACGTGCCGCAGAGGGTGATTGACCCATCGCCGCAGCATGCGACTGCCCATGGCGGTGACGGTGCGATCCAGGACGCCGGCCAGGGTGTGTTGAGCCTGCCCGCTGAGGCTATGATCCAGCTCCAGGTTCCGGCGGGTGGCCGCGTCGATGATTATCGCCTCTTCCCTGCGTTCTACGCTCAAGCCACGGATATGGGGTAGTGCGGCATGCTGGGTGTCTTTCACGTATTGCAGCAGGCAACCGGCCGCGCAGATGGCCAGGGAATGATCAGTGCAGCCGAACCCGGAGAGATCGCGGGTGCCGAACTGCCGGTTCAGGAGCCGTTCTGCCGTCTCCCGGTCAAAGTGCCACAGTGGCCGTCGGGTAGTGCCCTGCCGCTGCTTTATCCCATCAGGCAGGGTGTAGTCCTCCGCCAGCAGCAGTTCCGATGGTTGCAACCGTTCCAGTTCGCCGGTCAGGGCCTCGCAGGAGTCCAGTTGGCGGATGATAAAACGCCCGCCGCCGAGATCCAGGGTGGCCAGTCCAAACTGGCCGCTCGATTCGACCAGGGCAGCCAGCAGATTGTCGCGGCGCTCCTGCAGCAGGGCTTCGTCGGTCACCGTGCCGGGCGTAACCACGCGCACCACCTTACGCTCCACGGGCCCCTTGCTCGCAGCGGGGTCCCCGATCTGCTCGCATATCGCTACCGATTCACCTTGTCTGACCAGCTTCGCCAGGTAGTTCTCCGCTGCGTGGTAGGGGACACCCGCCATGGGTATAGGTTGACCGGCCGATTTACCCCGTTTGGTGAGGGTGATATCAAGCAGGCGTGCCGCCTTTTCCGCATCGCCAAAGAACAGCTCGTAGAAATCCCCCATGCGGTAGAAAACCAGCATCTCTGGGTATTCGGCCTTGATGCGAAGGTATTGCTGCATCATCGGCGTGTGAGAAAAAGTCTCGTTCATTCAATACGTTATAAATATTTTGTCTAAAATTTAATTGAATTTCAGGTAAACCATCGGCTTGCCGGTGAGACTTGAAAAGGCTCTGCCGTTTCTGCGAAATAAACTTCTGACGACAGCCCCGAAATGCAAATCTCAGGAGTAACACATGAAAGAGAAGCAAAGTTCAGCCCACGTAAAGCCGGAATGCAAGCATCATCTGGTGACAGTGCCCAAGTATCGCAAAAAAAGTGATGTACGGGCGAACGAGGAGCGATAAAAGCCATAAAGAAAAAACGACCCGACCCGGAAGTTCAGCGATCTTGGATTGGATGTAAGTATATGCAGGCTAAACTGGACGTTTAGGTAAAACTACCACAAATATCGAAAGGTGTGCGGATGGCTATAGGCGGGAAGTTCGCAGAGGTTCAGCGCGAAAGTGAGTCCGAGATAGACGCTCTGCTGGTTTATTCTCGCGAAATATGCGATCTATACTCACCTTCGGTTTTCCCGCAATGGTTCAAGCGAATGTATTTATCAGCATACCCAACTTACCCAAATTGTTCAGGCTCGCGTCGAATATATTGATCAGCTGACCAAGGAGTCCGCCTCTCTGAGAGAGATTTGCGCCGATGAGTATCTCACGAAGATCAATGTAGTGGTTGGTGAGATTACGTTCGAAGGTATGTTGTTCCTTGTCTTCGAACGAAGCAGTAAACTGACCAGGTGCGAAGTGAAAGCGGATGCTCAGATCAGGCATTTTCTGCTTCTCCACCGCTTCCAGGGTTTTGGAAATAGCACCTTTAACGTTTTGCCGTATTTCGTGGATCGGATCAGAAGTAGCGGTAGATGAGGCGCGGAAAAAATCATTGAACGACACCGCGGCATCTTTTACAGCCTCGGTTATTTTGCGAGCCCGGTGCTTTGCTATCTCGCCGCTTCCCACAGGTTGATGATCGCCCTCCCTGGTCCTCAGTGCCGAGAAAAATCCGGTGTTGGTATCCTTCAGGTTGAGCGTGGCTTATCGATCGTTCGATTTGATTAGAACGTACCGATTATCCACTGTGAATGCGCTAACCGCTGCGGATGACCCGGAAATACGTTCCAGAACGTCACTCAAGGAATCTGTAGCCATATCGACGGCGATCTCCACGTCGTTAACAAAAATGGTACCATTTTGAACGCCGCTGAAGGCTGCAAGATCGGAGAGAGAGGTCGAGACATCACCGTTGGTACCTGGAGTCACGACCGCATTCGACAGCTTGGTCGCCGTTAGAAATCCCGACGTGTCATTGCCAACTGCAATGTCGTAACTGGAGCCGGGATTTTTCTGTGTGAGGACTACACGTTCGGTAACGGAGTCGAAACTAGCGGAGACTCCAGCTCCGGAACTGGTTATTCGATCCAGCACATCGTCTAGACTGTCGCTGGCCGTCACCGTGATGTTAACCCTGTTGACCTTGAAACTACCGTCAGAAACGGTCAGCCCATACTCAAGGTTCGGGTTTTTGTTACGAACACCACCAAGGGGTTTGCTTGGATCGACGATGCTTCCCACCCCGTCATAGACATCCAATGTGAAGGTGTCGTTCTTGCTCAGACTGCCTGATCCCAAGGAGAAAATAAGCCCGTTGGTCAGGATGTACTGCTCGTCTATGGGATCAGACTTTCTGATATTGAATTCCTCCAGTTTGCTTCCGTCGGACCCTTTGATTTGTATTTTCAGTCGATCAGTACCGTGAACTCCTGCTCTGCGCACCTTGAACGTAAGCGTGTCGGTCCCCTGGGAACCGTCGTAAACCCCATCAAAGGTTACTAGCGCGGACGATGAACCACCCCAGGAAGGCCCAAACGTCGAAAAGGAGGTAGGAGTTGCATTCACTTCGGCGGTCGATTTTAAAACAGCGCTCGAGAGGGGGGCAGCATCCAGTCCGAGATTGGCTTTCGACATCGCTTCAGCGCTGCGTGAACGTCGAACCGTAGTCGTTCTAATCAGGTCTTCGACTGCGGTCAATTTGGCGCTTAGATCTACCATACCGATTCGAGTTCGGTTCAATTCGGTTTGATTCGCGTAGACCTCCTGTTGTTGATGTACAGAGGAGGCGGTGGCGGCAGCTGAAGTACCATTGTTACCTACCAGCGCATTGATCCGCGAAGCATAGTCGATGCCATTGATTTGCATTGATATCCACCGGTCGTGTTTGTGCTAATCGGGGATCGATGCAGGCAATGTTCGGCCTGGAAGTACTGGAAGGTCTTAGATTTCCAGAAACAGAGCGGAATTCGCAAAAGAGGGGGGTAGTCGGCGTATAGCTATAAATCACACGGGAGTGTAATCCCGGTTGCCCCATGATTTGGTAATCCCGCTGCCATAGAGCTAAAGAGCCCCGTAGACCGGTAACTTTGCGTTCCTGCCCTTTCGGGCCAGGTTGCCTTTATCAAATCTCACATCCTACAGCGGCCAGGTGGACAAGAGCTTGAGGGGAAGAACCCATCATATATTCGTGGCGCCCTGACTATTATCTTCTGTTACTGGCCGTTTTTCGATACAGGTTTAATCGGTCAACCCACTGGCACTGTTAGTTTTTTCTGGCTGGTTGGAAATGGTGCGTGGAATAGCTGATCGCGGTTTGGGGCCATGGAGAGGACTTGCACCTCTCCACATGATTTTCAGTTGGGCCGTAGTCTACTGGTGGCAATTCACTGGATAGTGCACTTCCTTAAGAGACTCGTGGAAGCGCTCTGGCAAAATGCCGAAATTTTATGAGCATGCCCTACCATCAGCGCTCCCGTCCTTTTCAACATATAGCTCCCCTAAATTGCGAGCTCAGGATTGAGTTTTTGGCAGGGACAGGCACGTAGATCCTGTGTGTGCATTCAGAAGACTGCGGCTAGATCGGCAGGCATAAAGATTCGGTGGACCAGCACACCGGCAGACAAAACCCTCAGGCGCGTCGGGACTTCTTTGACCCCATATACTCCTTCACGAGGTCGGCAAGGTCCTCAGGAGGCACAGGGTGGCTCAGGTAGTATCCCTGCACCTGATCACAGAGCTTCTCCTGGAAGAAATTCAGTTGTTCCTGATTCTCCACGCCTTCGGCGACGACGCCCAGACGCATACTCTTTGCCATGCTCAGGACTGCCATGGTGATGGCCTCGTCGTCAGGATCCGAAGTCACCCCTTTCACGAATGAGCGGTCTATCTTGAGCCTATCCACGGGAAAGTTCTTGAGATAGCTCATGCTTGAGTATCCGGTGCCGAAGTCATCGATGCTGAGCTGCACGCCAATCTGCTTGAGTGCGTGCAAGGTTCGCACGGAGCCCTCCACATCTTTCGCAAGCAGGCTCTCGGTGACTTCAAGCTCCAGTCCGACAGGCTCCAGCCCGGTATCCACCAGGGCTTTTTTTACGATGCCGGCAAAATTGGTTTGAAGGAACTGGGCAACAGACACATTAACCGCGATGCGTCGGACACAAAGACCTTCGTCCCGCCATGCTTTTGCTTGAGCGCAGGCGGTCCGGATCACCCACTCCCCAATAGGGATGATCATGCCGTTCTCCTCGGCTAGCGGGATGAACTCTAGAGGCAGGATGTCACCAAGCTCTGGATTGTGCCAGCGAAGCAGGGCCTCGGCCGCATTGATACAACCGGTGGTCAAATCCAATTGCGGCTGGTAATGGATGGCGAACTCACCTCGCTCCAGCGCTCTGCGCAGGTGACCATCCAGAGTCAGACGGCGAAGTGCAACCGTATTCAGAGACTCGTCGTAAAATTGGTACCGGTTCTTACCGGCCCGCTTGGCAAAATACATGGCGGTGTCGGCATTTTTGAGCAGGGTCTCCGCGTCCTCGCCATCCTCCGGATAAAGGGCAACGCCTATACTCGGCGTGATATACGTTTCATTCCCAGAGAGGGTGAAAGGTAGGGAGAGCCTCTCCACGACGCGGTTGACCACCGTTGCCACATCCTCTCCCTCTCGCAGGTCCACGAGAAGTATGGTGAATTCATCGCCTCCGAGTCGTGCTACCTGATGCTCCCCTTGGGAACACTCGATACGCGTGACGGTATCGCCAATGCGTAAGCAATCTCGAAGGCGCTTGGCAACTCCCTTGAGTAGTAGATCTCCGACGCTGTGTCCCAGGGTGTCGTTGATGCGCTTGAAATCGTCTACGTCTAGAAACAGCACACTCAACCGCCTGGCGTGTCGCTTGGCGCGCGCCACTTCCTGGGCTAAGCGCTCTGTGAAAGACTCGCGGTTTGGAAGATTTGTAAGGCCATCGTAGTAGGCCAGTTTACGGACTTTGTCCTCGGTGTGTACCCGTTCCGTTACATCCTGAACCGTGCCATAAACGAGTCCGGAGCGTGAATCGGCGAAGTTCGTCGGTGAACTCTGGTGCTGAACATAGCATTCTGAACCGTTGGGCAGCAGGACGCGGTGAATGATGGACGTGGAGGCAGGACCTTGCTCGGTGTCCGCAAACCAGGTCTTGACCGCTTCCAGGTCTTCGGGGTGCACTCGTTCGAGCCACGCCGCAGGCGAGGACACCACATCAGCAGGTTGCAGCCCAAGTATTCGGTAGACCTCATCCGACCACCACATCCAATCCTCAGACGGATCCCACTCCCAGTTCCCCAGGTGAGCGATCCGCTGAGCGTTGTCCAGCCGCGCCTGGCTCCGGGTCAGATCCTGGGCAGTGCGCGTGAGCTTATTAAGCGTCTCACTCGCGCGCAGCAGATAACGGATACGGTGGTTGAGTAGAGACCAGTTGATAGGCTTGGTTGTGAAATCGGTCGCACCGGCTGCGTAGGCGTGGTCTATCGACGCCGAGTCTTCAAAGGAGGTCACCATGAGGATGGGCAGAGTACCACCGCCGGGCCGGGCACGGACCTGGGTACAGGTACCGAATCCGTCCAGCCTCGGCATATCCACGTCCAGAAGGATGATATCGGGAAGACGGCGATCGAGTATCTCCAGGGCTGCCACCCCATCTCCGGCCTCTAACACCTCGAAGCCAGATAACTCCAGCGACCGCCGAGCCAACATGCGGGTGGTATCGTCATCGTCCACCACTAAGATGACCCGCTGCATTTCGCTTTTGGTCTCAGCACTCATCAGGCGGCATCCTGGATTTCCCGGCTCAAGGCCATACTGACACGCTCGTATTCAGACTGTATCGCCCCAAGCAGCCTCTCTGCTCCGCCGATCTGCCTGGAACGCCCTGCCGTTTCCAACTCCTTGCAGATAGATGCCAGGGTCATTGCTCCCAGGTTGGCACTGGCAGACTTGAGCCGGTGAGCTGTCTTTCCCAGACCCTCGGCATCTCCGTTGCGCACACTGGATACCAGGTGCTCCAGATCGGCGTTCGAGTTGACGAGATACTTGTCGATCAGACTCCGGAGAAATCCCTCCGGCCCCTCCGCATCCATGGCGCGAATACTATCCAGGACAGAGGAATCCAACGGTGAATCATCCGACCTGGGGTCGTCTCGAAGAGCGCTTTCAGATGAGTCAGAAACAGACGCAGAGGGCGGGGCTGCTACGCCTACCGCATCCTCTGCCCCTGCTGGTAGCCAGCGTTCCAGGACGACGGAAAGATCTGTTGCGGTAAAAGGTTTGCTGAGATAGTCGTCCATGCCCGCCGCCAGACATCGTTCCCGGTCGCCCTTCAGGGCGTTGGCCGTGAGAGCTATCACAGGAATCCCTGGTACACCCACACCCTCCTCCCGGTGACGGATTTTTATGGTGGCCTCAAAGCCATCCATCACTGGCATGTTGCAGTCCATGAGCACGATGTCATAGCGGTGGTTTGCCAGCGCTACCAGGGCAGCCTGCCCATCCTCAACCACATCTACCTTACAAGCCAGCATTCGCAGCATCTGAGCCGCCACTTCCTGATTGACGGGATGATCTTCCGCCAGCAGCACCCGGGCACCCAGTTGGGGGCAACCGGTAGACCCGTTTTGTGTTTGACTGGTGGGAAGCCACCCGCGCGCCTCTTCGTCGGCCATGATCCCGATCAAGCAGTCGTAAAGTTGGGATTGTCGTACAGGCTTGGTGAGACGTGCGTCCATATCTGCACCGGTGATACCTGACGGGTAATCTTCCAGGCTCGCGGAGCTCAGCAGGATCATCGCTATAGCTGCGTATGCCGGCTCTGCACGAATCTGGCGTGCCAGTTCCACCCCTTCCAGGTCGGGCATATGCCAATCGAGCAGCAAAACATCGAAAGGCCTGCCTTTGTCATGTGCCTCACGAAGCCGCGACAGGGTATCCACGCCGTTGGAAGTGGTTTCGTGATCCAGTTTGAAGTAGCTGAGCTGCTGCACCAGGATCTCCCGGCTAGTAGCGTTGTCGTCGGCCACCAGAACCCGCACCCCCTTAAAGGGGTGGGCTGCCAGCGCCTGCTCCTTGGTGGATTTCACCTTCTTGAGGCGGACCGTGAACCAGAAAGTGGATCCCTTTCCAGGCTCACTCTGCAGGCCGATCTTCCCCCCCATCAGGTGGGTAAGACGCCTTGCGATGCCGAGCCCAAGCCCGGTGCCACCGAACCTTCGCGTCGTGGTACCGTCTTCTTGGGTGAAAGATTCAAAAACACGGGCCTGTGCTTTCGGTGCAATACCGATACCGGTGTCCTGCACCTCTATACGCAGCAAGGAAAGCTCTCCTTCGTCTTCGATACACTGAGTCCTGATCACAACTTCTCCCTGCTGGCTAAACTTGACAGCGTTGCTCACCAGGTTGGTCAGAATCTGGCTAACCCGGACGGCATCGCCACAGAAAGCGGTGTTCATGTCAGGGGGCAGCGAGCAGAGTAGCTCCAGTCCCTTGCTATGGGCAGACGCTGCGCACAGTTCGGAAACATCTTCGACCACCTCACGCAAATCAAAGGGCGCATCGTCCAGTTCCAACCGACCGGCTTCAATCTTGGAGAAGTCTAGAATGTCGTTGATGATGTTCAGGAGGGAATCGGCGGAACGATAGATGGAACGGGCAAACCGCGTCTGTGATCCGTTTAGCTCGGTTTTCAGTAGGATTTCAGTCATCCCCATGACGCCGTTCATCGGGGTCCGGATCTCGTGGCTCATATTGGCGAGGAACTCAGATTTGGCGAGGTTCGCGGCCTCCGCTGCTTCCTTGGCCCGCAGCAGCGCCTCTTCGGCGCGCTTGAGCTCGGTTATGTCAATGAAGCTTTCGACTAGATAGTTGCGGTCGTCACGGCGCACCGACACCGCGGTCTTCAAGATCGGGATTTCCTCACCCTGAGCGTTAGTTAGGATGCGCTCGGAGCCTTCTACTTTCTCAGACAGATCTGTAATAGGACACTTTCCCTCCTCAGTAGGGCACAGGAACCCGTTGCATTTGTGATTAACTATTTGTTCCATTGATACGCCGATGAGCCGCGCAGCGAATGGGTTGATATCGACGATTTCGTGGGACTCGGCGTCAATGACCAGGATGCCTGCGTGAGTGGATTCCCAGATGGTCGTCAGGTACTCCTCGCTCTCACGCAGAGCGTCTTTCTCCTTCTGCAACTCCTGGGTTCGCTCGGCCACCGTTGCCTCCAGCTCCTGGGTGTAGCTGTGTAGACGCCTTTGGGCCTTCTCGAGGTCGTCCAGCATGGCGTTGAATGCCAGGGCGAGCTGTCCGACCTCATCCTGCGTAGTGACGTCAACTCTTCTCTCCAGCCCCCCCCGATTCTCTCGTACGTCCTGAATGACTGAGAGCAGCCTGCCAACCGGCATAGTGATGGACCGGGACAGGAGCACGGCTAGGGTCAGGAACAGGACGGTTCCGATCAAACCCACTGCGGTGATGCGGAACGCAATGCTCTGTTTGAGTCGCGAAATCTCCTCCACGGCAGTCGAGAAAAGCCCAACAGCGTCGTCCCGGAGCCGCTTCAGGGCCTGGTCCATATCCGCGCGTGCCTGAACAAACTTACGGGCGAGAATGGGCTCCCGCTCCCATTCTTCGTCGAAAGTGGCATGGACCCATTCGAGCCCCAACTCTCTGGTGTCGCGGTACGTCGAGGCAAGCTGTTCCACCTGGCTGGCGATGACCTCGGAAAAAGCGGCGTAAGACTTCACCTCGGCGAAGGCCTTCTCCAGAGGCGAATCCAGCTCCGTTACCTGCTCCAGCAGGTCCTTACGCGAAGCGAGGGCTGCGGCGTTGATGGCGGACACGGACTGTTCGGTCTTGAGCGCCAGGTCCATAGAGGAGATGGCAAGGGGGTAGGCTCTCTGCTCCATGGATTCGATCTCTCTGGAGATTCGATCCATGGAATGGATACTGTCCACGGCAATGATCAGCATGAGGGCGATGAGCACGCCCATTGCCGCCCATAGTCGGGCTCGGATACTGAGAGAGGTCATTGGACCGGCTGGTCGGCAGTCGCTGCCCGAGTCGGCAAGGCAATTGCGGAACCTGTACTCGTGTCCAACGGAAGATCTGATTTGACCCAGGCGTTGATTCCTCCGTCGAGACGGACGACGTTTGTGATACCCTGAGAGGCTAGAAACCGGCCGGTGGTGCGGGTGAGCTTGCCTTTGTGGTCGATGAGAACGACACGCTGATCTTTTGGTATAAGCTGGATCTTCTCGTGCAGCACCTCCAGGTCGATGTTCACTGATTCTTTGATATGACCGCGGACGAAGTGGTCGGCCGGCCGCAGGTCGAGAATCCAGGCTTCATGGACATCGACCAGTTCTGTAGAGCTGATCAGCGGCACATCAACCTTCGGGTAGGTGACCAGGGATCCCACAGGCAGACCGGCGCGCCTCCAGCCAAGGAGGCCGTCCCGATAAACCAGCAGGTTACTGTAGCCCATGTCGTAGGCGATATCGGCGGCTTTAGGGCTGTACCTGCATTGCCTTCCCATGCAGTAGAAGACGACCAGGGCATTCTTGTCCTTGGGCAGGTCGGGCGATCCAGAAACTGCACCCAGCGGAATGTTGACCGAACCCGGGATGTGCATCTGGTCGTGGATGACCTTAGGAAGTACGTTCACGAGTAGAAGTTTGGTTTCGCTTTCCCGAAGTGCTTGTAGAGCCTCGGTGGAAACAACCTTCCAATGCTTTTTGGCCCCCTCTAGCGGGGGGTGGGCATGGGCAGCGATCGCAAGGATCACGGAAAAAGCAAAACACACCAAGCGAACACCTGCTTTCATACTCTACCTCGTCATCCAACGACTCCACAAATCCCTAGAGAGGATTACTTTCAAGTGTCGACTGGTGGGTGAAAGACTTGAGTGTTAATGTACGAACAGCAACAAATTTTCGCTGTGGATGCAGGGCAACCTGGGAATCAAGTGGTTGTCGAAGATTAAGTGCGCTTTCTGGATTATGGGATCCCGAATCATAAGCTACCCCGCCAGGTGGATACCTCTATAGTAGACTCTCGGGCTTTGCTTCGTGGTGAAATGCCCAGAAGTGTTCCAGTTCTGCATAGTGCGGGTTGATGCCAAGTCCGCTTATCATCTCGTTCAATTCATCGCTGCTGGGGAAATTCTTCAACACGCGATACTTGGTCTGGTTGTCAGTTACCCGGGTTTGATAAGTATTGCCGAGTTGATCCGTTGCGGTAATCGGCAGTTCACGGCATTGCGCCCTGGAATTGTCGATCAGCAGAACCGGCGCACCGGGTAGCAGCCGGTGAGCAGTCCTTCGAAGAACGCACGCAGCTGTTGCCTTGGAATATGCGAGACCCAAAGCGCGGAGAAGGCCGCCTCGAATTGGCCCATCTCATCGCTCAACTGATAGGCGTCTGCAATCCGAAACTCGACTTTGTCTACGCCATCGCGCGCCCTGGCCAGCTTGAGTGTCTCCGAAGACACGTCCGTCGCCACCAGGTTTTTCGCAACAGGCGCGATGAACTGGGTCCAGTAACCGGTTCCGCGGGCTATCTCTATAATCCACCGCCCCTCGAACAGGGTGGGCACCCATTCTTGCAGGCGGCGCAGATCCCCCTGTCTCTCGGTTTTGTGGTATACCCGGTCGTACACTGGGGCGCGTTCGGCATAGTACGCACGCAATATAGAATCGTCAGTGCTCATGGGTGCATCCGGTTTCGCCGCCATCATGACGAGTCAGGCTTGTTCGGCGGGATCTGATCGTCGAGGTCATGCCACAATCCTAGACAAGCAGCGCAACTCCTCGGTCGCGATTTCAGCCGGTTCAACACGCTCTTCGATTGCCCGGCCGAACATGCCCAGACTTTGCGCAGGCATACGCCAGGCGGCAGGGCTACTGTTCTATCCATACCAGACTCTCGGCATCCACGGACAACTTCACCGCCTGTCCTTTTTCAAAGGGCGACACGCCGTGGCGATGATGCTCATCGACCAGCACGCGATGGCTTCCGATCTGTACGCCATAGCGCAGGAAGCTGCCCAGAAACTCTCGGTACTCAATGTGGCCGATCAGGTCGCTTTCCAGATGCTCGCTCGTCTGCGGCTGAGATGCATGACGTTTTGCGGCCTGAAGACCAGGGCACCGGCACCGCCCGCACGCAATGTGATCGGCAGCCGGATATGCCAGCCGTCGTCACCGGTAAACCAGGTGTGACCTTCACGCGTCGCCGCGTCGCCCTTGACGACATTTGCCGTGCCGAGGAACTCGGCGACGAACAGATTGGCTGGTTGATCGTAAAGCCGCATCGGTTCGCCCACCTGCTGGATCACGCCTTTATCGAGCACGGCCATACGATCCGAGACGGTATTCGCCTCTTCCTGATCGTGGGTTACGAAGATGGTGGTCAGCTTCAGTTTGCGCTGCAGATCGAGAATGTCGCGCCGCATCTGCACCCGCAGGTTGGCATCGAGATTGGACAGCGGCTCGTCGAGCAACAGTACCCGCGGTTCGACCACCACGGTTCTGGCCAGTGCAATGCGTTGTTGTTGCCCCCCTGAGAGCTGGGAAGGACGACGGTCGCTCAAGTGACCGAGACCGACCAGGTCGAGCGCCTGATCGACGCGCTGCTTGATTTCGTCCTTCGGAAGTTTCCTTTCCTCAAGCCCGAAGGCCACGTTTTTCCGGACCGTCATGTGCGGCCATAACGCGTAGCTCTGAAACACCATGCCGACATTGCGCTTCCATGCCGGTATCGACAGGACGTCCTCGCCATCGATCAGGATGCGACCTTGTGGACGTGGCCCAAATCCGGCCACGGCCCGCAGCAGGGTCGATTTGCCAGAACCGGAGGGGCCGAGAAAGGCAAAGAACTCGCCTGGCTCGATCTCGAGGTTCACTCCCTCAAGTACCTTGGTGTCACCGAACGACAGATGCACGTCTTCGATAAGCAGACGTACGGATTCGTGGACCGAATTGATGCTCATATCTTCTACTCCAGCATCGGCGAGCGCCTGGTCCTGCTTGTTCTTTTCAATGAAGCGATGCGAGAAATAGGTCCCGATCCCAACCAATAACCACCGCGATGACACCCAGCGCGGCACCTGGTCCGCGCCCTGCGGCACTCTGCATGAACACATAGATGCCATAAGACAGCGGCGCATCCGACTCACTCGATACCAGCATGATGGTTGCGGAAAGTTCGACTGCCGCTGTCGCGAAACTGGTCACGAAACCCGCCAGAATGCCACCGGACATCAGCGGTACCACGATGCGGGTGACCGTACGGTATTTGGATGCACCAAGATTTTCCGCGGCCTCTTCGAGCGCAAGGGACACCTGCTGGAGGGCCGCCACGCAGGCCCGCAAGGCATAAGGCAGTCGCCTGATCATCAGTGCGATGACGATGATCACCCACCAGCTGGCAAGCGGCTTGTCGAGGACCGGGAGCTCGATATCTGTGGAAGCTGCGCAGGTAGCCTATGCCAAGCACCACGCCGGGGATCGCCAGCGACGCGGTTGCTGCATAGTCGAGCATCTTGCGGCCCCACAGATTCGTGCGCCATACCAGGTAAGCGATCGCTGTTGCGAAGATCACGTCAGCCGATGCGGCCAGACCGGCGTAGAGCAGTGTATTGGTGATGAATTCGGACGAGTTGGCCAGCACCTCGACGTAGTGGTCGAGGGTGTAGGCGTCGGGCAGCACACTGTACGACCAGATGGTGCCAAACGACAGTAACAGCAACCCGAAGTGAGGTGACAGCACGATCAGCAGGATGAAAACGACCAGACCATAGGCGCCGACCTTTTCCCAGGGACGCATATCACGCTTCATCAGGCCGCCACCCCCTTTCTGTGTCGTTGCGTAGTCACGTCCCTTTAAGGGCAAGAAATGACGTCCACAGGGCGAATAAAGAAAACACCACCAGGATGACCGAGATAACGTAACCCATTGGGTCTGAGATGCCGATCGACGAAATACGCAGATAGGCCTGTGGTGCCAGCATATTGTTGACGTTCAGCAGCAGCGGCGTACCCAGGTCGTCGAATACCTTCAGAAACACCAGCGATGCCCCTGCCACGTAACCGGGCATCGCCAGCGGGAACACGATCCTGCGGAAAAGGCGCAGGCCACGGCTGCCCAGATTCTGGGCAGACTCTTCCATGGAGCGGTCGATATTGGCCAACGCCGCCGACAGGTTGATCAGGATGAACGGAAAGTAGTGGATGCTCTCGACCAGGATGACGCCGTTCAATCCGGCCATGAAAGGGATATTGATACCGAACCACTCATCCAGCAGCAGGTTGATCGAGCCGTTTTCGCCAAACAGCAACTGCATGGATACCGCGCCGACGAAAGGCGGCATGATCAGGGGAACGAAGCCCAAGGTCTGGATCAGTACCGCGCCGCCGAAATTGAAGCGCGACGTGAAATAGGCCAGTGGAAGGGCGATCAATGATGCCAGCACGACCGACATCGACGAGACGTAGAGCGAATTCAGGAAAGGATTCCTGAAACAGGGGCGTCTTGAAGAAATCGACGAAATTGACCAGGGTGAAAGCGCCGGTACCCGGGTCCTGGAAGGCGACGAAAATGACCTGTGCGACCGGGATGACCAGGAAAACAAACAGAAACAGCCCAAGAAGGAAAGTGCGATTGGAATAGGCGTGCCCGGCGACCGGGCTTCGTATCGTACTTGGTCATGCAGTGGATCGGATTCGTGCCCCTGCTGTCGACGCCTGAGCGGACGGTATGCCCCCCGTCGACAGAGTTTCGCACGTCAGAGCATCGATTTCGCTTTTTCGGCCAGCTTTTTGGCTTCGGCATAGTTCTGCTTCACCATGCTGTCCCATTGCTGTTCGACTTCGGCCTGCCGCCCGGCCACCTTGTCTGTCGCCTTCTTGCGCTTCTTCTTGAAGATGGCGGCAAAGTCCTGGTCCAACGATTTGGCTTCGTCGATCGGCACCTGATCGACCAGTGCCTGCGCCTTGGCTATCAGCTCAGCTGCTGCGGCATTCGACTTGCCTTCGAGTGCCGCGTTCGCATCCTGAATGGCGCTGGTTGCCGCGCGCAGATCATCCAGGCGGTAGGTGATCATCACGTCGAACAGCGAATTGACCAGGTTGTAGCGGTTCTTGGACTTGAGCACATCGAACTTCACCGCTGCGCCGATACTCGAGTCCTTGAACGGGATTGGGGAAGCCCTCAGGCGCCTTTGCGTAGACGCTTTCCCTGACCGGCAGACGCCGGATTTTTGGGTCCAGCAGCAGTTCCTGACCGGCATCAGAGAGCAGAAACTCGACGAAGTTGCCTGCGGCGGCGGCATTGGGCGCATTCCTCACGATGCCGATATTGGCCGGCACCAGCGTGGTCACGGTCGGATAGACGAACTCGACCGGAAAGCCGGAGGCCTGCGACGAGAGGCCGAAGAAATCGATCACGATGCCGATGCCGAACTGGCCGGAATTGACGCCGTCGGGAACGCCGAAGCTGCGCTCGGTAACGGTCTTGAAGTTACCGGCAATCTGTTTCCACTGTGCCCAGCCGTTTTCCCAGCCTTCGCCCTGCAACAGCGTCTCGACGGTCAGGTGGGTCGTGCCTGAGCGCGATGGCGCGGACATGCCGACATGGTCGTGATACACGGGCTTGGCGAGATCGGACCAATCTTTGGGTTCCGGGAGTTTTTTCGCCTTGAGGTATCGGGTATTCCACATGATGCCGTAACCGGCGCCGGCGAATCCCATGTAGTAACCGTCAGGATCGTTGATCGGATAAGCGCCGATCTTTTCAGGAATGCCGGTTGCCTTAACCTCGTACTGTTGCAGCAGGCCGTCGCTTTTCAACACCTCGAAAGCGTCCGGTGCCGATGCCCAGAACAGATCGGTCTGGTTGTTGTTAGCGGTCTCCTGGATATATTTCACCCCTGCGGTGGTTTTTTTGTTCAGGATCTCGACCTTGACGTCAGGATGTTTCTCCTCAAATGCGCGCTTGAAGGCGCCGGTCAGATCATTCGGGAACGAGGTGACGACAACCAGTTGTTGCTCGGCGGCTACCGCCAGGGCTGTCGAGGCGAGCAGAAGGGCGGTAAATGCTCTGGGGATAACGTGAGATAGATGGAACATGGCGATCCTCCTTCAGTGATGAAATCTGCAGTCTTGCTGCTGCTGTCGAGAACTTGCGGCCGACACGGCCACTGTATTGTAGATCGGATCGGTATGACAATCGGCATTTCGGTACAAAGCGGTGTGGCGGGGTACACTAGCCAGTAAAAGACTCGTTTACCCTTCGGTTCTATCTGCTTGAGAGCCGCCCGCGAAGTCCACGTTTAGACAAGACTTAGACCTTAGGGAAGAGCCCATAGACCGCAAACACTGTATTGACATCCTTGAAACCCAGGCTGACTCAAGCGGAAAAAGGGGGCCGTTATTATGGTCGCAGCTGCAGGCACGGCGTTTATTCCATGGTTAGCATGTCATCCTGAGTCGTGACTATTTGCTTCCGTTCGCCCTTCACACCCTTGATTGCCCGAGGGTTGTGGCAGGCAATGCCTGCCAGCCATGGAGGTTGATAGGAAAAAACCAGACGTCAGTCAAAGCTGTAATGTTTCTCGATCGGTTTCAGAATTTTCCAGGTGCAGGTCATTCCGGCCGGGAAGGTGATCAGATCACCGCGGCGAAATTCCTGCGGCTCCTCTCCATCCGGGGTGACGATTACCTGGCCCCGGAGGATGTAACAGGTTTCCTGTCGGTCGTAAGTCCAGGGGAATTCCGATACCTCCTTTTCCCAGATAGGCCAGTCGTAGACCCCCAATATCTCCAGTTTGGCCTGAGAAGCACGATGCTCGCACAGAATATCCATGGGTCTTCCTTTGGTTTAAACAATTGGCAGCAGGCGCCACAGTGTAGCCCAAATCGATCCTTTGCGTTAGCCGTGGGCGTTGCCCCCGCAGGCGTTATTGCGGATACTCAGGGCCTATGGAGATGCAGCTGAACAGGTTGGCGCAACAGCTGGGAGACAGACTCAGCGCCAAGAATATGCTGGTGGCCACCGCGGAGTCCTGCACCGGTGGCTGGGTAGCCAAGGTGATCACCGAAATCGCCGGCAGCAGCCGTTGGTTCGACCGCGGATTCGTCACCTACAGCAATCAGGCCAAGCAGGAGATGCTGGGGGTGCGCGAGGAAACGCTGGTTTCCCGGGGTGCGGTCAGTGAGGCGACTGTCGTCGAAATGGCGCGGGGTGCATTGAACAACAGTCAAGCCGCGGTTGCCTTGAGCGTAAGCGGTATCGCCGGTCCCGGTGGCGGAAGCCCGGAAAAGCCGGTGGGTACGGTCTGGTTTGCCTGGGCCAGGGACGATGGAGAGGTGCAGACGAGGATGGAAAGGATAGCGGGCGACCGGGATGCGGTCAGGCGACAAGCGGTCGTTGTGGCCCTGCAAGGGATGCTTGATCTTCTTGGCTGAACGAGGTTCCCAGCGGTTGTTTTTCGCCCTCTGGCCTGATGATGACATTCGGCAGGGGTTGATGCGGGTTGGCAGCCGGCTGCCCCGACATGACGGTCGGCCTCCCCACCCGGAGGATCTGCATATCACACTGGTATTCCTCGGATCGGTTGCTCCGGAGCAGTATCCCTGCGTGCTCGATGCGGCGGGGCAGATCCACGCCTCTTCCTTTGAGCTGTGGATCGATCGAGTAGGCTATTGGAAGCGTCCCAGAATCCTCTGGTGTGCGCCTGCGGAAACCCCTGTCGCGTTATTGGAGCTGGTATCCGCCCTGCAGCAGGCGTTGATGAGCTGTGGTTTCCAACCCGAAAAACGCCGTTACAGCCCGCACATCACCCTGGCCCGCAAGGCAAGGCCGGTTGCGGCCTACCGTCTGTCGCAACCGCTGCTGTGGCGGGTTGGGAGCCTGGCGCTGGTGGCTTCGCACAGCGGGACCGAACCGCCCCGTTACCAGGTGATAAAAAAATGGGCCCTGGACTCATGACTTGAGCCTGGGGCTATGCCATAATAGAGAACATAAAGAAAACCTAAAGGGCGACAGGAGGTCGCATCACAACCGCAAACCCATAGGGGGAAGAATGGACGACAATCGTAAAAAGGCCTTGAGTGCCGCGCTCAGCCAGATCGAAAAGCAGTTTGGTAAGGGGTCCGTCATGCGGATGGGGGATACCACTGCCTTAAATAATATCCAGACGATATCTACTGGATCCCTGGGCCTGGATATCGCGCTTGGGGTCGGCGGGGTGCCGAAGGGGAGGGTCGTCGAGATTTATGGCCCGGAATCTTCCGGTAAGACCACCCTGACCCTGCATATCGTGGCACAGGCGCAGAGACAGGGCGGCACCGCAGCCTTCGTCGATGCCGAGCATGCACTGGATCCGCTCTACGCCGAGAAACTGGGCGTGAACATAGACGACCTGCTGGTTTCCCAGCCGGACACAGGGGAGCAGGCGCTTGAGATTACCGACATGTTGGTGCGCTCTGGTGCCGTAGATGTTGTCGTGATCGACTCGGTGGCCGCCCTGACTCCCAAGGCGGAGATCGAGGGTGAGATGGGGGACTCTCACGTCGGGCTGCAGGCACGCCTCATGTCCCAGGCCCTGCGCAAGCTTACCGGCAACATCAAACGATCCAATTGTCTGGTCATATTCATTAATCAGATCCGTATGAAGATCGGGGTGATGTTCGGTAATCCGGAAACCACGACCGGCGGCAATGCCCTTAAGTTCTACGCCTCTGTTCGTTTAGATATTCGCCGCACCGGGGCCATCAAGAAGGGTGATGAGGTGGTTGGCAACGAAACCCGGGTCAAGGTGGTCAAGAATAAGATCGCCCCACCGTTCAAACAGGCCAACTTCGAGATCCTGTACGGTGAGGGAATCTCCTGGGAGGGGGAGCTTATCGAACTGGGTGTCAAGCACAGCATCATCGATAAATCAGGGACTTGGTACAGTTATAGTGGCGACCGGATCGGACAGGGCAAGGAGAATGTGCGCAAATTCCTCAAAGAGAATCCCGATACAGCTCGAGAGATCGAGGGTCGGATTCGAGACTTGGTCTTCCCCAAGCCGGAGCAGTTGGAGCAGGCGGGAGTGGAAGAGGCGGAAGCTTGAGCGATTCCAAGATTCGGGAGATCGAGCAGGCGGCGTTACGCCTGCTCGCCTCTCGTGAGCACAGCCGGGCAGAACTGCGCCGTAAACTGGGCCCCCGTGCGGCAGATGAGGGGCTTCTGGAAAGAGTGCTGGATGGACTGGAGGCCCAACATGCCTTGAGTGAACAACGTTTCGTGGAAACTTACATCGCGTCCCGCAAGCGCAAAGGATTCGGTCCGGTACGTATTCGTATGGAGTTGCGCGAGAAGGGTGTGGACAGCAACCTGGTCAGAGACTGGTTGGATGAGAATGATCTGGAGTGGGACGAGGTGCTGGAGCAGACCGCGAGACGTAAATTCGGCCCAACTCCCCCCGCCGATTTTCGGGAGCGAGGCAAACGGGTACGATTTCTCGAATACCGGGGGTTTTCTCCCGATCGCATCCGGCGTTTCCTGCAGCAAAACGGCTGAGCCGTTTGACGGCCCACGAGCTGTTCTGCCACCCTGGGGCCAGCCTTAGATTTGGTCGATGATAGGTGCTGACAAACCATTGCTATAGCCGTTTCCTGACGGTGGTAGGTGACAACTTGCGCGGTTCTGCATAACATTCCCCTTTTTAGGTCATTTCCCGCCAAGATCGTATGAAAACCAGTGCAGAACTCCGCAGAGCATTTCTCGATTACTTTGTTGCAAACGGCCACGATGAGGTCTCCAGTAGTTCGCTGGTCCCGGTTGACGATCCGACCCTGCTGTTCACTAACGCCGGCATGGTCCAGTTCAAGGATGTGTTCCTGGGGCGGGAAAAACGTGGCTATAAGCGGGCGGCCTCTTCCCAGCGTTGTGTGCGGGCCGGGGGTAAGCACAATGATCTGGAGAACGTCGGCTATACCGCGCGCCACCACACCTTTTTCGAGATGCTCGGCAACTTCAGTTTCGGGGACTATTTCAAACGCGAAGCGATCCGGTATGCCTGGCGATTTCTGGTCGATGAGATGCAGCTTCCGCCGGAGAAACTGTGGGTAACCGTGTTTGAGGACGACGACGAGGCGGCGGACATCTGGCTGCAGGAGATCAAAGTCGACCCCGAACGTTTTTCCCGCTGCGGAGCCAAGGACAACTTCTGGTCTATGGGCGATATCGGGCCATGTGGCCCCTGTTCCGAGATTTTTTATGACCACGGCCCGGATGTCTGGGGCGGCCCACCCGGATCTCCCGAAGAGGATGGGGATCGCTACATCGAGATCTGGAATCTGGTTTTCATGCAGTACAACCGCGATGCAGATGGGAGTTTGACCCCATTGCCCAGCCCTTCGGTGGATACCGGAATGGGATTGGAACGTCTCGCCGCGGTGATGCAGGGTGTACACAGTAATTACGAGATCGACCTGTTCCAAAATCTCATCAAAGCGGCAGCTCAAGTCACTGATTGTCGTGATCTGGAAGAGAACTCACTGCGGGTGATTGCAGATCACATCCGATCCTGTGCCTTCCTGATTGTTGATGGCGTGCTGCCTTCCAATGAGGGGCGGGGTTATGTCCTGCGGCGGATTATCCGACGGGCTATTCGTCATGGTTATATGCTGGGAACAAAGGAACCCTTTTTCTATCGATTGGTTGAACCGCTCCGGCTGGAGATGGGGAATGCCTACCCGGAGCTTGCCAGACAGCAGGAACAGGCGGAAAGGCTACTGAGACTGGAAGAGGAGCGGTTCGCGGAAACCCTGGAACAGGGAATGAAGGTTCTGGAACAAGCCATCAATGACCTTGATGGCCGGGAGATTCCAGGCGAAACAGTATTCAAACTCTACGATACCTTTGGCTTTCCAACCGACCTGACAGCGGATATCGCCCGGGAGCGGGGGCTGACGCTTGATCTGCAGGGCTTCGAGCGGGAGATGGGGGCGCAACGCCAGCGGGCCCGAGCCGCCAGTCACTTCGGAGTCGAGGAGCAGATATCCATCGCACTGGATGGGGCCACCGATTTTACCGGGTATGACCGACTGGAAGACCAGGCGACGGTCATCGCCCTGTTTCAGGATGGTGAATCGGTGGAGACCATGGGTGATGGAGAAAAAGGCGTAGTGGTGCTTGATCGGACCCCCTTCTATGCGGAGTCTGGCGGTCAGGTTGGTGACGTGGGTCTGATCACGTTGGAGAACGCCAGGTTCGAGGTGGAAGACACTCAGAAACAGGGCGGGGATGTCTACCTCCATTCCGGAAAATTCCGGGGGCCGGTCCTGCGTGTGGGAGATTCGGTAACCCCCGAGGTCAATCTGGAAAAGCGCGAAGCCACGGCCCTTAACCACTCCGCAACCCACCTGCTCCACGCAGCCTTGCGCAGGGTGCTGGGCGATCATGTGCAGCAGAAGGGGTCGCTGGTCGAGCCGGAACGGCTGCGGTTTGATTTCTCGCACTTTGAACCCCTGACCAGAGAACAGTTGCAGACCATTGAGCGCCTGGTGAACGCGCAGATCCGCCAGAATCACATGGTGGAAACCCGGATTATGTCCCAGGAAGATGCGCGTAAATCCGGTGCTATGGCGCTGTTCGGTGAGAAATACGGAGACCAGGTTCGGGTGCTGCGCATGGGGGGGTTTTCGACTGAATTGTGCGGAGGTACCCATGTAAAGGCAGTGGGGGACATTGGTTTGTTCAGGATTACATCAGAGACTGGAATCGCTTCCGGCGTGCGCCGCATCGAAGGGGTTTCTGGTGAGAAGGCGATCGAATGGATGGAGGCTGATGAGGATCGTCTCCACAAGGTGGCCCGGTTGGTGAAGGTGGGGCGCGAGGAGGTGGACGATAAGGTCGCCCAGTTGGTTGAGCGCAATCGGGTGCTGGAGAAAGAGCTGGAGCAACTTAAGGCAAGACTGGCCACCGCTGCGGGTAGTGATCTCGCCGCAAGCGCCGTCGAAATCGGCGGTGTTAAGGTTATCGCCGCGACACTCGAGGGCGCGGAGCCAAAATCCCTGCGTGACACCATGGATCAATTGAAGAATAAATTGGGCAGCGCCGTTATCGTGCTGGCTACGGTCAATGCAGATAAAGTGAGTCTGGTGGCCGGTGTTACCAAGGATAAGACAGCTGTTGTGAAGGCAGGCGACCTGGTAAAGTTCGTTGCGGAACAGGTGGGGGGCAGAGGCGGTGGCCGTCCGGATATGGCACAGGCGGGTGGTAGCGATGCTGCGGCACTGCCGGCAGCACTCAACAGTGTAGAGTCCTGGGTGCGAGAAAAACTGGGTGCCTGAGGATGGTCGAGTGGCGCGTCAGTAAGTGGCCGCGTGTATGACCTTGGGCTGCCGATCGAGAAGGCAATAAATCCCCTTGCATTGTATGATTATGCGTTTTGTACAGAATCAGCAGTCAGATAAAAGACAAACAACAGAACATGGCCCTAATTGTCCAGAAATACGGCGGTACCTCCGTCGGCAGTATTGAGCGTATCGAGGCGGTGGCACGCAAGGTGGCCGCCATGCACAAACGTGGGAATCAGGTTGTGGTAGTGGTCTCAGCCATGTCCGGCGAGACCAACCGGCTGATCGCACTGGCCGGTGAGATCGATGCGCGACCAGATCCCCGTGAGATGGATGTACTGCTCTCCACCGGTGAGCAGGTGACTATCGCCCTGCTCAGTATGGCGTTGCAGAAAGCAGGATGTGCTGCCCGTTCCTACACTGGTGGGCAAGTGCACATACTCACCGATGATGCCCACAGCAAGGCGAGGATTCGCGATATCGATGATGCCCGGGTGCGAGCAGATCTTGATGCTGGACGCGTGGTGGTGATCGCCGGCTTTCAGGGGGTGGATGAACATGGTGATATCACCACCCTGGGCCGTGGTGGATCCGATACCACGGCAGTTGCCATGGCCGCTGCCCTAAAGGCCGATGAATGTCAGATTTTTACCGATGTCGACGGGGTGTATACCACCGATCCGCGGGTCGAGCCGAAAGCCCGGAGACTGGCCAGAATCACCTTTGAGGAGATGTTGGAAATGGCCAGTCTGGGCTCAAAGGTACTGCAGATCCGGGCGGTGGAGTTTGCAGGAAAGTACAACGTCCCATTGCGTGTCCTTTCCAGTTTTGAAGAGGGTGATGGCACCCTGATCAGCTTTGAGGACAATCATATGGAAGAGGCGAAAATTTCCGGTATTGCATTCAGTAGTGATGAAGCCAAGCTGACCATACTAGGTGTGCCAGACCAGCCGGGTGTCGCCTACAGCATTCTGGGGCCGATAGCCGCCGTCAATATTGAGGTGGATATGATTGTTCAGAATATTGCTGAGGATGAGACCACCGACTTCACCTTTACGGTACATCGAAACGAGTACCCCAGGGCGCTTGAGGTACTCAAAGAGACGGCTAAAGTGCTGGGTGCAAGAGAGGTTCTCGGAGATGAGTCCATTGTCAAGATATCTCTGGTTGGAGTCGGTATGCGTTCTCACGCTGGAATTGCCAGTACCATGTTTGAGGCGCTGGCTAGGGAGGGGATCAATATACGCATGATCTCTACTTCCGAGATCAAGATCTCTGTGGTGGTCGATGAAAAGTACCTGGAGCTCGGGGTTCGAACCTTGCATCAGGCCTTTGGCCTGGATCAGGAACTTCAAGCCTGAATTAGTGTCCCAATTATTTATGCAGGGTGGTGGCCAGCGGAAGGCTTTGAATTCCCTTTAGTTATCGTACGCCGACTGCTAGAATTTAAAGTGCTCTTTCCCCACCGATGTGTCCAGTGGTGCAAGTGCTTGGTTGGTAGCGACAAACAAAGCCTCATCGGGCGTCAGTTTTAGAAACCCGAGGGAGTGGTCGAGTCGCTGGGTTTGGAACTACAACAACAGGGAGATAGGAAGATGTTGATTTTGACTCGCCGTGTGGGCGAAACCCTGATGATCGGTGACGAGGTTACGGTAACGGTGCTTGGGGTAAAAGGTAACCAGGTTCGTATTGGTGTTAATGCTCCGCGCGATGTGACTGTTCATCGGGAGGAGATCTATGAGCGTATTAAACAGGAGCAACAGGCTCAGCAGGAAGCCTCCGGCGAATAATACGCCACAAAAAAAGGGGTTCTCTCGAACCCCGTTTCTATCCAGCTTTTACCCCCCTATTAATCGG
>CAWGCA010000053.1:0-84444 GCA_963820955.1 uncultured Gammaproteobacteria bacterium | reverse complement strand
GGTGATAATGGGTTTTGGCCCCTTGCAGCATCTCGTCGAAGATGCTTGTAAGTTTTATAGAAATATATTTTTTCAGGAAGCTGTTGCGCCTGATGTATTGCTGGACTATACGTCGTCGGCTGATTCGGAATATTATTCTACGAGAATAATTGCAAGAATCACTATTATTGTTCGCCAAACAAATTGTTTGAGTATTTGATGGCTGGTATTCCTGTGATTGTCTCCAATCTTTACGAGCTTAAACGCATGGTTACCCGCCTCGAGATCGGAATTGTCGCTGGCGATAATACCGTCAACGGACTTGAGAAAGCGGTTGATGATGCGTTTCGAGCGGATTCCGCCCTGTTGCGGATCAATATTGAGAGAATCAGATCTGTGTATAGCTGGGAACAGCAGGAAAGAAATTTTTTGGAAACTTACACGGACTTAACCTCATGTGTGGTATCAGCGGAATAGTAAGCTGTAAAGAGAGAGTTGACACTCTGGCGACTGAGATAAGAAAAATAACAGATCTCGTTCGGCACAGAGGCCCTGACGACGAAGGTTATTTTATTTCAGAGAAATTCGCTTTTGGTCATAGAAGGCTTGCAATTTTAGATTTGAGCAAAGCCGGTCACCAACCGATGCATTATCTGAATCGATACGTGCTTGTGTATAACGGGGAAATATATAATTACCTTGAACTGAAAAAACAGCTTACGAAAGAAGGTTACGTATTTCAGTCGAATACCGATACAGAAATGATTATGGCGGCTTACGACAAATGGGGTGATAATTGTGTCACACACTTCAATGGAATGTGGTCGTTCGCGCTTTATGATAAACAAAGAAATGTGATTTTTTGTAGTCGAGATCGTTTCGGTGTTAAGCCTTTTTATTTTACTGAAATTCGTGGGAAGTTCGTATTTGGATCGGAAATAAAGCAGTTATTGGAGTATTATCCAAATCCACAGGTTAACCAAGCAATCCTCATGGACTATCTGATTATTGGATATGAAGATCATACAGAGGAGACATTTTTTAAGAATATTTTTAAACTAAAACACTCTCATAATCTGGTATACGATCTAAATACCGGTCAGTACGTTCAGAGTCGCTACTATAGTCTCCAGCCACAGAGAAACACGCTAAGCAACACGAGTCGGGATACTATAGAGCAGGAGTATCTCACTGTTCTTAAGCAAGCTGTATCCATTAGGCTGCGTTCCGATGTAAAAGTAGGAACATGTTTGAGTGGAGGACTCGATAGTTCTGCGGTTGCTTCAATAGCGTCGTCTTTCTACTCTGGAGACAAAGGGCGCCGCTTCACGGCGATTCACGCCAGAACAGGTGAGGTGGATACTGACGAAAGCAACTATGCGAGAATGGTTTCGACACACAGTAGACTTGATTTGCATGTTATCGAGCCATCTATAAAAGAATTTGTTAGCCAGATTGATGAGGTCGTGTATACACAGGAAGAGCCTTTCGGGAGTCCGTCTGTGTTCATGCAGTATTTCGTGATGAAGAAAGCTCGAGAACTAGGTTGTTTGGTAATGCTAGATGGTCAAGGCGGGGACGAAACTCTGTTAGGGTATGAGCGTTACTATCCCGCATATATCGTTAGTTTAAATTTGATAGATCGATTAAAGGCGCTATTTCTTTCTTCACGAAATTCAAGGCTTTCTCTAAAGCAGGTCATTTTTTATTATTTTTATTTCACTCACTATCGCTTGAGGCTGTTTAAATTGGAATATGACAGTAGATTTATTCGGCCAGAGTTCAGAAGCAAAATGAATAAAAAGATGTTGAGGGAAAATGCCGGCAACTATCTTAGTATCGATAAACTGCAAAATCAGGAGATTCTCACAACTCAAATGCCCCATTTGCTGCGCTATGAGGATAAAAACGCGATGCGCAATTCAGTCGAAAGTCGTTTGCCTTTTATTGATTATAGAGTGGTGGAAAAAGCAGTTTCTCTTGACAGCGAGCAAAAGATATTTGCTGGATGGACTAAGTATATCCTACGGAGATCACTCAATACTATTCTCCCTCAGGAGGTGATATGGAGAAAGAATAAACTGGGTTTTAACGCACCTGAAGACCGTTGGCTCAATACGATAAAAGACGAAATGCGCGAGACTATTGACAAGTCGTCAATTGTCAATGCGATAGTAGATCCAAAAAAGTACGATTTCGATAGACTTTCATGGAAAAAACGCTGGCGATTATATAACACTGCAAAATGGCAAGAAGTATATAATGTTGTGCTTTAGCAAAGACTCAGTATTTATAGAAACAGGTTATGTCAGTACCGCATATCAGAGCTGCTGAAGATTAAAAATAGATACTCGAAATGTTTTTCAGACTGGAGAGTGTGATTCATTCAGATTGTAGCGTTAGGAATTGTGGCTAGTTTAGCGTTAGTAATGCTCGATATCAAACAGATCGCGAAATTCAAAGCAGTCTACTAAAGAGAAGTCGCGATATTATTTTTATACAACGCAGCAACAAGAAGCTTTTTCTTTGATGGGAACTAGAATGGATGTACAAGGGGTTCGCATCGCGCACGTAAGTTCAGTTCACAAACCGTATGATTCGAGGATATTTCTAAAAGAATGTAGAAGCCTGGCAAATAGAGGATACAATGTCTACTACGTTGTGCGCCATGAAAAAGACGAAATGATCGATGGGGTAAATATCGTAGGCATTGAAAAGAGAAAAGGCAGGCTCGCTCGGATGTTCCGAACCGTTTGGGATATATATGGAAAAACGCTAATTATAAACCCACAAATAGTTCACTTTCACGATCCAGAGCTAATCCCCATAGGTTTGCTTTTTCATATTCATGGAAAGAAGGTTATATACGATGTCCATGAAGATCTGCCAAGACAGATTTTGGCGAAGAACTATATTCATTCACTATTTAAACACCCTATGTCCTGGATGGCTTCGATTCTGGAATGGGTATCGACACGAACTTATATTGACAGAGTAGTCGTCGTTACAGAAAAAATCGCAAAGCGATTCCCTCAAAATAAAACGATACTTTTACAGAACTATCCGCTTCTTGACGAACTCGTTTGCGACGAGCCGGCACCTTATCGGTCCAGACCAAATAATGTAATTTATGTTGGGGGTATTTCAAGGATCAGGGGCGCTTTGGATAATATCAAAGCGTTTGAGAAGGTAAAGGACGAAAGCTGTCGGTTCGTACTCGTGGGTGGTTTTGAAAGTACAGCCTTCGAGCAGGAATGTCGTCGAATGAAAGGTTGGGGTAAGGTTGATTATCTCGGTTGGCTTGATCGCAGTCAGGTCAGAGCGTCGCTGGATTCATCCAGAATAGGGTTGGTATTGTTTCATCCTGTGCCCAACCATATCGAGGCCCAGCCAAACAAGCTTTTTGAGTATATGTCAGCCGGAATACCAGTGATTGCTTCGGATTTTCCGTTGTGGAGGCGAATTGTGGAGACGGCGGGATGTGGAATACTCGTTGATCCAAAAGACTCCTCGCAGATAGCGACGGCGATAGATAGGCTTATTGAAAATGAAAATGAGGCGGAACAGATGGGAAAAGCAGGTCGTAAAGCTGTACTTGAAGGGTATAACTGGGCGTATGAAGAAAGGAAGCTAATAGGTCTTTACGAAGGCCTGGAATGATGAAAATTTTAACAGTGTTAGGGGCGAGGCCTCAGTTTGTTAAGGCGGCCGTAGTGAGCAGAGCTATACTGCGCTTTGGCCTCAATCTGGAAGAGATCATAGTGCACACCGGGCAGCACTACGATCACAGCATGAGCAAAATATTTTTTGAACAGATGAAGATTCCGGAGCCAGATTACAATCTCGGTGTAGCAGACCTTGGCCATGGCGCTATGACAGGCCGAATGCTGGAAAAGTTAGAAGCGGTGATGCTGGATGAGAGGCCAGATCGAATTCTGGTTTATGGAGATACCAATTCGACTCTCGCGGGAGCCCTGGCGGGAGCCAAATTGCATATTCCGATTATGCACGTCGAGGCGGGATTGCGAAGTTTCAACATGGACATGCCGGAGGAAATAAATCGGGTGCTCACCGATCGAATCAGCAGCTATCTGTTTTGCCCTACTAGAACTTCTATCCAGAATTTAGAGGTGGAAGGGTTCCGTAAACTTGGAGTGAGAATAGTTCGCGCCGGTGATGTAATGCAGGATGCGGCAATGTTTTATTCGGAAATGGCACAGAGACCCGCGGACGTACAATCTTCCTTGCTGTCGGAAAAATTTGTTCTGGCCACTATTCACCGAGCGGAAAATACCGACGATCCTGATCGTCTTGCCGGCATTGTTGAGGCGATGTCTCAGATTCACGAAACCCGGATGCCGGTGATTGTTCCTCTGCATCCTAGAACCCTCTCCAGACTTGAGGATCAAAGATTGGAACTCAAGGCTGAGGTAGTAAATCCTGTTGGCTACTTGGAGATGCTGTATTTGCTCGAGCGCGCCAGTCTTGTTATGACGGACAGCGGCGGGCTGCAAAAAGAGGCTTTTTTCTTTAGAAAACCATGTGTCACTATTCGAGAGGAGACTGAATGGGTCGAACTGATACAGGCTAAGGTTAATCGTCTTTCCGGTACCAACGCAGTCGAAATCATTAAGGTGTTTGACGATATGATCGAGCGGGAGATTGTGTCTGACCCGGATCTGTATGGTGGAGGTCGGGCGGCTGAGAAGATCGTCAGCAATATCCTGGATTAGATGTGGTAAAAGGGGTTGTCTGGTATCTGAATCATTATGCCGGCGGTCCAGGCATAGGCCGAGCCCATCGTCCATTTAATCTTGGTCGTCACTGGGTCCGGGCGGGGTATCAGGTATGGATTATCAGTGCCTCGTATCACCATCTGCTGGACGACGAAGTGCCCCGTCGAGGGGAGACTACGACGGAGGGGGTTAACTATCTTTTTCTCGACACTCCTCGCTACAGAGGAAACGGGGTTGGTCGCATTAGGAATATGCTGGCTTATGCCTTTGCTCTGTTGCGCGACAGAAGGTTGTCAGATGGTGTGGCGGGGATTCCAGAGCGTCATCATTGCCTCTTCTCCCCATCCCTATGCCATCCCGTCTGCAGGTTACCTGGCCCGTCGCTACGGTTCTCGGTTGATCGTGGAGGTACGGGATCTTTGGCCCGCCAGCCTTGTTCAATTGACGGGTATAAGCCCTCATCATCCTTTTGTTTGGTTTACCGCGTGGTTCGAACGATATGCTTATCGTCGAGCGGACTGTCTGGTTTCTCTAATGCCTCTTGCTGAACCGTATATGAGAAAGAGGGGACTGCCTCCCGATCGATTCACATATATCCCCAATGGCGCGACTATTTCTGAGATCCCCGAACCAAAGGATATAGAGCCTTTTCCCCTGCTTGGCGCGATATTACAGTCGAAGGAGGATAGGTATTTTAACCTCTGTTATGCCGGGGCGATTGGAGAACCGAATAATTTGGAGCTATTGTTGAACGCCGCAGCATTGCTACAGTCGCAGAAAGATTTAAAAGTTCGTGTTTTTGTAATTGGAAAGGGAGATCAACAGGAGACATTAGAACGGATGAGTTGCAATTTAGGGTTGAAGAATATTTTCTTTTGTCCACCAGTCGCCAAGCGTGAGATATTGATAATTTTGCGGCACGCGGACGCGGGGTTTATCAGTTTGCAGACAAAGCCACTCTTTTTCTACGGCGTGAGTCCCAATAAGCTGTTTGACTATATGCTTTGCAGTTTGCCGGTGATATTTGCCATAGATGCGGGTAATAATCCGGTCCAGGACGCAGATTGTGGATTCTCCGTCTCACCAGATAGCCCGCAGCAGGTGGCGGAAACAATTCAAAAACTGGCATCAATGCCGAGTCAACAGCGCGCGCGATTGGGTGATAACGGCTATCGGTATCTCATCGCACATCATGACTACTTTGTATTAGCAGAGCGATATATGAGGCTTTTTGCCTAATAATGTATAAGCGGTTGTTTGATATATCGTTTTCCGCAGTTATGTTGGCAAGCATTTTGCCGTTATGCCTTGCGGTGGCGGTGGCCATAGCGATTAAACTTGGTTGGCCGATTTTTTTCGTTCAGACCAGACCCGGAAAGGAAATGAAACCCTTTCGTTTGATTAAATTCCGCACCATGCTCATTTCCAGAGACGAGAAAGGGAATCTGTTGCCGGACGACCAGCGTATGACATCGTTTGGACGCTTTCTGCGCCGATCGAGTCTGGATGAATTGCCAGAACTGTGGAATGTACTCATAGGCGACATGAGTCTGGTCGGCCCGCGCCCCTTACTGATGGAGTATTTACCGCTCTATTCTCCGGAACAGGCCCGGAGACACGAAATGCGCCCCGGTATTACCGGTTGGGCACAGGTGAATGGTAGAAACGCCGTTGACTGGGATGAGCGGCTGGCCATGGATGTCTGGTATGTGGACAACAGGTCATTCTCGCTGGATTTAAAAATACTCTGGCTCACGGTATTGACAGTATGTCGTTCCGAAGGCATCACTCAGGATGGACACGTCACAATGGAACGCTTTAGAGGGTCGAAAAAATGAAGCGCCTGATGATCATCGGCGCGGGCGGACATGGCAAAGTAGTAGCAGATACTGCACAAGCCAGTGGTTCCTGGAAAGAGATTATTTTTCTGGACGACCGCTTTCCCGAATTGAAGCAGTTGGGTAGCTGGATCGTGTCAGGCGATATCACCGGCATTAAAAACCACCCTCCTAACGAATGGGATGTGCTGGTTGCGATGGGTGAAAATCGGTCTCGTCTGGAATACCTGCATCAGGTTAAGGCGGCTGGATACAAATCCCCGGTGCTGATCCACCCCGCCGCCTGGATAAGTCCCTCGGTCAGACTTGGTAGGGGCTGTGTGGTGTTCGCTGGCGCCATGATAAACGCAGATGTGGTGTTGGGCACCGGATGTATCATCAATACCTGCGCATCCGTCGATCATGATTGTCGATTAAGCGATGGAGTTCATATATCCCCTGGAGCGAATCTGGGTGGAAATGTCGAGATAGGGCACTCAAGTTGGGTTGGAATTGGGGTTTCGATCCGCCACGGGGTTTGTATTGGGGCAAATGTCGTCGTGGGTGCTGGAGCCGCAGTTGTTTCTAATGTCGAGGACGGTATGACAGTGGTTGGCGTGCCGGCCAGGCCTAAGCTGCCAAACTGTCATAACGATCGATGAAAAACGAAAAGCATTTTTTGCATGATAAACTGGCAAATGATGGCGGTGTGCCTGTTCGCCAGACCCCCTTTCCCCCCTGGCCATATTTTTCGGACCAAGAGATAGATATTGTCGGTGCTGTTCTTCGCAGTGGGAAGGTCAATTACTGGACCGGTGAGGAGGGGCGTTCTTTCGAACGGGAATTCGCGGAGCACTGCATGGTCTCTCATGCAGTTGCCGTTGCTAACGGCACGGTAGCATTGGAACTGGCGCTTATTGCCTTGGGTATAGGTCCCGGCGACGAGGTGATTGTTACGCCCAGGTCTTTTATTGCTTCGGCGAGTTGTGTTGCCTTGGTGGGTGCGCGGGCAGTGTTTGCCGACGTGGACCCGCTGTCACAGAACATAACGGCTCAGACTATCGAACCTCATATCACCCGTAGAACCAAAGCCGTTATTGCAGTGCATCTTGCCGGTCTGCCCTGTGAAATGGACGCCATCAGGGAACTCGCCGAAAAACACAATTTGTTTGTAATCGAGGATTGCGCCCAGGCGCACGGTGCCAGTTACCATGGTAAGCCTGTCGGCAGCATGGGGCATGTGTCGGCCTTCTCCTTCTGTCAGGATAAAATTATCTCTACCGGTGGTGAAGGTGGAATGCTGGTTACCAATGATGAGGCCGTTTGGCGCCGTGCCTGGGAGTATAAAGATCATGGAAAGAGCTTCAGGGCGGTTTATCAGGTAGAGCACGAAGCAGGTTTTCGCTGGTTGCACGAATCTTTCGGTACAAATTGGCGTATGACGGAGATGCAGGCGGCAATTGGTCGGCTTCAGCTCCGAAAACTTCCGGAATGGCACCGACTGCGTGGTCGTAACGCGGCGCTTCTGAGGGAGGGGTTGCAGGGAATCCCCGGTTTGCGCCTACTGGCGATGCCAGAGCGCGTGGAACATGGCTGGTACAAATTCTACGCGTTCGTCAAACCGGAAGCGCTTAAGTCCGGATGGAGTCGTGATCGCATAATGAATACGGTCGTTGCCGAAGGGGTCCCCTGTTTTTCCGGTTCCTGTTCGGAAATCTACCTGGAAAAGGCTTTTGCTAACAAAGAGGGTATGTCCATCCCAAGGCCGTTGCCGGTTGCCAGGGAACTGGGCGAAACAAGTCTGATGTTTCCAGTCCACCCTACCATGCAGCTTTCCGATATGGCCGATGTCATGAAGGCGGTACTAAAGGTGTTTCAGGCGGCGGTCGTTTAGACCGAGAAGGGAAAAGTTCGATTCGGCTGCAATCGGTATCTGTTGTTTGGTTGTGCTCCCTTTTTTCAAGCGCTTCCAGCCCATGAGTGAAAAGATATAGTCCTGCCCTACGCGGGTGTCTGAAATCTGTCTGGCTACTATTTTCTCATCACTTGCCCTCTGAAATCTCGTAAAATCCCATAAGGAGTATAATGCGGGGAAGGACGGGGCGCTCTTATGAATAGAATAAAGGATATCCTGCTTAGTAGAATCGGCGCGGTTGTTCATGATCTGTTTATGATTCCCGTTGCCTGGCTGCTTGCATACTGGTTGCGCTTCAATCTTAGAGAGGTGCCAGAGCAGATCCTGGAGCCCGTTTTCACCTATCTTCTGTTCATCATCCCCATCCAGGCGGCCGTATTCTGGATATTCGGGCTCTATCGCGGGGTCTGGCGTTTCGCCTCCATTCCCGATCTGCTGCGGATTCTGAAGGGTACGGCAGTGGGGTTGGTAGTCAGTTTCTCCGTCCTGTTCGTGTTTTACCGGCTGGAGGATATTCCCCGCTCTGTTCCCATACTCTATGGCATATTGCTGGTTATTCTGCTCAGCGGTCCGCGCTTCGTCTATCGCTGGTTGAAAGACCACCGCGTCAGCTTTTCCGGCGGCAAGCGCATACTGCTGGTTGGGGCCGGCAGGGCGGGCGAGGCACTGGCGCGTGATCTGCTGAGGGATCGTTCGAATGACTATTTACCGGTGGCTTTTGTGGATGATACCCGCCGCAGGGCCGGTCAGGACGTGCGGGGAATCCCCATCGTCGGTACCTGCGACGCCATCCCGGAAATCGTGGAAAAGATGAAGATAGAGGTGATCGTGCTGTCGGTCCCTTCGGCCCGGGTCAGCGAGCGCAAACGCCTGGTCGAACTCTGCGAGCGGGCGGGTGTGCCGTTTCGAACGGTTCCTCAGCTCGATAACCTGATGTCCGGTCAGGTGGCAATCAATCAGCTGCGGGAGGTCTCCATCGAGGATCTGCTGGGGCGCGAACCGATCACCCTGGACTGGACGGCAATCCGCAAGGGTTTGTCTCATCGCAATATTCTAGTCACCGGTGCAGGCGGTTCCATCGGATCAGAACTCTGCCGGCAGATCGCGCGATTACAGCCGGGAAAGCTGATTCTGTTCGAGAACAGCGAGTACAACCTGTACGCCATCGAGCTGGAACTGCGCAGGAATTTCCCCGATCTCCTGCTCTACGCCGTGCTCGGCGACGTGCGGGATGCAACCGCCACCAATTCCGCGTTTCAACGGTTCCGGCCGGCGGTGGTTTTCCATGCGGCGGCCTACAAGCATGTGCCGATGCTGGAAAATCAGGCCAGGGAGGCGGTGCGCAACAATGTGCTCGGAACCCGTATCGTCGCGGATGCCGCCTGTCAGCACGGCTGCTCTGAATTTGTTCAGATATCTACCGACAAGGCGGTAAATCCGGCGAACATTATGGGCACCACCAAACGGGTGGCGGAGATCTACTGCCAGAATCTCAACATTCGCTCGGCTACCCGGTTTGTCACTGTTCGTTTTGGCAATGTGCTGGGCTCGGCCGGCAGCGTGGTACCGCTGTTTCGGAGGCAGATCGCCACCGGTGGCCCGGTAACCGTCACCCATCCGGATATGGAGCGTTTTTTCATGACCATCCCGGAGGCCTGTCAGTTGATCATGCAGGCGGGCGTGTTGAGCAGTGGCGGAGAGATCTTCGTGCTGGACATGGGGGAACCGGTCAAGATTCAGTATCTAGCGGAGCAGATGATTCGCCTTTCCGGAAAGATACCGGGAGAGGATATAGCGATAACCTTCACCGGGTTGAGGCCGGGGGAAAAGCTGTTTGAAGAGCTCTTCCACGAACAGGAGGCGTTACAGCCTACCCCCCATAGCAAGATACTCCTGGCCCAACACCGAGTGGTGGATTGGGAAGCGCTCAACCAAAGATTGGATGAGATGCAGAGGGCGGTGGATGTATTCGATGAGAAATTTCTCGATCAGGCACTGCGTGCCTTCGTGCCGGAAAATCGGATGGAAAAACACAAACCCCGGTTGACGATCGTTGCTGGTTCCGCCGGTGTGAAGGCTTGATGCTTCAGAAGCCCCTGCGCTAAGCAGGGGCCGCCGGGCAGGATTCAGAACTGGAACTGCTCCGTCTCAGGCGCGTTCTCCAGGGTCGGCAGTTCGGTCTCGAACAGGCCTTCGACGCGCCAGGCACTGTCCCCGACCCGGGTGATCAGGCTGGCCTCCATGGCCGGGGCTGCGCCGATAACAACAAACAGGCGGCCACCGATGCTGAGTTGGCTCTTGAGCAGATCCGAGGCTTCCGGCAGGGAGCCGGTTACGGCGATCACATCGAACGGTCCTCCTTCGACATTCCCTGCCAGGCCATCAGCGGTCCTCAGCTCCACGTTTTCGATGCCCAGGGACTCCAGTCGTGGCCGTGCCCGCTCGGTAAACTCCGAATGTATGTCCAGGCTGATAACCTTTCCACCCAGCTTCGCCAGGCAGGTTGTGACATACCCACTGCCTGTGCCTATTTCGAGGATACGGTCGGCGGGCTGGATGTTCAGGGCCTGCAACATCCGGCCCTCTACCCGCGGGAACATCATCTGTTGGTCATGCCCGATGGGGATCTCGATGTCGGCGTAGGCCAGGCCCCGGTACTCGTCGGGCACGAACTGATCACGGGGGATCCGGTTGATGAGCTCCAACACCCGCTGATCCAGCACCTCCCAGGGTCGGATCTGCTGCTGCACCATATTGAAACGGGCCTGTTCGAACGTGTTGGCGATCATTTGGACTACCCCGGAAATTGTGGTGACTTAACTTCAATAGACTACGGATTTTGCCTGTCACAGGCAATCCCCCCTCCGCCAGGCAGTTGCAAAGGTGTAGACCATCCGATACCTTGAGCAGATTCTCTGGGCGCTGAGGCGCCAGTGAGCTGGGGGTGCCCTGTTGGGGCTGAGAGAGACCCTTTGAACCTGAACCGGTTGATACCGGCGGAGGGAAGCTGTGGATCCGGTCCGCTGGAGACTGCCCGCCTCCTTATCCGCCCGCAAGAGGACCAAGGCATGAGCGCCATCCCTGAAGATTTCATTAAACAGACCAATCGCCTGTCGCAGCAGGTCACCAGGCCATTCACCGGCTCGAAAAAGACCTATGTCGAGGGATCGCGCCCGGATATCCGGGTGCCGATACGGGAGATAGCACAATCGCCGACCCAGGCCAGTTTCGGCGCGGAGGAGAACCCCCCCATCCCGGTCTATGACACCTCCGGGCCCTTTTCCGATCCGGATGTGCGCGTGGACCTGCGTAAGGGGATGCCCGATGTTCGAAGCCGCTGGATCGAGGAGCGGAAAGATAGCGAAATCCTGTCGGGCCTCAGCTCGGAGTATGGCGGCCAGCGGCGAAACGATCCGACCCTGGATGCTTTGCGCTTCGAGCACATCTGTCTGCCGCGCCGGGCCCTGGCCGGTCGCAATGTCACCCAGATGCACTATGCGCGCAACGGTATCATCACACCGGAGATGGAGTACGTGGCTATCCGTGAGAACTGCCGTTTGCAGGAGATGCGGCAGGATCCACGCTATCGAAAGCTGATCCGGCAGCATCCGGGCCAGGACTTTGGCGCCTCTATCCCGGCGGAGATCACGCCGGAGTTCGTGCGTTCGGAGCTGGCCCTGGGGCGGGCTATCATCCCCGCCAACATCAACCACCCGGAACTGGAGCCGATGATTATCGGCCGTAATTTCCGGGTCAAGATCAATACCAATATCGGCAACTCGGCAGTTACCTCCTCCATTGCGGAGGAAGTGGAGAAGATGGCCTGGTCGGCGCGCTGGGGCGGCGATACCCTGATGGACCTCTCCACCGGCAAGAACATCCATGAGACCCGGGAGTGGATCCTGCGAAATGCCCCCATGCCGATCGGGACCGTACCTATCTATCAGGCCCTGGAGAAGGTGGATGGCAAGGCCGAGGAGCTGACCTGGGAGATCATGCGCGACACCCTGGTCGAGCAGGCGGAGCAGGGGGTGGATTACTTCACCATCCACGCCGGGGTGCTGCTGCGTTACGTGCCCCTGACCGCCGACCGGGTGACCGGCATCGTTTCCCGCGGCGGCTCCATCCTGGCCAAGTGGTGCCTGGCCCACCATCAGGAGAACTTCCTCTACACCCACTTCGAAGAGATCTGCAAAATCATGAAGGCCTATGACGTGGCCTTCTCCCTCGGTGACGGCCTGCGCCCCGGTTGCCTGGCCGATGCCAACGACGCCGCCCAGTTCGGCGAACTGGAGACCCTGGGTGAACTGACCCGCATCGCCTGGCAGCACGATGTGCAGGTGATGATCGAAGGTCCGGGTCATGTCCCGATGCAGATGATCAAAGAGAACATGGACAAGGAACTGGCCGACTGTCTGGAGGCGCCTTTTTACACTCTGGGTCCCCTCGTCACTGACGTCGCCCCGGGCTATGACCACATCACCTCGGGTATAGGTGCGGCCCAGATCGGTTGGTACGGTACCGCCATGCTGTGCTACGTGACCCCCAAGGAACACCTGGGGCTGCCCAACAAGGAGGATGTGCGCGAAGGCATTATCACCTACAAGATCGCCGCCCAGGCGGCGGATCTGGCCAAGGGCTTTCCCGGTGCCCAGATCCGGGACAACGCCATGTCCAAGGCCCGCTTCGAATTTCGCTGGGAGGATCAGTTCAATCTGGGATTCGATCCCGAGCGGGCGCGCGAGTACCACGATGAGACCATGCCCCACGACGCCCATAAAGTGGCCCACTTCTGTTCCATGTGTGGCCCCCATTTCTGCTCCATGAAGATCACCCAGGATGTGCGCGAATATGCTCGCTCCCATGGTCTTTCCGAGCAGGATGCCCTGCAGGAGGGGATGACCGAGAAGTCCCAGGAGTTCGTGCACAAGGGGGCAGAGATCTATAAAGAGGTTTGAACGGATGATTGCGGCCAAGCAGACTCCCGCAGGGCACCGCGTTCGCTGGCAAGCCTGCTCTGCCTGCCGATGAGCATGCAGTGGGCTCAACTGCTGTCGCGTAAGCGTCTGGGTAGCGCACAGCCGCCTGCTGCCAGCCTGCGTACGGATTTTCAGCGTGATTTCGATCGCATCGTCTTCTCATCCGCCTTGCGGCGCATGCAGGACAAGACCCAGGTATTTCCACTGTCACGGGTCGACTATGTCCGCACCCGTTTGACCCATAGCCTGGAGGCGTCCAGTATCGGCCGTTCCCTGGGTACCCAGGTGGGCGAGCAGATCATCGCTCGGCACCGGCTGCAGGGGTTCGAGGCATCCGATTTTGGTGATATCTGTGCCGCCGCCTGTCTGGCCCATGACATTGGTAATCCTCCGTTCGGTCACTCGGGTGAGGATGCCTTCCGTCACTGGTCCGAAAACAGTGAGTATGGAAAGCGGCGGGTGGATGTACTGCAGGGTAGTGAAAAGGAGGATTTTCTGGGCTTTGAGGGCAATGCCCAGGGATTTCGAATTCTGACCCGACTGCAGAATCCGGACAATCAGGGCGGCCTGCAGCTCACCTGCGCCACGCTGGCCGCTTTCACCAAATATCCCAGGGAATCATGGATTGGAGGAGGCCACTATTCCGGTGTAAGCGCGAAAAAGTTCGGTTTCGTGGCCCAGGACCGCGCCCTGTTCGAGGAGGTGGCGGCAGAGGTCGGTCTGATCCGGCGCGACAGCAACTTCGCCATCTGGTGGCGCCACCCCTTGGCCTTTCTGGTGGAGGCGGCAGACGATATCAGCTATCGGGTGATCGACATCGAAGATGGTTTCCGGTTGGGGCACTTCGATCTGGAGACGGTATTGGATCTGTTCTGGCCCATCATCGGTGACCGGGAGCGGCAGGAGGCAAGACTCCGGCGCATCGGTGATGACAAGGGAAAGATCGAGTTCCTGAGGGCCAAGGTGATCAACGAGGCGATCAGCCAGGCCATGGCCTGTTTTCTGGATCACGAGGAGGCGATACTCGCGGGTCGGTTCGACGAGCCCCTGTTGGACCGACTGCCGAAACGTGAGGCGATGGATCGGCTGATCACAGTGGCCAGGGAAAAGATCTACTGCGCGCCCGAGGTGGTGGAAATCCAGGCAGCCGGCTTTCAGGTGATTGGTGATCTGCTCGAGCGGTTCATCCGGGCCCTTGATGACCTGGCCGAGCATGGCGAGGGCGCCGCCCCAAAGAGTGTGATGCTGGCTCACCTGGTGCCGCAGCAGTTCAAGGGGGTGGGGGGAATTCCCTCCCCGAGCCTCTATACCAGGCTGCTTCAGCTGACGGACTTCATTGCTGGAATGACCGATTCCTACGCGGTATCCCTGTATAAAAAGGTGACTGGTATTTCGCTGCCCGGTGGTTGAGGAATGCCAGAGGCTGGTGGATTATGGCGCGCACCGGCCAAAATATAAGACCAGTCTCAAACCCGTCGCGCGTCTCATCCATCCTGCAGTGGCCAAAACTAGTGGCAGCTTGTTGAATCCTCTCTGACAGCTGGTGCGAATCAAAGCGTCACGATCAGCTGCACTGCATCCAGTCTGGGCCGGGCACGACCGATATGCTCCTTTAGTTCCAATGCTTGCTGTTGCAATGCTTCGATCTCATTGTCCCGCACATTGGGGTTGACCCTTTGCAGGGTGATCAGGCGCTCGGTCTCCCGGTCATACAGCTCGCTCATGGTCCGCAGGGCATCGGCGGTCAGGGTCGGGCATCTTGCTTCCGCCAACTCTCCCCCCCGCTCGAGCATGGACTGGATCTGCGTCCGCAGCGGGGTGATGATTCTGCGCGCGGTGGGTCGGTCCAGGGGAATCTGCGCGGCGCCCAGTTGTTCGCGCGAGAGATCCTGGCTGCGCTCCGCCAGATTCTGGTCCAGCAGCAGGCGTATCAGGGTCGGGGGGAGGAAGCGTCCTGCCTGGAGCCGCTTCGGTGCCGGGCACTCCAGTACCAGCAGAAATTCGAGCAACAGGCTTCCGGCCTTAAGCGACCGGTGTCTCAGGGCGGTTGCGGTGCTGTTACCCTGTCCGCTGTCCAACAGCATTTCCATGGCACCGAGCACCAGGGGATGCTCCCAGCTCAGAAACTGACGTTCCTCGTGGAGCAGGGCGATAGCTCGGTGGTAGGTGCAGGTGACACCCTCGGACGGCACGCCAGGGAAGCTTTCCAGCAACATGCGGGAGCTGGGGCGCAGGATCAGGCTCCCGGCAGAGTGCTCTTCACTCTCTACGCCATAGGCGGCGAACATCTGTTCCATATACTCGGGCAGCCGTTGCGAGTCCTGTTGTTCCCGGATCGCCTGCTTCAGGGCGTTGGCTGCCGGATCGCGGCAGGAATTTATTTCAAGCAGCAGGTCCCGCCCTCGCTGCATCGATTCACTTGTCTCCTTATACAGCCGTTGGGTGCTCTGCAGCAGGGCAGCGAAGGACTCAGGATCTTCATCGGGTTCCTCCAGGGCCTGCCACAGGGCCGGCTGGAGTTGACTCAGGATGCTGTGTCCGGCGGGGCAGGTGTTGCGCAGGGCATTCAGCCCCTCGTGATACCAGCGCAGCATAATTTCCTGGGCGCTTTGCTCGATATAGGGGACGTGAATGCGTACGGTCTCCTGTTGGCCGATCCGGTCCAGCCGCCCGATACGCTGCTCCAGCAGGTCCGGGTCGGGGGGCAGGTCAAACAGCACCAGGTGATGGGCAAATTGAAAGTTGCGCCCTTCGCTGCCGATCTCCGAGCAGAGCAGGATCTGACACCCCTCGTCCGGGTCGGCAAACCAGGCGGCGGCCCGGTCCCGCTCAAGGATGCTCATTGCCTCGTGGAACAGGGCGGCATGAATCCCCTGCTGTTCGCGCAATGCCCGCTCCAGTTCCCGGGCGGTTTCCGCAAGGGCGCAGATGAGCAGCACCTTTGCCCCCTTCAGCCGTTGCAGCAGGTTGCACAACCAGTCTACCCGGGGATCGAACTGCCACCAGGGGCGCCCTTGGGTGCCGCGATAGAGCGCCTCCGGGGCAAGTCGCTCAATGGCTTTGACCTCTGGGTCCTGCAGGCAGGTGAGGTAGGGGTCAGGCAGGGGGAGGGGATAGGTATGAAGCTCCCGCTCCGGGAAGCCCTTTATCCGGGATCGGGTGTTGCGAAATAACACCCGCCCGGTCCCGTGGCGGTCCAGCAACAGCTCGACCAGTTGATCTCTGACGGTGTCTTGCTCTGCGTCGGTTCGATCCTGATTTTCTTCCAGCTGCCTCAGCAGGGAAATGCCCCGGGGCTCGCTGAGCGCCTCAAACAACGGTTTCGCAACAGCCGAGGGTAGGCTATCTCCAGTCAGCAGTTGCTGTGCCGCCTGGGCAATCGGTTCGAACTGTGATTCTTCTGCCAGAAACGAGGCAAGATTGTGGAATCGGTCCGGGTCCAGCAGGCGCAGTCGGGCAAAGTGACCGGCCCGGCCCAATTGCTCAGGGGTGGCAGTGAGCAGCAGCACCCCGGGGATCTGCCGGGACAGAGATTCGACTATCCGGTACTTTTCGCTGACCTGCTGTTCACTCCACTCCAGGTGATGGGCCTCGTCCACGATCAGCAGATCCCATTCCGCCTCCAGTGCCTGCTGCAGCCGCTCCGGCTGGTTGCTGAACAACTCCGGGCTGGCCAGCACCAGCTGCTCGGTCTGGAACGGATTGATCGTTTGATCGGCGGCCTTGCAGCGCTCCTCGTCGAACAGGCTGAATCGCAGGTTGAAACGGCGCAGCAGTTCCACCAGCCACTGGTGTAGCAAGGGGGCCGGGACCAGGATCAGGGCGCGGGAGGTCTTGCCGGTCAGCATCTGTCGGTGCAGGATCAGGCCGGCTTCGATGGTCTTTCCCAGGCCCACTTCATCAGCCAGCAGGACCCGCGGCGCGAAGCGATTACTTACTTCGTGTGCGATATAGAGTTGGTGCGGCAGCAGAGCGGTACGGCCCCCGCACAGACCGAGAAGTGGAGACTGCTCCAGAGACTGTCGTTGTTCCAACGTGGCGTAACGCAGCTGGAACCAGTGGGCATCGTCCAACTGGCCGGAGAGCAGCCGTTCCTGTGGCCGGTTGAACGGAAGGAAGCTGCTGAGTTCCGTCTCCACCAGTTCGGCGGGGCTACCGTCCTTCCTTTGCCCGCCGTAGCAAAACAGTCCGGCCTCTTCCTGAACCCACTCCACCCGCAGATCCCAGCCATGGCAGCTTTCAATTCGGTCACCCGTTCCGAACCTTACCCGGGTGAGGGGGGCGTTGTCTGTGGCATAGACCCGCCGCTCGCCGCTGGCCGGAAACGCCAGGCGGACGCGGCGGCCCTCCGACGCCAGCACGCTACCCAATCCCAGTTCGGGTTCAGTGTCGCTGATCCAACGCTGGCCGGGGATGAAGGTGTTGTCTGGCATAGGGGTAAACCTCTCCTGAGCAGAGCTGGCAGCCGCTGTTTCGCTGCGGTTAGGTCAGGTAGGGTCCCTCCGGTCGGTAGCGGATTCCTGCTCATTAAAAATGTTATCCTCCCCCTTTTCCAAAAGGGTTGTAAAGGACGTTGCGGTGAATAGTCTGGATAGGGTATTCCAAGGGGTGCTGTGGAACAGTCGTCTGATTGTAATTGCGGCGGTGGTGGCAAGCATTCTTGGGGCACTGGGGTTGTTTTTTATGGCATCCGTGGACTCTTTTTACATGCTGTCGCACTTGAGCGGGTATGCCTCACCGAGTCTGGATGCCGAGGCCCGGGTTGTGTTGCGGAAAGAGACGGTGACTCATGTCGTAGAGATCGTGGACGGCTTTCTGCTAGCCACCTTTCTGCTGATTTTCGGGTTAGGCCTGTACGAACTGTTCATCAGTAAGATCGATAAGGCGGAGTCTTCGGAGCTCGCCGCCCGGGTATTGCTGGTCGCTAATCTGGATGATCTCAAGGCGCGCCTGGCCAAGGTGGTGCTGATGATCCTGGTGGTGCGTTTCTTCGAGTATGCACTGGGAATGAGCTTCCATACGGCGCTGGATCTGCTGCAGTTTGCCGGCGGTATCGCGTTGCTCGGCCTGGCCCTCTATCTTTCTCATTTGTCAGAAAAAAAGCATTGAGCTTGGCGTTGGATCGAGGGTGAAGAGAGCCGCGCCGCGGTAAAATATCGTTGGGTCAACCTCAACGTCTGGTGTTATTATCGCGTATTCCGACATAAATGGGGTCCGGTCAAAGAGGCGTGTCCGGGCCAAAACCCAATTGAGAGAGGAAATTCCATGAAGATCAATGCTATTGCTATGGTCGCAGGTGCTGCCCTGCTGTCCCTGGGTCTGGTTGGTAACGCCGCCGCGGCAGATGGCGCTGCCCTGTACAAATCCAAGGCCTGTTTTTCCTGCCATGGTCAGGATGCCAACACCCCGCTGATGCCAGCGTATCCCAAGCTGGGCGGTCAGAGTGCCGAGTATGCGTACAATCAGATGAAAGACATCGCCAGTGGCGCTCGTAACAACGGTCAGACTGCCGCCATGAAGGCCATCATTTCCGCGGTCTCCGATGACGAGATGAAGGCTATTGCCGATTGGCTGGCCACTCAGTAAAAAAAGGGTTCCAGGTTTTCGGGCCTGGAACCCCTCTATTGCACCCAGGTATCGCAGAGCTTTAATTGGGTGATTTCACACAGTTTCTCGCAGTATCCCAGTCATTTCCCTCGAATTTCACGACTTTTACCTGACTACTGCAGAGCTTGGGCCGGTTGTGGATTGTTTGCCGCCCAGCGCTGACCTAGCATGGGTATTCCTGTGGGAGGAGTTTAATAATGAAAAAATCGGGGCCCCTGGCGCTGATTGCGCTGTTGGGGATCTCTTTGGTTTGTGCCTTGCTGTTCTGGAATCCTGCTGCTGTGAAAACGCCCGCGCACCAAGCGCTGGGTCTGGCCGAGGCACCGATAGGGGGTGGTTTTGTTCTTGAATCCTACCGGGGACCGGTGGCGTTGGAGGATTTTCGAGGCAAGGTGGTTGCGCTCTATTTTGGCTATACCTGGTGCCCAGATATCTGCCCCACCAGTCTGGGTTTTCTCAGCGCCGCTCTGAGTGAGTTGACCCCGGAAGAACTGGACCGGTTCCAGGGGTTGTTCGTCAGCGTGGATCCGGCGCGGGACAGTGTCGAGCGGCTCAAGGAGTATGGAGAGTATTTCCATGCCGGAATCCTTGGCATTACCGGCACTCCGGAGCAGCTGGCGAAAGTGGCTCATCAGTATGGAGCCGCCTATCGCATAGTGCAGCAGGATTCGGCGGCCGGATATCTGGTAGATCACTCGGCGGATCTCTATTTTCTGGATCAGCAGGGAAGGCTGGTCCACACACTGCCGCACGGCACCCCCCCGGATGAAGTGTTGGCGCTGTTACGGACAATGCTGCAACAGAGTGGGTAGGACTGAACCCCATTAGATTTTTTGCTGTTGTCTGCCGGCACAGGGAGTGGCCTGATTTTATCAATGTATCTGTTAAGAAGATCTTGAAGGAGAAAAGCAATGAAAAAACATTCAATTTTAGTGACGTCTACTTTGCTGTTGTTTACTGCCTTTGGCAGCGCGATGGCTGGGAGCGCAGCGGAAACGGTTACCGTCTCCGATGCGTACGCCCGGGCCGTACCGCCGGGACAGCCCAACAGCGCCTCGTTTATGACCCTGACCAGTAAGTCCGATATGGACCACGCCCTGGTGGAAGCCTCCAGTCCGGCTGCCGGCGTGGTAGAACTGCATACCCATACAATGGCCGATGGCATGATGCAGATGAGGCGTGTTGAGAAAATTGATATCCCCGCCGGTGGCAGCACCAAGCTGGAGCCCGGTGGTCTGCATGTGATGCTGATCGGTCTCAAGCAGGAGTTGAAACCGGAAGAATCGATCTCCCTCACCCTGGTATTTGAGGACGGCAGTAAAACCGAGGTGACGGCGCCGGTGCGTAAGCTGCAGATGAAAATGATGAAGCACGGCGAGATGAACCACGGAGAAATGAAGCACGAGGAGATGAAGGGCGAAGCTATGCAGCACGAAGGCATGCAGCACGAAGGAATGAAGATGGAGTGAAAGCCCGGCTTTCCCCTCATCTCTTTTGCAGGGTAGGGATACTCCGTAATACGTGCCTGAAGCGGCGGCGCCGCTTCAGGCATGCTTTTTAGGGCCTGTTTCCAGCGCTCCGCTATTCTCCCTCGCCCAGGATTCCCTCCCGAAACACCACGCGATAACCTCGCCTCAGTTGCATATCGCGTCGCCGCATCAGCATCTGTTCCGCATCTTCCCGCTGTTCGAAGTACTCTTTGGTTACCTGGCCTCGTCTCCCTTGGAGACCGGACTCCCGCACCAGTGTCCAGCCCCCGAGCAGGTCCGGTTGCAGTTGGAGTTGGTAGAACCGGAGCGGTTGTTCCGCGACATACTGTGTCTGCATGTAAATACGCATCGTTTTTCAGCTTGGATTCAGCTATCTCTTGTATTCTTCCAGATAACGAATGGGGAACAGGAAGTCTACCCTATATTCACCGGATCAAGGGCACAAGGGAGAACGGCATCTTGACCTGATAGTTGTGGAGAAATAGCATGAATACCAGCAATTACCGATTCGTACTGGCGCTGCTTGGAGCCGCTGTTCTGGGTGCCGGCAGTGCGGCAGCCATGCCGCCGGGGCCTATGCCAATGGGCGTGTACGATACCGATGCAGACGGCAAGGTGAGTCAGGAGGAGTTTTATCGCGCGCGGGAGGCGCGTTGGGCCGCCCGGGCCAAAGAAGGCCGGATGCTGCGCAACCAGGGTAAGGCTCCGACCTTCGAGAGCATGGATAGCAATGACGACGGCTACCTCAATGAGAAGGAACTGACCGCCGGTCATGCCCTCCATATGCAGCAGCGTTTCGCACAGCGACCGTCGATGCGGCCGCGTCCAGGTCGGGCCAACCCCGGGGAGCGACAGGGACCGCCGTCTTTCAGTGATTTTGATCGTGATGGGAATGGCGTGATTACGGAGCAGGAGTTTCAGCAGACCCGTGGTGAACGCCATGCCTTTCGGGCAGCGCAGGGTTACCCGATGGGTCAGTCCCCTTTCGCTGCGCCCGTTGAGGACAGAGCGGTTCGTGGTTATGGGGCACCGATGCCGGGTGGGTTCGCGCCTGGCAGTCACCCCTGTCGGCGTTGGTAAAGGTCCTGTAGTAGACCCGCTGCCGTCCCGGGCTGAGGTCGGGTCGGCAGCGGGTGTTGTCAGAAGATAAGGCCGGCACTGAAAAACAGACTGTAGACCAGCTGCAGGCGGGCAGTGTGAGCCAGGATCCGGTTGAATCCCACCCCCGGTGGGGTGGTGTTGAAGCGATATGACAGCAGCAGGGCGAAAGGAAGGGCGGCCAGTACCAGCCAGGGACCCTGGCTGAGGTCTGCAAGCAGAAGCGGCAGGGCAAATGGTGGCAGCAGCAGCAGGCTGTACAACCAGCGAGATTTGTTGCGCCCCAGATAATGGGCCAGGGTCAGTTTGCCGGCTTTTTCGTCTGTATCCAGGTCACGGTAATTGTTCACCAGCAGCACTGCTGCAGCCAGGGAGCCGATGGCGCAACCGGCCAGGAGTACATTCAGAGAGAGGGTCGCACGCTGCAGATAGTAACTGCCCATGACGGCGGCCAGACCGAAGAAGAGGAACACGAAGAACTCTCCCGCGGCAGAGTAGGCGATGGGTTTTGGGCCACTGGTATAAGCATAGCCGGCGACCAGCGACAGCAGGCCGATGACGACGATGGGCAGGCCGCCGATCCAGGCCAGATAGATGCCCGTCAGGAAGGCCAGGCCAAAACTGAGATGGGCCGCCCTTTTGACCTCGGTCGCGGGAAACCAGCCCTGGGCCGTCGCGCGTGGCGGTCCGAGGCGCTGGGGCGTGTCCGCTCCCCGTTCAAAGTCAACGGCATCGTTGTGCAGGTTGGTCCCTATCTGGATCAGCAGCGCCGCCGCCAGGGCGGCCAGTGCCGGCAGCCAGGCCAGGTGCGAGGTCTCTGCCCAGGCGAGACTGCTGCCGGTGATCACCGGCGCAACCGAAATTCCCAGGGTCCGTGGACGGATAGCCAGGAGCCAGAGCCTGATCCGACTCATGGGCGACCGGTGAACAATCGGGTGCCGGTCTTAGGACGAGGATCTGGATTCCCGTTGATCGGGCTTAGGGGGGGTAATGTCCGTTGCATAGGGTTTCGCATTCTACCGAAAAGCACACTCCTTCGGGCCAGGGTTTGTTATTCTTTTCAACACCCGTCAGATGGACGAAAAGAGGCAACCCGTTTTGATACCCCGTAACACCGTTTTAACTACCCGCATTCCTGTTCTGAACTTGATTGCTGTGTTGACTCTGCTGTTGCTGCCTTATTGCGCCCTGGCCGAGGAGGAGCCAGGGAATACCCTGGCCCCGGTTATGCCATTGAGCCTGGAGAGCCTGGACAGCAAAGCGATCGAGGCGAAGGTCGCAGAACTCGAGTCGTTGACGGTGCCGAATGCAGGGGAAAAAGAGGCGCTGGACTACTATCAATCTGCACTGCTTCAGTTGAAGGAGGCCCAGAGCGATGAGGCAGCGGCCACCCGCTTTCGACAGTCGATAGATAATGCAGCCGAACGCAAGGCCGAGCTGGAGGCCGCTTTGCAGCAGGTTACGGAATCCCTGCAGGTCTCTGCCCCCGACATAGGCGAGCTCAGCCTCACCGCGTTGGAGCAGCAGCTGGATCAGGCCCAGGCCGACCGGGGGGTGATACAGGGCAAACTGTCGGAGTTGGAGGCGAACCTGGCCAGCGAGCGGTTGCTGCCCGATCAGGTGATCCAGCAGGTAGCCGATACCAAGCTGAAAATCGTGGAACTGGAGACCCAATTGCGGGATATGAAGGCCGGCCAGGGGCTCAATGTGCAGGAGGCAGCACTGAGCGTCTCCCTGCAGGCGACCGGCCAGGCCCTGAAAAGCCGGCTCAGGCGGCTGCAACTGGAACGATTGAGTCATGCCCCCAGGATGGATCTGATCAACGTTCAGATCGAAGTGGCCAAGCAAAAGTTTAAAGAGGTCGACCTCAGGGTCCTAAAGCTGCAGCAATTGTTGAATGAAACACGCAGTGCCGAGGCAGCCCAGGCCCTGGAAACTGCAGCCGAGGTGAAGCGGGAGGCGTCGGGTAAGCATCCCCTGATCCAGTCGGCGGCGGAACAGAACTCGGTGCTGAGCGGCAGGCTTGGAATCCTGACCCGTACGCTGGAGCAGGCGACCAAGGAGAAAGAACAGCTCAACCAACGGCTCAAATCACTGGAACAGGAGCTGGAACAGGCCCGGCAGCGGTTGGAGATCGTCGGTGTTGATGAGGTACTGGGGAAACTGCTGCGCACCCAGCGTAAGGGTCTGCCGGATGTGAAACGATTGAAAAAACGGGCAACGGAGATCCAAAACTATATCGCGGATGCGCGCCTGGAGCAGTTTCGGATCGAGGATCAGCAACAGCAACTGTTGCAGCAGGGGCTGTATTCGGAAGCGGCGCTCAGCGCCGTCGATGCGCTCGATCCGGCTCAGCAGCTGGCGTTGAAGATTGAGGCAGAACAACTGCTCCAGGGCCGGACCGAACTGCTTCAGAGCCTGGCAGCTACCTATGGGCGATACGAGAGAGTATTGGGTGATCTGGAGCTGGCTCAGCGCCAGCTGATTGTCAAAGTAACCCTATATGCCGAATTGCTCGACTCGAACCTGGTCTGGATGCCCAACGCTTCGCCGATCGACATAACAATTATTCCAGCAGTGGCAAAGGGTCTGGAAGAGTTGTTCAAGGCAGAGACCTGGGCCGGCCCGATGAGTGGGATAGCTGCCGGTCTGTCAAAACATCCGTTCAAGTCCATGGCGCTGGGGGCATTGTTTTTGTTCCTGCTGGCCAGCCGGCGCCGAATGCAGCGAAGACTGGCGGAAATGGTACCCCTGGTGGGTAACGTTCGGCATGACAGTTTCCTCCTTACCCTGGAGGCCCTGGTCATCACCCTGCTGCTGGCGCTTCCGTGGTTTATATTTCTGGTAACCATCTCCTGGCTGATAAAGGCCGGCCCGGATCCCTTTGTGGACGCCATTGGCGACGCGCTGTTTCGAACTGCGCGCTATCTGCTGCTGCTGCAAGTGGTCCGTTACCTGCTCATCCCGGGGGGGCTTGCTCAGGTCCATTTCGGCTGGTCTGAACAGACTATTCGGCTGTTGAGACCGAACCTGGGCTGGTTACTGTTGTTGTCCTTTCCCCTGTTCACGGTGGGCGCGATTGCCGAATTCTCGTCCGATCCCTCCTATCGGGATAACCTTGGGCGGATGCCCGCTATTCTGGGTATTTTGGTCGTTGCCTGGTTCGGCCACCGCATACTGAATCCCTGGAGCGGCGCTCTGATACGACCGGCTTCAGGCTGGTCTGTGCACCTTCTCTGGTACCCGCTGACGCTGCTGATCGGCCTGGCGTTGATAGTGCTGACATTCGAAGGCTATTTCTACACAGCCGTTCGTTTTCTGACACTTGGCCTGTATACCGCCTATGTCGTTGTGTCGTTGTTGTTGCTCTACCACCTGGCCGAACGCGGACTGCTGGTGGCGGAACGTCGTCTGGCCCTGAGTCGCGCCCGAGCCAAACGCCAGGCGGTCCTGGAGTCGAGGGCGGCCAAGGAGGCAGCCGAGGCCGCGGGTGAGAGCCTGCTCGAACAGCCGGAACTGGAGGCGATCGAGCTGGACACCATCAACGAGCAGACCCGCCGCCTGCTGCGTCTGGCCATATTGCTGCTCGCCGGGGTTGGTATCTACCTCATCTGGTCACAGCTGCTCCCTGCCTTTGGACATCTGGACGAGCAGGTGCTGTGGGAGTACTCCCACGAGGTGGCGGGCAAGCAGGCGCTGGTCCCGGTGTCGGCATCCGATCTCGGGCTGGCGCTCATGGTGATCCTGTTTATGCTGGTTGCAGGCAGGAATCTCCCTGGTCTAATGGAGATCTCGATACTGGAACCCCTGGCAGTGGAGCCAGGCAGCCGCTATGCGGTCACCAAGGTCAGCCGCTACCTGATCTATACCACCGGTGTTCTGGTCACCATCAGTACGATCGGGGTGAGTTGGGGTGATGTGCAGTGGCTGGTGGCGGCCATGGGCGTGGGGCTGGGTTTTGGCCTGCAGGAGATCTTCGCCAACTTTATCTCCGGCCTGATGATATTGTTCGAGCGTCCCATTCGTATCGGCGACACGGTGACGGTCGGCGAAATCAGCGGCACAGTCTCCCGTATACGCATCCGTGCCACCACCATCACCGATTTCGACAATAAGGAACTGGTGGTTCCCAACAAGAGCTTCGTCACCGATCCACTGATCAACTGGACCCTGTCGGATCCGGTTACCCGGATCGTGATCGATGTGGGCATCGCCTATGGTTCGGATACCGAAAAGGCCCACCGCATTATGACGGACCTTATCCATGACCACCCGGAAGTACTGGACGACCCCAACCCCACGGTCTTTTTCGTCGGCTTCGGGGAGAGTTCCCTCGATTTCCAGATTCGCGTCTTCGTGCGGGAGCGCATCAAGCGCATGCCCCTGAAGCACGATCTGCATATGGCCCTTGACAAGGCCCTGCGGGAAGCCGGTATCGAGATCCCCTTTCCCCAGCGGGATCTGCATCTGCGTTCCATCGATCCCGGAGTGGCCTTCCGCGGCGGGGGTATAGGCGGCCAGGAACCCGGCTAACAGAGGGAGTGAATTAGCCTGCTATAAGCAGCGCTGATTTGACCGGAGAGACGCCATTCTGGTATATATTTACGGCTTTTTCGCGCCCCTTAGCAGGCGTCAGGCTGCTTGAGATGCGGCTGGCGATAGCGACTGGGGATTACGGCTGAACAAGGTCTTTGACGGCAGGCTTTCTCTGTCCATTGCAGCAGGTTTTGACTTATGAACAAATGGCTCGTTTCGGTTTCGATTACCTTGGCTATGGCAGTGACCGGAGTGCAGGCTGCCGGTGATGCGGCGGCGGGCAAGGAGAAGTCTGTCACTTGCATGGCCTGTCACGGCCCGGATGGCAACAGTCCCAATCCGATCTGGCCTAAACTGGCGGGGCAGCATTCCAGCTATATTCGCAAGCAGTTACACGATTTTAAATCGGGTGCCCGTAAAAATGATCTGATGGCCCCGATGGTTGCCCCGCTCAACGACCAGGATGTGGAGAATCTGGCGGCTTATTTCAGCAGTCAGACACAGAATTCGGGCACCGCTGCAAAAGACCAGGTGACACTGGGTGAGCAGCTCTATCGGGCCGGCAACGCCAGCAGTGGTGTTGCTGCCTGCATGGCCTGTCATGGCCCTGACGGCGTCGGAAATCCCTCTGCGCTCTTCCCTCGTATCAGCGGCCAACATGCGGCCTATCTGGAGCAGACGCTGAAAGACTTTCGCTCTGCTGCCCGTGCCAACGATGCCAATGCGATGATGCAGGGAGTGGCGGCCAAAATGACGGATGCGGAGATAGCTGCGGTAGCGCAGTATATCCAGGGGCTGCGTTAAACGGTCTAAACAGCCTCGATAAAGGTTCCAGAAGGGCAGTCTCCGGACTGCCCTTTTTCATTCATGAGCAGATAATTCTGGGATCGGCGCCCACTGGTTAAGGCATTCTGCTGAACCCTTGGCGGTTGTATCTGTCCGAATACTACCCTTTCACGACAATCCGGACGACAGTTGGGAAGCATTGCTGCCTGGCAGGCTGGAGTTGTGCGCCAGCAGACCCTTTGTCCCCGATACTCGTGTTAGACTCAAGTTGCTTGTTATAGGGCCGTAAAAATAGCCATTGAGGTGAAATAATGAAGAAAAGTGTTGTTGCGCTGGGTTTCCTGCTGTTGTCGTTGCCGCTGGTTGCGGTGATCGCCGCAGAACAGGCGTTCGAGGAAGAGTTGCACTATTTCGAAGTGATTCCGCCGCAGCCGGGCGCCGAGGGTGATCGGGTGCAGGTGCTGGAGTTTTTCTGGTATGCCTGTCCCCACTGCTACACCCTGGAACCCCATCTGAATGGCTGGCTCGAGAAAAAGCCCGACAATATAGAATTTGATCGAGTGCCCGCCATGTTCCCTCGAGAGGATGTGGTGCTGCATGCCAAGACTTATTATGCACTTCGGCTGATGGGGGTGGAGGATGAGTTGCACGAGAAGATCTTCCGCGTCATTCATGACGAGGATCGGCAGTTGAAGACCCAGAAAGACATGGAAGCCTTCCTGGACGAGCAGAAAATCGATCTGGAGGCCTACCGTAAGGCGATGCAGTCATTCGCGGTGCAGACCCAGGCCAGACGGGCGGCGGTGCTGGCCCAGCGTTTCGATGTGAGCGGTGTGCCCGCCATCGTGGTGGATGGGAAGTACCGTACCACCGGTCTGGGCGGCAGCACTACGATGGAAGTGACGGATTACCTCATTCAGCGGGTGGAGGAAGAGAAGAAGAAGGGGGCAGAGGCGGCAACGCGCTGACTTCTTCCTATAATTGGAAGTGCAGGGTCCGTCTGAAGCAAGGATTTTTTCTGCAGGTATTTGGCGGACAAGGGAAGCTAAGGGGTGGAAAACAGCGACTACCAACGACTCAGATTGCTGAGTTACAACATTCAAGCAGGTGTTGATACTCAGCGCTATCGCCAGTACCTGACTCAGGGCTGGAAACACGTGCTGCCCCACCGCGAGCGACAGCTCAATCTAAACCTAATTGCCGGTATGATTCACCAGTACGATATCGTCGGTTTGCAGGAGGTGGATTCCGGCAGTCTTCGCAGCGGTTTCCTGGATCAGACCGAATACCTGGCTCATCGGGCCGCATTCCCTTTCTGGTACAAGCAGATCAATCGCAGCCTGGGGAAACTGGCGCAGCACAGCAACGGTGTCCTGAGCCGGGTAAGGCCTGCGCGGGTGAGTGAGCACCGGCTGCCGGGTTTGCCTGGCAGAGGGGCGATTCTGTGCCATTTCGGAGGAGTCGAGGGTCTAACGGTCTGTATTCTGCACCTCGCCCTCGGCCGGCGTGCCCGTTTACGCCAGGTCCACTTTTTGGCAGAACTAATGCAGGACCTTCCCCATGTAGTGATCATGGGCGACCTGAATTGCAGCTGTGACTCGCGGGAAATAGAGTTGCTGATGCGGCGCATCGATTTGCGGGAATCGGCCTGCAACAAGTCTACCTTTCCCAGCTGGCGACCGATGAAGAAGATTGACCACATCCTGGTCTCCAATTCCCTGCTGGTTGAAAACGCGCGGGTGGTGGATTACCCGCTGTCGGATCACCTGCCCATTGGTATAGATGTACTGGTACCAAAAGGGATGAAACTGGCAGCCTGATGAGTGAGGTGACCAAGCTACAGGACTGGAAGTCGCGCTACCTGGAGCTTGCGGAACAACAGGCCGCAGAGAAGAGCGGATACCAGCAGGTCGAACAGCTCCTTTGCCGTACCATTATCCGTCTGACACTGGCCGCGGGCGGCCTCGATCCGGTGCTGGATCCCCATCTAAAAAGGCTGCGCGACGCCATTCGCAAGGGCGTCCACCCCGATCTCGAGGAACAGCTCAACGCTCTGTCGGAGGCCCTGATCAGGGCCGGTGGCGAACCGGGTGGCCAGGTGGAAAATAGTGGCCAGGAACTGTTCCGGCGATTACTTGAGCAGACCCGTTTGAATGGCAGCAGGGGGCGCCGTCTGCAGAAGTTGGGTGCTGAGATGCTCGCGGCGCCGGAAAAGGTGACAGATGATCAGCTGGACGAACTGCTCCGACTGATCGGCTCGGAGCGAGTCTCGGAGGGTCGCTCATCGGGGCTTTTCGGTCGTTTCTTTAGCGACAAGGAGGCCGCCGCCGAGTCTGGCAACGACTCCCCGCCCAACCAACTGTTGCTGAGTCTGCTGGAGGAGCTGAGTTGGCCGGGGCAGCTCAGCGAAGATATTGCGCAGCTGGCAGAACGGCTGGGGAAGGATGCGGAGCCCACGGCCTGGACGGAGGTAATCCGAAATCTGACCCACCTGATGTCATCCACACTGGGTGATGTGCAATCGGAAATGCAGGCGACGGAAGGTTTTCTGCAGCAACTGACCTCCCGGTTGCAGGAGATAGACCAGCACGTAAGCAGCAGTCAGGACCGTCATCAACAGTCACTGGCAAGCGGTGATGAATTGAGCGAAACCGTCAAGACCCAGGTCGGCGGGATACAGCAGAGCATGCGCAGTGCCACCAGTCTTCAACAGATGACGAGCCATATCAATCGACATCTGGACGCTATTCATGAGCACGTCGAGTCCCATGTCGCGGCGGAAGCGGAGCGTCACCGTCAGGCGGCAGAGGTGGAGCAGCGGTTGCGGGAACGCCTGGGTGAGGTCGAGGGTGAGACCGACGAGTTGCAACGCAAGATGGCCGATGCCCATCATCGAGCTACCACCGACACCGTGACCGGCTTGCCTAACCGGTTGGCCTATGAAGAGCGCCTGCGCCAGGAGTTTGCCCGTTGGAGGCGGTTTCAGGAGCCACTTTCGCTGCTGGTTTGGGATATCGATGATTTCAAACGGATCAACGACCGGTTCGGACACAGCTCTGGAGACAAGGCGCTGCGGGTGATTGGTCAGCTGTTGAGGCGTGAGCGGAGAGAGACCGATTTGGTGGCCCGTTACGGCGGGGAGGAGTTTATCATGCTCCTGGCCGGGGTCGATCTCAAAGGGGCGCTGCGCCTGGCCAACGATACCCGCAACGAGATACGCGAGAGTGGCTTTCACTCCGGGGGCAAGAAAGTGGAAGTGACCATCTCATGCGGTCTCAGTGAATTCCGGCAGGGCGATACCCCGGAGGCAGTATTCGACCGGGCGGATAAGGCCCTTTATAAGGCCAAACGCAATGGAAAGAACTGCTGTATCAGTCTATAACCCGGTCTTTCGGCCACTCCTGCAGATAGAAATAGTCCCAGCTCTCTCCCCCCGACCGCAGACAGTTCATCAGCTCTGCTACGGGCACCGCTTCACCGGGAAATACCTCAGCAACCTGGATGAAAAAACGCCCGAATCCGGCGGTCCGTCGCCACTCCAGGGTGAGGGGTGAAGAGTGCTGCCCGCAGTTTGGGCAGGTGATGCTCGGTGCCTCTGGTTCCGCCTGCCACTGTTCGACCAGCGATAGCCAGTCATTAATGCCTCGCCTGCAATTCGGGCATTTCGGTGGACGGGTGTTACCGCCGTAGAGGAATTGCGGCTGCTCGAAGGGACCGAGAAAACGCAGATGGCAGAAATTGCTGCCGCCGTCATCCGGTGGTTCCAACTGCAGATAGGGCGAACAGCCCAGGAAGGTGATCAGTTGCAGAAACCGTTCTCCGGTTAGAAACGACTGCTCCTTCTCCCTGAACGGGCGGTCGATCAGGCCGATGCGTCTTAGCCGCTCCGTGATCGAAGGCAGTGACGGCAGGGGGGCGGAAAAGGGGGGGCGGAAGCAGAGTTTTCCTGTGCTCATGACGGACAGCGCGCGGCGGGCGAGTTTTCAATATGTGATAATATAACACTTTAGCTGATTCATTCTAAAACTCGGCCATCGCTGGCCCGCACCCTAGTTTGCCGTCAATTGAACCGAAACAGGAAACCACAGAGCACACTGAGCGCAAGGAACAGATTGAATTTTTTCAGTTTGCTTCTACTGCTTTTGCTCTCCCTTTCAGCCGTTCAGGGAAAGGCCGGCGAGCAAGGCAAGCTGCAGGTATTCGTCAGTATCCTGCCCCAGAAGTATTTCGTTGAGAGGATCGGGGGAGAGCATGTTCAGGTTGCTGTGCTGGTAGGTCCTGGACAGAGTCCGTCTACCTTTGAGCCCCTTCCCCGGCAGATCGCAGCGCTGGCGGCTGCCCGGCTCTACTATCGCATTGGAGTACCCTTCGAGGAGGTCTGGATGGGGCACATTGTTGAGGCCAACCCGTCGATGGCAGTGCTCGATGCGCGCAATGGCCTGGTGCTGCGGCAGATGGAGTCGGCTGGGGTCCATAGTCACTCTTTGGAGCCGGATCATTCGCCGCAAGGAGAGCCTGATCCCCACGTCTGGCTGGATCCCTTGCGGGTCAAATCCATGCTGAGCCGCCTGCGGGACCGGCTGTCCGAACTGGATCCCAGGCACCAGGCGGATTTCGATCAGAATTACCAGCGGTTTGCCGCCGAGCTTGATGCTTTGGATCAGGAGATCCGGCAGCGACTCTCTGTACTTGGATCAAGAAATATCATGGTTTTTCACCCCTCCTGGGGCTATTTCACAGACCGCTACGGGTTGCGGCAGATCCCGATACAGATAGAGGGAAAGGGGCCGGGAGGACGCACCCTGGCTCGGCTCATCGACCAGGCCCGGGCAGAGCAGATTCGGGTGATTTTTGTCCAGCGTCAGTTCAGCCAGGCCCAGGCGAAGGTGGTGGCGGAGGCCGTGGGGGCACGGATCTTCGCTATCGATCCACTGGCGCTGGATTATCCGGCCAACCTTCGCCGGGTGGCGGACGCCATCGCCGAGGCAGCACAATGAACGACTTACCGGCGGTCAAGTTGGTGGATGTCAGCTTCGCCTATGACGGGCCGGCCGTGCTGGAAGGGGTGAATCTGGAATTGGGGGAAGGCGAATTTCTCGGAGTGGTCGGTCCCAATGCCGGAGGAAAAAGCACCTTGCTGAAGTTGGTTCTCGGTTTGCTCGAACCCCAGGCCGGTCAGGTACAGGTACTCGGGCGACCGCCCCGGGAGGGGAGAAAACAGATAGGTTATGTTTCCCAGTATCCTACGTTTCGTCGCGATTTTCCGATCAGTGTGGCGCATGCCGTGCTGATGGGGCGCCTCCGTCACGGCTGGTTGCCGGGGCGTTTTCGAAACCGGGACCGGGAGATCGCACGGCAGGCGATGGAAGAGACCGAGGTGGTGGATCTGGCGGGACGCCAGCTCTACACCCTGTCCGGGGGGCAGCTGCAGCGGGTGCTGCTGGCCCGGGCGCTGGCTTGTGAACCACGGATTCTGATCCTGGATGAGCCAACCGCCAATATCGACATGCGCATCGAGACCGACATCTTCGATCTGCTTGAGCAGCTCAACCGGCGAATGACCATTATCGTGGTCTCCCACGACATCGGTTTCATCTCCCGCTACGTCAATCGGGTGGCCTGCCTCAACCGCTCACTGATGTGTCACCATACGGCGGATATCGATGGCAAGGTGATCAGTGAGCTCTACGGATCGGAGGTACGGATGGTGGAACATGTACACGGGTGATCGATGAGCAGTCTGTTTGATGCATTGCTTCAGTACGGATTTCTGCAGCACGCCCTGATTGGCGGGCTGCTGGCCAGTGTGGGCTGCGGCATCATGGGCAGTTACGTAGTGGTGAAGCGAATCGGCTTTCTCGCCGGGGGGATTTCCCACACAGTGCTTGGTGGCATGGGCGTTGCTTTTTTCTATGGGCTAAGTCCGCTCGGCGGGGCTTTGGTGGCCGCCCTGGTGGCCGCGCTGCTGATCGGGTGGGTGAAGCTGCGCTGGCGCGAGCAGGAAGATACCTTGATCGGGGCGGTCTGGGCGGTGGGCATGGCCATCGGCATCCTCTTTATTTCCCGTACTCCTGGTTACAACGTCGATCTGATGAGCTATCTGTTTGGAAATATCCTGATGGTGGCGGGGCAGGACTTATGGTTGATGGCGGGGTTGGATCTGCTGGTGCTCATGGCAGTGCTGCTTTTCTACTGGCCCTTTCTGGCGGTCTCCTTCGACGAGGAATTTGCCCGATTGCGGGGGGTCCCGGTGACATTTTTCTACCTGCTGCTACTCTGCCTGGTGGCGGTTACCGTGGTGCTGTTGATTCAGGTGGTGGGCCTGATTCTGGTAATTGCACTGCTGACTTTGCCGGCGGCCATAGCCGCCCAGTATGTGCACACCCTGGGTAAGATGATGCTGCTTGCCACCCTGCTGGGCATGGTGTTTACCTTAGTCGGCCTGGGAACGGCTTATCAGTCAGATTTGCCTGCGGGGGCAACGATCATTCTAGTGGCCGGGATGAATTATCTGTTGTCGACCCTGATCGGAACTGCTCTGAAGCGGCGCTATGGGCTGAGTTTTAGCAGGGAAACTTCACCGTAGGCCTATCGGGATGAAGCAGCTGCCAAGCCGAGGGGGCGAGGTATCCGTCATCCTGCAGCAGGCCGACCGGCTTTGCCGGGAGCGGGGTGTGCGTCTGACACACCAGCGGCGACGGGTACTGGGGATTCTCTGCAGTCGTGTTCAGCCGATGGGGGCCTATGAAATTCTGGAGCAACTGACGGGAATGATACCCGGGGCCAAGCCGGCCACGGTCTATCGGGCACTGCAGTTTCTGCAGAAACAGGGGTTAGTGCACCGCCTGGAGTCCCTCAACGCCTTTGTCAGTTGTGTGCAGCCCGATCACCCCCATGCCGGTCAGTTTCTGATCTGCCGCGATTGCGGTCAGGTGGAGGAACTGGAGGATCAGTCGGTAGAGCGCATCCTGGGCAGGGCGGTCCGTGCATTGGGATTCAGAGCGGATTCAAGGATTATCGAGGTGACCGGATGCTGTGCCCGTTGCGCCGATACCAAGATACGCTGATAAATTCACGGAATATGGAGTGAAGAGACTACTCATCCTGTTGATCCGCGGATACGGCTACTTGATCAGCCCCTTTCTGGGCAACAACTGCCGCTATTATCCCAGCTGTTCCGCATATACCCAGGAGGCCATAGAGCGGCACGGGGCGCTGAAAGGGATCTGGCTGGGTTTGAAAAGGGTGTCGCGCTGCCACCCCTTTCACGAGGGGGGATACGATCCGGTTCCGGAAAAACGGACCGGCAAGGCAGCAGCGGAGAGCGGGGTGAAAGGAAAGGCCCCTGTCTCATCTGACGAGCCATAGTAGCCAGTCACCTCAGCGCAATTCGCCTAGGTAGGGTCAGCACAATATACTAGTCAAATTTCTCGTTTATACGCAGCCGATATTCCTTTGCAAAATGGTGGAAGCCTTTTTCGACAACACCCTGGAGTTGGCGCTTGTTTCGGCACCCTGGTTACTGCTGGGGCTGGTGTCGGCAGGACTGATCCATGCATGGCTCCCAACGGCACTGGTCGGCCGCTCCCTGGGGGGCAACGGTTTCGGGCCGGTAACTCGCGCCGCGCTGATCGGTGCGCCCCTTCCGCTCTGCTCCTGTGGCACCCTGCCGGCCGCATTTTCCCTGCACCGATCCGGGGCGTCCCCTGCCGCCACCACCTCTTTTCTCATCGCCACACCCGAAACGGGAGTGGATTCGGTGGCCCTATCCTGGGTGCTGCTGGGCCCCTTTCTGGCCCTGCTGCGGCCGCTGTCCGCAGTGTTGTCCGCTATCATCGCTGGCCTGCTGGTCGGGCGCATGGAGCAGCCCGGTTCAGAACCTGGCGGCGGGCTGCAGCTGGAGCAATCAGCCTCAGGGTCTGGATGCGATACCGGGTCCAGTTGTGACCGCGGCTGTGCTGTCGCCAGCGGTGGGGTGGCCGACCGCGAAGGCCTCTGGCGGCGCACCCTGGGTGGATTGCGTTATGCCTTCAGCGACCTTTTGGACGATCTCGTCCTCTGGTTGACAGTGGGTATCCTGGCCGCCGGGCTAGTGGTAACCCTGGTGCCGCCGGGTCTGCTGGCAGCCTGGGGCAGTGGTCTCGGGGCGATGCTCCTGATTCTGCTGATCTCTGTACCCATGTATGTCTGCGCGACGGCCAGTACGCCGCTGGCCCACGCCATGCTGTTTGCTGGTGTTTCCCCGGGTACGGTGCTGGTCTTCCTGCTGGCGGGACCGGCCAGCAATCTGGCCGGCCTGCTGCTGGTGCGGCGAGAACTCGGGGGGCGGGCCTTGATCGCCTATCTCGTCGGGGTAGGTGGAGTCAGTCTCCTGCTCGGCCTTGGGTTGGATGAACTGGTGGCCACCTTTGATATAGATGCCCTGGCTGGCATGGCCAATAGCGGCACGGAAGAGAGAGAACTGCCCGTTATTCTATCGACGCTGAGTCTGCTGGTGCTGGTCGTTGCAGCGATCAAGCCCTTTCGCCGTTACCTGACCCGGGGGAAGGCCCGGGAAGACGGGGGCTGCTGCGGTTGAAACCCTCCCCTTTCTCCTCCCCCGAAAACTTCCGACACAACTTCGAGACCGGACTGCAGGAACTGCTGTCCGGATACGACGAGTTGGGGGTCTATATCCTGGTGCTGGCCAATGCGGGCTTCGATCCTGTGTTGTGGCAGGTTCTGGGTGATAAATTGAGACGCCGATTTCTGCGGCTTGCCGCCAATATGCGCGAAACGGACCGCCAGGGACTGATCCTGGATGATGCGGAGGACGACCTGTCTGTCTTTCGCCGGTTGCTGGCAGTGGGGTTCGATGGCTTGTCGGCCACCGAGTTTCGCCAGGTAGGCCCCTGGGAGCTGCAGTTCAACCCGTTGCGCGCCTTTCGCCCCGCCCGCATGACGGGGAAGGCCGTTACCCGTATCACCGCGCCCTATGACCCGGCGGGGTTCAATTTCAACAAGCCGTTCCTGCGCAAGGAGATCCTTTGGCAGGGCTGGTTGTGCGGCCGCAATGCGGCTGTGTTTTACAACAAGTTTCCGTTCGTGGAAATGCACGGGCTGTTGGTGCCGGAACCACGTGCTGGCCTGTCCCAGTTTCTGCGCGAGCGAGACAATGATTATCTCTGGCAGTTGACCGAAACGCTGGCGCGGACACTGCCGGGCGTCGGTTTTGGCTATAACAGTCTGGGCGCCTACGCATCGGTCAACCACCTCCACTTCCAGATGTTTCAGCGTCGCCGTATGCTGCCGGTAGCGGATCCCCTCTGGCAGCATAATGGGGGCTCTCTGGCCTATCCGCTCCGTTGCCAGTGCTTTTTCAGCAGTGCTGAGGCCTGGCGTTTGGTCTCCGAACTGCACCGCCGCAATATCAGTTATAATCTGATCTATCTGCCCGGTAGAATTTACTGTCTGCGCCGTCTTAGGCAGGGTGAGTACAGCCATTCGCCCTGGGCCCGTGGCTTCGCCTGGTACGAAACGGCAGGCGGCTTTACGATCTTTGAACGGGAAAATTTCAACTCTATCGGGCAGCAAGAACTGGCCTCCGAATTGGCCTTGCTTGCCGATGGGTGAGACTACTGCTGGCGCTGCCTGGATCTGCCGGGTGTTTTCCCCGGCCGATAAAAAACAACCAAGGAATCTATATGTCTCACAGTCAGTTCACCCTCCTGGGGACCCGCCGCTTTCTGCCGCTGTTTCTGACCCAGACACTGGGCGCTTTCAACGACAACGTATTCAAGAACGCCCTGGTGATACTGATCACCTATTCGTTGGCCAGTAAACAGGGCCTCAATGCCCAGCTGATGGTGACGGCGGCGGCTGGCATTTTCATCCTGCCCTTTTTTCTGTTCTCCGCCACCGCCGGGCAGTTGTCCGACAAGTACGACAAGGCGCGGCTGATCCGGCTGATCAAGATAGCGGAGATATTTCTGATGATCGGAACGGCCATCGGCTTCTACCTGCAGAGCGTCAGCTTTCTGATGATCATGCTGTTCCTGATGGGCACCCAATCGACTTTTTTCGGACCACTCAAATATGCGATCCTGCCTGACCACCTGCACAAGGATGAGCTGATCGGCGGCAACGGGCTGATCGAGGCGGCCACCTTTCTCGCGATCCTGCTGGGCACCGTGGTAGGGGGTGTCTTCATCCTCATACAGGGCGGGGTGCATATCATCTCGATCTGCATCCTGCTTGTGGCGCTGGCGGGCTGGTACAGCAGCCGTTTCATCCCATCGACCGAGCCGGCGATGCCATTGCTCAGGGTCAATGCCAACTTCCTGACCGAGACCTGGAAGATCATCCGCTATACCGCGGGTTACCGCGACATCTTCCTCGCCATCCTCGCGATCTCCTGGTTCTGGCTGGTAGGGGCTACCTTCCTGGCCCAGGTGCCCACCTTCGGTAAAGATGTGCTGGGTGGCAACCAGAATCTGGTGACCCTGCTGCTGCTGGTTTTCTCGGTTGGCATTGGTGTTGGCTCCCTGCTCTGCAACCGTATGCTGAAAGGTGTCGTCAACGCCACCTACGTTCCTTTGGGCGCCCTTGGTATCACCGTGTTTGCGGTGGATCTCTATTTTGCCAGCCGTCACGCCCAGCCTGCCGCTGGCGCTGCCCTGATCGGCGCCGCTGAGTTCCTGACGACATTCAACGGTTGGCGCATCCTCGTTGACATTTTGTTGCTCGCCATCGCCGGCGGTATCTACGTGGTGCCCTTGAATGCCATCGTCCAGGAGCGCAGCGACGAGGAACATCGTTCGCGCAACATCGCGGCGGTCAATATCATCAACTCCCTGTTCATGGTGATATCGGCTCTCGGCACTGCCGCCATGCTGACGGCAGGCTTCAGCGTGCCGGAGGTCTTCCTGAGTGTGGCGATTGTCAACGCCGGCGTTGCCTTCTATATCACTCGCCTGTTGCCGGGGGCGCTGGCGCGTTCCTTGGTCTCCTGGCTGCTGGAGATACTCTACCGGGTCGAGGTGGAGGGTCTGAAGCACTACAAAGAGGCCGGTGACAAGGTGCTGATCGTCGCTAACCACCAGTCTTATCTGGATCCGTTGCTGATCGCCGCCTATATTCCGGACAATCTGACCTTCGCCGTTAACACCTATGTCGCGCGCAACCGCCTGGTGAAGTTTTTTCTCTCCATGGCCAAGACCTTTGCCCTGGATCCGGCCAACCCGCTCTCTACCCGCGAGTTGATTGCCTCCATCCGGGAGCGCGAAAAGGTGGTCCTTTTCCCGGAAGGGCGCATCACGGTGACCGGCTCTCTGATGAAGGTGTACGAGGGGGCGGGTATGATCGCCGACCGCTCGGGAGCGACTATCCTGCCGGTGCGCATCGACGGCGCCCAGCACTCGCCCTTTTCGCATCTCAAAGGCAAGGTCCGCATCAGCCTGTTCCCGAAGATACGGCTGACTTTCATGCCGCCCCGCAGTTTTGAAGTGCCGGAGGAATTGAAGGGCCGGTCCCGGCGCCAGTATGCGGGGCAGAAGCTCAACGACGTGATGACCGACATGGTGTTTCGCAGCAGCCGTTATCAGCAGACCCTGTTCCGCTCGCTGCTAGATGCCAGCAAAGCCCACGGCCGAAAGCACCAGGTGCTGGAGGATGTGGAAAGGCGGCCGCTGAACTACGGCGCTATGCTGACCGGTTGTTTCATCCTCGGCCGTGAACTGGCCAAGGACACCAGTCCGTCAGAACACGTCGGTCTGCTGCTGCCCAATATCAACGCCACCGCTATCGCCTTTTTCGGGCTGCAGGCATACGGGCGGGTGCCTGCAATGCTCAACTTTTCTACCGGCATCAAGAATGTCATCAGCTGCTGTGGCGCTACCGAGATCCAGGTGGTCTGCAGTTCCCGGCGTTTCGTGGAGATGGGAAATCTGCAGGAGATGGTGTCGGCTATCGAAAAAGCGGGAATACGGCTGGTCTACCTGGAGGATGTGCGTCAGCAAATTACCCTGCCCGGTAAACTGTTGGGTCTGCTGGCGAGTCGCGTCCCGGCACTCAGCTATCGACTGACAGACCCTGTGCGCGATCATCTGTCCAGTGCCGTTGTACTCTACACCTCTGGCACCGAGGGGACGCCCAAGGGGGTTGTCCTGAGTCACAACAACATACAGGCGAATCGTTACCAGGTCAGTTCCTGTATCGACTTCGGGCCTTCTGATATCGTCTTCAACGCATTGCCCATGTTCCACTCATTCGGGCTCACCTGCGGCACCATGCTGCCGTTGCTGGCCGGTGTTAAGGTATTTCTCTATCCTTCGCCATTGCACTACCGCATAGTCCCTGAACTGGTGTACGACAGCAACTCGACCATCCTGTTCGGCACAGATACCTTCCTCTCCGGCTATGCGCGCTTCGCCAATCCCTATGACTTCTACAGTATCCGCTACGTTTTCACCGGCGCCGAAAAGCTGAAAGACACTACCCGCCAGATCTGGGGGGAGAGGTTCGGCGTGCGTGTTTTCGAAGGCTATGGCGCCACCGAGACCTCGCCGGTGCTGGCGATGAATACCCCGATGCAGAACCGCAGGGGGTCGGTGGGGCGGCTGATGCCGGGTATCGAACACCGGCTGGAGGCAATGCCGGGCATCGACGAGGGTGGACGGCTCTGGGTACACGGCCCCAACGTCATGCGCGGTTACCTTCTGGCTGATGCCCCCGGTCGTCTGCAGCCGCCACAGGACGGCTGGTATGACACCGGAGATATCGTCGAACTGGATGGGGAGGGCTACCTGTTCATCAAGGGTCGTGCGAAACGCTTCGCCAAGATCGGTGGTGAGATGGTTTCGCTGGCCGCGGTGGAGTCGCTGGCGGCCAAGGTGTGGCCGGGCTTCGGTCATGTGGTGGTTAACCTGCCCGACAAGAAAAAAGGCGAGCAGCTTGTGTTATTGACCGAGAACCAGAAGGCCTCACGGGATGAACTGTCGGCCTTTGCCAAGGCCGAGGGCGTGACGGCGCTCAGTGTGCCGGCCACTATCATACACATCGACAAGCTGCCCCTGCTCGGCACTGGAAAGACCGACTTCGGTACGGCGAAAGAGATCGCCGAAAGCAAGATGCGCTAGCCTGCAGATATGTGCAGAAAAAAGGATCGATTGCAACACAGGCGGCGGATGCTGCTTGGGGGTATGGATTGTTTTCGCCGGCGGTGGTCTGCATGCTGGCTGCTGCTTCTGTTGCCGCTCTGCGCGACGGGTGCCGCGGTTGAGCCGTCGGCGCAGGCACCGCTGACCAGGCTGTTGAATGAGCCATTCCAGGGCGATCTGGATGGAATCAAGCAACGGGGCTTTCTGCGGGTCCTGGTGAGCTATAACCGAACCAACTATTTTCTGCAGGGGGCGCAGGCACACGGGTTTGAATACGAACTGATGGAGGAATATCGAAAGTTTCTCAACAAGGGGGTATCCAAGCAGCAGATCAGAACCGAATTCGTCTTCATCCCGGTGCCCTTCGATCGCCTGATTCCGCTACTGAACGAAGGCAAGGGGGATATCATAGCGGCCGGCCTCACCGTCACTGACGAGAGAGCAAAGCAAGTTGCCTTTTCCAGGCCCTATCTGCCGGGGGTTCGGGAACTGCTGGTGACAGGGTCGGCAACGCAGCCCTTGGCCGCTATAGAGGATCTCTCGGGGCGGCAGGTGCATGTGTTGCGGGGCAGCAGTTATGCCGCTCATCTGACAGCGGCGAACAGCCGCTTGCAACAGCAAGGCCATGCCCCTATCGTCGTGCAGGAAGTCGATGAGAACCTGCAGACGGAGGATCTGCTGGAGTTGGTTAATGCCGGTGTGATTGAATTTACCGTGGCGGATGAACACATTGCGGGAATCTGGAAGAGGGTTCTCCCCGGTCTCCAGGTGAACTCTGACATAGTAATCAACGACAACGGCAACATCGCCTGGGCGGTGCGCAAGACTAATCCCCAGTTGCTTAAGAGCCTCAACCAGTTCGTGGCAAAGCACCAGAAGGGGACACTGCTGGGGAATATGCTGTTTCGCCGCTATTACCAGAACGCCCGTTGGATCGAGAACCCGGCTTCGGCCAAAGGGCGAAAGCGGTTTGAGGCCGTCGCCGCTTTGTTCCGGAAATATGCCGCACAGTACGACTTCGATTGGTTGAAAATCGTTGCCCAGGCCTATCAGGAGTCCGGGCTGGACCACTCCAAGAAAAATCCGTCGGGGGCTATTGGAATCATGCAGATCAAGAAGTCCACGGCCGCTGACAAGCAGGTCGGGATCAAACGCATCGACAAGCTGGAGCCGAATATCCATGCTGGGGTGAAGTACCTGGCATTTGTGCGTGATCGCTATTTTTCCGATCCGTCTATAGCCAGTGACGATCAGGCGTACTTTGCCTTGGCGGCCTACAATGCGGGACCCGCCAAGGTACGGCAGATGCGGGAGCGGGCGGTCAAGATGGGGCTGGATGCCAATCGCTGGTTTAGTAACGTAGAGCTGGCCGCGCTGCGTACCGTTGGCCAGGAGACGGTGCGTTATGTGCGCAATATTCTAAAGTACTATACCGCGTACCGACTCTCTTTCCAGAACATCGAGCAGCGCCAGAGCGGCAAAATAAGGCTCTGTCAGGAGGGTGATGGCCAGGATCAGAAGCCGTGCCAGGAAGTGGGAGATTGACGATAGGCGGACTGGTTGGCCTGAGCGGCAAACTGCTGCGCCGGTAACCCATTACCGGAGCCGGGGGGCATGCCCGCGAAGCGGCTGTAACCGAGGCTGTTGAATAGGCGGTTTACTCCAAAGATTCCGGAATGTGTTGAGAGGAGAAAGATGGCAATCGAGCAACCACGGGGAAATGATTCGTACTCTGACCTGGCCCTGTTGCGCGGACCTGATGATTTGCTGATGGATTTCGATCGTGCGGTCAAGGTATTCAATGAGTTCGTTGCCGGTTGTCGTGCCCTGTACGATATCGGGCCGGCGGTGACGGTATTCGGATCCGCCCGGTTTGAACCCGGGCATCGCTATTATGATATGGCGCGGGAACTGGGGCGTGAACTGGCCGAGACCGGTCTTGCCGTGATAACAGGCGGCGGCCCTGGAATCATGGAAGCGGCCAATCGGGGCGCCAGAGAGGCTGGGGGATTGAGTATAGGCTGCAATATCGAATTGCCGCATGAACAGCAGCCCAATCCCTATCTCGACCGGACGCTGCTTTTCGACTATTTCTTCGTGCGCAAGGTGATGCTGGTCAAATATTCATCTGGCTTCGTATTTATGCCAGGTGGTTTCGGGACACTGGATGAGATGTTCGAGACGCTGACCCTGGTGCAGACGGGAAAGATGGAGTCGTTTCCATGTGTTGCCATGGGTCAGGAGTACTGGAAGCCGATGATCGATTTTGCGGTAGACAGCATGCTCCGGGAAGGGACGGTGGACCCTGGTGAGGTGAAGATAGAGATATCCGATTTACCCGCGGAAGCGACGGCGTATATCCAGCAGCAGATCCAACGGCAAAACAGCCGGTGACGCAGCGTATAAAGTTGCGCCGGGAGTTGCCGCTTATAGCTTGATCGAAACAGGTATAATCCAGTGTGCCCCTTATCGTCGATGAACAACGGTTGGTTTTTAACATCATGTCGTTCAGATAAGGTGCAAAAGGTTGAACGCTTTTGCCACAAAACACGTTGTCGAGACGCAAACCGTGTTCTGTCTTTCCATGGGTGAACCAAATAAATCGAAGGCTCGGCAGATATATTTTAGGTGGTTTTCCATCACCTGCGCTGAGAAATTCTAGTGTTTGCAGAGTGTGTGTTTAGTCACAATTTTGTAACACTGCTTAGTTACTTAACCTTGTATTTTTAAAGGGAAATTGGCAGGGCGAATAGTAGTCGGTAAGCCTGGCAACCCCCCCTGCTATTGCATATAATTCCGCTTTTAGATGTAACGAGCTGCATTGAGTGCGGCTAGGGAGGAAAATGATGGCGCACTCTCAAGTCAAGGAACTTTCAAACGGACAGGTCGAACCGCTTTCCGGCACAGTGAATTCCCAGGAAATGTCCACCACCCAGGAACGGAAGAGCTACAAATACCCTGGCATCGAAACAGTTATTCACGGCAATGGCGCCGTCGCCCACGTGATGGGGCAGGTGTGCGGCGGTGTGATCGGTTACCCGATCACACCGTCCACCGAGATCTCTGAGCTATTCGAGGCCTTTCGCGCCAGAGGCGGTTGCAATGTCTGGGGCAAGCATCCGTTCTTCTTCGAACCGGAGGGTGAGCATTCGGCCCAAAGCGGTGCCATGGGAGCGGCGCTGACCGGTGGTCGTTATATCTCCAACGCCTCTTCGAGCCAGGGCATCCTCTATGGGCTGGAGTCTCACTATGTGACCGTGGGTAAAAAGATCGGTGGTTTCGTACTGCAGGTTGCCGCCCGCGTTGTCTCCAGACACTCGTTGAATGTAATGGCGGGACATGATGATGTCTACGCATTGTTACCGTCCGGTTACACGATATTATTCGGCAGCAATCCACAGGAGGCCGCCGACCTGGCCGCTATCGCCTACAAGGTGAGTGCCCTGTCCATGATTCCGGTGACCAATGCCATGGATGGTTTTGCCACCAGCCACATGCAGAGCGAAGCCCTGATGCCGGAACCGGCGCTGTTGAAGGAGTTTCTGGGCGATCCGTCCAGTCGGATCAAGGCGCCGACGGTTGCCCAGGAAATGCTGTATGGCGCCAAGGGGCGCGTCTATCAGCTGAAACAGTACCTGCGACAGCACAAAGGCGACATACAGCCGGAAGATCTGACCGCATTGGTTGAATTTCTCGAAAACCGGGCGGAACAGGTCGAGTCGGATAACGAAGGCACAATGATCGGGGAGACCTTGTCCTGGGTGCCGGAAGAGTTGCATGGCCAATGGCGCCGGCAGTGGCTCAATGCCTTCGAAAAGGGAACTCGCCAGCTGGTGCCTGCGATGGTCGATGTACACAATCCGGGCCTTTCAGGCGGGGTGCAGAACCAGCCCGACTTTCAGGCCGGCACGGTGGACCACAAAACCCACTTTGTCAATGAAGTGCCGCGCTTCGTCAAGCAGGCGATGGCGGAGTATGGGGCACTTACCGGGCGTTTTTACAGCCCGGTCCACGGCTATCTTACCGACGATGCCGAACATGTCATCGTGGGGCTCGGGTCTGTCACCGATGACGCCGAGGCGGTGGCCAGTTATCTGCGTCGGCAGGGCAAGAAGGTGGGCGTGGTCTCGATCAAGTTGCTGCAACCCTTCCCGGAAGGCGATCTGGTTGCGTTACTCGACGGGAAAAAAGCGGTCACCGTGCTCGAGCGCTCCGAGGTGACGGCGCTGACCAACCTGGTGACCCAGGCGTTGTTCAAGGCCCGCGAGAACGGCGATCTGATTCGCCATCAGGGCATTCCACCCATCACCAGTCTGCCGAAGATCAGCACCGGCATATTCGGCCTGGGTGCCCACGACCTGCAGCCACGCCACCTGATCGCGGCCTTCAAAAACATGGACAGCACCCTGAATGTGCCGTTCTTTTATCTGGGTTCCCAGTTCTTCGCCAAGGATACCTCGCCAAGGATCGCTGAATTGCAGGACAGGTTGCGCGCCACCTATCCGGAAACGGAATTCATGGCGTTCGAGACCAAAGAAAATCCGAGTCTGCTGCCCGCCGAGGCCTTCCGCCTGCGTTTTCACTCAGTCGGGGGTTACGGCACCATCGCCACCGGGAAACTGCTCACGGACATTCTGGCGGGAGTTCTGGGTCTGCACTCTAAATCCGCACCCAAATACGGCTCAGAGAAGAGTGGTGCACCCACCAATTTCTATATCACCCTGAGTCCGGAACCGATCAAAATTACGAATGCGGAACTGGAAGACGTGGAGATCGTCATATCTCCCGATCACAAGGTGTTCAGCCATACCAATCCGCTGCGTGGCCTGAGCGAGGACGGTACTCTTATCATGCAGTCCCACCACACCCCGCTGGAGGTTTGGAAGGAGCTGCCGGCCCATGCCCGCAAGACTATACGAGATAACAAGATCCATCTCTACATTGTCGATGCCTTCGGCGTCGCCAAGAAGCATGCTCCGGCCCCGGATCTGGAAATCCGGATGATGGGTATTGCCTTCATCGGTGCCATCTGTGGTCATGTGGACCGGATAGCCGCGGGGGGCTCCCAGGAGTCGATCCTGCAAAAGGTTCAACAGCAGGTTACGAAGAAGTTCGGTGCCAAGGGGGAAGCGGTCGTCGAAAGCAATATGAGGGTGGTCAGGGAAGGTCTGGAAGCGACCCTCAAGGTCGATTATGACGACAGCGCCTTCAAGGAGGCGGACCAACTGGTGCGGGTGCAGACCGGCCCTGGCGTGGAGGTCTCGGCCTCAATGGTCAAGGCCACGGGTAACGCCGTAGTCAACGGAATGTTTGATCGGACTTATTACAACGAGATATTTACCGATCACTTCAGCAACGGCACCCTGGGTGAGGCCCCGGTGATGCCCGGTACCGGTATGTTCATGCCGGTGGCAAGCGCTGCTTGGAGAGACAAAGGTCTGTTCCGGCTCGATGTGCCGAAATACACCGCTCATCTGTGCACCGGCTGTATGGAGTGCGCGGTGGTCTGCCCGGATGCGGCGATTCCAAATACCGTCCATGAGATCCATGATCTGTTGCTGACTGCCATCGGCAAACTGGATGTGACCGCGCAGCAGAAGGAGTTGATGTCGAGTCATGTGTTTCCATTGACCAAGTCGATTCGCGATGCCTACCGGAAACTACCGAGCAAGGATCCAAAACCGTTTCACGAGATCGTCGCCGAGGCCGTTGCCGATATCGACACCACCAATGTATCGCTGAAACGCGGTTTCGAAAATATGATCTATACCCTGGGTATTTTCCCGGTGGTCAAGACAAGACCCTTTTTCGATGCCATGGAAAAGGCGGTCCCCGGCACCGGGGGACTCTACTCGGCCAACATCGATCCCTGGAAATGCAGCGGCTGTCTCGAATGCGTGGATGTCTGTGGACCCGGTGCGCTGACGGCCCAACGTCAGAACAGTCAGATTCTCGCATCGTTGCAGCAGACCTTCGAATTTCTCAGTAAGCTGCCGAATACGGCACCTCGGTTCACTGAAAACGCCATCCAGCCCGGCGGTGACAGCAAGCGTCTGATTCTTGACCACGACAACTACTACGCCATGACCGGCGGGCATGGCGCCTGTCGAGGCTGTGGTGAAGTGACTGCGATTCGCATGCTGACTGCCACCAACAAGGCGATACATGAACGAAAACGCAAGGATCACATTAGCCAGTTGGAAGGCCTGATTGCCAACCTGCACGCTAAAATGGACAAGGTGCAACCGGACGAACATGATCCGGCCCGGTTGCCACGCATGCAGGAGACCATCAAAACCCTCGAACGGCGTCTGTATCAATTCGAAAGTGGTCCCACCGGTAATGGCCCGGCCAGCGCCGCGATCGCCAATGCAACCGGCTGCAGCAGTGTGTATGCCTCGACCTTTCCGTTCAACCCTTATACAGATCCCTGGGTAAACAGCCTGTTTCAGGATGCTGCACCTGTGGCCAAGGGTATCTTCGAAGGTTTTTGTGCCAGCGCGGTCGATGATTTCGCCGCACTGCGCACGGCCAAGCTCGATTTGGAGGACCATTACAACCCTGAAATCCACGATAAATTCTTCCAGTATTTTGGCTGGCATGAATTTTCCGCAGAGGAACTTGCCCTGTTGCCTGCCGTGATCAGCATGGGGGGTGATGGTGCCACCTACGATATAGGGTTCGGCGCCCTTTCACGGCTGCTGGTCACCGATACACCGATTAAGGTGGTGGTGCTCAATACCGGGGCCTATTCCAATACCGGCGGACAGACCTCTACCGCCAGTTTTACCGCTCAGGATTCAGACCTGACTCGTTTTGGTGTGGCCCATATCGGGAAACAGGAAGATCGCAAAGAACTGGGTTTGATCGCCGCTTTCCATCCGAAGGTACTGGTGATCCAGACCAATGCGGCCCTGCAGAGCCACTTCATGAAAAACGTCATGGATTTCCTTACCTACAACGAATCACCGGCCTTGTTCGACACCTATACGACCTGTCAGTCAGAACACGGTATTGCCGATGACGCCGGCAGCCGTCGGGCGACCCTGGCGGTGGAAAGCCGCATGAGCCCCGTCTTCGTGCATGACCCGCGTCGTGGCGATACCCTTGCCGAACGTTTCTCGTTGGATGGAAATCCGGAGATCGGCAAAGACTGGATCACTACCTCGCTGGAGTATGTGGATCAGGATGGAAATGCCCAACTGATGGAGATTCCTTTTACGCCAGCGGACTTTGCGCTCGACGAAGGCAGGTTCAAAAAGCATTTCCGCAAACTCAATGGCACTGGCGAACCCGTGCCGGTCGCGCAGTATATCCAGCTGAAGAAGGAGGAGCGCCACGGTAAGACGCCCTTTGTCTGGTCTACGGACGGCGATAAAAAATTGATCAAGCTGGCGGTCTCTTCTGCCATTATTGATTTGACCGAGGAACGGCGCAGAAACTGGCGTATGTTGGAATATCTCAGTGGCCTGCATATCGATCGTCTGCACGAAAGCCATCGCCAGGAACTGGATCAGTGGCAGCAGAAGTGTCAGCAGTCGAGCATCGACAGAGAATCTTCTATCGATTCGATTGCCAGGGGTATGGCCGAGCTGGCGTCCGCATCGGGTGCTCCAACGGCGGGGAGTGCGCCGACAGTGCCGCTTTCTGAGATCACTGCAGCCGAGACCGCTGTCGCGGCCCAGGCTCACTTCGGTGGTGGCGTAGACCAGGTGCTGGTCGAGATCACCGACGACGATATGCCCAAGTGCACCAACTGTAAGACCTGTTACCAGGATCTGAGTGAGCTGTTCGAGAAAACCAAGATCATGGTCGACGGCAAACCCAAGGAGGTGAGTCGGGTGATACCGGGTGTGTTCGAAAAGATCGAAATCACCCAGGAGCTGGTGCACCGCGCGTCCCGGGTGGCTGACGACTGTGACGCGGAGATTATTCGATTTCATCAGCCCGGCTAAGAGGGATAACCAGCGAGGCTTGGGATGGGGTAATTGGTCAGGCAAGCCCCGGTAGATTTACAACCAAGCACAGATTCAATGCTGGTTGTGTCCCTTGGTGCCCCGCAGGAACAGCCTCTGGGATGCGAACCGGCGTCTCAGCGGCGTCCTCACTGGTGATTGAATGGCGGAGTTTCTCAGCCCGGAAGGGAGCTTCCGGGTTATGAACGAAATCAAGAGGCAACAACATGTCGCAATCTATTGAAGAGCAGCCCCCAGTGGCAGGAAGCAGTACCAACCCTAATCCCTCCTGCGCCTATCATCGAGAGGACGTAGCACGCTACTACCAGGCGAGTATGGAGATCGAGTCCAGCCGGCACCATATCGAGGATGCCAGCCAGGAAATCAGGGAGTTGGAACACAGCGAGTCGGTCGCGCTGTTTCAGAAACAGGTCGGACTGCTGCAGAAGCGTCTGGTGAATGACCCGCAGTTCTTTCATCAGGTGTTTATAAACGAGGGCATGAGTGCCATCGCCTGGGAGTTCCAGCAGGAAGAGCTGGGAGAGGACTTTACCCATATCCTGTGGAGTCTGCTCCTCAAGGGCGGCGACATGGGCACCCTGCTGCTGCGCTTTCTCTGGAATATTCCGCTCAAATTCAAACGCAAATTCGTACGTGCCTTAGACCACTATCTCGCAGACCGCTATCCGATGTTCAAGGGGCTCTCCGAGGATTGGCCCGGCCGCAACAGTATTCCTCCCTACATCCGTCCACCGCACGAACGGGCCAAGGACTTCGACCTGGTCAACCAGGGATACCTGGGCTACATGGGGCTTGGCTACAGCTACCGCGAGGTGGAACTACTGGTCTGGTTGGAGGTGCTGCGCGACAAGCAGTGCGACGACCGCCCCTGCGAGCTCGGTCTCCCGGTGATGGATAGGGGAGAAAACACCGGCGGCTGCCCGGTCAAGATCCATATCCCCGAGATGCTGCACCTGATGGGAGAAGGCAAGTTCGAACAGGCCTTCCAGCTGATTAAGGAATCCAATCCCCTGCCCAATGTCACCGGTCGGGTCTGTCCCCAGGAGATTCAGTGTCAGGGGGTCTGCACCCATAACGAGCGCCCCATCGAGATTGGCCAGTTGGAGTGGTATCTGCCGCAGAGCGAAAAGGTGCTCAATCCGGATGCCAACTTCGAGATGCCTGATTTCACCAATCCCTGGGCCAAGGCGGACAGGCCTCCGATCGCGGTGGTGGGCTCTGGCCCCGCGGGTATGATCAATGCCTATCTGCTGGCCAAAGAGGGTTACCCGGTGACCGTGTTCGAGGCCTTCCATCAGCTTGGTGGGGTCCTGCGTTATGGCATACCGGAGTTCCGTCTTCCCAATGAGTTGATCGATGACGTGGTCAAGAAGATCAAACAGATGGGCGGCAAATTCGTTACCAACTTTATCGTCGGCAAGACCGCTACCCTGGAATCGCTCAAGCGGGCTGGATTCTGGAAAATCTTCATCGGCACGGGCGCCGGTCTGCCCCGTTTCATGAACGTCCCCGGCGAGCACCTGCTCGGCATCCTTTCGGCCAATGAATTTCTGACCCGGGTCAATCTGATGAAGGCGCACGAGGAGGGGTATGAGACCCCGCTGCCGGAGACCAAGGGTAAACAGGTGATCGTCATCGGCGGCGGCAATACCGCCATGGATGCGGCGCGCACCGCCTGCCGGTTGGGGGGGAATGTCACCATTGTCTATCGTCGTACCCAGGACGAGATGCCGGTGCGGGTGGAAGAGCTGCACCATGCCCTGGAAGAGGGTATTCAGCTCAAGGTACTGCGGGCGCCCCAGGAGTTCATCGGTAATGACAAAACCCACTTTGTAACCCATACGATGCTCGATATCATGGAATTGGGTGAGCCGGATGCATCGGGCCGTCGACGTCCTCTCGCCACCGGAAAAACCGAGGAGATGCGGGTGGATCTGGTGATCATGGCGCTGGGTAATTCCTCGAATCCCATCGTCAAGGATGCGGAGCCCGAACTCAAGACCAGCAAATGGGGCACCATCGAGATCAAGTCCGGTACCCATGAGACCTCGGTGGACGGGGTGTTCACCGGCGGCGACGCCAACCGCGGCGGCTCCACCGCCATCAAGGCGGCTGGAGATGGTCAGGCGGCGGCCCGTGAGATCGCGGGTGAGATCCCCTTCTCCCTGAGCGAGATCAAATCTCTGGTGGCCAGCGCCGAGCGCTATACGGAAAAGGGGCAGACTCCCCAGAAGATTGTCGAAAAAATCGAGCTGGCGGAAGGCATCGTCGAATTCGTCGTGCACTCTCCACTGGTCGCCAAGGCGGCCAAGGCGGGTCAGTTCGTTCGGGTGCTGGCCTGGGAGAAGGGCGAGCTTATCCCGCTGACCCTGGCGGATTGGGATGTGGAGCAGGGCACCATCGACCTGGTCATTCAGGGTTTGGGCAGCAGTTCCATGATGATGAACAGGATGGAGGTGGGGGATGTCTTCACCGGCATTGCCGGGCCTCTCGGTCTACCCAGTCAGCTGCACCGTTATGAGCAGGGTGAGACGGTGGTGTTCACCGCCGGTGGCGTTGGTCTGCCGCCGGTCTATCCGATCATGCGCGAGCACCTCCGCATGGGGAACCACGTCACCCTGATCTCCGGTTTCCGCACCAAGGAGTTGATGTTCTGGGCCGGGGAGGATCAGCGTATCGGGTTGCTGCAGGCCGAGTACCCAGATCTTCTGGATGTCATCTACACCACCAATGACGGGAGTTTCGGCATCGGCGGTTTTGTCACCGCTCCCCTGGGGGAGATGCTGGAGCAGATGAAGGCCGGCACCGGTCGCCCGATCGGCGAGGTGGTAACCATCGGGCCGCCGATGATGATGCAGGCGGTCAGTGATCTGACCAAGCCCTATGGTGTGAAGACAGTCGCCAGCCTCAACTCCATCATGGTGGATGCCACCGGCATGTGCGGCGCCTGTATGGTGCCGGTGAAGCTCGATGGCAAAATGGTCCGTAAGCATGCCTGTATCGATGGACCCGAACTCGACGCCCATATCATCGAATGGGACAAATTCCTGCCCCGCTTCCTGCAGTTTAAGAAGCAGGAGGATGAGAATGTGGCGCGCCACGGGTTGGCCTAAGGAAACTATAATTCATTTCCATTGTGTCATCCCGGCGCAGGCCGGGATCCACTAAGGTAACCTCTGATTTATTCGTACTCCGTCATCCCGGCGCAGGCCGGGATCCAGTAAGCTATTGAATACACATAATGGATTCCATCCTTAGGTCCGTAACCGGTGCATCCCTGCACCACTGCTCCGGATCTACGCTACGCTTCGTCCGGAATGACGATTAAATCCGAGATTCCCTAACCGATCGCTGCAGGGTTATTTTCCCGGCAATGGAATAGGAATGATTTCAGTGTAGGCCGTAATTTATATATATCTGATGGGTTCTGGCTTGCGTCAGAATGACAAAAAAGTTGTCTATACACTTGCCGGGTTAAAAAAAGGGGGGGTATCAGCCCCCCTTTAGTTTTAACGTAAAGTGGACTTGGGTACGGATGAATCAGTCGTCATCCCGCCCCTTTTTTTTGCCTTTTCCATTGAGCATCTTGTAGAGATCCTTGCTGCAGATGGTGCCTTTGACCCTTGCTGCCTTATCATCGTCAGAGACAGGGCCAGGGAAAAAGATATGGCCCTGCAGCAGCAGATCGACACTGCCGTCCAGGGTCTTCAGTTCCAGCTCATCTTCATCATCAGCGTCATAGGTCACCATGCCGAGCAGGTCATGGGTGAATGAAGCACCTACCAGGGGTGCTGACAGGTCTTCGACATGGGTGATACCCGAGGCGCGGGTTGCCATCACAAGGGGAATGGTCTTGTTTTTGCCTTTTTGCACAGTGACCGCGCCGTCAAACAGGGAAACCTCCGTGACTCTCGGGTACGGCTGATCGAAACCCATGAAGGGTTGCATCATTTGAAAGCACTTTTCTGGGACACTAGGGTCGGGGCACCACTCCTGGTACCAGTTGGTGAGGCTGGCGCACATCAGATCGGCCTCGAACGGATATCCCCCGATGGTGCCAACAATCGGGGCTTCAGAGGGAGTGGCGACGGAGGCGGGTACATCACCGAATGGCATAGGTATTGCGGGACCAAAGACCTCGCAGTTGAAGAGGTGATCCTTTTCGGTAAAGGGATAGAACATCTCCTGCAGTTCGCCGTCAAAATAGTCTCTGACCGTACAGGAGCCATCGGGCATCAGGTGAAAGGGTTCGATTTCTACATCCATGCAGAAATTTCCATCGTCCTCCTGGCTGCTGGCGAAGACTGTTCCGGCGCCGGTCGCCAGGGCAGCGGCGGTAAATATACCTGCAATAAGATTGAGTCTTGTTCTCACGATGAATCCTCCATATATTCAGAATAACCGTTGATGGCATGCATTGAGAATCCACCCGCCAAAGACGGTGCTGGACACAGTTGACTGTTACTTCTTTTTTGGCGTGTCTGATTGAACTCGGCTGGGTATTCTCCATTCTGGTGCATACCACTGACCCTTATAAAACAGTGAGCTGACCGGGTCCATGACAACTGTCAATCAGGTTTCTAAATCCCGCTCATGCTCCTGACTTGGAGGGGGTCGTAGCCGTGCGGGGGGGCAGATTAATCCCGACGGTTTGCTTCAGCACTATTAGCTGGAATGGCACTGACTTTTTAGCCAAAATGAGTGGTAATAGCGTCATTCCCGCGGAGCCTGTGCCGGACTTGATCCGGTAGCGGGAATCCAGAATGTGCGGAATTTGAGCAAACTGGATTCCATCCTTAGGTTCGTGAACGGTGCTTCCCTGCACCACTGCTCCGGGTCTCCACTTCGTTCCGCCCGGAATGACGGTTTTCTTGGCTTAAGTCAGTGCCATTGCTATTTGCTGGATTCTTTCAGCGGGGGCCAGGGTTCGGTTGATTACGTACCCGCACCGGCGGTGGCTCAGCATTCCGGATCTCTTCATCCTGATAACGACGGTCGGTTTCCTGAGTGTTGGTGGGTCGTTTGTCGCGCGAGCTGTCGGATCCCGCCTGCACAGTATTGCGCGAATTGTCCGGGCTGCTCGTATCAATAGCTTTGTCCGAAAGGGTTGTGTTCGTCTGGGCTAGACAGAGGAGGGTTGCACACAATAATGCAGTGCATTTGTTCATTGTTCGAGCTCCTGCTAGTCTTACGACCAGAAATCAATTTTAATTATAGAAGCTTAATATAGTTCGAGGTTTGCTTTATACAAAACAGGGTGATCCATATCCGATCGATCAGGGATGCCAGGGCAGGGTCGTTCGAAGTCCCAAGTTATAGTTATGAATTTTTAAGCGTATTGGTGTCGTAGCTTTGAAGAAAAACCGCTGATGGAAATAACAAACGCCGCCGATATGATCGCCTGTCACGAGTGTGATGCCCTGCAGCAGGTAAGCAGGCTGCCACCCGGCCATGTTGCGCGTTGTGTCTGCTGTGGCGGACGCCTCTACGCCAATCCCCGGGGGGGTATAGATACGCCCCTCGCCCTCACCATCAGCTCGCTGATCCTTTTCCTGGTTGCGAACGCCTTTCCACTGGTCACCCTGCATATTGCCGGTCAGACCCAGCAGACCACTCTCTCTGGTGCCGCCTGGGCCCTCCACCAGGCGGACATGACCGCGTTGGCGGCCGTGGTCGGCGTGACCAGCGTGGCCGGGCCGGCCATGATCATGCTGCTCATCCTCTATGTGTTGATTTCTCTGCGCCTTGGATTGCGGCTCCCTTTCCTCCGCACCGCCCTGATCTGGATCAGCAGGATACAGCCATGGGGAATGCTGGATGTCTTCATGCTGGGTGTCCTGGTGTCACTGGTCAAGTTAATGGGTATGGCGGATGTGGTCTTCGGCCCCGGACTCTACGCCTATACCGCCCTGATCTTCTTTTTCGCCGCCGCCACGGCGCGGCTTGAGCCCCACCTGCTGTGGGATCGACTGGAGTGGCGGACATGAGTTGTCGGGGCTACCGTGCCGCCGAACAGGGCCTCATGGGATGCCATGTCTGTGGCCTGGTGGTCAGGGCCAAACCAGGGCACGGGCTGCACTGTCCGCGCTGCGGTTCGGCGCTCCATTTCCGCAAACCGAACAGCATTGTGCGTTCCTGGGCCCTGCTCATCACCGCGGTCTTGATGTATATACCGGCGAATGCCCTGCCCGTGATGTATGCCACCTCCCTGGGAAACACCCAGGGAGACACCATTATGAGCGGGGTCGTGTACTTCCTGAAGCACGGCGACTGGCCGCTGGCGCTGATAATCTTCATCGCCAGTGTCATAGTCCCGCTGCTCAAGATGATCGCCCTCGCTTATCTGCTCTTTTCCGTGCAGAGGCACAGCCTGGTGCGCCATCGGGAGCGAACCATTCTTTACCGGCTCACGGAACTGGTGGGGCGCTGGTCAATGGTGGATGTCTTCGTAGTCGCCCTGATGGTGGCGCTGGTGCACCTGGGCAACCTGGCCGAGATAGATCCGGGGTTTGGCGCCCTGGCATTTTCCGCGGTGGTCATCCTGACCATGATTGCCGCCATGTCGTTCGACCCCAGATTGATCTGGGATCATCAGGAGCAGCTGAAAGATCATGAGTGAAGAGCAAACCCGATTCAATGCCCTGCCGGAAGCGGAGTTGGAGGAAGGAAAGAAAGGAATCTCTATTGTATGGTTGCTGCCACTGGTGGCCGTGTTGATCGGCGGCTGGCTGGTCTACAAGACCCTGCAGGAAACCGGCCCGACTATCGTCATCAGCTTCAACACCGCAGAAGGGATCGAGGAAAATAAGACCAAGGTCAAATATTTAGATGTGCAGGTCGGGGTAGTCCAGAGTGTGGATATCAAAGAAGATGGTACCGGCGTCCTTCTCACCATCGAGATGGTCCCCGAGGCCAAGCCCTGGATGACGAAGAACATCAAATTCTGGGTGGTCCGTCCCCGTATTGGCGCCGGCGGAGTGAGTGGCATCGGCACCCTGCTCAGCGGTGCCTATATCGGGGTGGACCTGGCGGAAAAGGGGGAGTTCAAGCGCGATCATGTAGGACTGGAAGCGCCCCCCAATGTCTTTTCCAACACGCCGGGTTCCCGCTACAGGCTGAAATCACCGGATCTCGGTTCGCTCAGCCAGGGATCCCCGGTGCTGTTTCGCCAGATCAATGTCGGTGAAGTGACCAAACACCAACTGGCGGATGACCACAGCTATGTAGAAATAGAGATTTTCATACACGCCCCCCATAACCAATATGTGCGGAAGGGAACCCGTTTCTGGAACGCGTCGGGGGTGGATGTGGAACTCAGCACCCAGGGGTTGAAGGTGAACACCGGGTCGATGACATCCATCCTTGCCGGTGGTATCGCGTTTGAAACACCCCGCGAGGCTGAGGTCGGCGAGCCGGCGCCGGCGGGTACCCAGTTCACCCTGTTCGAGGATCGGGAAGCGAGCGAACAACGGGAGATCACGATCACCGTGCCCTATCTGCTCCATTTCACGGACAGCGTGCGCGGCCTTTCCGTAGGCGCCCCAGTGGAGTACCGGGGCATCCGTCTAGGTACGGTGAAGGAGATCGGATTCCATCCCGATGCAGAAAATGGCAACACCTTTATTGCGGTCAAGATGGATCTGGAACCGCAAAGGATTCCTTTTTATCCGGACGAGACGATGCCACCGGATGCCGGCAAGGCGGACCGTATGGAGATCTGGGTCGAACGTGGACTTCGGGCCAGGTTGCAGACCGGCAATCTGTTGACCGGACAACTGTTTGTGGAACTCGATATCGTCGAGGACGCGGCGCCGGCGGAAATCACGTATTTCGAGGGCACACCGGTCTTCCCAACGGTCTCCGGTAAGCTGGAGGCGCTGACCGACAGTGTCGCCAGGATCCTTTCAAAACTGGAAAAACTCCCGATTGAAGAGATCGGCAGCAATCTGGAGCAGGCCACCGCCGGGGCCAGCCGGCTGGTCAACAATGCTGAGTTAAAGCGGACGCTGACCTCCCTCGACTCCGCCCTCGCCCGGCTCGACAGCCTGCTCGTCATCATGGACGGTAAGGCCGGCACCCTGATGACCGCGGTCACCCAGGCCAGCCAGGATACCCAGCATCTGGTCGAATCCCTCGATGCGGCGGCCTCCGGCAGCGGACCCCTGGGCGGACAGCTGGTGCGGACCCTGGAGGAACTCCAGGCCGCAATCCGCTCGATCCGAAACATGGCGGATTACCTGGAGCGCCATCCCGAGGCGCTGCTCAAGGGCAAGAGCGCCCGCTGATGTGAGACGGGGTCGAGGTTACGCTTCACGGGGTGGTTTGGCCTGTTTGGTGGGGTGGGTCCAGGCTTTTGTTTAACATATCGTTTATCCGGGCTTGAGGACACGATGTTACTGCGAACCCTGCTGCCGACCCTGATGCTCAACTTGTTTCTGCTGAGTGGCTGTGGATCGCTCATTCGGGTCGACGCTGACTACCGGCTGGATTTCGACTTCAGCCAGTTGCAGAGCTACGCCTGGCTCGAACCGGCATCCCCTCCCAGTGCTGATATCCGCATCGACAATGACCTGTTCAAGGACCGGGTGGTTGCCGCCGTGGAGAGGGCATTGGAGTCGAAGGGATTGGTGAAGAAGCAGGATGGCCGCCCCGACTTTTTCGTTGCCTGGTTCGGGGCGATTGACGAAAAGATGCGCGCTGAAACCATCAATTACTTTTACTCCCGTTACTGGGGTGATCCCTACTATGGTCTTTACGCTCCCTGGGGCGGAGGGTTTTCCACCACACAGATCTACGAGTACGAGGTGGGTACCCTGATCATCGACTTTCTTACCCCGGCACAAAAGCGGCTGTTCTGGCGCGGTACCGGGCAGTCGTACGTGGAGCAGGGACGCAGCCCCCAGGAAATCACCGAATCGGTGGAAAATACGGTTGGTGCCATCCTGCAGCAGTTTCCGCCGCTACTGGAGCAAAAAGACTAGTCCATTCGGCTGGGTGTCCCCGCCTCGCCCTTGCTCTGCTCCTTTCAGGTTGAATTCATCTTCCGCCTCTAGACTCTGCACTGAATTCCAATCGCAGAGGTTGAGGTAATGAGCGACCAAACGCATGTCAAAGTCTGGGACCCTTTGGTCCGTCTGTTTCACTGGGGGTTGGTGACCGCCTTTGTCCTGGCCTATCTGAGCGAAGATGACTGGATGAGCCTTCATGTCTATGCCGGTTACACGGTGATGGGCCTGCTGGCGTTTCGGTTGATTTGGGGATTTATCGGACCGCGCTACGCCCGTTTTTCCGATTTTGTCCGTCGCCCGTCGGAGGTGATGGCCTACCTCAAGGGATTGGTAAGCCTCAACGCCCGCCGTTATATCGGTCACAATCCAGCCGGTGGCGCCATGATTGTGCTGCTGTTGTTCAGTCTTTTGCTCACCACGCTGACCGGACTGGGTGCCTATGGAGCAGAAGGATACGGCCCCTTGGCGGGATGGGCGGCGGGGCTGGTCGGCATGGGAAAGGAGGCGATGGAGGAGGTGCATGAGTTTGCTGCCAATTTCACCCTGTTTCTGATCCTGGTTCACGTTGCTGGCGTGCTGCTCGGCAGCCTGCTGCATAAGGAAAATCTGGTGCGGGCCATGATTACCGGCCACAAATTGTCTTGAGGAGGTGTAAACAGATGATCAAATTACCGCTAATGATCGGCATTTTTCTGCTGCCGCTGGTGGCTCAGGCCGACGGATTCAGTGCTGCCGCGGGTGAGGAGTTCTGGAACCGTACATTCGTCGACACCGGCAGCGGTCAGGAGCGTCGCTGTGCCAGTTGCCATACCAGTGATCCGAGGCAGGGCGGCAAGCATGCAAAGACAGGCAAGCCCATCGCGCCAATGGCCCCCTCCGTCAATCCGGAACGGCTGACAGACAACCGCAAGATTGCGAAATGGTTCAAGCGAAACTGCAAGTGGACCCTGGGTCGTGAGTGCACGCCCCGGGAGCAGGGAGACCTGCTGGCGTTTCTGCGCAGTCGCTGAATTCCCGATAAACGTTAAAACATAGGATGATCCGAAATGAATAAGACGGCTACAATAATTTTGATTCTGTTGGCTCTGGCCCTGCTCGGCAGCGCGGGTCTCGCCCTGAGTGATGATGACCAGGATTCCGATGATGATGATCACCGCAAACGCTGGTCCCGGGATGCCAAACCAGGGGTCGTTTCTGCGCTCCAGCAGCAGTATGTGGATGAGTGCGGCAGCTGCCACTTTCCCTATCAACCCGGGTTCCTTCCGGCCCAGTCCTGGGAGCGGGTGATGTCCGGCCTTGAAGATCATTTCGGGGAGAATGCGGAACTACCAGCGGAGGATGCCCGCCAGATCGGCAACTATCTGCGCGCAAATGCGGCTGGGGCGGTCAGCGACGGAGTGGCCAATCGCAGCCTGGCTGCCTTGCAGGGCCGGCAAGGGCCAATCAGAATCACCGAGACTCGCTTTTTCCGGCGCGAGCATGACGATCTCACCCGGCGGATGGTGCAGGACAATCCCCAGGTAGGATCTTTCAGCAACTGCGAGGCCTGCCATACTCGGGCCATGGAGGGTTCTTTTGATGAGCACCAGGTCCGGATACCCGGTTACGGCCGCTGGGACGACTAGGGGCATGACGCGGTGGGGACCCGTTGCGCTATTGGTTGTTTTACTGGCAGTGCTGTTCGGCGCAATCGCCGATGACGATCACATGGATGCGCGGCGCCTGCGACAGACGGGGCAGATCCTGCCCCTCGAGACCATCCTGGAAATAGTCGGCAGGCAGCATCCGGGCCGCGTGCTGGAGGTGGAACTGGAGCGGGAATCCGATGGTTATATCTACGAAATCGAGATTCTGGGTCCGTCTGGCCAGGTGTGGGAAGTGGAGATCGACGCGGTCAACGGCAGGCTTTTGAAGTCAGAACGGGAGGATTGATTGGTGCGGCTGTTGCTGGTGGAGGACGATCATCTGCTGGCCGGATCGCTGCAGAAGGAGCTGGAACGGCAGGGCTTTGCCGTGGATCTGGCCGTCAATGGAGTGGATGCGCAATATCTCGGAGAGGTAGAGCCCTACGACGTCGTCGTCCTTGATCTGGGGTTGCCCCAGCGGCCGGGGCTCGAGGTGCTTAGCAACTGGCGGGGCCAGGGGAACCGGGTGCCGGTGATTATCCTAACCGCCCGGGATGCTTGGCATGAACGGGTGGATGGCTTCAAGACCGGTGCCGACGATTACCTGGGTAAGCCGTTCCATGCGGAGGAACTGGTGGCCCGGATTCAGGCCCTGATGCGTCGCAGCCACGACATGCCCGGCCCGCTGCTGGGGGCTGGCGGATTGGAACTGGACGAGGAGCGGCAGCAGGTGCGGTTGCCCGGCGGCGAGCTGCTGGACCTTACAGGTACCGAATTCCGGCTGTTGCGTTATTTCATGCTCAATCCCGGCAGAATCCTCTCCAAGACCCGGCTTACCGAGCATGTGTATGAGCAGGATTTCGATCGCGACAGCAACCTGATCGAGGTCTATGTGCGCCGTCTGCGGGATAAGCTCGGCAAGGGTTGTATAGAGACCCGTCGCGGACAGGGGTACCTATTTGTGGCGGCGAAGGAATGAACTCCCTGGAGCGGCGGCTGCAGCTGGGGCTGGTCATCTCCCTGGTGGTGCTGATGGGTCTGTTGTGGACGGTGGGTAACCAGTCGGTGCGAGAGCTTACGGAGGATTTCATCGCCTCCCGGTTGGAACACGACATGGAGAGCCTGCTTGGGGCCCTGAATCCCGCAGAAGATCGTCCCCGGATGCGTCGTCACCGAGTGAGCCAGGTTTATAGCCAGCCGTTTTCGGGGCACTATTTTCTGATCCTGCTGGATAACGGCAGTCAGCTCAGTTCCCGTTCCCTGTGGGATCAGTCCCTGCCGGTTTCTCCGCTGCAACCGGGGGAGCGTCGGCGAATGCGGGTCACCGGGCCGGTCGGACAGCAGTTGCTGGTTCTGATCAAGGGGTTTCGCAAGCAGGGGCGGGGACTTACTCTGGCGGTGGCAGAGGATCTGACCCCGCTGCAGGAGCGGAGAAACCGCTTCAAGCGTGATTTTGCACTGTTGGCGCTGGCCGGTCTGTTGAGCCTGCTGGCGGTGCAGCGCCTGCTGGTCAGGCGTTCCTTCCGACGTTTGGAGCCGGTGCGTGAGGATATCCGGCGCCTAGAGCAGGGTGAAACCATCAGACTCTCGGAGCAGGTGCCGACGGAGATTCTGCCCCTGGTTCAGGAATTCAACCATCTGCTGGGGCTTTTGTCTCAGCGATTGGAACGCTCCCGCAACGCCCTGGGTAATCTCGCCCATGCCCTGAAGAGCCCGCTCAATCTGCTGACCCAGTATCTGGACGGCCAATCTTCAGATGCCGGCCCCCCGAGGCAGCAGGCTCGGGCCCAGGCGGAGCGTATTCGGCAGCTGATGGAAAGGGAGCTGAAACGGGCTCGCCTAGCGGGCAAGGGACTGTCCGGGCAGCGCTTCGATCCGGCATCCGAACTACCGGATCTGATCGGGGCGCTGCAGCAGGTGCACCGGGAGCGTAACTTGGACATCGATGCCCAGGTCGAAGCCGGGGTCTCGGCCTTCGGCGACCGGGAGGATATGCTGGAACTGCTGGGAAATCTGCTGGATAACGCCTGTAAGTGGGCTGCCTCAAACGTGCGTTGCATCGTTTCGGCGAACAGCGAGATCCAGGTCAGGGTGGAGGATGACGGCAGCGGGCTGTCGGACCAGGAGCTGGAGCGGATGACCCGACGTGGCACCCGCCTGGACGAGACCGTTGAAGGTCACGGCCTGGGACTGGCGATCGCCAAGGATATCGTCAAACTTTACGGTGGCGAGATGCAGTTCGGTCGTTCGTCACAACTGGGCGGCCTCGAGGTCTGTGTACACTTGCCCAGGGGCGGTGGCGGGACAGGTTGAAGCACCGACATCAACCGTTTCGTACCGAGAGTGCAGTTAGCGGGGGCTGGCAGGGTGCGCCCCGCGCACCGATTTCAGCGCCCTGGTCAGCAGCATTGCTAAGGCCGCGAGCGCGGTTGCCAGCAAATAGGCGGATGTGAAGCTGCCGCTCCGTTCGGCCATCAGGCCCGCCAGCGCAGGTCCGGTAATCTGTCCAACGGCAAAGAACAGGGTGATGGTGCCGAAAGCAGCAGCGGCCCGGGACGGCCCGAGATAATCACCCACCGCAGCGGCCATGATAGAGGGAATGCTCCAGGCACAGATGCCAAACAGCAGGATTGAAAGATAGACGAATTCCAGGGACAGGGGCAGCGCGATCAGCAGATAGGCAGTTCCCTGCAGGGCGAACACCAGCATCAGTCCATTGGCTCGTCCAAAGCGGTCTGACAGGGCGCCGAACGCCGGGCCTGAAAACAGGCTGAAGGCACCGACCCAAAACCATACCCTGCCGGCACTGCTCTCCGACATTCCGTGTTCTGCCACCAGCGTGGTCACGATGAAGGTGGCGAAGATGACGTAGGTGAAGCCGAACAGGAAGTAGATCAGCCCCAGGTGCAGCAGGGGCCCGGAGTCAAGATGAAGCCTACCACCGGCTTCGGGCCCCTGCCCGCGGGGAGGCGGTGCCTTTCCGACCGGTGAAAGTCCCAGTTCCGAAGGCTCATCTTTCAGCAGCAGGGCACAGATAAGAGTGATGACGAGGGTGATCAGCCCCAGTATCCACCAGCTGATCCGCCAACCCTGATCCCCGAAATAGAGGTTTATGGATGGAATAAGGAGGCCGCTGAACATGATGGCAAAACCGCTGCCTATGACCATGAGACCGGCCGCCTTTCCCCGCTTGTTGCCATAGAACCAGTGGGAGACCAGGCCCATGATGGGGATGTTGGTTGCACCACTGCCAATGCCGGTGAGGAAATAGAGAAAGAGTACAGCCGGAAAACTGTCCACCGTGCCTACCAGCAGCATCGAGCAGCCCGACAGCAGCAGTCCAGCGATGATGATACGGCGGGACCCGAGCCGCCTGACGCCATGACCCGAGATCAATACCGCCAACAGATAGCCCACGAAATTTCCGGTACTGACATAGCCCATCTGGTCATAACTCAGGGGCAGTCCTGATCCCATGGAGGGAAGCAGCATGCCCAGCGCGAACCTGCCCAGGCCAAGGGCGGCGAATATAGCCAGCATCCCGGCGAATACGATGATCCAGCCGTAGTGCAGGGCGAGGGTATTCCTGGTCACAGTGTCGCGACGATGCGGGTCACCGCATCCGTCAGCGTTTTCAGATCCGGCGGCTCGATAATGTAGGGCGGCATCAGATAGACTAGCCGCCCAAAGGGACGTACCCATACCCCGGCCTCGACAAACCGGGGCTGAATGGACTTCATGTCCACTGGCTGTTTCAACTCCGCGACGCCGATGGCGCCCAATACCCGAACCTCTTCAACCTGTCGGAACTCTGCGCAGGGTTCGAGTCCGGTACGAAGCGCCTGTTCGATACGGCTGACGCGCTGCTGCCAGGGGGATTCGGTTAACAACTGCAGGCTGGCCAGACCGGCCGCGCAGGCCAGGGGATTGGCCATGAAGGTCGGGCCGTGCATAAACAGTCCCGGGTCCCCCTGGGCGATGGTTTCGCTGACCTGCCGTGTAGTGAGGGTCGCGGCCAGGGTCAGGTAGCCACCGGTGAGGGCCTTGCCCAGACACATTATGTCGGGGGAAATATCCGCGTGCTCGCAGGCAAACAGCCGGCCGGTGCGGCCGAAGCCGGTAGCGATTTCATCCAGGATCAGCAACACCTCATAGCGATCGCACAGCTCTCTCACTCGTTGCAGATAGGCCGCCGAATAGAATCTCATTCCTCCCGCGCCCTGGACGATGGGCTCCATGATAACCGCCGCTATCCGTCGGTGCTCTGCGGCCAGTTGTTGTTCCAGCGGCGCAATATCACTGTCAGAACAGGGCTCCCCGTAGCGGCATTTCGGTGAGGCTACGAAGTACTGTTTTGCCAATACGGTGGAGAACAGGCCGTGCATGCCGGTTATCGGGTCACAAACGGACATGGCGCCAAAGGTGTCGCCGTGATAGCCGCCCCGGATGGTGAGGAATCGCTGTTTGTCGGCCTGATTTCTGGCATGCCAATACTGGATGGCCATCTTCAGGGCCACTTCCACCGATACCGAGCCGGAGTCGGCGAAGAACACCGACTGCAGGGGGGCGGGGGTAAGCGTTACCAGTTCCTGCGCCAGCTCGATGGCAGGCCGGTGGGTGAGACCACCGAACATGACATGGGCCATATCCCTGAGTTGAGACTCCAGCGCCCGATTCATCTGAGGGTGGTTATAGCCGTGGATGGCGCACCACCAGGAAGACATGCCGTCGATCAGTTCCCGCCCGTCAGCCAGTTTCAGTCTCACGCCGCTGGCGGAGATGATGGGATAGACCGGCAGATCGGCACCGATCGCACTGTAGGGGTGCCAGACATGGGCCCGGTCCAGTGCCAGCCAGTCCAAGGAAGTTCGAGAGTCAGCATGGGCCATTGACATATGCCGTATATGACAGAGATTTACAGCCTTGGCAAGTGGCATCGATGGGGCGCTGCAGGCTATGAATATGATGGGATGTCCCGGTCTGAAAGAGGTAAATCAGAATGTTACAGGGTTTTCTTAATTGGAACCTCGTTCACAGCCGGGAGCCGCCGCCAAGTCTATAGTTAGGCTCACCGTTTATAAAAAGGGAGCAGGTTAATGTCTTCATACCAGGATATAGCCAGCCTTCGTAAGGCAAAAATGGAATACTATCGAAAGCAGATTAAGAGAATAAAAAAAGCGGGGACATTGACGGAGCAGCATATGCTAAAGGTCTACCTGCAGATTGTGGAAGCGCCCCAGCAAACGTAACGCAAGGGATTTTCATCGAGGATTAGAAAAAGATTCCCTGCTGTCTGTTTTTAGCGCTTTCGCAATTCGATATTCCAACAAGCAAGCCGCTGTCTTTCGCTACCCCTGGTAGTGACGGAGTACTAGTTCTACTTTCCCACTGGATGTTGTCGAGGCGGGCCTCGCTGCTCCGGGCAGACTGCCCGCTTCGGCCCGGTGTCTTTGCCAGGTAAGCAAACGGTTTTTTCCTGATTTGAGACCTACCCTGTGCATCGAACGGATAGGAAACATCACCCAGTGCGGGATTCAGCGCAACTCGATTGGAGCCATTCGCGACGGTCGAAGGCGCAAGGGAAGCCTCCGCCAGGCCTAGGCGGGTACTCAGGGTCCGATGACTCTCTATCTCTACCTACATCGATTTCTGGGCAGCGCGAGCGGAGTGGTATAGTACGCCCCTCTTTTGCTGCCCATTAAGATCTCGAAACCATGGAACTCAACCAAAAACTGAAAAAAGTCGTCGATTTCGCCAAAGGCAAGGGTCTGGTCACCGCCATTGCTCAAGACTCCGACAGCGGAGAAATTCTGATGGTAGCCAACATGAACGAGGAGTCGCTGGCGAAAACGATTGAGTCGGGTCAGGCTGTATACTGGAGTCGTTCGCGCCAGAAGCTCTGGCACAAGGGAGAGGAGAGCGGAAACGTACAGCAGGTCAAAGCGCTCTATCTGGACTGCGATGGCGACGCCATACTCCTGAAGGTAGAGCAGATCGGTGGCGCTGCTTGCCACACCGGCAAACGCAGCTGTTTTTTCCGAAAGCTCGAAAACGGGTCCTTGAGCGATGTCGGCGTGCAGGTGTTCAACCCCGATGAGGTGTACAAAAAATGAATACCGACGATAGCCGGTTGCGCATCGGGATTCCCAAGGGCAGCCTTCAAGAGACCACCAAGAAACTCTTCGCCCTGGCCGGATTCAACCTGCGTATCTCCGGACGCTCCTATTATCCGGATATCGACGACCCGGAGATCCAGTGCATTCTGATCCGGCCTCAGGAGATGGCGCGCTATGTGGAACTGGGGGTGCTGGACTGCGCCATCACCGGTTTGGATTGGCTGCTCGAGACCGGTGCCGATGTAGCGGAGCTGGCCGACTTGAAGGCCCCCTGGCCCAACTACGGCACGGTGCGCTGGGTGATGGCGGCCAAGGAGGATTCGCCGTTCGAGACGGTCAAGGACCTGGAGGGTAAGCGCATCGCCACCGAGGCAGTGGGTATGACCCAGCGGTTCCTGGGCGAGCACGGCGTTGAGGCCGATGTGGAATTCTCCTGGGGTGCCACCGAGGTGAAACCGCCAATCCTGGCCGACGCCATTGTGGATGTGTCCGAGACAGGTTCCAGTCTGCGTGCCAATGACCTGAAGGTGTTACATGTGGTGTTGCAGAGTACCCCACGTTTTATCGCCAACCACCGATCCCTCAGTGACCAGTGGAAGAAGGACAAGATAGAACGGGTACTCCTGTTGCTGAACGGTGCGATCCGGGCATCTACCCGGGTTACCCTGGCGATGAATGTGCCAAGGGCGAATATTGAGGGAGTGCTTGCTCTGCTGCCCGCCCTGAGTACTCCTACGGTCTCCACCCTGGCGGACGAGAACTGGGTGGATATCAGCACCGTGGTAGAGAGCAAGCAGGTGCGGGATCTTGCCCCCCAACTCCACCAGGCCGGTGCCCGTGGCATTATCGAGATGCCCATCCACAAGATAATCGATTAGTAGTCTGCTACTCAGGTCCCAATGACCGGCAGGCGACTGCCGGTCGTGTTTTGCGGATTCTGCAATGCTCCAATAATGGCGGTATCTACAGAAACTACCAGGACTGCCGATGCAACTGGCATGTGGAGATCTCTGCGAAAAAAAACACCCCTTCCCCCGACCTCTGAACAGCAACTGTCAGCGCTGTGGAAATTGAGGCGTTTCAAAGGTGTTCAGGTTCATCGCTGCGGCTGCCGGGCGAGTGCCCGTTACGCGGGCAGGGTCTTCTCGTTCAAACAGGCCCCTTCATTGCCGGTGGATGGTTGCGATGCAGCCGAGTGTCGTTGTGAATACCTGGGGATAACCGACCGGCGCGGCGGGATTGATCGGCGCGATGATGCGCCTGATTTTAGTGGTGGTCAGAAGAAATTGCAGCGGCGCAAACGCTTCGATCGACGGCGGGGGATGGACCTTTGGAAGGGGTTCGATCGCTAGTACCAACCCTGCGACATTCAGAGCGCGCCTGTGCTCTCGTTGCACTGCTTGAAATGACGTTAGAACGGCTTTCTTTTGTTTTCCGTGTCCTTCTCGTTCGGTCGAAACGGCCCAGTCGGTTAAAGTATTAATCACCACTTTTTGGATAAAAGGCAGGGCTGGCTGTGAACGATGAACTGGTAATGCAGGCCATGCGTCTCGCTGAACGTCTACATCGGCAGGCAAATCACTACCGTAAGGCACCATCGGGGGAAGACCGTCCGGCTTATTTTCTGCATCTGTGTGAAGTGGCCTGGATGCTTCAATCGGCCGGGGCGGCCCCGGAGACCGTGGCCGCCGGGTTCCTGCATGATGTGATTGAAGATTGCGGTTACAGTCGACAGTGGTTGGCGGAAGAGATCGGAAATACCAGGGTGGCCGATCTGGTGCAGTGGGTATCGGAACCGGATAAGGGGCAGAGCTGGGAGAGCAGGAATCTGGTCTATCTGAAACGCATGTCTACGGCCCCCCGGGAAGTACTGATGCTCTCCTGTGCTGATAAGTGCTCCAACCTGGGGGACATGCTGCGGTTATTGCAGCGCGGCTATGAACCGGATGCCTTTCTATCGGTTGGAATGGAACAACAGTTGGCCAAATTCGAGGCCCTGGCTAAGGTATTTCAAGGGCAGGTAGCCGATCGGCTATACCAACAATTCCGTCGACTACTGGATCAGTTGCACGGGTAGCCGGCGGCAGTCCGCGGTCGCGCGAGTGGTCTCTGCCGGAGCGGAGAGCGACCAGCCCCCCGCCCGCATCCTGCTGATCCTACTGTAGATCACCTACCAGCGATTCTCGTATCGCCGGGGGGATAAGGGTTTCTTCACGATAGGCGGGGTGATCTATGCCGGCCTTGAGGGTTGCGCCCTGTTTTGCCGCCGCGGCCATTTCAGGGGTAAGTTCGAAGCGGACGAAATGTACCGATGAGGTCTTCTCATCGGTCTCGCGATCCAGGTCCTCATTGGCGATGGGTGTCACTTTATCAAACCCTTCAACCTGCACCCACAGGGCCCGCTCGATGCCGATCATCCGGGCCAGTGCCTGCCTGCGCTCCTCCACATCCCCGTACTCCATCATGAAGGTAGCCTTCCAGTTCAGGCCGTCCGGGATCAAAGGATTGTAGACATCCAGTTCCTCCTGAATTCCTTCGGCTTCGAAGATCCGCTCTATGCGCAGCATCTCCTGAACCTGATACTGCATGGTCATGGCATCCTCGAAGTAGAGTGTGGCATGCTCGCCAATGGCCAGTCGGCGGCTTTTTTTGTGTTCCATCACCTTGGCACGGAATTCGGGTCGGATACGGGAGTACTCTTCCAGACCATAGAGGTCTTCCCGGGAAAGCTTGCTCATCAAGATCGTCTCCTCACACAGTGGTTAATCGTGGGCAATGGTTTTGTCGGTAAACAGGTAGTCGCGCAGTTCTTTGTCGAAGCTGGGATCCTGACGTCGAATCCATTCCAGCACCATGGCGGCGTGCTCTTTCTCCTCATCCCGATTGTGGGCTAGGATCGCCTTCAATTCGGTCTCGCTGCAGGCATCTACTCGCTGGTTGTACCAGTCAACTGCTTCCAGTTCTTCCATCAGTGAAACAATGGCGCGATGCATGTCGCGGGTTTCGGGGCTGAGCTGATCTACCGGCTCATGGTAACCTTCGTTTGCCATTAGGTTCTCCTTGTCACTGTCAAATGCCGTAGGCCTTGCGCAGCAGGCTCATCGGATGTTCGGTTTGGCTGCCGTCCGCCATGCCGTGCTCGATGTGGTGCCCGGCCATCGGGCAGTCGCTACCATAGTGGTCGGCCTTTGCCTTCTTCACCCGGTTGACCACCGGCCGCACGATCTTCATCGAAATCTCGTGAAACTCCTTTTTTACCGCATAGGTGCCGTCGTGTCCTGAGCAGCGCTCTATGGTGTCCACTTCAGTGTCGGGAATCAAAGAGAGCACCTCGCGGGTCTTGGATCCCACGTTCTGAACCCGTTGGTGGCAGGCGGTGTGATAGGCCACCTTGCCAAGAGGGTGCTTGAATGCCGGTATTCAATTTCCCGGCCTTGTGGCGGCAGCCAGGTATTCGAAGGGATCGAAGATCGCCTCGCTCACCTTCTGCACCTCACGGGTCATCCGGAAACATCAGGGGTAGTTCCTGCTTGAACATCAAGCACACAGGAGGGGATCGGGGCGACGATGTCCCAGCCCTCGTCCACCAGCCTCGCCAGCACGGGGATATTGGCCTCTTTGGCCTTTCTCCACTGCCTCCAGATCGCCCAGTTCCAGTTTCGGCATACCGCAGCATTGCTCTTTTCGCGCCATGGTGACCGGGATGCCGTTGTGTTCGAACACCGCGACCAGATCCTCGCCCGATATGGGCTCGTTGTGGTTGCCGTAGCAGGTGGCGAACAACGCCACCTTGCCCTTGGTCGGGCCGGCGGGCTCGCCGCCTGGGCCTTGCTGCCGATCCTGCTTGCAAGGCGCGAACGCATGGTCTTTCTGTGGTATTCCGGCAGTCTGGCATCGGCATCGACACCCAATATCGATTCGAGCAGCTTGCGCGTTGGTTTCGCCTTGTTAACCGCATTTACGATGCCCGAGACTACAGGTATCCCGGCCAGGTTGCCTACCGAATCGGTACTGGTCAGGATTTTGTCCCGGGTCTTGACGTCGCCCTTTTTCAGCTTCACCGCCTTGGCCCGCAGCATCAGATGGGGAAAATCCAGATTCCACTCATGGGGCGGCACGTAGGGGCATTTGGTCATGTAGCAGAGGTCGCAGAGGTAGCAATGATCAACCACCTTCCAGTAATCCTCTTTCTCGACCCCATCCACCTCGAAGGTCTCGGATTCGTCCACCAGGTCGAACAGTGTGGGGAAGGCATTGCACAGGCTGACGCATCGGCGGCAGCCGTGACAGTGGTCAAAGACCCTTTCCAACTCCTGGAACAGGGCAGACTCGTCATAGAACTCAGGATTTTTCCAGTCCAGTGGGTGGCGGGTGGGGGCTTCGAGATTGCCTTCTCTAGTTGCCATTGCTAGGTACCTCTGCGCGCTTTTCCGTCGAGAGATCGGGGCATAAATGCCCCGACTTTCTCACTAAATAACTGACAGTCAGTCGAGTTCGTTCAATGCCTTCTGGTAACGGTTGGCGTGAGAACGCTCGGCTTTGGCCAGGGTCTCGAACCAGTCGGCGATCTCGTCGAAGCCCTCGTCCCGCGCAGTCTTGGCCATACCGGGGTACATGTCAGTGTACTCATGGGTCTCGCCGGCAACGGCGGACTTCAGGTTATCGCCTGTGGGGCCAAAGGGCATCCCGGTGGCAGGATCGCCGGTCTCTTCCAGGTACTCCAGGTGACCGTGGGCGTGGCCGGTCTCACCTTCGGCAGTGGAGCGGAACACGGCGGCCACATCGTTGTAGCCTTCCACATCCGCTTTGGATGCGAAATAGAGATAGCGACGATTGGCCTGAGACTCGCCGGCAAAGGCGTCTTTCAGGTTCTGTTCTGTGTTGCTGCCTTTCAATTGCATGTTGCTTTCCTCCGTTGTTTTGGCTTCGTGCCCGAAATGCACATGCGAAATGTATACCCTTATGCATTACCGCGCCAATCGATTGTTTGTATGTTATTGATTGATGTAATCTATTAATTATTGCATAGTAAAAATCCATTGCCTGGACCTGTCTAAATGTTATGAACCTTCGGGATTTGAAATACCTTGTCGCGGTTGCGGAAACGGGTCATTTCGGAAAGGCGGCCAAACGCTGCTACGTCAGTCAACCTACCCTCAGCAGCCAGATCAAGAAACTGGAACTGCAACTGGGGGTGACCATTTTCGAACGGACCAACCGATCTGTCAGGATTACGCCTGTCGGTGAGGAGATCATCACCCATGCCCGAAAAAGCATCGAACAGGCGGACGCCATTGAGCAACTGGCTCACGCCTCCCGGGATCCTCTGGCCGGCCCTTTGCGCATAGGCGCCATTCCTACCCTGAGCCCCTATCTCACGCCCTTGATTCTGGGGCCCCTTCAGCAGCGTTATCCCCGGCTCAAGTTGGTCCTGTTCGAAGAGCCCACGGAGGCGTTAGAGCGTCGCTTGAAAGACCATGAAATCGATGCCGCCCTGTTGGCCACTCACGCAGGGAAAGAAGGATTGGAGGAACTGCCGCTTTTCAAGGAACCCTTCTGGCTGATCCACCCTCCCAGCCACCCGCTGTATACAAAGGAGGAGATAACCCGGGCTGACCTCAAAGGTCTCGACGTGCTGCTGCTTTCAGAGATGCACTGTCTTTCGACCCAGGTAATGGAAGTCTGTGGTGTAAAAGAGCGGAGGCAAGGCATTATCGAGACCCTGGGTGCCTTCACCCTTGAGACCCTGGTGCAGTTGGTGGCAGCCGGGCACGGCTGCACCCTGGTCCCAGCGCTGGCGGTGCATGGTGGCTGGATTACGGCCTCCGGAGTGATCGCCCGCAAATTGGAGGTGGCAGAGGCCTACCGTTGCGTGCGATTGGTCTACCGGCAGAGTTTTCCCCAGTCCCAGACTTTGGCCGCTTTGGCGGAGGTCATTTTGGATCATCTTCCCAATACGGTACAGCGGGTGGTGGCAAACGGGGAGGCGCAGCCCACTGCGCAGTTGAGCAGGAGACCAAATCCCTCCCTTAGCGGATAGAGAGAGGATAGTGCTCGGTATGAATTGCTTACCGATGATGCACAGTTTGTCTCTCGCTGCTTTAACTCCCACAGGCGAAGGGAGGCGGTGGGTATTCGGTCAGGCAGCAATAAGAAACCCCGCCGAAGCGGGGTTGGGTGGGCAATGTACCTTTGGTCTACGCAGACTTTCGTTTTCGCGCAAAACCAATACCGGCAAGCCCGAGGCCCAGCAATACAAGGGTGGCAGGCTCGGGGAGTTCTTCCTCGAATGAGGTTGTTGCTTCCACAAGCATTCCGCCGACATAGAACTGCTGATCATGGTACTCGACCCGGATGGTTCTATTGAGGCCGGAGACCGTAACAGGCCCCACGCCTCCGCTGCCGGTTGCTCCGTCCGTCAGATCTCCATAGGTCATATCAACCACATCATTCCGGATCTTAACATGGGCGCCGGTGGCAGGGATTTGGCTATCGTGGTTGCTATTGAAGAAAAATGTTACTCCGAGATCCCCCAGGAAATCGGAAAAAGTGAAAATGAGGGCTTCGCCTGCCGTGACGTTGTCGTCACCGGCGGCCGCTCCTTGGTTTGCATTCAAGCAAACATTTTTGCCGCTCGGCCTGGGTATGTTGTTGGGGGTGGTGTTGTTAGCATATCCGCAGACGCCGAGACCCGCGTTGTTGTAATCCAAGTAAGCGAAAGCACTGGGATTGCTAGTCCCGGCTTTTTCGGCCGTGATGCTCAGCTTGAACCCAGCAAACGATACATTGGGATCATCGGGCAGATCGAGGCTGGACCAGGCGCTTTCCCCGTATATCGAATCGGTGAGTTCGGCGAAGTCAATGGCCACTGGAACGGCGGATACGGTTGCTGATGCAAGTAAGAGAATGGCTCCTACAGAAACTTTTGACGTGGTGATCATCTTTACGAATCCCTCTTTAAGGATTTTCTGTGAATTCGTACTTTGGTTTGCAAACTACGCAAGACTCGTACCATCGTTCGTTTTTTGTTAAAAATATAATTACATTACAAAGATTTATGGTTGGCCAGTGGAATGGCAGATGACGAAGCCTGTTCGCATATGTAAATCAGATCGACATTGTTCTTTGGATATTTGCAACTTTTCCGGATCTTGCAAAAAATCATGCCGGCAGATCTCGAGTGGAGAGTAAGGTCTGGAATGCTTCGGAAACTGGAGTTTGGAAAGGGGGGAGGTTTGTAATCAGCTGGATGGCGTTCCGGTCTGTTCAATGACGATATGGCATATATTGCAGGTCGAGACTTTCCCCCAAGTGACTGGTGCACCACACTTGGTCGGCCTGGTGCTCCCGTTTTTTTAAAGCAGCGAACCACGCTTTATCCGCTGATCCAGCTTTCTCAGGCCAAATTTTCCAGCCCGCCGATCAGGTTGCGCCATGTTCCTGTGCTATTAACAGGTCCTCCCGAAACTGTGGTTAGCGCTATATCCCATAAATTCTCCCTGGACTTGACACTTGCAAAAAAGAATACCTGACTATATTACTATGTTATTATTGCTGCACATCTAAAACAGCTGACTGAAAGGAGAAGGCAGATGTGGTTTGCGCGAATGACATCATACCAATGTTGCGGCGGCCCGGTGCTTGGCCTCAGCCTGCTGTGCCTGGGGTTCGGCATCCTGTTTCTATTTCTGTCTGCCAACTTGCTGGGCCTGGTTTTTATTGCCGTGGGTGGGCTGGCCGAGGGTCTCTGCCTCTATTTGGCACGCAGCCGGTGTCGGGGTAGTAAAGCGCGCCAGCAACTGGCTGGCTGAAAAAATTTACCTAAGAAACCTAGTGAATTACTAGGTATCAAATTCTGGAGTAGTAGCATGGACTCAACAGACACCGCGATGGAAGGACTGATCCAGTCCGAATATGCGCAGGGTTTCGTCACCGAGATCGAATCCGACACCTTGCCGCCGGGCCTGAATGAGGCGGTTATACAGACCATCTCGGAGCGTAAGGGCGAGCCGGAGTGGATGCTGGAAAAACGGTTGACGGCCTACCGCCACTGGCTTGGCTTGAAGGAGCCCAAATGGGCCTCTGTGCACCACCCGGCCATTGATTTTCAAACCATCTCCTACTTCTCTTCGCCGAAGAAGAAAGACGGGCTAGAGAGCCTGGACCAGGTTGATCCGGAACTGCTGGCGACCTATGAAAAGCTGGGCATTCCCATTGAAGAACAGAAGGCGCTGGCAGGGGTAGCGGTGGACGCGGTATTCGATAGTGTCTCGGTGGCCACCACCTTTCGCAAGACCCTGGCGGAGGCCGGGGTGATCTTCTGCTCCATGTCGGAGGCGGTGCGCGAATACCCGGAGCTGATCCAAAAGTATCTGGGCACAGTAGTGCCTCATAAAGACAACTTTTTCGCTGCTCTCAACAGCGCTGTTTTCACTGATGGCACTTTCGTTTACATCCCGAAAGGGGTGCGTTGCCCGATGGAACTCTCCACCTACTTTCGCATCAACGAGGCCAAGACCGGCCAGTTCGAGCGTACCCTGATCGTGGCCGATGCTGGCAGCTATGTCAGCTACCTGGAAGGCTGTACCGCACCGATGCGGGATGAGAATCAGCTGCACGCTGCGGTAGTGGAACTGGTGGCGCTGGAGGACGCGCAGATCAAATACTCTACTGTGCAGAACTGGTACCCGGGTGATTCCCAGGGACGTGGTGGTATCTACAATTTCGTTACCAAACGGGGTGACTGTCGAGGTGATCGTTCACGTATCTCCTGGACCCAGGTTGAGACCGGTTCCGCCATCACCTGGAAGTATCCCAGCTGTATTTTGCGCGGCAGGGATACGGTGGGGGAGTTCTACTCGGTTGCCGTGACCAAAGGGCGTCAGCAGGCCGACACAGGCACAAAAATGATCCACATCGGCGAGAACAGCCGCAGCACCATCGTCTCCAAGGGGATTTCGGCGATGCAGGGCAGCAACGCCTACCGGGGGCTTGTGCGGGTGGCGGCCAGGGCCGAGAACGCCCGCAATCACACCCAGTGCGACTCCCTGTTGATTGGTGATCGCTGCGCCGCGCACACCTTTCCCTACATCGAGGTGAAGAATCCCAGCGCTCAGGTGGAGCATGAGGCGACCACTTCCAAGTTGAGCGATGATCAGCTGTTTTACTGTCGACAACGGGGGCTGTCCGAAGAGGATGCGGTGTCGATGATTATCAATGGCTTCTGCAAGGAGGTGTTCAACGAACTGCCTATGGAGTTCGCGGTGGAGGCCCAGAAGCTGCTCGCGGTGAGCCTGGAAGGGGCAGTGGGCTGACAGTGTGGCTGCAACCGGGAGTTTAGATGGGCGGGATGAGTGAGGAAACAGCACATCCCAACCAATAGAAATACGGACAAGCTAAGAAGGTGGTACTGATGCTATCGATTAAGAACCTGAAGGTGAAAGTGGAAGGAAAAGAGATTCTCAACGGGATCGATCTGGAAGTGAAGGCGGGTGAGGTACATGCCATCATGGGGCCAAACGGCTCCGGCAAGAGCACACTGGCCCATGTGTTATCTGGCCGTGACGGCTACCAGGTGGCTGGCGGCGAGGTGTATTTTCAGGGAGAGAACCTGCTGGAGCTGGAGATCGAGGAGCGGGCCCGGAAGGGTGTTTTCCTCGCCATGCAATATCCGGTCGAGCTGCCCGGCGTGAACAACATGACCTTCCTGCGCGAGTCTCTCAACGCCATGCGCCAGGCCCGGGGTGAAGACGAGGTCGATGCGGTCTCATTTTTGAAACTGGTGCGGCAAAAGGCGAAACAGGTGGAGCTAGACGAGAAGCTGCTGAAACGCTCGGTCAACGCGGGTTTCTCCGGCGGGGAAAAAAAACGTAACGAGATCCTGCAGATGGCCGTGTTGGAGCCAAGCCTGGCGATCCTCGATGAGACCGATTCCGGCCTTGATATCGATGCCCTGCGTACCGTCGCGAATGGTGTAAACCAGTTGCGCGCACCTCAGCGGGCGTTGATTGTGGTGACCCACTACCAGCGTCTGCTCGACTACATCGAACCCGACCATGTGCATGTGCTAGTCGCTGGGCGGATCATTCGCTCCGGTGGCAAGGAACTCGCCTTGGAGCTGGAAGAGCGCGGTTACGGCTGGTTGCTGGAAGAGGAGGCCGCATGAACGAGCGGACAAGCCTGCCCTCCGGACACCAGCAGGATGCACAGGATTATATCCGAGGTCTTCCCGCCGGTGAAGGATGGTTGACTGGCCGACGCCAGGTGGCACTGAGCCGGTTCGCCGAGTTGGGATATCCCGACACCCGCCAGGAGGCATGGCGTTACTCCAGCGTTGAGGGGTTGCTGCAGCAGGGTTTTGTGGCCCTGGATGCTGACCGAAATGTTGCTGAGCGAGAGGTGAGAAAGGAGTTTATTGTCGAGCCGGTGGCGGGCCGGCTGGTGTTTGTGGATGGACTCTTTCAGCCCGGGCTTTCTGACACCGAGACGGGGGTGGAGGTTCGGCTGGCTGGTCTTCGCGATGCCATGGCAGTGGCCGATCGGCAAATGCTGGAGGCACTGGGCTTCCTCTCCGGCAGCGGCGACCATGCCTTCTCCGCACTCAATCTGGCGACCATGCAGGATGGGGCATTGATTCGCGTGGCGGCGCACACCAAGCTGGACAGGCCGATCGAACTGCTGCACGTCAGCACCGGGGCGGCATCAGGGCTCACGCTGCGGCCGCGCCATCTGATCATGCTGGAGGAGGGTGCCAGCGCCACCCTGATTGAACGTTATATTTCACTGGATGAGGGCAGCTACTTCAACAATCTGGTGTGCGAGATTCTGTTGGCCGAGCGCTCCACTCTGCGCCATCAGCGGATACAGCAGGAGAGCCGCCAGGCCTATCACCTCAGTGAGATCTATATCGCGCTGCAGGCGGATGCCCACTACGAGGGCGTGAATGCAGCGATTGGAGGGGTCTGGTCACGCACCAGGATCAATACCCGCTTTGTTGCGACCGGCGCCAGCTGTGAACTTGATGGTCTCTATCTGGCGGGTGACGGGCAGTTGACTGATTTTCACCTGGATGTGGATCACGCCGTGCCGGGTTGTGTGAGTCGGGAGAATTTCAAAGGCATCATCAACGGCCGCGGACGCGCGGTCTTCGACGGGCGCATCCTGGTGCGCGAACAGGCACAGAAGAGCAGTGCCCATCTCAGCAACGCCAATCTGATGCTTTCACGGCAGGGGGAGATTGATACCAAACCGCAGTTGGAGATTCTTGCAGATGACGTCCAGTGCAGTCATGGCACCACAGTTGGCCAGCTGGATCCTGAGGCCCTGTATTATCTGCGTTCCCGGGGGCTGAGCGAAGACCAGGCAAAGAGACTGCTCTGTCTTGGTTTTGCCAGTGAAATACTCGAACGCTTTGAGAGCGACAGTCTGCGGCAGCAACTGGAGGAGTCGATTCGCCAGCAGGTGGAAGCAGGCGTAGTCGAAGTGGCCTGAACCTGAGAAAAGACCTGGATACAGAAAATGAACAATCTGGCGGAACAGGAACACCCGGAACACGCAGCCATCTATCAATTGTTGGTGGATGCCCTGCGCAGGGTCTACGACCCGGAAATTTCGGTGAATATCTATGATCTGGGTTTGATCTATCGGCTGGCGCTAGATTCGGCGGGGCAGGTGCAGGTGGATATGACCCTGACCGCCCCGGCCTGTCCGGTTGCTGGGACGCTGCCCGGGGAGGTCGGTCGGGTCATCGAGTCAGTGCCGGGCGTAACCGGCGCGGTGGTGCATCTGGTGTGGGATCCACCCTGGAGCCAGGAGCGCATGTCCGAAGAGGCCCGGCTGCAGCTGGGGTTATTGTGACGGGTTTAGCGCTTTTATTCATCGCCTGTCCCTAACGGGACCTAGAGGAGTAGTGACTATGGCAATTACTTTGACAGACAGTGCCGCCCAACATGTGCAGAAGATGCTGGCACAGCGGCAACAGGGTATAGGTCTGCGGCTGGCGACCAAGAAAAGCGGCTGTACCGGCTTTGCATATGTGGTCGATTTTGCCGACGTAATTGAGCAGAGCGATCAGGTTTTTGAGTCCAATGGGGTCACGATAGTGGTGAATGCGGCAAGTCTCCCCATGCTGGATGGGATGACGCTGGATTTCGTGCGGGAAAACGTCCTGAATGAGGGCTTCGAATTCATAAACCCCAATATTAAAGACATGTGTGGCTGCGGTGAATCCTTCAGTGTCTGAGACCACCGACGCTGACCGAGAGTTCGGCGCGCGCGAGATTGACGAAATTGTAGATACCTTCGAGTTTCTGGAAGAGTGGGATCAGCGCTATCAGTACTTGATCGAGTTGGGTGAGAAACTGGCCCCGTTGCCGGCGGAGTGGAAAACCGAGGAGAACTGGGTCAAACCCTGTATGAGCACCGTCCACGTCTGTGCCGAAAACGTGGTGGGCAGCCCCGGCACTATCCGCTTCCGCGGAGACTGCGACACATCGATCATCAAAGGGGTTTTGGCGCTGCTGATCGATCTGCTCTCCCATCGGACGCTGGAGCAGATCCGAAGGCTGGACGTCGATGGGCTGTTCAAACGATTGCGGCTGGAGGATCATCTCAGCCCGAGCCGCCATGTCGGGATTTATGCCATCGTTGATAAGATGATTGAGCGGGCGGAATCCGTGTCGGGCTTAAAATCTGTTCGTCACTAAAGCGCGCAGCGCAATGACCCGGAGACTGCCCAGAATAAACAAGCTATTAGTATTAACAGACCCTAAGATTCGAACGACATAAGGACCTTTTCTTCTGAGCCATTGCCCTGGTAAACCGTGAAGCTGTGCTTGAGTAGATCGGCTTTCAATATTGCGCTAGCCTGAGGATGTTGCCACGAGATATGTAACAGGTGGGGCTCGCTCTCGAAGCACTTAATCTCGCCAGCAAACGCCGGTGAGACGTTGCGCAGTCGGATCAGGTCGAGCTGCTCCAGGACGATGGGACGTTTCAGTCCGGCCTCGATATCGATAAGTTTTAAAGTGGTCCGATTGATCTCCTTGTGCCCCGCGGTGCGCCCCCTTTCGGCCGCTGCGTAGTCATTTGTCCCGGCAAACAGATCCAGGTACCACACCTGCGGGACACCGGGCATGAACATCTGAATTGCACGGGCCAGGCGCAGCTTGCGCTCGTCCTCCCCCAGGGCACTAAAGAAGGTCGCGTTGACCTGATAGTAGTCGATTTTCTTGCCATCGGCACCGTACAGGTTCTTGGTCATGCCGCCCCGCTTGATAATTCGCTCGATGGAAGCGTCTATGTACTCATCGTTCAGCAGGCCCGCCCGGTAGGAGCCGTTAACCTCTTTACCTCTCAGGTCGAGTACCGGGATCCCGTCATGACACCCGAGCATATTAATGGTCTGCAACCCTTTGGCTTTGATATCTTCTATCCAGCGTAAAAGGGCCTTATTGCTACCTCGATCAAGAGCGTCAATTACGAGTCCGGGAAAGAAGAAATCGTAAATGGGATAGCCTTCCCGGGCGATTTCCTCGTGTATGCCTGCACCGTATTCTGCATGTATCTCGGGGAAGATCGTCAGGTCATACTTTTGCGCAATTTCCCGTAACCGGTTCAGATAGTCCCAAGTGCCGGGTCGGTTGAAAAAATTTGGTTGGCCGGGTTCTTTGTGCAGGTACGCGAAAGCATCGAGACGGACAATTCTGGCGCCGTGTTCGCTGAGTTTGCGCAGTGTCTCATCATAGAATTCCCACACCAGTTCGGAACGGGCGTTAAGATCCATCTGGCCCAGGTACTCACGCTTACCACAGACAGCCTTTATAATTTCATCCGTAAGGTGGGCGATGTGCTCCAGGTCCGCGGCGCCAAGGAATCCTTTGTCCTTAATGACGATCTTGACGTGGTTGGCGATGGCTTCTGCTTCTTTCTCATCGAGTCCTTCGATGTCGGCAAAGTCGCGGGCTGTTATCTCATCGAAGTCTACTTTCTGGTAGAACGTATTCCAGTAGGCCTTGAGGGCGCCATCAGGAAAGCGCACTCGCAGAATTGGTAGATCCGGTTTCCTCATGAAGAGCTTGTCCAAATGCTCTTTGTAGGGTATGACCTGCCCATCCGGGCCTACGCTGCCCTCGCCGTCCCAGAACTCGTCCCAGTCGATGAAGAAGTCTCGATAGCGAGAATTCTCGCCGCTTTTCAACAGGTCCTGGAACTGTGGAGAGCGCACGGACAAATGATTAAGCACCAGGTCGAGCTTGATCTGGATACCAAGCTCATTGAGTTCATTCAGGTCCTGAGGGCTCACGAGCTCTTCGTTGATGTTGTAGTCGATAATAGAAAAGCCGCGATCCAAATCGCTGTTAAAAAAGGTGGGAAGGATGTAAAACAGCGAAAAGGCATTCTTCAACTCCGGTCTTTTGAGTAATTCCACGGAGTCTGCCAGGCTTTTACCAATGCTGTCTGGGTAGGCATTCAGCATTACTCCCCTGGGCAGGGATTGTGCTTTGGGCTCTGGGTCTTTATTCATGATGTCTCCTTCTTATGGGGACCTCGAAAAAATCCCTCGGTGCGAATATTCGTTAGAGAGATAGAAAAGTGCGGTTTCAGATCACCTTCGTTTTTATACTCTTACGCGCATGAAAATGGCGCTTCGTCCCAGGCACTGCGTGGGGAAATATTACTTTATTCAAGATCCCTCGTCCTTCTGGCCGAAAATCGGCTGGATTTTCGAGGTTCCATATAGTAGCAAAAGAAACTTAACCCAATAAAGGTATCTTATTTTTCCGATGCGGCAAGGCAATACCTTGAGATTGTTGAACACCTTGTTACGCGCCAATACTGACAACTACCCAACCCATATCGGAGATGGGAGGACTATGTGAGTGTGGGGATGTTTGATCACTACCTCAACTATCCGCAACTGGCTCCATCAAATAGTCTCAAAGGGCAATATGAGGGCAAAATGACCCATTCATAAATTGGTGGTTACGTTGTCTTTGGCAGGCCCCGACTTTTTTCTCGCTTCCATAGCCTTCCATCTATAGCGCTCAGTCCAAAGCCAATTAGAGCCATTCCGAGAAAGTGTATAAGCTCAAGTGACTCGCCGAGCACAAGCGAACCGAGAAAAATCGCCGAAACGGGGATGAGGAAGGTGACCAGCAGGAGGTTGGTAGCACCGGATGATGCAAGAATTCGGAAATACAAAATGTAGGCTACTGCGGTCGAGAGCGTCGCCAGGCCAATAATTGCGGCAACTGTCTTGGCCCCTGGAACATCGAGGCTGAACGGCCGATCAATGCAGACCGCGAGAGGAGCCAGGATTATTGAAGAAGTTGTCACCTGACCAGCCGCGGTGATCACAGGATTTATACCCATAGATAGATTTGAACCGGCGACCGAATACACCCGCAAAGGCATAGGACATCGCTGCGCCAAGTACCCCGATCTGAGCGAAAACGTCGACTCCCAATCCCCTAAGTGCGGAAGGGCCGAGCATCAGAATAACGCCGACAAAACCGATAGCTACACCGATCAGTTTCATCGGTGTTGTTCGTTCATCTGTCAGAACAATCCCCGCCACGATAACGGTGAAGAGCGGTGTAGTGGCGTTCAAGATAGAGGCAAGGCCAGAAGCTATATGAGTTTGACCTCAGACGATGAGAGTGAATGGAATAACGTTATTCAGTAACCCCATGGTGAAAAACGCCGCCCATACTCCGATGGTCATGGGTGCCCTGAGCCCGCTTACGATTGCGAAGAGCCAGAGTGCGATTGCAGCCAATGCCACGCGTAGAAATACTACCGTTAGAGGCGGCAGTTCAGAAATAACTACCTCAACCAAGAAGAACGCACCACCCCAGAGAAAGGATAATGTCAACAACATTACCCACTCTCTGATGCCCATCAGGCTATTGATTGAAGAATCCATGATCCTCAACGTTGCTGTTACAATTTGTTGTGTAATATCGTAGCTGACACTCCCGTTTCCGAGCATTCCGATTCTAGCTATTTAGACTTGTTTTTTCCAAAACGCACCGGCAGGATTGGTCTAGGCGGTATCGGTGTGATATATGCTGGTCGGGTCGGCTACGCTGCCCGTGCCAAGGCTCGTCGGCATTCAGCCTTGGCGAAACAAAGGTCGGCCACCATGATTGGTGGCAGTAGCACAGATTCGGCTCTCTTCATCCCGATCCACTGGCTATGGCCGTTCGAACGGATATATCACTTTCCAGTCTTTCTTCCTATCCACCACCGTCCAGCCTTTGAAACGGGCTTCGTCGAGCGCCTTGTCGAGGCGGCCGATGGCAGACTTTCAATCATAGGCCCATTCATGCTCGGCGGCAGTGTGGTGAAACAGGAGTGCAAACCGCGCCCCTTCGCCGGCGGTCGTCCACTGAAGCATCTGCAGGCCACCGTCCGAGTTGCCGAATGCAGCAATCGGCGGGCGGACAATATGCTGGTTAATCCCGACCGGTTTGCCGGCTTTGTCGTCAATATGGTCTTTCTAATTTTACTCGACAATCAGATTCAGAGGCTGCATTTCCTTATACATAATAATCATAGGCTTTTCCTCAGAGAAAGTGATAATTCGCGTGCGTGGGTAGAAAAAATGACTGCACAAAAACATGTGCATGTCCTGACAGTTGAGAAGAAAGTCTTTCAGGTGCTGAACATTCACTCTGTCGATGTCATTTTTCATACGAAAAATAAAATTGTTCATCCTCACCAAGTCTTCCGACAAGCGAAGTTCTGGTATTCTTTCTTGATGACCGAGAAATTCCCGCTGTGCCTGTTTACGCAAGCCTGATGAGAGAATCAGGCCTATTCTTTTTTCGCCATACAGCCAGTTTATATCCCGTTCTTTCTCATAGTTGGCAGTATGCTCGCCAAAAGCCAGGCACCAACCACGATAATAAGCGTTGTATCGTTTGATAATTCGCACATCAATCATGTGGATGCACAGTCCAAATTAACAAAGCCAATAATTTAGAATTCAGGTTATCTTTCAAACCCTCTATTACTCTACATGATAGAGAAAAAGACCCTGCACCGCTGCGGAATATAGGCTGTAAGACAAATGGTATCTACAAAAATAATTCGTCGCTCTATTGGCGAAGGGCGATTTTGATTCGAGTCCGATCATCGGACTGAATTATTCGTAACGAACCTGCCGCTACCAATAGACTCACCAACTAAGCCACCCCCTCTGTACTTGATACTGACAGCACGGTGCCGCCTGGGTCATCTCCTCTATCAAAACTTGCCATCGACCCGGCAGTCCGCTGGCATCCCTTATCCAATGAATACACTGTCCGAACCACGGGGGTCCGCGGTGCATGTGGTTGGACTGAGTGGCTGGACCAGGAAAAGTTACTGAATGTCATGGCCATCGACCACAATCAGATATTCAAATGATTCAGAACAACAAAGGTAAGGGTTATGGTTTTTTTCGTTGGCCGAATTCTAGATTGATCTCCCGCCATTTGCACCGTTAGATTCACAGTCTGCTCGTTGGTAAATGAAGTTGTTGGCGGTATCGTCAAAATGGAACCACGGGTCCTTTCCAGGCAATTGCGCTACGCGGGCGGGCCCTGGCGATCGCCGCACGGGCATCACCCCAGCCGTCGCAGGCGTTACGGCCTGGGAGGCCGCGCAGATAGTTCAAAAACCATTTGCACCTTGCGTAAAACCTGAAAAATAACAGCACCATGAAACGCTGCCGGGGTGTAATGTGACGGTAACCACAGATCAATTTATCGTCGTACATACCGCGGTCGGTCAGACCTACCGCACCGTAGGCGTGAACAATCACCCGGGTACCCCGCGACAGTCGCGGTCCGAGTATCACTGCGTCCAGCAGGTCGCCTTCAAGTCCGACGTAATCATCTACGGAGCCATAGTTGAAGGGGCAGGGTAGTGGTGAGATGAAATCCAGCTTGCCTGTGGAACCTCGCTTGAGAAAGCTTCCACGCGGTATCTCCACCACAACCTCCAGACGTGGTGTATCTTGGGTTGAACTCCGCTGTATGGACTGCTGTCGCTGTTTTGCAGGCATAAGTATTCATTAAGATTACTGGTACCAAGATTTTCGAATGGCACAGAGTTGTTTTTCAGTGAAACAAAAACGGCTCCCTTGGAAGAGCCAGGGTTGTGCTTGGCTATTTATTTAAAACCAGCCGCAGGCAGCCTGCGTTGCTGGGGCTAAACTAAGAATCGCTGCCGCGAAAATGCCCAATGTCTTTGATTTCGCTTCTCAGGTAACCGAGTTTTTGACGTCTTTCGCGGCCTTTGTAGCTTTGTCAGCAGCCGACTCTGCGACATCGACTGCTGCATCCGCGGTGTCCTGGACCATAGATTGCGCCTTGTCGACGAGGCTCTTCTTAACACCTAATTTGTCTCTGAAGACATAAACCAGGACAACTGTTACTGCTACTCCGACTACGATAGGTAGTGTGGGCGATGCCATGTTGATTTCTCCATCTTTTATGCGCCTGTAGGAATATCTACCTTTTTTTAGAGGCTGGCAAGGGATTGCGGGAGGGAGTTTGATAAATAGCAATCCCCGCGTTTTTTGAATCGGCGTACAATTTTTCGCGCGTTTATATACAGGAGTAGCGGTCTCTCAGGGCTGAGAGCGAACCGGAGATTGGGGCGAACAATATTCGCGATCTCCGATTAACTAGGTCTACTTCTGATTTTCCGCCAGGCCCTAGATTGCCGACATTCGCAACTTTCGTAGTTCTCGCCGCATTGAGTTCATCAGGAAGGTATCACTGATTGGTGGTCTGGTGTTTGCGGTGTCAATATGGAGTAACGAGCGGTTATTGGCAGATATCCCGCAAACTTCTGAGTAGGTTTGACTCCGGCCGTGGGCAATCAGGATTTGCCGATCAGATATAACCATCCTGACTTCGGCGGATATAGATTTAGGTGTGCCCATCTGCTGGCTGTCCGAACCGCCGCTTCGATTGACAAATCCGCAACCTAATGGAACACCAGTTGCGCCAGCCTGAGAAGAACCTTGTAACTGATTGATTTAATTGGCGCGCCCGAGAGGATTCGAACCTCTGACCTCTGCCTCCGGAGCGCTCATTTTCCTGTTAAAATCCAATCTATTCAATTGGTTGGCGCATCTTGTCTCACGCGAAATTGACAAGATATGACAGGTTAGGACAGGTCCAGCCACGGTTACGTCCCACTTTCGCCCCACCTGCGGTTTCCAGAGCATGTTGATGGGGTAGGCGCCAGTCTATTTCCTAGCCCCTCGTGCGGAGACCCGAGATTACCGATCTGCGCTTGTCATTTCAGATCGTCTGTCAATGCCGTTGTCCCTCGCCCACCTTGCGTCGACTTCGGACGCCGGTATCATCGAGCTTCCATCATTTCACAGCCGCATAGATGAGAGCCATTCGCATTTGATAGGTAGAAAGTTTTTTGTCATTTCAGCTAAGGGGCTGCAGCACACCTCCATGAATGGGAACCTGGTGCGGAGACCGGAGACCGGAGACCGGAGACCGGAGACCGGAGACCGGAGACCGGTCAAGTTGGTCCAATGTCCTCCTCAGCCTCGCTCCCCCGGCACATTTGTAATCAGCCGGTCGGGGGTTCGACTCCTCTCGCCAGCTCCATTAATATCAATGCGT
>CAWGCA010000052.1:0-28470 GCA_963820955.1 uncultured Gammaproteobacteria bacterium | reverse complement strand
GTATCGCCGCCTGACCGGCCAAGTTCGTTCAGGGACCGAAGTCCGGGCGGGCGGCGTAGCTCGTCCGGCCACCAGACCCGTTCGTGCTCGGCCGAGCGGCGTCGCTTACCGGCTCCGTCCCAAAGCACCCGACACGGAGCAGAGCCCCTACCGCCTGCAACTGCAAGCATTCGCTCCAGCTCACTGCGCAGTCGCCTGATCTCACCGAGCTTTCGTTGGTGGCGCAGTTTGATTTTCTGCGCCGCTTCAGGCCCTCACTGGCCGGTCTCTGGCTCTCTGGCCGCGTAGTTGAAATTCCAGGCGCCAACTGAACGGCTCTTTGTTCGAATGGCCACGCACTGCACTTCCAGGGTGCCACTTCGGTCAGGTTGGCCGCCAGCTGGACAGGAACAATCTCCGGCCTCCAGCGGCCCCTGGCGTCCAGCACGGTGGTGATGGGAGGAGCGCAAGCATCGCCGCCGGGGCCACACTAACTCGCCTGGTTTCCAGGCCGCGAGGGAGCCAGATGGAGCCGCCACCGGCTGGCGAGCCAGTAGGAGAACTGCGATCGGCAAGGAGCAACTCCTGTCCCTCGCGGGTGCCCCTGTGGCAGCAGACAGACCCCCCGGTGCTGCGCTGTTTCGTCATCCAGGACGAGAAACTGCGTGCGCAACCGCCGCCATCTGGGTGTCTTGCCCGCTAGCTCAGCGCATAGGCCACTGCACCCCGCGCCACCGCCTGTTCCGGGTGCTGATTGAGAAGCTGGTGTACAGGTCGACCGCTCACTGAGGGTTTCCAATAGATCCAGCAACGCTTCACTGCGAGATGCTACCGTTGAACAGCACCGATCGGTACCTGCGTGGTCTCTACTGTGGCGTTCGAGGGCCGCCGCCACCCGCGCGGTGCCGAGCCAGAGCTTGCCAGATGGCGGGTAATGGCGGGGTCTGCGACATAAGGCAACCCGAACTCCACGATGCCGCTGCGTAAACGTGGGCGCCTCCTTGAGGCTGATTCGGGGGAAGAAGCCCTCCCTCACTATCTCGTTCACTCTGGCCCTGGACAATTGGGCCGAGGCGCACACCGCCGAGCTCCGTGCGACCCCAACACGGTCACCTTGACGGATCTTCGGGGCAGAGGGTGTGAGACACCTTGGCGGTGCGACACTGCTGACTCAGCTGGGCCAGCTGGGCGGCACGCTCAACCATGGCCGACGCGCCCCTCCACCAGATGGGCCAGGCTGGATTCCATGTTATCCCCCCCAGCATCAGGTGGTTGCCCACCCCTGATTCGAGTCAGTTCAGGTCCTTCCTGCGTATCGACGTGTGTCGGTGGTGCCGCCGCCGACGTCGCAGATCAGCAGCAGGTGAGATTTTGTCAGATTCTCACTGATGACGGTGCAGCCAGCTAAGAAAGGCCCGCCTGGGGTTCCTCCAGCAGCCCGGATGCCGGCCAGTTTTGCCGCCTGCAGGGTCAGGACCGGACCCCTTCCATCGAATGAGGCGGGGACCGTCAGCACCACTTCCTGCCACTCCAGGGGCTGATCCGGATGAGCTCTGATTCCAGGCCCGAGCCGCAGGCTGGGCCAGACCGTGGCGCTTACCTGGTCAAGGGGTGAGATTTTGGTTACCTGCTCATCGGCGCCCCAGGGGCAGATCCTTGCAGTACGATGCCGAGCGATGGGAGAGCCAGCTTTCGGACTGGCCACCAGGTGTCCGGGTACCTGGGTTCCCAGTTCCCGCTAAATGATGGCGCTCAGTCACCTGGGGCGGGTCACGGGACCAGGGCAGGCGAGATTGGCTCGATCTAAGCCGGGTCGGCTTATAGCGCAGCGAGGGGAGTTGTGGCCGCTTTGCCACTTCACCCAGGGCCACCAGCTGCTCGATCTCGAAGATATGGATCGAGGAGCTCTGCTCGCATAGGCGATTACCGCGTCGCTGGTGCCCAGATCGATGCCATTCAGAAACCGGACATGGGCGTGCCCAGCTGCGGACCTCGAACGCAGGCCGAAGTCGTTTCCGCAGCTGACACGCCCATGTCCCGTTTTCTGATCGGCATCGATCTGGGCACCAGCAACACGGTAATCGCCTATGCGGATCGCGAGCAGGACTCCTCGATCCATATCTTCGAGATCGAGCAGCTGGTGGCCCTGGGTGAAGTGGCAAAGCGGCCACAACTCCCCTCGCTGCGCTATCACCCGAGCCCCGGGGAGCTTAATCAAGCCGATCTTCGCCTGCCCTGGTCCCGTGAGGACCCCGCCAGGGTGACTGACGCCATCGTTGGCAGCCTGGCCCGGGAACTGGGAACCCAGGTACCCGGACACCTGGTGGCCAGTGCCAAAAGCTGGCTCTCCCATCGCTCGGTGGACCGTACTGCAAGGATCCTGCCCTGGGGCGCCGATGAGCAGGTAACCAAAATCTCACCCCTTGAGGCCAGCGCCAGCTATCTGGCCCACCTGCGCTCGGCCTGGAATCAGAGTCATCCGGATCAGCCCCTGGAGCGGCAGGAAGTGGTGCTGACGGTCCCCGCCTCATTCGATGAAGGTGCCCGTGCCCTGACCCTGCAGGCGGCAAAACTGGCCGGCATCCCGGAACTGCGGCTGCTGGAGGAACCCCAGGCGGCCTTTTACGACTGGCTGCACCGTCATCGTGAGAATCTGACAGCGCACCTGGAGCAGACCCGCCTGCTGCTGATCTGCGACGTCGGCGGCGGCACCACCGACCTCTCGCTGATCAAGGTCGAGACTACGCAGGAAGGACCTGAACTGACTCGAATCGGGGTGGGCGACCACCTGATGCTGGGGGGGGATAACATGGACCTGGGCCTGGCCCATCTGGTGGAGGGGCGCATCGCCGCGGGTGGTGGCCGCCTCAGTGCCGCCCAGCTGGCCCAGCTGAGTCAGCAGTGTCGCACCGCCAAGGAGCTGTTGCTCACACCCTCTGCCCCGAAGTCCGTCAAGGTGACCGTGTTGGGGTCCGGCGCCAGACTCATCGGCGGTGCCCGCTCGGCCGAATTGTCCAGGGCAGAAGTGAACGAGATGGTGCGGGAGGGCTTCTTCCCCCGAATCAGCCTCGAGGAACGCCCGCAACGATTACGCGGCGGCATCGTGGAGTTCGGGTTGCCTTATGTCGCAGACCCCGCCATTACCCGCCATCTGGCCAGCTTTCTGGCTCAGCACGCGCGGGTGGCGGCAGAGGCCCTCGACGCCACAGTCGAGGCCAGCACAGTACCCGATACGGTGCTGTTCAACGGTGGCGTCTTCCGCAGTGAAGCGTTGCTGGATCGACTGTTGGAAACCCTCAGTGACTGGCGCGGTCGACCTGTACACCAGCTTCTCAATCAGCACCCGGAACAGGCGGTGGCGCGGGGTGCAGTGGCCTATGCGCTGGGGCGCGCGGGCAAGACACCCCAGATCGGCGGCGGTTCGGCACGCAGTTTTTTTCTCGTCCTGGATGACGAAACAGCGCGGCACCGGGGGGTCTGTCTGCTGCCACGGGGCACCCGCGAGGGACAGGAGTTGCTCCTTGCCGATCGCAGTTTCTCCCTGCTCGTTGGCCAGCCGGTGCGCTTCCATCTGGCTTCCTCCACGGCCGATACCCCCTGGAAACCAGGCGAGTTAGTCGATCTGGATCCGGCGGCGATGCTTACGCTGCCTCCCATCACCACCGTGCTGGACGCCAGGACAGCTGGAGGCAGTGCGGAAATTCCTGTCCAGCTGGCGGCCAACCTGACCGAAGTGGGCACCCTGGAAGTGCAGTGCGTGGCCATTGCGAACAAAGACCGTCGCTGGCGCCTGGAATTTCAACTACGCGGCCAGGATCGAGGGCCGGAGACCAGCCGGGTGGAGCTTCCTCCCCGCTTCCCTGAAGCGGCGCAGAAAATAGAACAGATGTACGGCCGCCAACGAAAAGCCGTTGGAGCCGGTGAGATCAGGCGACTGCGCAGTGAGCTGGAGCGAATGCTTGGTCCGCGCGAAAAATGGGATGGGGCTCTGCTCCGTGAACTGTTCGGGGTGCTTTGGGACGGAGCCGGTAAGCGACGCCGCTCGGCCGAGCACGAACGGGTCTGGCTCAATCTCGCCGGCTACGCCGCCCGCCCGGGCTTCGGTTATCCCCTGGACGACTGGCGGGTAGAGCAACTCTGGAGCCTGTTCGAATCCGGCCTCCAGTTCGGCAAGGAGGCCCGCAACTGGGCGGAATGGTGGATTATGTGGCGACGGGTGGCCGGAGGATTGGATCAGGCGGCACAATTGCGGCTGTTCGAGGATATCGCCTTCTACCTTCAGCCTCCCGGCGCAACAAAACGCCCGCCAGGGATTAAAAAACAGGGTTATGACGACATGGTCAGACTGGCGGCGTCGCTGGAACGGCTGCCGGTAGAGCACAAAATAGAGATCGGCGGCTGGTTGCTGCAACGGCTCAAAAAACCCAAAGAGAATGTGCAATCCTGGTGGGCGATCGGCAGGCTGGGGTCCGGGAACCGGTGTACGGCAGCGCCCACCAGGTGGTCCTGCGGTGACTGCGGAATTGTGGCTGCAACAGCTGCTGGCCCAGAACTGGAAACAGACGGACCGGCCGCCTTCGCCGCCACTCTGATCACCCGGATGACCGGCGACCGCGAGCGCGATCTCGATAACGGCCTGCGGAATCAGATTATCGAACGTCTCACTGCGTTCAAGGCCCCCTCCTCCTGGGTACTATTGGTCCGCGATGTGGTCGATATGACCGCAGCGGACGAAAAGCGCCTGCTCGGTGACTCCCTGCCGGTGGGCTTGAAACTACTGCACTGAGGATCTCCGCATCACCGGACTGGTGTGATAACTCAGTTCTGTTGCAGAAAAGTCATATGACGGAGCGGCTTCCAGCCGCGAATCGCCCCGGAACGGCGCTCCCACCCAGCCGCGCCAGGATCTTACTTCTGGTGGCTACCAAAAACTAAAGAATTACCACCTTGCGCATAGCAAAACCGCTTCCGCCACATGGTATCCTATATGGTTCACCAGTCTGTTTGATTTTTTTGTAATGCATAAATCCAGCTATCATTATCGCTATCGCGATTACTGCACTTACAATTATGGCTTGGGCGCTGTACAACCAGCCGGAGACGCGAACCGGCCTGGCCTGAGCGTATTCAGGGATTTGCCTTTTCACCCTACCAGTCTAACCAGGCACCTATCTGGAATAAGCACCCCAGCATCGAAGACATCGAATCCGATCTGGCAATTACTGGCTGGCAAAACCAATGCCATCCGCACCTATACGGTGGAAAAAACCCTGGGCCAGATTCCACGCCTGGCCGCGAAATATGGTATCAATGTCGCGGTGGGTGCCTGGGTGGACGCCAACGAAGAGAAAACCAAAAACGAAATCCGCGACATGCTGAACATCTCGGTCCGCTCACGCAATGTGGTCCGTATAATTGTCGGCAACGAGGTCTTGTTGCGCGGTGATATACCGGTTGAGAAACTGATTGAATATCTGGATATGGCGCGCAGCCAGACGGATATCCCGAGTCAGCACAGCTGAACCACCCCACATCTGGAAAAAATACCCTGAACTGGTCGATCATGTCGATTACATCGCCGTGCATCTGCTGCCCTACTGGGAGGGCATAGCACTCAAAGACGCGGTGGATTACGTGGTCAACAGCTTCAACGAACTGAAACAGATCTACCCTGAAAAACCAATCGTCATCGGCTGAAGTCGGTTGGCCCAGCAATGGCCGCAGCTATCAAGGCCGCGGATGCCTCGGAGGCCAATGAAGCGACCTTCCTGCGCCGTTTCCTGGCGCATGCCGCGGAGGAAAATTACGTCTATTACCTGATGGAAGCCTTTGACCAGAAGTGGAAACGCGATATGGAAGGCGAGGTCGGTGCCTACTGGGGTGTCTATGACGTGACACGGAAACCCAAATTCCAGTTCACCGAACCCATTGTGAAGATCCCGGAGTGGCCGGTGCTGGCAGGTATCTCGGCTGTCATGGCCCTGATTACTTTTGCCCTGCTGCTCATCGACAGTAAGCATCTCGGCACTCGCGGCCGCGGCTTTCTGGCTCTGATAGCCTATGCAGCCACGACCGCGGCGGTATGGATTATCTACGACTACACACATCAGTACCTTACGTTTACCAGTGTCGTGGTCGGCATACTGCTGATGCTGGGTATGATTGGCGTCATCGTGGTGCTGCTGGCCGAGGCCCACGAATGGGCCGAGGCACTCTGGACAAAGCAGCATCGGCGCCTGTTCAAACCCCTCGCTGGTCAACGACGAGGCATTACCGATGGTATCGGTGCACGTGCCGGCCTATAACGAACCAGCGGCCATGATGATCGAGACGCTCGACGCGTTGGCACGACTCGACTATCCGCGTTTCGAAATTATCGTCATTGACAACAACACCAAAGACCCGGCCGTATGGCAACCTGTACGCGACCATTGCTCTAAACTCGGTGCGCACTTCCGTTTTTTTCACGAAGATCCGCTAACCGGTTTCAAGTCCGGCGCACTCAACTTCGCACTGCGAACACACTCATCCGGATGCCGAGATCGTCGCCGTCATTGACAGCGATTACTTGGTGCATCCGCGCTGGTTGCGCGACCTCGCTCCGCAGTTCACGCAGGAAAAGGTGGCCATCGTGCAGGCGCCGCAGGACTATCGCGATGCGCATGAAAACGCGTTCAAGGCGATGTGTTACGCGGAGTACCGCGGCTTTTTCTATATCGGCATGATCACGCGCAACGAACGCAATGCCATCATCCAGCATGGCACCATGACCATGGTGCGTAAATCAACATTAAAGCATGTAGGCGGCTGGGCAGAATGGTGTATAACCGAAGATGCCGAGCTCGGTTTACGAATATTCGGACAAGGCCTGGAGGCCAGCTATATCGCCAAAAGCTATGGCCGCGGGCTGATGCCCGATACCTTTATCGATTTCAAGAAACAGCGGTTCCGCTGGGCATTCGGTGCTGTGCAGATCATGCGGCACCACGCTGGCACCCTGTTGCGCGGTAAAGGCAACCTGACCGGCGGGCAACGCTACCACTTTCTCGCCGGCTGGCTACCCTGGATCGCAGACGGCGTCAACCTGCTGTTCAACTTTGCAGCATTGTGCTGGTCGCTGGCGATGATATGTTGCGCCCGAACACGTGGACCCCCCGTTGCTGATATTCTCTGTCCTACCGCTGGCCCTGTTCGTTTTCAAACTGGGCAAGCTGGTATATCTCTACCGGACCCGTGTAAAAGCCAATACGGTTCAGACTGTCGCCGCCGCTCTGGCAGGTCTGGGGCTCACACACACCATCGGGCTGGCGATACTGACCGGCTTTCTTGGTACGCAGTAAACCGTTTTTCCGCACGCCGAAACAGGCTCATAAACACGCAGTACTGACGGCACTGAACTCCGCGCGGGAAGAAGCACTGCTGTTTTTTGCACTATGCCTGGCCGCGTTTTCGATCATCAATACCTTTGGCACCGAGACGCTCGATCTTGTGATGTGGTCGGTGATGCTGATGTTACAATCGGTACCCTATGCGGCAGCAATCATCATGTCGCTCATAAGTGCCGCACCCACGCTGCCCGCAAGCTGGATCGGCGAGACCGGCAGCATGCAGCAGGTCGCGCACACCGTGCTGGATCCGGACACAGCCAGTGGGGACAATAGATAGGAAGCCACGCACCACATGTTTATAGACGCGCGTAAACTGGCGGATCAGACTCGTCTGGAAGCGGATCTTGCGATTGTCGGCGGTGGCGCCGCAGGCATCACTCTGGCGCGCGCCTTTGCGGGCAGCGGAATCAGCGTCTGCGTGGTGGAAGCGGGTGGACTGGAACCGGACCCGAAAGTTCAGTCGCTTTACGAGGGGGAGAACACGGGTATCGACTATTCGCCCTCATACACACGCCTGCGCTTTTTCGGCGGCAGCACAAACCACTGGGGCGGATACTGCCGACCCCTGGATGCGATTGATTTTGAACAGCGTGACTGGGTGCCTTTCAGTGGCTGGCCGCTCACTATTGATGAACTGATAGCCTATTACGAAGCGGCGAGCCAAATCGTCGAAATTGCTCCTGGCCGCTTTGACGATATTGATTATTGGCAGCGGGTGACAGGCGAGAAACTGCCCGAGATTGGCGACCGGGCGCATGCGCCTGCAGTTCGTTCACTTCAGCCCGCCAACCCATTTTGGCAGCCGTTATGGAGATGAACTAAAAACCGCCGAAAATATACGCGTCCTGCTGAACGCTAACGTCACACGGATCTCCGCTGCGGACAATGCCCGAGGCGTCAAACGCCTTGCCATCCGCACGCTGAATGGCCTCAGACACAGCGTTAAAGCCCGCTGTTATGTACTGGCGACGGGTGGGCTTGAAAACGCGCGTATTCTTTTGCTATCCAACAACGTCGTCCCGGCAGGCCTCGGCAATCAGAACGATCTGGTCGGCCGCTTCTTCATGGAGCACCCGCACCTGGGTGGATTTGCTGAAATGGTGGTCGGGACCTGAAGCGCCTGCCACAGATCCTGCGAGAGCGGGTGATGGCGGAAGGCCGATACGCAAAGTCCGCTTTCAATCCCGACACAAAAGTTCCTGCGCGTAACATCGGCTGCTCAATGCCACATTCATGATGGGCGTCGCCGGTAAATACCCTGCAGACCAGCTGCCAGACGCCGCGAATAGTGAATGATACGGACACGGCGCGACATGCTGATGGCCGCCCGGCCTTTTCTCAGTGATGACGCAGGCTCCGTAAAGCTCGCGGGTTGCGAAGGATACTCGGCGTCTGGCTGGGCATAGGGGGTTCCTGCGAGCAGGCTGCCCAATCCAGACAGCCGCGTCAGCCTCTCGACATCAACACGACGCATTGGGCCTGCCGAGTATCAAACTGAATTGGCGTCTGACAGAACAGGACCGCCTCAGCTTCTATACACACCTCCACTCGCTGGCACTTGAGTTCGGTGCCCTGGGTATCGGGCGATTGCGTGACTGTCGCGGACCAGCGCGAATGGCCTCAACCCGTGCGCGGTGGCAGCCACCACATGGGGACCACCCGCATGGGCGATAATCCTTTGCAGAGCGTGGTCGATCGCAACTGCAAGGTTCATGGTGTTGATAATCTGTACATTGCGGGCAGTTCGGTGTTCCCGACCTCGGGAGTATCCAACCCGACACTGACCATCGTGGCCCTGACGCTGCGGCTTGCCGATCACCTCAGGGAGTCTCTACGATGATCCCTGGATTCAGGTTGTTGTTGCGACTGTGCAATACCCGCCGATGCACACGCCGGACATTTCTGCTTTCAGCATTGTTCGGCCTGACGGCTGGACGCACCCGTTATTCGCTGGCAGATGACGAACCCGAACCCTGCGTGATACCTCAGTGGCTGCAAAAAACCATCCCCGGCCAGAAATCCGCAGCGCGACTGGGCCTGGCTTACCTGGATGAACATCCCCAACACCGCCATTGCCATAGGTTGATCAAGCACATTGAACAGACACTGAATAGGCAAGACGCAGCCGTTTCCCCGAAGAGTGATGCGTCGCGGATTGCCGCCTTACAGCAGCTGGTGCGCAATGAGTACCTCCACGATGAAGTGGTATCCGTGACCGGCTGGATATTGAGCAAGACCGAGGCACGCCTGTACGCACTGGCCGCAATGATCGAGTAATCCCTTCTGCATCTGTGGCAGAACTTCTGATTCAATCGGATGCTGCCACCTCTTCTGCCTCAAGTTTTTCCATCAAAAGACCGACAAATCTAATCAGTTGAGCAGTTGGATACGAATCGGCTGAAAGCCCCCCCCGTGTCGCTTTCAGCCTCCACTGTTTCCGCTGCCGACTAATATTATAAATTACTTTATATTATATTTTTATATTATTGTATTTATTAATTATTTTATCCGTAATGACAACTCGAGAGCTGGAAGACTGAATGATGGGAGCAGGCCCTGTTTCTGTGGCCATCGGGTTGCTGGTTCTTGGCACTGGCACCTTACTTTATCCCGCCGGCGCGGGGGCCATCCCGCACCCCCGGGCCTTCCGCCCGATACCAGCGAACTGGCCCCTGACCTGTCCGCCAACAACCAGCGAGCTGACGGTAACGAAAAAGGTGCGGCTCAGCGAATCGATAACACTGCCGATTCACCAGTGCTAACTTCGGAGGGGATCGTCACTCCTCATGGACCGACAGACCTGCGGATAACGGGAGCGCGACACAGCATCCCCTGCCTGCTTGATTCCCACCACGAAACGCCATCCGACGACAGCACCGGGCAGCGTCCATGTACCGGCCCCGCCCATCAGCAGCGCTTCTCCATTCAGATTGGCAGTCGCATCGCCACGCAAAGCAATATGCTCGGTGAATTGGACGGTATACGGGTGGACTATCGCCTGGCGAGTGGTCTGACGGTAAAAGGTGTCGCCGGCTATCCGGTTCTTTCGTCCAACGACAAGTTCAATACCACCAGACAGATGTTTGGAATCAACGCCGTAACGGGTAAATTTGCCCGGGGATGGGACTTGAACAGCTATCTCGTCGAACAGCAGGATAGTGGAGAAATTGCCAGTCGATCTGTCGGCGCAGCAGTACGTTATATGCAGCCGGGACGCTCATTGCTGGTTTTTGCCGACTATGATGTCTTCGAAAAATCACTGGGTTCGTTCATGACTTCCGGCGCCTGGACACTTCCCTATAAAACTACGCTCAACGCAACACTGGATATCCGTAACAGCCCGATACGCAGGCAGCAGCAGAAATATCTGCAGCAGACCATGGACAACAGCGAAGGCTGGCAATGGATTCTTCCCGATAGCCGGATAGAGCACTATACCAAGGACCGCTCGAACCAGGTTGCCACGCTGGCCCTTGGACTGTCTCACACCTTTTTACAACGTATAAAATTAAGCAGTGACATCGCTGTAATGGATGTTTCAAAATCCGTCGAATCGGATGGCTCGACAACGGCAACCAGCCGATTGAGCGAGTACTTTTATCATCTGAGGCTAAGCGGCACCGATATGATCATTGCGGGTGATAAAAATATCATTGACCTTCGTCATCAGGTAACAGGTTCTTCAAAGCTTTCCTCTGTCTCCATAGATACTCAATATCCCATAAACAGATATTGGAAAATCAGTCCCAGGTTGGTTGCCGACTACCGTGACAATTCACCTCAAAATTCGGCTCAGTGGGTAACCTCTCCCACGGTAAAAGTTGAATACCGTTGGAAAGAAGAGTTCGGCTTTCAGTTCCAGGCGGGGGCGCAGTGGTCTGCTTTAGAAAACCGCGACGGATTTGAAACCGGTTTCTCCTACTTCGCGAAGCTGGGATGTAATGCGAAATTTTAGTGCACGAAATTTGTCGATCCCCGCATAACGGCAGGGGAAGATGGAGTCTGACTCCGATGGCGCTTACTTAAGCCAAGAAAACCGTCATTCCGGGCGGAACGAAGTGGAGACCCGGAGCAGTGGTGCAGGGAAGCACCGTTCACGAACCTAAGGATGGAATCCAGATTGCTCAAATTCTGCACATTCTGGATTCCCGCTACCGGATCAAGTCCGGCACAGGCTCCGCGGGAATGACGTTATTACCGGCTATTTTGGCTTAAGTCAGTGCCATTCCCATTTGGGCCAGATTCGAACTAATCACTATCGCTCGCCTTCCTCGGCCTTGCTCCGAATTTCGATGCAGTCGAAACAGTGGACTCCCCGCCTATGCTTTGTGAATCAAAGGCCTTAGAGCAATCGCAGTCGCCGTCTTTTTTCTGGCCACCTGCTCGGGTGTTCCCCGGGCAACGATCTTGCCGCCACAACCGCCGGCTTCAGGGCCGAGGTCGATGATCCAGTCGGCCTCGGCAATGACGTCTAGATTGTGCTCAATGACGATAGCGGAATGACTGTCGTCCACCAGTCGATGCAGTACGTCGATCAGGCGGGCAACATCGGCCATGTGCAGGCCGACGGTCGGTTCGTCCAGCACATAGAGTGTTTTGGCCGGGCTTCTGCGGAGATCCGGTTTAGTGCGTGCGAGTTCGGAGACCAGTTTGATACGCTGTGCCTCGCCCCCGGACAAGGTGGGGCTGTGCTGCCCCAGCGTGAGATAACCGAGACCCACATCCTGCAGCAAGGTCAAGGGGTAATGTATACTGGGGTGAGCCGCGAAAAACCCAACGGCCTCGTCCACGCTCATCTGCAATACATCACCCACTGATTTCTCCCGCCAGCTCACGGCAAGCGTGGCAGGGTTGAAGCGCGCACCACCGCAACTCTCACAGGGGACTTTCACATCGGGCAGAAAGTTCATCTCCACCCGTTGCAGCCCCTGGCCGTCGCAGATATCGCAACGTCCACCCTTGGTGTTAAACGAGAACCGACCAGCCTCCCAGCCACGAATACGCGCCTCGTCGGTCCTGGCGAACAGCTTGCGAACGGCATCCCAGAAGCCGATGTAGGTCGCCGGGCAGGAGCGCGGAGTTTTCCCAATCGGTGTCTGGCCTATTTCCAGCACCCGTTCTATATGGCCGGTGCCAACCAGTCCGTCGCAGCCGGACCAGGCCGGCCGGCCTCGCGATCGCTTGATCTGCTCTTTCAAATTGGTGACCAGCACCTCGTGCACTAGCGTGGATTTGCCAGAGCCGGACACACCGGTGACGCAGACCAGGCGTTCCAGCGGCACGGATACATCGACGTTTTTCAGATTGTTCGCCCTCGCACCTTTGATCCTGAGCACCTTGTCGGCCTTGCCTCTGCGTCGTTCTCGCAACGGATGTTGCAGCGGCCTGGCCAGACAGCGGCCAGTGACCGAATCGGGGTTGCGCATCAAACCCTTGGCGGTGCCTTCAGCGACCACCCATCCTCCCTTCACGCCAGCACCCGGACCCAGGTCGATGACATGCTCCGCCCGCCGGATGGCCTCTTCGTCGTGTTCGACGACGACCACGGTGTTACCCTGTTTGCGCAGGGCAGTCAGCATATCCAGCAGGCGCGAATTGTCGCGCGGATGCAGACCGATGGAGGGCTCATCCAGCACATAACAGACGCCCTTCAGGTTTGATCCCAGTTGTGCCGCCAGACGTATCCGTTGCGCCTCGCCGCCGGAGAGGGTCGGCGCTGCTCGGTCCAGTGTCAGATAGCCGAGCCCGACCTGGTGCAGAAAACCCAGGCGGCTTCGAATTTCGGCGAGCATATCGGTTGCTATGGCGGACTGACGGGTATCCAGTTGCAACGCATTGAACCAGTCACCTGCCGTATCAATGGACATACCGGTGATGCCGACGATAGATTCGCCGCCAAACAGGATGCTCTGGGCCTCCGGCCGCAGGCGGGTACCATTACACCTCGGGCAGACCTGGGCATGTTCACCCTGCCGCAGCCAGTGGCCCTCCTCTCCTGTCTCCTCCGGGTCGAAGCCGGGCAGAATCGTGCCGGTGCCATAGCAGCCCGGGCACCAGCCGTGTTTGGAGTTATACGAAAACAGCCTGGGATCCGGCTCATCGAAGCCGCGATTGCAACTCGGGCAGGAGCGCCGGGTGGAATAGCTATACTCCTCACCCGCCTGTAACACACGAATCACCCCTTTGCCGTGTTCCAGTGCTGCGCTGATCTGCGTCTCGAGACCCGCATGTTCGTCCTGGCCAATCTGCAGCTCTCCCAGCGGCAAATCGATATTGTGTTCCCGGTGGCGATCCAGAACCGGCCAGTCGCCAGTCGGCAGCAGTTCGCCATCGACACGCAGCAGGGTATGGCCCTTACGGTCTGCCCATTTCGCCAGTTCTTTATAGATACCCTTGCGTGCAATCACCAGCGGTGCGAATAAACCGATCTTCTTGCCGCCGAAACGCTCAACGATGCGCTCGACGATCGCCTCGCGCGGCTTTGGTTCGATCGCCACCTGGCAATCCGGGCAGTACTGGACGCCAAGTTTGACGAACAACAGACGCAGAAAGTGGTAGCTCTCGGTTAAGGTGGCCACCGTGCTCTTACGGCCACCACGACTGGTGCGTTGTTCGATGGCCACGGTTGGCGGCAGACCGAACACGGCATCCACCTCCGCCCTGGAGGCCGGTTGCACAAACTGGCGTGCGTAGGCGTTCAGCGACTCCAGATAACGGCGCTGCCCTTCGGCAAACAGGATATCGAAGGCCAGGGTCGACTTGCCCGATCCGGAGATGCCTGTCACCACGGTGAACTTGTCCCTCGGCAGCGTCACATCAATGTTCTTCAGATTGTGTTCGCGCGCACCGTGTATTTCGATCCGGTCGTACCGGTGCTGCTTGTCGCCGTCGGGCGCTGGTGGCCTGATGCAGGCGGCGGCACTCTTCTGGAGTTGCTTCAGATCCTCTTGATAGCGACGCAGTGCCGCTCCGGTGTGACTCCCCGGGTAGGCTGCGATATTTTCCGGCGTACCGGTAGAGACGATTTCACCGCCCTTGTCACCCCCTTCCGGGCCCAGGTCTATGAGCCAGTCCGCGGCGCGCATGACATCGATATTGTGTTCGATCACCACCACGGAATGGCCACCGCTGGTCAAGCGCCGGAGGGTCTTCAACAACACCTTGACGTCATCAAAGTGCAGTCCGGTGGTCGGTTCGTCAAGCAGAAAGAGCAGGCCCCTGGGAGAGGTTTTTCGTTTCGCCGCCCGGACCAGATAGCCAGCCAATTTCAGCCGTTGGGCCTCACCACCGGAGAGTGTCGGCACCGGCTGACCGAGCCGCAAATAACCGAGGCCGACAGATTCCAATGGGGCCAGTGCCCGCACTACATCGCGTTGTTCCGTGAAAAATTTGATCGCTTCGGTGACTGTCATCGCCAGCACATCAGCGATGGATTTACCGCATGTCGTTACTGCCAGCACCGACCGCCGGTAACGGCTGCCGTTGCAGTCCGGGCAGCGCAGGTACACGTCACTCAAAAACTGCATCTCGACATGTTCGAAACCCGTGCCACGGCAGGTGGGGCAACGACCATTGCCGGCGTTGAAGCTGAATGTGCCGGCAGTGTATTTGCGGCTTTTGGCCAGTTCCTGTCTGGCAAAATACTTGCGAATAGCATCGAAAGCACCGACGTAACTGGCCGGGTTGGAGCGCGAGGTCTTGCCGATCGGGGATTGATCCAGCAGTACCACATCATCGATGGCGTCCACATTGTCGATGCCGTCATGCGCCCCGGGTGGTTCATTTGGGTGGCCTTTCAGCTTGGCCACGCCGTTGTACAGCACGTCATGAATCAGCGTCGATTTGCCGGAACCGGACACGCCGGTCACACAGACCAGCCGGTGCAGGGGCAGCACGAGGTCGATGTCCTTGAGATTGTGCGCGGCGGCACCACGAACGATTATTTCGACTGGAGTGCCGTCGGTTTGCAGCGCCTGCGGTGGAGGGGTTATCTGCTCACGGCCGGAAAGGTAATCGGCCGTTCGCGAGCGGCGGCTGCGTAATAACTGTTTGGGTGTGCCCTGGAATACCAGCTCACCGCCATGTTCACCCGGACCGGGGCCGATATCGATAATGCGGTCCGCCGCGAGCATCACCTGCGGATCGTGCTCTACCACCAGCAGCGAGTTGCCGGCGTCACGCAGCCGATGCAACACGGTAACCATACGCCGCATATCACGCGGGTGCAGACCGATGGAAGGTTCATCCAGGACGAACAGGGTGTTAACCAGGGATGTGCCCAGCGCGGTGGTCAGGTTGATCCGTTGCACCTCGCCGCCGGACAGTGTGCGCGACTGACGATCCAGTGTCAGGTAACCCAGCCCGACCGTCTGCAGGTAACCCAGGCGGGCTCGGATCTCGCCCAACATCAGGTCCGTGGCCTGGTTCACTCCAGCAGGCAGGCTCAGATCGGCAAAGAACCGCACCAGCTTGTCGATAGGCAGTAGCATCAGATCGTGCAGGTTCAGCCCCGGAAGACTCTGCCACGTCCCCACACTCAGCGCCGCAGCCAATGGCCTGTGGCGTTGGGCCGGCGCCAATACCGCATCAGCCTGATCTCGATTGCCGATTCGGTGCAGCAGCGATTCGAGCTGCAGGCGTGCGCCGCCGCAATCCGGGCAGGGGTTGTAAGCTCGGTATTTCGACAGCAGCACGCGGATGTGCATCTTGTAGCTGTTCGATTCCAACCAATCGAAGAATCCGTTCATCCCATGCCAGCTGTAGCGCTTGCCGGTTGGGTCTCCGCGCCAAACCCACTCCCTGTGTTCGTCCGGTAGATCGCACCAGGGCACATCGGTGGCAACGCCGCGGCGTCTGGCAGCGCGCATCAGATCCCCCTGCCTGTCAAGATAGCTGTCGGACTGCAGCGGTTTTATCGCGCCCTCGGCGAGGGTCTTTCTTTCGTCCGGAACAACCAGATTCGGGTCGATGCCGATGATCCGCCCAAAACCACGGCAGGTCGGGCATGCCCCCAGCGCTGAATTGAACGAAAAGTGATTGGGCTGTGGCTCGCGATAGTGGAAATCGCAATCCGGGCAGTGCAGATCGGTTGAGAATTTCAGTGCCACACCCAACCGGCGGTCCGCATCGATGGGATATATCTGCACCCGTCCACCGCCCATATGCAGGGCGTTGTCCAGCGCGTCGACCAGGCGTTGTGGATCTCTGTCCGGACGAAGCCGGTCCTGAATCACTTCGATAGCCGTATCGCTCTCGGCATGGATCCGCGTATACCCCTGGCTGGCCAGAAAGCCACGCACCTTGTCGCGGTTCGCCGCGTCCTCAAACTCGACCTTGAAGGTCACCATCAACCGCTCGGTGTCGACGGTATTGATCGTCTCCACGATACTGCTGGTGCTATCGCGCCGGACCTGTCGCCCACAGCCGCGGCAAAACAACTGAGCGGCGCGTGCAAACAGCAGTTTCAAGTGGTCGTTCAGCTCCGTCATGGTGCCGACCGTAGAGCGTGAGGTACGAACCGGGTTGGTCTGATCGATAGCAATGGACGGTGGAATGCCGTCGATACGATTTACCGCCGGCCGGTCCATACGATCCAGAAACTGCCGGGCATAGGGCGAGAAGGTTTCCACATAGCGTCGCTGACCCTCGGCGTACACTGTATCGAAGGCCAGAGAAGACTTTCCCGATCCAGAAACACCCGTCAACACCACCAGTTCTCCCAGTGGAATATCCAGGTCAAATCCCTTCAGGTTGTTCTGGCGTGCGCCGATAATCTTGATTACAGGTTTTGACATGAACAGCTCACTTCAATCGCCAAGGAGCCCCTATCAATTTAAGAGAGGTGTATCGATGCAGCGATGGCAAAACGAGGATTCCAATCGCTTTGGTTGAATTCGAGATACAAGGTTGCGGGGATTGGATCTGCTAATTGTAAGCCTCATTTGGGGCAGAATACAAAGACATTGTGAGATATAGAATAAGTGTTAAGATATTGATATTTCAGACCCAATGACGTTTCGATCACAAGTCGTACCCTATGAAAAAAAACATAAGCCTCGGCCTCATATCAATTTTTCTCTTTCTCTCACTACCCATCTCAGCCTTGGCATCTGCATCCGCACAGAAGTTAGAGTTAAGCGAGAGTGAGCGTCGATGGATCCAAGCTCACCCTTATGTGATTTTTACAGGAGACCCCAATTGGTTGCCATATGAGGCATTTGATAGCAACGGCGAATACATTGGTATCGTTTCAGAACATCTCAAATTGATATCCAAGTCATCTGGGATAGATTTTGTGATGAGTCCAAGCAAAACCTGGACAGAATCAACCAATAAAGCAAAGAGCGGTTTAGTGGACGTGCTGTCGGAAACCGATGATTCCGATCTCAGGTCGCACCTTATTTTCACCAAAAGCTATCTATCCAACCCCATCGTTATAGCGATGCGTAACACGGAAAACTATGTCGAGAGTATCACAAGAATAGAGGATAAAAGGATTGCGCTGATAAGGGATTACGGTTATGCATCAAAGATCAAAAAAAAATACGAAACCATTGATTTCGTTACAGTCGACGATATCCAGAACGGCCTGATTGCGGTCTCGACCGGCGAAGTGGATGCGCTCTTGTGTACCCTGGCATTATGCAGTTACACCATCGCAGAGCTTGGATTAAATAACGTCAGAATTGTTGGTAAGACTGAATTCGATACAAAACTGGCATTCGGTGTTCAAAAACAGCTTCCCGAGCTTGTCTCCATACTGAACCAGGCAATAGACAAGATCAGCGCCGGACAGCAGCAAATTATTCTCGACGCCTGGATCAAAGAAAAGTATGTGCCGAAGACAGATTACACATTGGCCTATTTGGTCGTGGCTGTCGCCATTGTGTTGTTGAGCATTTTCGCCTTCTGGAATCGTCGCCTATCCCATGAGGTCAGTCTCAGGATCGCGATGGAAAGGGATTTGAATTCCGCCGAAGAAGTACTGCGATTATCGCACCAGCGTTTGTTGTTGCATCGGGAACAGACGCCCCTGGCTGTTATAGAGTGGAACGTCAATTTTCAAGTTATATACTGGAACAAGGCTGCGGAGAAAATATTCGGGTTCGCTAAAGAAGAAGCCCTTGGCCGACACCCCACCGAGACAATAGTGCCAGAGAGCGCCCGGGAGGCGGTTGATACAATATGGCAAGATCTGCTCCAGAAAAAGGGCGGTGAGCGCAGCACCAACGAGAATATCACCAAAGACGGTCGAACCATCATGTGTGAGTGGTATAACACAACGTTAGTCGATCACAGAGGGAAGGTGATTGGTATCGCTTCGCTGGTTGATGATGTGACCGAGCGAAAATTGTCCGAGGAAATGATCTGGAATCAGGCAAACTTCGATACGCTCACCGGCTTACCCAATCGCCATATGTTTCATGACCGTCTCGCTCAGGAAATAGCCAAATCGAATCGCGCGAATCTTCCGCTTGCATTGCTCTTGATCGACCTCGACGAGTTTAAAGAAGTCAACGATACCCTGGGTCATGATGCAGGTGATCAGTTGTTAAAGGAAACCGGGCAACGAATCGTTGCTTGTGTGCGAGATTCTGACACAGTCGCTCGCTTAGGCGGTGACGAATTCACGATCATACTGCCTGCTCTGCATGGAAAGAATAAGGTAGACGACATTGCCACAAAAATCATTAAACGGCTGTCAGAAAAATACATCATTAATCAAGAAAGCATACATATATCCGGAAGTATCGGAATCACGCTCTACCCATACGACACAACTGACATCGATATTCTAGTAAAAAATGCCGACCAGGCGATGTATGCGGCAAAGAAAAGAGGCCGAAATTGCTTCAGCTATTTTACCCAGTCGTTACAGGATGCCGCGCAGAACAGACTGCGTCTTTCCAACGACCTGCGCAATGCCCTGAAGACCAACCAGTTCGAGGTCTATTTCCAACCAATTGTTGATCTAGCCACTGACCGAATATATAAAGCCGAGGCGCTTCTGAGATGGCATCACCCCGAACGAGGCATGGTAAGCCCACTTGATTTTATTCCGATAGCTGAAGATACGGGGTTGATCAATCAAATCGGCAACTGGGTGTTCAAGGAATCTGCTCAGTGGGTAAATATCTGGAAAAAGCAGTATATCGGTGATTTCCAGATAACCGTCAACATGTCCCCCATTCAGTTCAGATCAGAAAACAGCAGCTTTAAAAGCGAATGGTTGAAATATCTACGTGAAATCGATCTGACCGGCCGCAACATTGTCATTGAAATCACCGAAGGCTTTTTGTTGAACGTCGAGTCGGAGACCACCGATATATTGCTCTGGTTACGGGATATGGGAATTCAGGTTGCGATTGATGATTTTGGTACGGGTTATTCATCGCTTTCCTATCTGAAAAAGTTCGATATCGACTATTTAAAAATAGATCAATCCTTTGTACGCAATCTCGAAAAAGATAAAAATGACATCGCTTTGTCCGAAGCCATCATCGTGATGGCTCATAAACTGGGATTAAAAGTGATTGCTGAAGGCGTCGAAACAGAAGTTCAGAAACAAATGCTTATGGACGCTGGGTGCGATTATGCCCAGGGTTTTCTCTACTCCGCGCCTGTTCCGGCTGTGGAGTTTGAGGCGCTATTACAAGCACAGCATCCCTCGAGTGAGCCGGGTTTGATGGATATCAAAAGCAGCCGTTTTTGATCTGCTGCTGGGCCTGCCGTTCGTTTATCCCGGCATTTTTTAAGTTTGTTCACCGTGCTCTCATTGCCTCTGATACCGGCAAAACCATACTAAACATCCGGTGTAATCCGATTTTTTATTAACCAAACTCAGTGCTGTCCCATTAACCTCCAACCGTCATGCCGGACTTGATCCGGCATCCAGTGAACGCATAGAAAAACCTGGATTCCGGACAAGTGCTTCGCACTTTCCGGAATGACGAACATCAGTGTTCAAATTCATGTCTATGCCGCAACTAATCACTATGAAAGAGCTGTCGTATCAATGCGTTCCAGTTATATGTAACGCAACTTAATGGGACAGCACTGAACCAAACTATTTTGTAAGGATTAGCCTCCGAACGCGACTAACCCTCGAGGATTACCATTACAGAGAGAATTTTTTAACGGAATTCCACCGAGGAGATACACCGTGACATACAGAACACAAAAGAAGAAATTGAGCGCCATCATTTCCGGATGCCTTGCCACAGTCGTCATGAGCAGCGCGCCACTCCTTGCCGACAGTCACGCCACCAATCCCTGCGCACCGAAAAATCCCTGTGCCATGAAGATGCACAACCCCTGTGCGGCCAAAAACCCCTGTGCGGCTAAAAACCCTTGTGCCCCAAAGAACCCCTGCGGAGCCGGCAACGTGAACCGACCACCAAACTATAACCCCTACCGTGGCGACAGTGCGGCCCTCATTGCCGAGGGTAGCAAGCTGTTCAGAGACACCAGCCTGAGCACCAACGGCATGTCCTGCAATACCTGCCATAACAACAACGCCTCTTATCAAGCCACCTTCGCCGATCCCTACCCTCACTATGTCCGCATGGCCGACGATCAGCATAAGCTGAAGGCAGTCCATGCCGACGAGATGGTGCAACTCTGTATGATGGGGCCCATGAGCGCCAAAGCGCTCGCCTGGGAGTCGAAAGAACTTGCCGCCCTTTCCAGCTACGTAGTGGAACAACAAAAGGGTTTCGCCAAAGCACAAATGAATGTAGCGATGAACCCCTGTGCAGCTAAGAACCCCTGTGCAGCTAAGAACCCCTGTGCAGCTAAGAACCCCTGTGCAGCTAAGAACCCCTGTGCAGCTAAGAACCCCTGTGCAGCTAAGAACCCCTGTGCAGCTAAGAACCCCTGTGCGGCTAAGAACCCCTGCTCACCAAAAACGCACTGATCTGCCACCTGGCGGGCGTCGTAGCCCGCCCTGTATTTCCTGTCAGTTGGGAAGTACGCTTGGTATACCTCAACGCTTAAGTTCGAATTTTCGAGCGATACCTAATCCGCAGCCAATGAGTAGCCAAACACCCAATATCCCCTTGCCCATTCTCGCGCCGCCTGATCCCAAGCAACTGGAATTCACGGAGATAACGGCAATGCTGAGCGCAGGCGCCGAGGTTCGTACGAGTATGAGGGCGTTGGAGCGGGTCGGACTCAATCTGGTTGGCGAGGTGTTGAAAGACCAGGGGGATTTCATCGAACTGGAGCACTATCCGAAAGATGACGTCTTCGATGATGAGACCTACAGCCAGTACTACTATCACAGCCACCGCAGTAATTTTGAAGAGCATGGTCATTTCCATACCTTTGTGCGTGCCGGAGGCATGCCGAAAAGCGCCAAACCGCTGGACTACCCCTTGGCGAGTGAGCCCTGGCCCAATGGAAAAGATGCTATCGGCCATTTGGTCGGCATCGCCATGGATGCCTGGGGCCGGCCTATCGGACTGTTTGCCGCCAATCGTTGGGTGACTGGTGAAACCTGGTATCCCGCGGAAACTATGATCGATATGCTGCCCCGCTTTGCTATCGAACACGCCTGGCCGTCCTGGCCTGTGAACCGCTGGATCAGCGCTATGGTCCGTCTGTACCGGCCCTATATCTGTGCCCTGATCACTCACCGTGACGCAGTGATTTCCGCCTGGCAGCAGGCGCATCCCGGGATGGATGTGTATGAAGACCGTAATCTCGAGTTGACGGGTTATCTGCCCATTTCTGTGGATGAATGGATGACAAAGCTGACACAATCTTCATCGTGAGCGCCCACCAGATCAACTTTCTATTCGCCTACTGGTCAGTATTGTCAATGCTGACATCGTCTGCGATGGCTGACGACGATCCAACAAATTCGAGCGACACCTTTCTCTCCCACCACTGGCAGCGCCCACTGCAACACCAGGGCGAACCACCGGCCTCCTTTTCGGCGCTGGAGATCTCACTGGACCCAAGGGCCTGCGGAAGCTGTCATCCTCAGCAATTCCAGGATTGGCAGGGCAGCCTGCACGCCCATGCCATGGGGCCCGGTCTGTTAGGGCAGCTCATGGATATGAATCCCAGTGACAGGGCCGAACATCAGGCCTGCCTGCACTGCCACGCACCCTTGGCGGAACAGGCCGATGAATTGGTCACGCTACTGTCTCCCGGAGAACCCGCCGATGGCAATCCCGTTGAAGACAACATTCCCAAAGGCCCCCCCTACAATCAGGGATTGATCTGTGCGGCCTGCCATCTACGCAATTTTCAGGTTTACGGTCCACAAAGAAACAAGACCTTGCCGCCCCTGGATGAAGATATCCATCTACCCCACAATGGATGGAAATCCGAGGATGCCTTTGAAAACTCACAGTTCTGCGCGGCCTGCCATCAATTCGAACCGGACGGCTACGCGCTTAATGGCAAACTTCTTGAAAACACCTTCAAGGAGTGGCAGGCCAGCCCCCAGGCGAAAGAAGGAAAAAGTTGTCAGTCCTGCCACATGCCTGGTCGCCGCCACCTGTGGCGCGGTATACACGACAAAGCAACAGTCCAGTCAGGCGTGGAGATCGCCGTCGACAGAATAGTGATCACCCACAAGGGAATCAATGGCACCCTGACCTTGACCAATACGGATACAGGCCATCGGTTCCCCACCTATGTAACACCCCGCGTTGTCATGGAAGCAGTCCAGTTGGATAAAGCTGAAAATCCCATTCCCGAGACAAGGCGTGAACAGATAATCGCCAGACAGGTAACACTGGACCTGAGCCAGGAGTTGTTCGATACTCGGCTCGCCCCGGGCGAGACAGCCCGGCTGGAGTATCAAGCACCCATGCATCCTCAAGCCGGCTCCATTTTATTCCGGATACAAGTTGAGCCCGACACATTCTATCGGGATTTTTATCGGGCCATACTGGACAGCGACTCCAGTGATAAGGGCGCAGAGACCCTCCGCCTCGCGCTGCGGAATGCGGAGGCGTCGGTCTACACCCTGTTTCGCCGGAAGGTCCTGCTCGCCAGGAACAACGAACCGTGAATGAAGACCCTATCGCCACCCCTGGAACCCGGAACGGTGGTTGCGGTCTTATTCCCAAAGCGGGAATACGCCTCTGCCGCCACCATGCTGATTTAATATTTCGACGAGTAACAAACAATGATTGCACGATACCTAATAGGACTGCTGTTTCTTCTCATTCTGTCACCGCTGCAGGCAGCCAAACCACTGGTGGATGTCGACTGGCTACTGGCCAATCGGGATAATCCGAACCTGGTGGTGCTGGACCTGCAACCGAAGGCGACTTACCAACGGTTCCATGTGCCCGGTGCCGTCAACAGCGACTATGCCGACTGGCGCCAACCCGATGCCCGAAAGAACCCGAAGATGATCCCTTCGATCAGCGCATTGGAGCAATTGATCGGCGGCCTCGGAATCGACAACGAGACACAGGTGGTGCTGGTGGTCACCGGGCGCAGCGCCAGCGAGATGGCCTCGGCGACCCGGGTCTACTGGACCTTCAAGGCCCTGGGGCACGATAAAATCTCCATACTCGACGGCGGCCTCATCGCCTACGCCGAAACACGCAAAAACCCGATGGAGAGCAAGATCAATCAACCGAGTCGGAATACCTTTAAGGCCAATCCCAGACCCGATTATCTGGTCACCGCCGATCAGGTCAAAGAGCTGCTGGGCAACGGCATCAGCCTGGTCGACAGCCGCAGTGGCGCCGAACACATGGGCCTGCTGAGCGGTGGCGGCAAGGAGCGTGCCGGCACTATCCCCGGTGCCGTAAACCTGCCCTTCGACTGGCTCACCGTCAATAGCGGCGCCCGCTTCCACACCACCGAAAACCTGAAACGCATCTATGAGACGGTCGACGTGCCCCTCGAGGGAGAGCAGATCTCCTTCTGCCATACCGGCCATCGCACATCGCTCGCCTGGTTCGTCTCCCATGAACTGCTGGGCAATGACAAGGCACGTCTTTACGACGGCTCCACGGCGGAATGGGCAGTGGACCCTTCGCTACCGATGGAGCAGAAGATCAAGCTCGACTGATTCAGCGAAATAGTGCGCACAAGCACTGCGCGCACCCTAGGGCCTGGTCGATTCAGGATGGAATAGATGTTATTGATTTGTCAGCACCGAAGGACGTGCTAACTGGTCATTAGAGCTCAGCTAGAATACTCTAATAATTTGAATATGAGATCTGACCAAGGCATGTCGAACTCAGAACCCGAATACTGGCTTGAAGAACACGGCTCCGCCCTCTATTCCTTTGCCCTGCTGCATGTGCGTGATACACATCGTGCCGAAGACCTGGTGCAGGATACGTTGCTGGCGGCGCTCAAAGGCCGTGAAGGCTTTCAGGGAAGCTCATCCATCCGCACCTGGCTTACCGGCATCCTCAAGCACAAAATCATGGACGAGTTCCGCCGTCAGTCCCGCGAATCACCGGCCCCCGACTCCCCGGAAGAGGCCTGGGAAGCGGCAGAGGCACAACGAGTCGTGGAGAACTTTGCCAATAACGGCCGCTGGAGAAACCCACTGGCTGACTGGGGAGACACAGAGCACGATTTTTCCCGCGATCAGTTCTGGCTGACCATCGAACAATGCCTCGCCGCGCTCTCTCCCCGCTTGGCTCGACTCTTCGTACTGCGCGAGTTATGGCAAATGGAAACAGATGAGGTCTGTAAGGAACTGGCCATTAGCCAGACCAATCTCTGGACAAGACTGCATCGCGCCCGGATGGCCATGCGCCAGTGTTTGGAAAAATATCTGAATGCATGATGTGAAGCCTGAAAAATGCTGACCTGCAAAGACACAAGCCGCTTGATCTCCGAGGGACTGGATAGAAACCTCAGCCTGGGAGAAAAGATAGGCCTGCGACTGCATCTATGGATGTGCGACAGCTGCCGGAACTTCAAACAGCAGATGGATTATCTGCGCCAGGCATTGCGCCGGGGCTGGGCCCATGGCGATCTGCCCGCAGAAAAGCCGCTTTCCTTGGAAGCGCAGGAGCGCATCCGGCAAGCCCTCAAGAAAGAGAAATATGGGCACGGCGACTGAACCAAAAGAGACTACCACCCGTCTACTTTGTTTGAATTTGCGCCGAGACGCAGATGCCGGTTGTTCAGAAGACTCATCATTCCGAGCTGAAATAGATATCACCATACCAGGCAGTCGCATTGGAACCTGTGTTATCGGTATCCGTCATTAGTGCGACCAGATCTATCTGATGAACATCCTTGCCGAACAACCTTTTGAAATCTTCCCTTAAATTACGACGCTCTGTCACCCAGCGCGAGGGGTCAATCGGTACGCCTGAACGCACGGCAACCATCATCGACTGCTCGGTATATGCGTTTGGCCAGACACTGCCCTCTGGTTGACTGCTCGACCAGACATAATTGATCGACCGTGTACGCCAAAGCGCCCAACCACCGTCCTTCACCACATAGATTCTGGCTGGATAGTCGTCACCCTGTTTGCTCTGTTCATCAGGGTGATCCAATACACCATCCACCCGCCAACGCCAATGCAGATAGGGGGTCTGATCCAGATTGACGGATACTTTCTTCACCAATCCGGATGCAGTGCCCATACTCACCGCCTTTATTGAAAGTTGGCCGTATTCTTCCACCAGTTCATAGCTGGTTTTGCCCTTAAAGCTATGCTCGTTCCAGGTGGACAGAGGGTCAATTGGGATTCGTTTGACCATGGGCGCTGCAGCGGATAGTAGAACAGTGCCCCACAGCAGGACGATAAACAGGGCGAATTTCACATCAATGTCCAGTTGCTCCGAATCGACTTGTATATCAGGATCAGTGAAAATCCTTTGTTTTCAGAGTAGCAAAGCGGCTTGCCAGCTTGTTATCCAAGCGCTTCCAACCTACTATTCGACCGCCTTTTCAGTAGATTGACTCAACTCCAATATTTTATGGATTATTGGATCACTATCCCACTCTCTGATCCCGGATGCCTTATAGGCAATCCGACCGGAAGGGTCCAGGACAAATGTGACTGGAATCCCAATGACCCGCCATTGTTTCGCGATTTCTCCATCGCTGTCTAAGAGTAGGGGAAAGGATACCGTTGTATTCTGCAAAAAACGGTGGACTGACTCAACTTCATCCTGCAATGCCACGGCCAAAATTAGCGCATTCGAAGGCTTAAGCCGTTTCCATGCCCTTTCGAGGGAAGGCATCTCTTCACGGCAGGGTATACACCATGTGGACCAAAAGTTAATCACCACCACACGCCCCCTGTAGTCAGAAATCCGATGGTTGATACCTCGTATATCCGGGAGCATAAAATCAGGAGCAACAGAGTCGTCACTACTCGCGCCAAGCTGATATAAACGCTCTTTATATTGTAGGTTTCCTTCTGCAGAACTCTCCAGAGGATGAAAAACCAAGAACGCAAACAGCACAATTTCGGGGATCGGGCTGGAATGCGTACGAGCTAAAGAGAAAAGTCTTCTCTGCCCTGCAAAAATACGGAATATAATCATGTTATCGGGTTTACTCTAAAAGCAGAAGGCATGGATGCCATCGTATTTTGACATCCATGCCAGTCGTCTTACCAAACGATCATGCTAATTGCATGGCCTTATAGTAAAATCATTGCTAACTGTTTCCGCCCCCTGCGGGTGTCGTACCACGCATCAATCGTCGCTGTTCATCCTGCATTTCTACACTCCATATCATGTTGTATTTTCCGCCATCTTTTACCCATAGCTCTTGCGCGTTGATCGCATCAAATTTTGGACTCAAGCTCCCTTCCACACGCACCATTTTAAGCGCATGGCGTGCTTTTATCGCGCGGTCAAGATTGGTCACAAAGTAATATTTTCCATCGGCGGTCTGCACAACGAAATCCCGCTCCAGAGCAATATGCGGATCGAGATTGCTCGTCGGGCATTCAACGCCGTGAGAAGCACATTCAAGCCCGTTCAATTTCCCTTCTACTGTTTCCGCCTGCACCGAGGTTGCATACAGCGTCATTGCACCTAGCAGCGTGGTTGCCATAGTGATCGATTTGATGATAGTTGGTGAGTTGTTCATAGTAGGTACCTTTGGTTAGTTATTTGTTCGGAATGCACATAAAAAGCGATTAGAGTGCATTGGATAAGACCGTTCAACTGGCAATAATTTTTCAAAACAGGGCCGATATAAATTCAATTCAATGCTATTCATTCTTTCGACTGACTTAGGGCCCGTTAACATTAAGGAAGCTCTGATCTATTCGCACTCCGTCATCCCGGCGAAAGCCGGGATCCAGGCCGGGTCGCCCCGGGCGATTTCTCGCCCAGGGCTCCCACAGATCCGGACTTGCCCGATTCGGGCATCCGGCTCCTCGGACTATGGAGTCGCTACACGACGGTAGATGCTGTGAACAACACGCGGTTGAGGGAGCGGGTAGCGCGCAGTCAAACGGACAAAAATTTCCCACGTCATCCGCCCGTGCCACGAGCGGCGATGAAGCCACTTGCGCCACAGACGGCGAACTTCGTAGAGGAGGCGCGCCAGCGCACGCCCGTTGCCGGTGATGCCATAGTAGGCGTAGTGGCCCTTAAGCTTGCGATGTAACGCTGCCTGCTGGGCCGCCACCGGCCAGTGACGATGCGCTCGGCACCAGCGACCGATCTCCCGTAAGGCACGGGTGAATCGATCTTTCGCCGTCTTGCGTTGCACTACCCAACGCCCCGTCCTGGAGCGTCCCCAATAGTGAGTGAACCCCAGCAGCCCGAAGCTGCGCTCGCGTTGCGAGCCGCCTCCCCCTGCTCGCGGTGGACTGCGAAAATCCACCAAACGGGTCTTCTCCGGATTCAGGCACAGACCGTACTTTTCGAATCGCTTCGACAGTACCGCCAACACCCGCCTTGCATCCTCTTCCCGCTCGAAGACCAGCGCCGCGTCGTCCGCAAAACGGATCTCCAACGCCCGTCCCCGAAGCCGTGGCTTGACCTCGTGCTCAAACCACAAATCGAGCACTTCATGCAGGTAGAGATTACTGAGTACGGGTGAAACCACCCCGCCCTGAGGAGTCCCCCGGTCTGGGTGACTGACCTCGCCGGATTCCATGACCCCAGCGTTCAACCACTTTCCAATCGCG
>CAWGCA010000051.1:0-31747 GCA_963820955.1 uncultured Gammaproteobacteria bacterium | reverse complement strand
TATGTCTACCTGGCGCGTTTACGTATTGCTTCTTACTCACACGCATTTACGAGACCGACGCGAGCGGCGTCACGCTGATCAGCATCGGTGCCGGGCTGCTCGCCGGGCTTTTCTACGCGGTATTCATTTTCGGCTTCAAGTACGCGGTGCCGTACGGCAGCCCACAGGCGATTCTGGTAATTGCGTTCGCGACACGTCGCTCTCCTCATCTGGCCCGGCGATTTTGGTCAGCTCGTGGCCGCGCCGACCACGACGGAATGGCCGTTGTTCGTCACACTCGGTGTGGTTGGCGGCGGATTATCGTTCTTTCTCTATATCGTCGGTCTGCGCCGTACCACGCCGATCGCCGCCTCGATTGTTGCGATGGTCGAGCCAGTCACCGCGTCTCTGTTTGGTGTCGTGGTCCTGAACGAAGCCTAGCCGGACTGCAGTTCTTCGGCATGGGGTTGATTTTGGTCAGCGTTACTGTGCTTAGCGTATATTCAAGCGCCTGGTGGCGACCTTCCGATCCAACCACCCGCTCAGTAGCGTTGGGATCTAGAATTCGACTGTTCGATCGCTGCTTTGAGATGATTCGGCGGAAACCGGAAGCTCGTATCGATTTTGGCGACCGCAGCAAGCGGCCAGCGGACGAAAAAGCAGTTGGCAATTGTTACTACCCGAGGGCGAAAAAGTCCGCTTATGGCCAAGGCTACTGGGATGGTCGCCCTTACCTGAACCGGCATCTGAGTGCCATAGTGGGATTTGAGGTTATAACCAACCCCAACACTAGGATGTCTCTAATCGACCCGTTGCAGTCCTTCCTGCGAAATGCCGGAGCGGCTGAAAGTGGCGGGAAAAAGACATTCAACGGTTACTGGATATTCGTTTTAACACATTCTCCACAGCCTTTTCAGCCGTTCGTTGTATAACCGGGTTTATTGATAACGATTATATTAATCTTGTCTTCTGTTTGATCTGAATCAGTAGAACCGCAGCTTATTAGTACAAACTATTAGTTGAGAACTATACCTCTAAATAAAGGACAGAGGCGCATTTTCCCAGCATGCCAGTAGTAAACACAACCGTTCTAGACACGTCTGGATGCTCGTAGTTTACTAGCTTTATAGTAACGACCAAGAAGGTAGGATCAGGGAAAGCAGGGAGTATCCAATGGAGCAGAACAAACTCAAGAATTCTCTAGCACAGACGCGAAGCATTGCAACGGGTTTAGTGATAGCCTTTGCGGCAAGCAGTTGCAGTATCGAGCCAATAATGATGAGCGAAGATATCGCCAGAAATCCTACTGTAGCAACAGCGCCGCAAGTTGCAGATTCGCCTTTCAATGCTGCTGTCGCGTGGCAAGTGTCGTCTGAAGACGGCGATGAGGAGGCGACCCAGATTTTCGTCAAGCTGTTACCTGATGACGGTGCAACGCATACTGTTGATGGAATCATCTCGCCAACAGCCGTCTCACATCCGGTGGAACTGGTGCGAGCCGGAGAGCATTATTTTCTTGCCTGGATAGACAACACGGAACCACCCGCCCGGTTAAGTTGGCGGATTCTTTCGGCAAATGATTTGACGCTGATCCATGAAGGTGGTTATGGGCAAGAGGGGAAACTGGTGTCCGATTTCGCGGCAGCTTATCACCCCGAGGAAACAATTGTCCTGGTGGCGATTCTAACGCGGTCGCAGAGCGATGCTGCGCTCGACGAGTACACAGAATGCGTGGGCGAGGATGGGATCTCTTCTTGCAGTTTCTCGTGGTTTAAGGTTGACGTCGACACTGGCGAAATCTCGCGCGTGGAAACCCCCTATGAGGGTCTCGCTCGCGGGGTTAGCGTTGCAGCCGGTGCGGATGGATTCTTCGTCGCGTTTGCTGCGGGCAGGTATGGTGATCGGGGAGATCCCGGCCCCAACCGCGTGAAAATCTACCCCTTCGACGCTGCGGGTGACCTGCTCAGTGCTTACGCGGGTTTCGCCATCACCGGCGCGAACGATTGTTCCGACACCCCGCAAACCGTCGTCGACGCAGGAGAAGTACTCACCGACGCCATAGATAAGCATGAGAGCAATTACAGTGAAACAGTCATTGCTTTCGACAGCCACAAAAATCGCTACCTGGTCGGCTACACGACCGCCTGCGATAACCAGTATTTTCGGGCACGATGGGTTCAAGCGGGAGAGAATGGGGGGTGGGTCGTATACGGGGTAGCTGAAGGTGCATACACGACGGCGGGCGCAGAAGAAAAAAGGGTCACTGAACCGCCGTTCGAAATCGTGACGAACCTTAACAATCCAATAATGCCTGCAAAAGAACCGATGCTTACCTACAACGCGTCATCGTCCCGTTACAGTGCCGGTTTTTCATCACCATTTAATCGAGCAGCCTGGCCTGCCGGTTCTCCTTCCAGACGCAATTTTTATCGAATGCACTTTCGTCCGGGCGAAGCTAATGCTTGTTTCCCTGGTCCCATTTCGTGGGACCGTTGGGAGCCCGACGGGACAACATTCGCAGATTTCGTGTCCGGCAGTATGACTACTGAGTCCGAAGGAGATGAGCGCAAAACGTACTACGTGTGGGAACAGAAAGATATCTACGTACCGTGCCTAGAGCCCTCGCAGGATTATTGCGCAATGGATGCATTGGATTTCGAAAATGCGGAACCAAGCACTCACTCCACCGTGTACTTTACCTACAGCGAGCCTCGGTACGGGGTCGTATCCTGCGATGACATTCTCAATCCCCAACCTCCTCCTGACTTTCGCTTATCGCCTATAATACCCCCATTAATAATTCCATAGCAGCATGGGGCATTGGCTTCTGGCGCGATGTCGTTGACCGTCGGGATGTAAAGGGGGGGGGCAGAAAGCACCCAGACGCGACGAGGCCTGCTCATGTGCGACCGGCTGAGAGAGGCAGCATCTATCGATCAATCTTTCTTTTGGATGACCGCTTTCAGTTGCGATTTGCCGTTCATTCGCGTTTGACTAAAGGCGGTAGTTGGCCTGTGGGTGGCGAATTGTAACTTCGCGCATAAAAACAGACAATTGACAGTAGATCTTGCGCACGCTGGTAGTCTGCCCTACCCTGCTGAACGATGAAGAACCTGGTCTTTTTGCTCATACATCAGCAGGAAATGGATCAGTCGTACCATGGGTGCAAGGATCAACCATCATCCAGATATATGCAACAGAATCAACAGACTCCTATTTTCGGGACCCACAGGGGGCTGGAGACGGGATTACGGTGAACTCTACCCGGGCACGAAGGAGGAAACTCCGGATACAGACAAGGGCTTGCCTAGTGGATTACCGCGCCAGTCCTCGACCCTACCAGCTAACGAGCTGGCCCGCTTTTTGTCGGAACTGAATACTGCAAAACGCCTTGTAGCTAGGAAATAAAATATTATACTTATTTTAAGTGTGGATAAAGCGTCGGCTGGAAGAGATGTTCTGGGTGGCGTTGTTTGCGGGAGAGCAGTCATGGATGAGTATATTTTCGGTAAGTTGTGGCTACTGCGTTTTACTTCGCGCTTACGTATGCGGAGCTTTCTAGCTTTCCAATTCTATCTTATTGTGTTTCTGTCGCTGGGCAACGCGGCAGTGGCTCAGTGGACAACCCTGCCGGTTGCTCATACGCAGGCGGACGGCAGCTATCTTGTTGAGAACCGGGGAGCCGCGGACTTTGCCCACTGGGCGATGATGTCGGGGGTGCGTGTCGTCAAAGGAGATTTCGACGCCAATGGCCTGACGGATGTCGCCTTGGTGCGCCAGGAGCCTGGTTGGAACACTCTGCCGGTCGCCTATACACAGGTGGACGGCAGCTACTTGGTAAAAAACCGATCGATCGGTGACTTTGCCCTCTGGGCGGCAATGCCCGGTGTCGAAGTGCTGACCGGTGATTTCAATCGGGATGGTCGTACAGACGTCGCCTTGGTGCGCCAAGAGCCTGGTTGGAACACCCTGCCGGTCGCCTACACCCAGGAAGACGGCAGCTTCGCGGTACAGAACCGGCCGGTTGGTGACTTTGCCCGCTGGGCAGCGACACCTGATGTGCGCGTGCTGACCGGTGATTTCAATCGTGACGATCGTACGGATGTCGCGCTGCTGCGCCAAGGCGCCGGTTGGAATACCCTGCCGGTCGCTTACACGCAGGAGGACGGCAGTTACGTGGTGCAGAACAGACCGGTTGGCGACTTCGCCCGTTGGGCGGCGACGCCCGGGGTGCACGTGCTGACCGGCGATTTCGACGCCAATGGTATGACCGATGTCGCCTTGGTGCGCAAGGAGCCGGGTTGGGACACCCTGCCGGTTGCCTACACACAGGAAGACGGCGGTTTCCTGGTGCAGAACCAGCCGGTTGGTGACTTCGCCCGTTGGGCGGCGACGTCAGGAGTGCGTGTGCTGACCGGTGATTTTGATCGTGATGGTCGTACCGACGTCGCGCTGATACGTCAGGAATCCGGTTGGAATACCCTGCCGGTCGCCTATACCCAGGAAGATGGCAGCTACCGGGTGCAGAACCGATCGGTTGGTGACTTTGCGCGTTGGGCTGCAACGCCCGGAGTCGAGGTGCTGACCGGTGATTTTAATCAAGATGACCGCACTGACGTTGCTCTGTTGCGTCGACAGCCAGGTTGGGACACCCTGCCGGTCGCCTACACCCAGGAGGACGGCAGCTACGCTGTTCAGAACCGGTCGGTCGGTGATTTCGCGCGTTGGGCGGCAACCCCTGGCGTGCGAGTACTCACTGGCAGCTTTGACAGAGACGATAATCGCACCGATGTGATACTGGTGCGTCAGGACGTCAATCGTATGGATATCGCGCTGGTGCGCCAAGAACGCGGTTGGGGCACGATTCCCGTCGCTGTCACACAGTCCGATGGAAGCTACCTTGTGAGGAACGCTGATGTGGGTGATTTCGCCCGCTGGGCGGCAACGCCCGGGGTGCGTGTGCTGACCGGTGACTTCGATGCGGACGAACGTGCCGACATCGCCCTAGTGCGCCAGGAGGCAGGCTGGAACACCCTGCCGGTCGCCTATACGCAACCCGATAATACCTATGTGGTGAAGAATCCGGAGGTGGGCGACTTTGCTCGCTGGGCGGCGACATCCGGGGTACGCGTGCTGAGTGGTGACTTCAATGCGGACGGCCGCACCGATATTGCCCTGGTACGCCAGGAGGCAGGCTGGAACACCCTGCCGGTCGCCTATACGCAAACCGACAGTACCTATGTGGTGAAGAATCCGGAGGTGGGCGACTTTGCCCGCTGGGCAGCAACGTCCGGGGTGCGCGTGAAGACTGGTGACTTCAATGGAGACGGGCGCACCGACATTGCCTTGGTGCGCCAGGAAGCTGGTTGGAACACCCTGCCGGTTGCATATACCCAACCCGACGGCAGTTACCTGGTGAAGAATCCGGCGGTGGGCGACTTTGCCCGCTGGGCAGCAACGTCCGGGGTGCGTGTGCAGACTGGTGACTTCAATGGAGACGGGCGCACCGACATTGCCCTAGTGCGCCAGGAAACCGGTTGGAACACCCTACCGGTCGCCTACACGCAGCACGATGGCAGCTACCTGGTGAAGAATCCGGCGGTGGGCGACTTTGCCCGTTGGGCGGCGACTTCCGGCGTGCGCATATTAATCGGGGACTTCAATGGGGACGGGCGTACCGACATTGCCTTGGTGCGCCAGGAGGCCGGTTGGGACACCCTGCCGGTCGCCTACACACAAGCCGATGGCAGCTACTTAGTTAAGAATCCAGCGGTGGGTGACTTTGCCCGCTGGGCAGCGATCCCTGGCGTCAGCATCGTGACCGGCGACTTCGATGGTAACGGACTTACCGATGTGGGGCTGTTGCGCCGGGAAGCGGGTTGGAACACCCTGCCTGTGGCCTATGCTCAATCCGACGGCGGTTTTGTCGTGAAGAATCGCGGTTTGGGTGATTTCGCAGGTTGGGCGGCGACCTCGGGGACACGCATCATCGCCGGAAACTTCAAAGACGTGCACCCTACACCGAAGATCAAGGCGTATCTGCCCGACAAGGACTCGGACGGTGTGGTAGACGCCGTAGACAATTGCCCAGCCACTCCCAATCCAGAGCAAGCGGACTGGGATTCCGACAGGGAGGGCGATGTCTGCGATTGTAACGATAGCTTCAAGAGCGTTCTGGAGGTCGGGGCAGACTGCGAGGGGATCTGCCCGAACGAATGTCCCGACTGCATCCCGATCATCGAGAACGGAGCCCATAGCGACAAAATCGATATCGTGTTCGTTGCAGACAAGGATTATGGCGGCGATACCGATGCCTTTCTAGACGATGTGACGTTTCTCATTCATAGCGGCTATTTCAGCGTGCCTGAGATCGACAACAGAAAGTGCAAGTTCAACTTTTACTACTATCCCGAAGAGGGCGACTACCAGCCGGTCTGTCAGAAGTGGGAGCTGCCCGCCGATTATCACGCGGATTGTGCTTTCGCCGACTCCGCCGCGATTGTATTCACCGGCGGCGGACGTGCCTGCTCCAGTACCGTATTCTCAACGCCAGATAACAGTACTAGGACCGTAGTGCACGAGACCGGCCATAAGATATTCGGTATGGCCGACGAATACTGCTGCGATGGCGGATACCGGCAACCGAGTGCACCTTTCCCAAACATTTTCCATACGCAGGCTGATTGTCAGGCTGGTTCTACGAATCCTGCTGGCTGCACCGACAATTTCTGTCCAGAGGAAATATGTACCTGGGCTTCCAACCTGACATGCCAGAACTTCGCCACTGCGAATGGCCTTGATCCTAATGACTGTGTTGGCACATGCTCTCCAAACTGGTGTAACTGGCGTGGCACTGGGGTTCGGGCTTGTTGCGTGGATGGTGGAGACGGTTGGTGGAAGTCCGACCCCGATACCTGTTACATGCGTTCGGGAAATACCTTCGAGCCCGATTGCAGTGCGCGCGTGATCCATAAACTGAATCTGTTGCCGGCATGCGAGGGCCCTTCGGCGGCACCTGCTGCGCTAGCGCCCGTTTCGCAACCAGGAGTTGCCGGGCCGGCCAAGGTAGTCATACTCACCTACAACACCAACAAGGGCGAGATTTCGCTGCGGCGTGTCGGCATTGCCTATAATGATCCGCCCAACGAACTCAGGGAACATGGTGCATTGCTAGTTGAGCAGCTTTCCGCAGAAGACCAGGTGTTGTCCAAGGTCTTTGTAGCCGATCCGACCGCTTTCCACATCTTTGATCATAAGGACGGTGAGCCTGGTTACATGATGAAGGATAACGTCGATTTTACGGTCATCGTTCCATTTATCAACCAATCCCAAAAGATTCAGATTGTGGATCTGAGTTCTGGGCAGGTGCTGCATCGTTTGGGAATGCGCGAGCCTATGCTGCGATTCTGCAAGGATCATCAAAACGACCCTGATTGCCGTTCGCGAGCACAACAGGTTGACGAAGTCAAACCCCGCGGTCAGTCTGCAGGAGGTTCTGTCGACGTCAGACAACAACAGTCTCCTCTGAATTCTCTTGATCCAGAAGTAAAAGGCGCTTCATCCGAAGACCCAAATGACTAGTAGCCAGGAAACCAAGAAACAACTATCACTCAAGCTTTAACGTCAGGAGGTGCGAGATGGCCAAAGCAGATAAGAGTGGTTACGTTAAACAGGGACGGCCGTGTTTGTTGGTGTTGCTGATGGTGCCATCAGTGGTGTTTGCTGAAAGCAAATTTTTATACGAAGGAAGTATACCGCTGAAAATCATTCTGGCCAGTTTCATACTGTTTTTGGCTGTGGGGTGTGCACCGACGATCAGGAACGAGATGGTGAGTGAGGCCTTGCACCAGCAACCGTTTACTGTTTCAGCTGAGATCAAACCCTATCTGACGATTCCGCGCACGCCCGAGGTTTCATTCCGGCCATTACCGCAGCCTGGTGGTTGGCTGTTGGCGAGAGATATGCAGGAAGGCACCGCCAACCAATACAGCTACCTGCAGGAGCAGGGCCTTGATTACGGTTACTACGAAGCGCTGATCAGCGTCGACTATCGCCAGGCGCTGCTGCCGTTCGTTGCAGGTACGGTGCAGAGGACGCCTGAATTCTGGGTCGAAGGCCCGGCCGACTGCTTCACATTCGATGATGCCAGTCCTGCCACTCAGTCGTGGACGCTGGAGGGTGTATTCGATGGCGACCTGGTTGACCGCAAAGTGTCGGAAAACCTAGGCCCCCTGGCCTGGATGGATAGTACCAACTGGCCCGAGGCCTATAAGGCATCGAATCCAAGCGATCTCCGCGGTTCGGTGCGTTTTAAGATCCCGACAGGGATTCCAACTGATCCGGATCTCTATGAATCGGACGAAATGCCCGGGGGCGAACCAGATCAGCAGGCCTACTGGCGCGTTAGCTATTTGTCACCGGACCTGTCCGCCATGGCAGAATGGCAGTCCCTGACAAAACTGACGATGCGATTTGTCAGCAATGCCGAGGGTCTACACCTGCAGCCTGTGTTGAGAGTTAGGGAGTCCAATGGTGAGAGCAGCAGCCATCACGCCATCAACGCGCTTGGCCCCAATGGAACCTACCCGATCGACGGAGCGGCGCAACCGACTTGGCAGATGATCGAGGCAGACTTCCAATTGCCCGCTGAAGCAATCATCGAATATCTTGAAATACGGGTCTACGGCCGTCCAGACATGGCTGTCTTCTTCGTCGGGGCGGATAGCTTTCTGGACGGTGTCTGCGTAGGCCACTGAGCATTCCGCTCTTAGCTTGCAAGCCTTGGTATAGCCAGAAGATCCGCCGGCTGAGCAGTTCTGGTCGATTGCCATCTATAGCTGGGACACTCGCACGCTGATCAACAATGAGCAGAAGAGAGCGGCCCAGTCGTCACGCCAGGATCTCATAAAGAACGCAGATGGCTCGATCGAGCTCTACTACGGCCCGAAGCCACCAAAAGACAAGGAGAAGAACTGGGTCCAGACCATTCCTGGCCAGGGTTGGTGGGTCTACCTGCGGTTCTACGCCCCGACGAAGGCTTATTTCGACAAGAGTTGGAGCATGGGGGATATCGAAAAGGCGAAGTAACCAAACACAGAGTCAAGAAGCGGGACCGTGGTCAGCTAACAAGCGGTTGCAGGGTGATGCGACTCTGCCGCGAACCTGAACATAGTCGTTACGAATGACCGGAAGTGCGGCATTGCAGTCTTTCACGGACGGTCGGCGCACGCCAACAATTGCCGTTCGCAACGACGAAAACGGCAACCCAAAGGCCGCCATATTTGACTGCTGAAGATTATTTGATTTTCTTTCTTTTGGATATTCCAATCAGTCCAAGTAGGCCGGAGCTAAAGAGCCACATTGCTGCCGGGATCGGAACAACTGTAGCTGTGATCTCTGGATTGATGTAACGCGTAGCTCCCCCACTGTCTTCGAGTAAAATTTGAACGTAGTGTGTTCCAGCGTCAACGCTTCCGAGTGCAATATTTGTCCAAGACCTACCCTCCGGATCACGTGCTCCAAATTTCCATATCCCATCGACCCAGAGATGGATTCCGTTATCGATGAGATCAAAGTTTGCGGTTATGTCACGCAATCCAGGTCCTGCGTCAAAGGCATAAATCACAGCGACCTCGTCGTTTACAGTCCAGAACTGAGGGATTGCCATAGGGGCGCTCCAGTTGCTATTTAGATTAGCTGGGTCGTTCAACCAATCACCAAGCGAAGGCGCCGCAGCAGATAGATCCGGTTCCGTTACGAAGACCTCGTCCTGAGCACCCGTGAAGGTGTTCGGCGGCGGGAACCAGGGTAGATTTCCGCTAGGTGCACCAAGATCTCCAAGATTATTATTATAGTTTCCAGGTGTCGTATTATCCGTCACGATGGTTACAGTCGCGGCCGAAGCAACTGATGTCGTACAGAAAATCGTTACACCCAAAATCACTCTAGCCGCTGCTTCACCCCATGAAGACTTGTTCATGCTGTTCTCCCCTCTATATCGTGATTGTTATAAAGCCGATGTATAGCTTATCTCCCATGTCTTAGTAAATGATTTGTGTCAGGCACGGGCCGTTCTTGTCGATCGGCTTTATACAGCGCTCTATGTCGTATTTGGGTCGTCTCCAGTCATCTGATAATCCTCTAGCCAGCCTCCTCACAGCCAGTTGTTACACTGGCTGTATGCAAACGAAGAGGAGACTGACATGTCACATTACTGTGGAATTGATTTACATTCAAACAACCATGTTGTGGTTGTGATCGACGAAGAGGACAAGCGCTTGTATGAAAAACGGTTAGGTAACGATTTATCGCTGACACTCAAGGCGCTTTCCCCTTACCGGGAAAGCTTGCAAGGCATCGCAGTGGAGTCCACCTTCAATTGGTACTGGTTGGTCGATGGACTTCAAGAACATGGGTATGATCTCCAGTTGGTCAATACCGCTGCCGTCACGCAATACGATGGTTTGAAATACAGCGGAGACCATCATGACGCCTTCCACCTTGCGCACCTCATGCGGCTCGGTATCTTGCCAACGGCGTACATCTATCCAAAAGAACAAAGGGCGATCAGAGACCTGCTGCGGCGCAGGCTGTCGTTGGTCAGAACGGCCAGTTCCCAACTGATCACTGTCCAAAGCCAGATATGGCGTTCCACGGGGCTGCGGATCAAATCTGCAGAACTGCGCAAGCTTGAGTTTACTCCCCCACTCGTGGACGACTACACGCTTCAGGCCGTACAGGCGGGATTAGCGGTCTATCAGGTCGTTCAACGGGAAATCGATGCGCTCGAGCAAACCGCTCACCAGGCCGTGAAGCTAACAGAAACCTTTAAAATACTCCAAACGATCACCGGCATTGGAAAAATACTCGGGCTGACCATCATGCTGGAAACCGGCACTATCGATCGCTTTGCCGGTGCTGGCCACTTTGCGTCGTATTGCCGCTGCGTCGACAGCAAGCGCACCAGCAATGGTAAAAGAAAGGCCAAGGCAATGCCAAAGCCGGCAACAAATATCTCTCCTGGGCCTTCTCTGAGGCAGCCCATTTTGCGGTACGTTTTGAGCCATTGGCTCGCCGGTTCTATGAACGAAAAAAGGCCAAGACGAATGGTATTATCGCCATCCGGGCTGTTGCCCGGAAACTGGCAAGAGCAAGCTGGATGATGCTCAAGCATCAAGTCCCCTATGATGCCAGGCGGATGTTTCCGGGTTAAGTTTGGGCGACTGAGATGAACCAGAATTTAGTGTGGCACAACCACAGCATCTGATTGGACATCTCAGTCGGCCATCGTTGTTTACGTTTCGCCCAAACCGTGAGCTTATTCAGGTCTGGACAGCCAAGGCTGACCCATAGATTCTGTGAAAACATTTTGGACACGATTTGGCACCGAAGATTGTGTGGGGTACCGAGGTACCAAGGGCTGGGAAACAAAGGACGCTCCCTGCCTTAATCCAGATGGGTGACTGGTGCGGAGCGTTTTGACTCCGATGCCAAAGACGAAGACATAACGGGTGCGATGTTCGTCGCAACGATGGATGTTGTTAATTTTTATGCTGTTATCAGCAGGGATTCGTTTAGGCTATTGACCGGGGCCGGCTAATGGGTGACTAAATTGCTCAGGATTTTCTGAAAAAGTTTTTTAGAAGGCAGGGTAATAGGTAGGCTTATGTCTCCACATCCCTGTGTCCGCTTCTCACTATTTGCCCCCACCCCATTTCCCCAGCCAGCCAAAAAGTACACCCCCCTACTCCGAAAGAGGACACGGTTTTCGACAGCAAGGTGTTGAGTTAGCCGAGTGGTGATGTAGCCTGTAGCTGCCTCTCTCCAGCTCAGGGCAGGCTTATCGAGGTGGGATCAATTGGTTACTGCGTTTCCGCTGGCGTGGCCCCAGGGCAATCCGATGCGTAATCGAATGACCCTGCAGCACACTAATCAGATCGACATCCGCGGTATCCAAGGCCAGCTAACTGTTCTCGGCATCCCGCCCCAGTAATCCCTCCCGATCCAGGAAACGGCCAACACGGCGGCTGGATGCTGCTGGTACCGAGAAGTCGGGAGTTCAGCCAGGGCATCTCGGTCAATGCCTTGGGCTATGTGGGTTCGCTATTCGTGAAGGATAAAACTGGGCTCGACACCATTCGCCGCACAGGCCCCATGGATCTGTTGCGAGAGGTTTCACTCAACACCAGTAAAAATACCGTGCCTCAATCATAAAATCTGACACGATAGTTGGATAACGGATTCAGCAGGGTGAATGGCTCGTCCTCCTCCAGGCCCAGTTCTTTGTAACTATAAGAGATCCTAACGCCAAAAGGCACATAGGCATCGCAATAGTCCGGAACTACCCGAATCAGCAGCAGCTGCGAGCTGATCTGACTTTCGGGGCTGAGCCGCTGTATGACAAAGTGGGACTTTTCCGTGCATCCGGTGCTCTGTACCTGAAATTCGAGCCCTTCACCGCTGTATAGCAGCCCGAGCAGCGGTTCAGCCTGACCCTCGATTTCAAGCGAGTCCGAATCATCGTGATGACCACCCTTGCCTGCCATCGCAGGGCCGCAAATCAGTGCGAACACTAGGGTGACAAGGGATAGATAGGTTGATCTTTTCATCTGGTTTCCTCCGTATATGTTGTCATTTCCATGCAGAACACTTCCTCTTTAAATTTTAGCAGTGCAATGTTTCTCGATGATTGTGACTAGTAATTGCGAAAGCAAAAAAATATTGACTGTGCATGAAATCTAGCCGTTCCATCAGATTTAAATCGGGGGCTTCTATCTCCGTGATGACCTGCTCCTCTCCCGCTCGCATATGATCCATAGCCACCTACAGAAGGACTAGAATGGCCGAGGACTGCCTTATCAATCGAGCTTATTGCGATTTAAACCCAATCAATAGAACATAGCGCCCGGTAATTCCTGAGTGATTCACTGAGATGACCCGATACGACCCAAATACGACATAGAGCGCTATATATAGGCGATCGACAAGAACGGCCCGTGCCTGACACAAATCATTTACTAAGACATGGGAGATAAGCTATATATCGGCTTTATAACAATCACGATATAGAGGGGAGAACAGCATGAACACGTCTTCATGGGGTGAAGCAGCGGCTAGAGTGATTTTAGGTGTTACGATTTTCTTTACGACATCAGTTGCTTCGGCCGCGACTGTAACCATCGTGGCGGATAATACGACACCTGGAAACTATAATAATAATCTTGGAGATCTTGGTGCACCTAGCGGAAATCTACCCTGGTTCCCGCCGCCGAACACCTTCACGGGTGCTCAGGACGAAGTCTTCGTAACGGAACCGGATCTATCTGCTGCGTCGCCTTCGCTTGGTGATTGGTTGAACGATCCAGCTAATCTAAATAGCAACTGGAGCGCCCCTATGGCAATCCCTCAGTTCTGGACTGTAAACGACGAGGTCGCTGTGGTTTATGCCTTTGACGCAGGACCTGGATTGCGTGACATAACCGCAAACTTTGATCTCATCGATAACGGGATCCATCTCTGGGTCGATGGGATATGGAAATTTGGAGCACGTGATCCGGAGGGTAGGTCTTGGACAAATATTGCACTCGGAAGCGTTGATGCTGGAACACACTACGTTCAAATTTTACTCGAAGACAGTGGGGGAGCTACGCGTTACATCAACCCCGAGATCACAGCCACAGTTGTCCCGATCCCGGCGGCAATTTGGCTCTTCGGCTCCGGCCTGCTGGGTTTATTTGGGATCTTTAGAAAAAAGAAAGCAGCTTGATTTTCAGCAGTCAAAATCGGCGGCCTTCGGGTCGCCTTTTTCGTTATTGTGAACGGCCAGTTCTGGCCGAAGAAGGTCATCGCACCGAAATACTCGGTATTTGGAAATCCTTCCCGAAGACTCACCAAATGAGCCCCGCCATCCTTATACTCAACCCTGACAGTCAGGTGCTGCCGGGCTCTATCCCCTACCCCCCTACCGCCGACCCGGCAGCCCACTGTCACCCCTTATCCCATGAACACACTATCGGAATTCCCCCCTGATCAGTTCAGGATCCTGGGTGTCTGCAAGGCCTGTGGCTGGACAGACTGGCTCGATCGGACACGTCTCTCGGATGAGATGACCATCGACGCCCTGCTGGCCCGGATGTCCTGTCGAGAATGTGGCAGCCGGGACTGTGGGATACGGATTGTGTATGTCGGTCCAGGTGAGTATGCGCATGGATGATCTCTATTCGAAGGCATTCTCGTGTAACATCCGTCCTCAGCAGCCCCAGATTGTGCACAACAAGCAAAAAGCCTATGTCCATCGCTTCACGATTGAAGAGCGCACGCAAGGCCGCAGGCCTGACGCAAGAACAACTTGCTCAGGCGAGCGGCGTAACACAGGGCGCTATCCAGAAGGTTGAAAACGGAACGAGTCATCGCCCCCGGAAACTCAAAAAAATCGCCGCTGTGCTGGGTGTTTCGCCCGCTTGGTTACTCCTGGGTGAAGAAGAAGGCGGCTTTCCGCTTAGCGACGACGAGAAAGCAATGCTGATGCGCTTCAGACAACTCGACCCGGAAGACAAGCGGATTCTGAAAAGTCTGATCGATAAATTAGTGCGAAACGGTTAAATCGGTTTCCCTTTTACGCGAAAGCCAGAACCGATCTTCTACGCCACGAGAATAGCAGGATCATAAGCTGGCACAGCCTACGGAATGGCATTTTGAGTAAAAGGCCGCTTTCACCCGCGGCCAGGGGTAAGATGCCAGCATAGGCCAGCTGTTTTCAGTCCTCATTCGGTAAAAGAACTGTGAGGACCGGCTCTCCTGTGTCACCGGGGCCGACAATCAATTTCAGAGTCACCGGCACGGGCTTGGTCGAATAACCATCCCGCGGGATTCGATAGAGCTCGAACCGAAGCCGATCACCCGAACGACGGCTGGTCTGAATAGCAAAGGCCGCCATGAAGAGCAGATCGTAAAGTCTGCCGGACAGATCCTGGTGAACCTGTGCGGCACTGTCTTCTTCGGTCCAGTCGATACAGTCTGCCCAAACAGCCGTAGTGACTGCCACCGGAAACCTGAACCCAACCTCACGACCCATCTCACTGGCATCGATCAGCACGCCGTCTTCGATGGCCTGGGCGCGGGTGTAGCTGGAAATGACCTCACCGAAAAATTCCTCGGCAGAGGATTGATTGGATGCATTGGACATCAGTAATCTCCTTTTGTCATCGCCGGGTCTTCCCCCTCCTTCCCCACCGGGAAAGAAAGGAGCTTTCCCGGCAGGGTTTGTTTAAAGCCAGATTTTCAAACAAGTCCACGTTCGGAGAACGAGACCGTTTCACCGGCCGATACCACGAAGTGATCGAGCACCCGCACATCGATTAACGCCAAAGCTTCTCGCAAACGACGGGTAATCAGCTCATCGGCATGGCTTGGTTCGGCGACCCCCGACGGGTGTGTGTGGTACAGAATCAAGGCGGCGGAGTTCAACTCCAGTGCCTTCTGCACCACCACACGGGGGTGGACGGAAGCGCCATCGATGGTGCCCTGAAACAGCTCGGACACCGCAATGATGCGATGTCGGGTGCTCAGGAAAATGCAACCGAACACCTCGTTTCTGCGCTCGGCCAGGCGAAGACGCAGAAAGGTTCGCGTCTCCTGTGAACTGCGCAACACACAGCCGGTGCGAAACTTCGACGCCAGCACCCTGGTTGCCAGTGTCACAATGGATTGCTTCTCCTGGTCGTTCAGCTCTGATGGATGCAGACCGACAAACCGGTCCTCCCTCTGTGCTGTTATGGTTGATACCTCTTCCTTCATGACTGGTCTCCTCAAAATAGTGGGGAGACCCGTCCCGTGGGGGAGGATCCCCCGACGGGTTGAAAGCAGGCCAGGTAAGGGCTTTACCTGGCCGAGGGTTGATGAATCAGGCCGCAATTTCCTTTGCGCTGTAGAACGGCTGACCATCGACCTTGACCCAGGCGAGTCGAAGCAATCGGGCCTTGAGGCTGATGCCGGTCTCGCCGGCTCGGTCACCCTGTTTGAAGGTGAAGGTCTCGGCAAACAGGTCACTGAGGGTGAACCCGATCAGCACCTTCAGTTTGCCCCCGAGGGCCGGTTCGACCTGGCGGATGATCTCCTGCGCCTGCCTGCCCGACACCCGACACTCGAAATGGGTGTACTGGGCGTTGTCGACACTGCCCCGCAGGGCCGCGATGGTGACACTCAGAAAGGGATGTCCCTCCTTGGGTGTCACCTCCCGGATCCGGTTGAGGTAACCGATACCGGTGGTATGAAGATCGAAATACTGCTTGGTTTCGTTGGTTGACATGGTGCTGACTCCTTACGGTTGGAAGACCCGGAGCAAGCAAGTCCCTGACGGGAGTGCTTGCCCGGCAGGGTGGGTGGATTGAAGAATGACCTTGTTTCTTTGAAGAAGGACCGACGGTCATTTCCCGGAAACCGGAAAGCGACCGATGTGCACCGGTTGCGCGGCCCGACGGTGCCTCGATTGCCACTGAGCCGCAGTGACCACGGATAAAACTTGCAGGATGGATCCACTCAGGCCGCATCGGAGGCCTCGCAGACGTAGCGCAGGTATTTCAGCATGCCGCGGGCATTGGCGAAGGCCGGGTGTGCGGCAATCGCCTGATGCGGAAACCAGTCGGCGATGTGCTCGGTCAGAACCACCGTCCCGCCACCCACAAACAGCACACGGTCCAGTTCGACCCCAAGACCCAACTGCCGGCGGGTCTCGGCGTGGATGCGCTCGACAACCTCCCGCTTGGCAGCCTCGACCAGCCCCGCCACGTCATGATCCCTGCCCTGCAGTCGCACTACGTTTTGCTCAACCGCCCGGGCGATCAGCGGTTCACTCAGCCGCTCCAGATCGAAACGCGTTTGAATACCGTCGGCCACCTGCTGTTTCACATCCAGCATCCCGCAGGGCAGCGAACCGGAAGCACCGTGGAGAACGCCCTGATCCTTGACCACCACATAGTCCGTTGTGCGCCCGCCGATATCGATGATGGCCACTGGCACCGCCAGGCGATCCGCATCCAGGGTAACGCTATCGCCCTGTTCGACGATCACATCGTCATACCAGGCGGCCAGGGCCTCGGGGATCACCTCATGGAAGGCGATACTCGCCGGCAGTGCCTCGGAGAGCGGTCTCACTGCCTGTTTCAAGCTGGCTCCCTTTTTCTCCAGCGCTTTTTGGCGTCGATTGCCGTCCCCGCCATAAAAGGCACTGACCGGTAGCCCGGATACCGCGTGGACCGACCGACCTGCAAGGCCGGCCTGTTGCAGGGCATGCTGCACGATGGCGCGGTTCATCCCCGAATAAGGGTAGCCCTCGAAGTGGGTGGGTTCGCCATCTACCGCGCCGACCGAGTAGCGGTTTCCTTCGGTCTCGTACTCGAAGATGCGTTGCGCTCCCTGGTCGATCCAGGTAACCGCGCAACGCCCCAGCCGGGCGCGGGAGGGAATGGCGAGGAGTCGCCCGTCCGGGAGCGCCAGCTTGGTGCAGGCGTAACCGTCATCGAGGCCAACCGGGATAGGCGTCAGGCTGGAAACATCGGTCATTTTTTCGAATCCTCCGGTGTGTTGGTTATTGATCAAGCCCTTGTGTGCCCTACCCGATCACCTTGCTCAGGGCGGCGAAGGGTTTCCCGGCGGTATCGCGCGCTGCCGGTCTCAACACGTGCGTCGTTGGGCTCGACGCTGTGCGCTGAAACGATTTTTTCGTTCCCCCCGTCATTGCCTTAGTGCCCCTCCCGTTCGGGTGGTGTGCGCTCCCATGACTTGCCTCATGTAAGGTCCGACACTCATCACGAAATCCCTGTACCAGCAATTCGCGCAGCCACTCGGCGCGACGACTCACTGGCAGACGTTCCAGTCGGTTCAGAATGATCGACTCCAGCGCCACCCGGGGATCCAACGCCAGTGTGATACGTTGTCCCGCACTGGCCTTAGCCATGGCCGTTGCGCTGTCGCCTCATCACCTCCCCTACCCGATTCTGGCGAAGAGGAATCGATCGGCCAGCGAAAACCTGATCACTGCCCGTCGGGGTTTTGTGCATCCGGACGACTGGGCTCGGATACCGATGGGGGACTTTTCGCCGGGCGTGGCAACAAGGGTGGCAGACGCTCACCGCGCAGAATCTCTGCGGGCAGCTCGCCCATGACCTGGCGGGCCAAGCGAGCGTTGCCGGTTTCCGCGCGCACAGCGGCCCGGTCGATCTTCAGGCTACGGTAACGCTGGGGCAGTGCAAACAGCGCACGGAGTTTTCGGGCCCCTGTCTGTTGCACCGCCTTACAGGCCGCACCACCCAACACCCCGACATGACGGGCCGTCATGGCCGTACAGACCAGTCGATCAAAGGCCCCCAGCAACTGGGCGGCACGGTAGGCATAGGGGTTGGCAAACTGAAGGCGTACCCGGCAGGGACGCATCGAGGCGGCCACGCTCACCGCCAGGGCGGTCATTTGTTCGAGCTGACCGGTCAGATCCGCTTGCTGTTGATCGAGCACCGCTCCCACTGCAGTGATGGCCTCGTGGACCTGGATCAGCCACCAGTCGGCGTAAGGATCATCTGCGCGCGCCGCCTGCCAGATCACCCGCAGTCGATCGGCAAAGCCGATCAGGCCGATGATGGGGGATTGATCGGGCCCGCCCCCTCGACCCTGAAGCAGCTGTCGGGCCTGCCCTGTCTGCAGCGTCAGCCACACTTCGCCGTGGAGAGCACCCGGTTGCGGGATACGTTTCGGTTGTTCAACGGTCTGATTGGCCTCGGGATGGGCCCGTGCGGTATCGGCGTTCATGGCCCTACTAAACCCCTCGCCGACTATCCTGCCAAACCACAATCCCTTCAACGTCTGTCGTGGTTTTCCAGGTACCGTATCCGATGGCACGGATGACGGACGAGCGATTTATCCACAGGCCGCTCAAACTCCGGGGCAGGCGCCCAAGGTGCTACCCTGGATAGCACTTAGTTCACATGAACTTTCAACGCTAACTGATTGTTTTTCTCTTCGTGGATTTTCGCTATCATTGTTTCAACACGGCAGCGGGCCCAAGACCGCCCGGAAAAGGCGGTCAGTTATCCACAACCCGGTGTTTTATCGCGGGGGTGTTTAACGGTTAAACACTTATCTGGTTTAAGTTCCGCACGTAACGGCTTGAATGTCGGTAGTCAGCCTTTGACCGAGCCGTGCGCGCATCTCCGCAATCCGCGCCTTGGCGCGTGTCTTTCGGGTTTGCCACGGGGTATCGTGTGTCCTGCCCTTGGGCTCAATTCTCGGCGGTGGGCGAGTCGGATCCGGTGCTGAGCGTCGTCGACGGTTCTTCTGCACCTTGATCCCCAGATTGGGCTGAAAGGTCCCCGCTTTCACGCGCTGACAAAGCGCGGTGAGGAAACGGATCTCATCAAACACCGGCGCCATCCCCTGTTTTTCCGCCTGGAAACGCCCTTCGAGCTCATCCAGCACGGCCTGGCGATCGGCGGGCGCCAGGGCGCTCAGGCACCGATCGGCCTGTGCGCGCTGCTTGGCACACAGGCGCGCCGGATACACCAACGGCGGATCCCCCTCACCGGCCAGTCCAGAATTCGAACTGGCGCTGCCTGTAGTTGTTGTAGTTGTATTTATATTTATACAACTACTACTGCAATCGGAGTTCGAAATTCGAACTCCCTGCCCGGCCGAGTTCGAATTTCGAACTCGGTGGTTGTACCCAGATGGGTGTTGGATTAAATCGTGACGCAGCCGGCGGTGTGTCTTGCGACTGAAACAGAAGCCGGCGCGAAGATGGGACACCAGTCGGTGGATCGGTAACACCCGGGGCTGAACAGCGATAGGCGAAGTCACTGGAGGGCCTTCCTTTATGGCATCAAGTACCTCTTGGGCCACGGCGCGGACCCGCGCGTGGCCATGCGTGCATATCCGCTCCAGAAAACCCAGGTAATCGGGATCCTGGCGCAGCGCATCGGCCAGGGGTAAGGGTTGGTCATGCAGCACGTAGTCGCTGCTGTCGAGCTGATCGGTTTCCTTTTGTGTCGGTGTGTGCCTGCTCAGCCAGCGGGTGGCCCGCAGGATGGCCATGGCACGGGCAACGGTAGAGCGGGAACCGACATTGGCCAACCGTCCGATCGCCTCATAGCCGGGAAAGGCGCTGTGGCCGTCGGTCTCTCGGGCCAGGCGGATGACAAGCCCGATGAGCTTGTCCACCGGCGCCAGCACCGGGTCTTTTACCAGGGCGACGGGAAACGCCGCGGATAGGTTATTCATGGCCGCCAGTCCTCCTGTTGCCGTTGGTCATCGAGCGGGCCGTACTGGGCCCAGCGCTGGGTCTGGCTCCAGATGGCACGCAGCGAAAGCCCCGTCTCCTTATGCAGCACAAGATAGTCTTCGGCGGTGAGCAGGCCCGAGGCCTCGTCATCGACCCGCGTCGACCAGGCCGCCCAGAGTCGGTGTGAGCCCGCTTCATCGAGTTCCGGCGGCCGGCCGATGGCCGGATCGGCGGCGAGCAGGCGGCGCAGCCGGGTATAGTCACGACCGTTCAGCCCGAACAGCACCTGCATCATCTCCTGCGGGGCATCAGCGACGATCAGCGCCTGGATGGTCTCCTCTATCGCCCGCTCGGCGCTGAGCCGCTCGATCATGGGCCAGTACACCTGCCGGTTCAGCCCGATCTCCAGGCAATGGGCCCGCAGGGTTTCGATGCGATAGAGATCCGCCACCTGTAAAGCACGCAGCGCTTCGATCTCCTTGATCCCGAAATTCATGTTGCGCAAGGCGGCCTGGTCCCCTTCGGCCAGACAGCGCATGGCATAAAACAATACCGCCGTGACCAGATCCGATTCTTTCGTCCCTTCCATGTCGGTCAGCCCCAGAGCGCGGTACCGGTCTCGGCCGCCAACTGACGGATGCGCCGATAGATCGCCATGAGGTGGATCAGATCCCGCCAGTCCCGCTCATGCAGCGAGTACCAGAGCCAGTAACCGGTGTGTCCGGGATCCAGCGTCCAGATATGCTCGAACAGCAATCCGGCATCCTCGGTTTTCAGGGCGCGCCGTAGCAGGGAATCCCCCGGCAGAGCCGGCAGGATCGCCTCGAGCGGCGCATGCGTCATCTCCGCGCAGGCGGCCAGTTGCCACCAGAGCAGATTGAGCTGAGCCAGGCTTTGTTCGTCGAGCTGATCGGTCAGGGCCCGATCGGGCACATCCCGCAGCAGGAAGCCAAGGCCTTTATGCGGTAAGGTCACCACCAGCTCACCCAGACCGTTGCGCTGGGCAAGTCTCATCGCCAGTTTCCAGGCTCGGTCCCGCAAACTGCTCAGATCGTCTGGAGCGGAAGGCGCGCTGTTTAACAGGGCATCCACTGCATCGGGCGCGACATCGGTCAGCGCATCACCGGCGGGTCTCTCTGCCGCTACCGGATCCTGGTCCTCTTCATCGGATGGCGGCAGATTGCCAACGATGCCGCCTGGCCCATCCACCCCATCCTTCTCTTCGTTTGTCCCTTCCGTAAGCCTTGGTACTTCGTCAACCGTCTCCTCGCGTTGCGGACTCGGTGGCGCCTTGATCGGGATAAACTCCGGGATGACCAATTCCCGGCCTTCCAGCTCGGCATCGAATGCCACCCGGATGGTCTGAATGCTGGTCTCGGCCGCCTCGGCGATTTCGGTCTCGATCGCACCCTGCAGCACCTCCGTATCCCACGCCCAGCCGTCGTAACGGCTGCACAGGGTGGCGAACACCTCATCAAACGTAGCCTCCCCGCCCTCACAGTATCTTTGCCAGAGACGGCCGCCCGCGCGTTCCAGGGCGCGGATGCGCCTGATCTGATGCTTACCCATGCCGGCCTCGAGTGCCTGGGGTATCAACGGCAACAGGGTCTCCACAGCATATCCCATGAGACAGATCGCGGGATTACTGAGACGGTAGCCGAGCTTGGCCAGCTCCGACTCCAGCATGCGAAGGGAGATTTCCTCCAGCCCCCGTTCTTCCTGGAATAACTGTCTGGCCTCGGTCACCGCACGCGCCTTGTCGATAAAGCTGAGACTGCCGCGGATGTCGTTCTCCCGCAGATGCGCCAGCAGGACATCCGACTCACTGCGCCAGGGCCGAAACAGACAAGGTGCCTCGGCATAGCGGGGATCCCCACTTTCGGCGAAGAGTTCTTTGAGCACCTTAAGCCGCGTATTGCCTCCACTGTGCACGATGTAATCGCTGGCCCCCGGCCGCCGGGTGATCACCAGCGGCTGATCGAGTCCGTGTTGACGGATCGAGTCCTTGATCCGATCGTATTCCGGATTGGGGCTGAGGCGTGGGTTGCGCTCAAAGGGATGGATCTGCGCCAGGGGTACCCGCCAGGTCGTGGGGGGTGTGTCGGACTCGGGTGTGCCGGTCTGTAAAGCATCCTGCGTGATGGATTGAGCAGGTTCAGTGGTGTTCGGCAGGGTGATTTCTTCCACGGCAATCCTCCAGAGGGACGGTTGTATTCAGGGCGCTGACATCGCTTCCGCTCTTTTTATCGTAGCGCATTTAAGCGACTGAAATGGCTTGGAAAAATCACCCCTAGCGGCGCGCTTTTTAAAAAAAGCCCATTTTTTGACCAAAAATTGGTCGATTGCGATCAAGGAGTTGTCAAGGCGTCGAAAAAGGCGTGTTCGGAGGTCAAAAAAGCGGAGGGTTCGGCCCGTCGTAATTTGCGGCAATCACCCGCTGGTGTGATAGGAAAAAATCAGGCGATGGCGGTCAGGAGATTCATCAGCATGGCACGGTCAAGTCCTTCTTCGGTGGTGGCGTTGAGCCGATAGATGGCAATGATCAACCGGGCCTTCTTCTCGGCCTCCATCGTCTTACCCGAGGTCGCCAGCAACTCATCGGCGATTTCGATGGCCGTGCGAAGCCCCGCCTCATCAATCGCGGCCCGCTCCACCCGTCGCTCCCAAGCCAGATCCCGCCACAGGATGAGTTCTTCCTCACCCAGCTGGGTGATCTCTCCCAGGGTGCCGATCTCAAGTGCGCCCGCGTTGTAGTCACGCACGAAGGCGTTAATGGCGCTGCGCGCCCCAGCATCGCCCCGCTGTCGGGCAAAGCGTTCAAACTCCAGCACGATGGCCAACTGGATAGGGGTTAATCGATCCCAGCCCACCGCATCGCTCTGAGTACCCTTGCCGGTGGCCAGCCAGCTTAGGCTCACCCCGGCAACCTCCGCCATGCGCACCAGCTTGTCCGTCCCCGGCACCGAATCACCCTGGAGGTATTTCCGCAGCATGCTTTCGGCCAGGTCGCATTTTCTTGCGAATTGTGAGACGGCACCCTCCCCGATGATCTCCCGCAAGCGGACCGCGAAAAGCGTCGAATTCCATCCCGCGTAATGAGGCATTTCTCTGTTTTTCTTTACTTTATTAGTTACCGTCATGACTGGCACCACACGCTTCCTAGGGGATTCGTATTCGCATTATAGTAGTTTAACGACTAATTGATCGCATTTTTATGCTATTAATGGCCTATTATAGTGTCGTATCACAATAAGTATTCTGCACAGTGCTCAGTTTTCCCCGTTATTTTCTGCTGACTGAGGAAAAAATCGTGATCCTACCCGCCACCCTTCAATCGCTACTGGGCCTGCGCCTCCACCGTCACGGATCACTCAATGGTGGCACGGCAACCATCCTACGCGACAGCAGATATTTAAAGACCCCGTGCTACCTCTCTTTCCAAACGCTGTCCACCACGTACTGGCGCTGAGCCTTTTCCTGGATTGATCATTTATCGTAAAGCGTGGAGCCGATAGATGCCAGCCGCCGATCAGGACATCGTGGACCTGAATCTCCTCTGGCTGATCAAGGCGCGGGAACTGGCAAAGCACAATCGGAAAAAGGCGGCGGCGGTACTGGGCGTAGACCCTGACCTGCTGGCGCTGTTCTCCCGGCTGTCCATTGGTGAGCTGAATACCCTGGCCCGGGCCGGGGTGATGCTCTTCCGGCCCCGGTTTCGCTCGGCGCTCTGGCGAGCGCTCCTCGCATCGGCGGCTTCCCCGGCTTTGTCGGTTCGCCTCCACACCCTGTTGCTGGCCGCGGGTGAACCGCCCGAGCAATGAAGCGGGATGCAATCCACCGCTTCGATACCGCCGTCGATCTCATCGAGCGCGGTCTGCGCGTCTCGATCGTCAGCCACCTCACCGGACTTCACCCCAAGACACTGCGCGCCCTGTATCGCGAGCTGCAGGGCCGCAGCCCACCCTCCGGTCCGCTGCCCTCCGCCGCCGCCATACTGACCACCCGTACGGCCCAGGCCATGGCCTCGCTGTTTGCCCTGTGTTATCGCACGGTGGGGGGTACGGGGATCTTCGATCAGCTTGAGCTGCAAGCCCTGTTGACGGCCTATGAGCTCTATCGGGAGCTGGTGGAGGCGCTCCTTTCAGAGACCTCGCCCCGGAACCCCCTGGACATCAACGCCGCCTGGGTCCTCGCCCGGGATCTGCACACGGGTGCGGTCTACTTTCGCGAGTGTTCTCATTGCGCGGTCCAGTTTCTGTGTGCGCTCGAGAGCCTTTCACCACCGGACTGTCCGATCTGCGCCCTGAGGCGACGGGAGCGCAGATGAGGCTGATCTACCCCGCGATCGGATTGGGCAGAGGACCATTGCCCGCCAACAGCTTCCTGTCCAGTTGCGCGAAGAAGGCATCGACGCAATCCGGATCGAATCGTGTGCCGCGATAGGCCTTCACAAAACGGAACACGCGCTCGACCGACCAGGCCTTGTGGTAGGGGCGGTCCGACAGCAGGGCATCGACGAAGTCGGCGACCGAGACGATTCTCGCTTCCAGCGGAATATCCCGACCGCCAAATCCATGGGGGTAACCTTTGCCATCGAACTGTTCATGGTGAGACAAGGCAATCTGTGCGGCGCGGTGGAAGAGCGCGGAATCACCCTGCTGCAGCAGCTGGAAACCAGCCAGGGTATGCCCCTGGATTTCCGTCCGCTCTTCTTGTTTCAAACTCGATGGGGACCACAGCAGGTGCGCCGCCACCAGGAAATGACCCAGGTCGTTCAAGGGGGCCGCCTGTCTGATCAGCTCGCAGTCATCCGCTGACAACTGCAGCTGCTCGGCGATATGGCGACTGAGGTTGGCCAGGCGGATGGGATTACGCCCATGGGCCGCACTGGTGATGCGACACAGGGTCTGCCGCAGTTCCCTGGACAGACTTTCCTGGTACCGACACCGGGCCAGGTTGAGGAGATTGCGAACACGGTATCGCCACTCGGTGTAGTCCACCGGTTTGGGCAGAAAGTCCATCGCTCCGGCGCTCAGGGCCTGGTAGCGGATCGCCTTGTCCGGATCATCCAGGGCGGTGAAGATCACCACCGGTACATCGCGCTTGCCGGGCAGCTCATGCAGCCGGCGCGTGAACACGATTCCGTCCATCCCGGGCATCCGGTAGTCGACCAGCGCCATGGCCACCGGATGTCTCCCCGCCCAGCCGAGTGCCGTCGCCGGGGTCTCAAAGGACTTCCCCGTCACATCCGGCCCGATGGTCTCAACGAACTCGTTGAGGATCATCCGCGGGATTTGCTGGTCATCGACGATCAGTACGTTTTGCATGACGGCTACACCTGTACTTTCGGAATCAACATACCCTCAGATAGCGGCAACCGGCCCGTAATATTGAGTCTTCTCTAGTTTTTTTATGAACACTTACATTGAGTTACAGGGATTTATCTCTTTTCTTAATGAGATTAAAACGGCAACGGCTCTGTGCTTGAAGGTGCAGGAGAAGGGGCTGTGCCGGTACGCGGGCGCTTAATTGAAGGCCCGCTGGGAAGACCAAAGGCAGGCTCGCCCATACCACAAATTCACCGCGCCCGGGGCAGAGAAAGATGCCCATTTTTGGTCACCTTTCCGGGGCATCGAGGGTCGCTTCCTGGGTTAGGATCGAAGGTGTCACGGCAAACGGCGAGACCTTCAACACATGCAGTTTGATTTCTCCGCGCTGAACCTGGCGTATCTGATCCAGGCCCGCGATCTGGTGCTCGCAGACCCGGGCCGGGCCGGTGCGATTCTCGGGCTCTGCGATCCGATGATTGCCCTCTTGCCGGAACTCACACCCCGGCGACTGGCGGCTGTGGCCGGGATCAGCCACCCACTGATTCGTCCCTATCAGGGAACCGATTGGTGGTCACATCTGTTGCTGGCGCTCGAGGACGGGCAGTCCGCTGAGATCGAAACCCTGCTCGATCGCGTTGCCATCACCTTGGTAGCGGAAACAGAAGGTGGGAAACGATGAGCGCTAGCCACTGCCCTGCCCTGTTACACGCAAGCCCGTCCCCCTGCCCCCGTACGATAACGGGAGAGCGTTGCGTGGTGGAACGCTGTGATGATGCCCGCAGGATCCTGGAGGCGATGCAGCTGATACGGCTGGGGGCACGCGCCGCGCTGGTAAGCCTGTTGACGGGACTGGCGCGAAAGACCGTCAAGCGCATGTACCGCGAATACCACGGCAGGCCTTCCCCGGCCGGGCAGATGCCGTTCAGTGATACCTGGTTGCTGGAGAACGACCAGCGATTGTGGCATGTCATGCTTATCTGGTATCTGTACCAGCGACTGAATCGGCCAGCCTGTAGCCCTGCCCACCTCCTGATCGATGTCTTCGAGGTCTACAGGGAACTGGCACGCACTCCCCTGCTGGATCTGGCGCGCACCGCGTTCGTTATTCAGCGGTTCACCTCCGGGTTATGGACTGAACACACCTGTACCTTCTGTGAGCTGACCTTCCCGGCCCCGGCAGAGAGTAACCAAACCACCTGCCCCAACTGCCGGCGATATTTCCGGTATCGGTGTCCGCACTGTGGTGCGCCGCAGCCGCTAAAGGGCAGAAAGATCCAGCGGATGGTTTGTGGGCGGTGTGGTGGAGTGCTGAGCTAGATGGATTGCACCGAACATATAGGCATACAGCTTATCCCACGGCTGATCCGCCTGCGGGATGCACCCCGTTATCTTGGAATGGATAGAAACCGATTCAATGCGGAAGTCCGTCCCTTTCTAACCGAAATCCCGATCGGAACCCAAGGGGTGGCATTCGACCGACTTGATCTCGACGCCTGGGTGGACCAATATAAATCCCGCAACGGGCGTCCCGGTCAACCGAAAGGAGACCAACTATGGGACGCAAAAGAGCGCCAGGCCTCTACAAACGTGGAGACCTCTGGCATATTGACAAAATCATCTTCGGACAAAGAGTTGTCGAAACTACTCGAACAGGCGATCTCAAAGAAGCGGAGAGGTATTTAGCACACCGGATTGAGTCCATCAGACAGGCACAAGCATACGGAATCAGGCCAACGAGAATGTTCAAGGAAGCAGCGGCAAAATACCTACGCGAAAACATGGAAAAGCGATCGATTGGCGATGACGCTTCCAGGCTAAAAGGTTTGCTTCCGTTTGTCGGAGACCTTCCATTGACCCTGATTCACGATGGAACGCTTGCTGCCTATATTGATGATTGCAGAGCAAAGGGACTGAAAAAGAAAACAATCAATAATGGACTAGAGATTGTTCGACGTATTCTTAATCTGGCAGCAAGGAAATGGCGAGACGAAAACGGATTGACTTGGATGGAAACTCCTCCCCTACTAACAATGCAGGCTGTGGACGATGCAAGGCCACCTTATCCCTTGGGTTGGGATGAACAGAAGTACTTGCTCAAGTCCTTGCCAGATCATCTGGCACAGATGGCATTGTTCAAGGTGAATACAGGCACTAGGGAACAAGAGGTTTGCCAACTCCGTTGGAATTGGGAAATCGAGATTCCCGAATTGGAAACCTCCGTCTTCCTTATCCCAGCGGAGATCGTCAAAAACAAGGAAGACCGTCTTGTAGTTTTGAACAGGGTAGCCAAGTCGGTAGTCGAATCACAGAGATCGAAGCATCCATCCAGGGTATTTACATACCGCAAGTGTCCGGTTCAAGGAATGTATAACAGTGCATGGAAGCGTGCTCGGATCGTGGCAGCAGAGGCGTACAGCAAGGAAAACAACGAACCCGTTGTCTGGAGTTTTGCCAACCTAAGGGTTCACGATCTGAAGCACACATTTGGCAGAAGGCTGAGAGCGGCGAGAGTGCCTTTGGAGACCAGAAAGGTCTTACTCGGGCACCGAAATGGGGACATCACATCTCACTATTCCGCGCCTGAAATCAGAGAGTTAATAGAGGCGGCAAACCGGGTATGTGAGAGTGAGTCCCGCAAAAATCCCGCACTCACAATTCTCAAAAGAAAAGCCGGCTAGGGGAGCAGTCCTAACCGGCTGTATTTTATAGGAAATATTGGTAGCGGGGGCAGGATTTGAACCTACGACCTTCGGGTTATGAGCCCGACGAGCTGCCAGACTGCTCCACCCCGCAATTGTGGAGGAGGAATAGTACGCATTCTGTGGTTATTTGGCAAGCGCCCATTGAAATAGTTCGCCTCTGCCAGAGAGATCAAAAAATTCCGAGGAAAACGAAAGCCTGGATTTGAGAAAGTCTGCCCTATCCCCCCGGGTGAATCATCCGATGGCCGCAGCGCAGATAGATAGCAACGCTGCCGGAAACATCCCAAGCCCCAGCATCGCCAGCCCGTTCACAGATAGTGCAATCCGGGTATCCATGCCGGCAATGATCGGCGTCTCGTCCTGCGGCTTGTCGAAGTACATCAACTTAATGATGCGCAGGTAGTAGAAGGCGCCAATAATGGAGAAGGAAACACCCACCAGGGCCAACCAGACCATATCGACATCGACCACCGCCTGAAGCACCACCAGCTTGGCAAAAAAGCCAACGGTGGGAGGTACCCCCGCCATGGAAAACATCAGCAACAGCATCATGGCGGCAAACCAGGGGCTGCGATCATGCAGCCCCATGTAATCGGTCAGTTCCTCCGCCTCGAAACCCTTGCGACTCAACAGGATGACAATACCGAAACCGCCCAGCGCCATCAGCGCATAAACGATGGCGTAGAACATGGCTGCGGTATAGCCTTCATTGGTTCCGGCCAATATCCCGAGCAGAATAAAACCTACATGTGAGATGGTGGAGTAGGCCAGCATGCGTTTGATATTGGCCTGGGCGATGGCGATGATATTACCTACCGCCATGGAGAGGACCGCCAGAATCACCAGCATCCCCTGCCAATCGGCATGCAGGCTGCCCAGCCCATCCACCAACAGACGCATGGCCAAGGCGAAGGCGGCGATCTTCGGGGTGCTGCCGACGAACAGGGTCACCGCGGTAGGGGCGCCATGGTAGACGTCGGGCACCCACATGTGGAAAGGGACGGCACCGAATTTGAAACCCAGGCCGATCACCACGAATACCAGGCCGAATACCAGAACCATATCGTTCATGCCGCCTGCCTGCAGCGCCTTGGCGACCGCCTGGAACTCAATGGAGCCGGTAGCACCATAGATCATGGAAATACCGTAAAGCAGCATACCGGAGGCCAGGGCACCCAGAACAAAATACTTCATCGCAGCTTCTGAGCCAGTGCGGGAATCCCGGTCGAAGGCCACCAGGGCGTAGAGGCAGAGGGCCAGCAGTTCCAGGCCTAGATAGATAGTCAGAAAACTGTTAGCGGAGACCATCACCATCATGCCGAGCACCGCAAACAGGCCCAGCACATAGAACTCCCCCTTGAACAGATCCCGGTCACGCAGATAATCCTTGGCGTAAAGAAAGGCCCCCGCGCTGATCAGCAGAATCGCTACCTTCAGCACATCGCCCATGGGGTCGCGGATCACACTGCCATCGAATAGAATCTGCGCCACGGGGCTGGAAGTCACGATGATCACGCCCACGCCGAGCAGAAGGCTGATCTGTGCCATTCCATAACTAATGATCCGCTGCTCCTGCTTCAAAAAAAGATCCACCACCAGCACCACACAGGTTGCGGTGAGAATGAACAGCTCGGGCAGGACCGGTATCAGGCTGGACGTGTCAAATTGCATTGATGGGTACCTTTCCAGGCCGAATCAGAGCTTTGAAACGGCGATGTGCTTCAACAGATTGGTAACGGAGGCGTCCATCACCTCGACCAGGGGTGCGGGCCAAATACCCAGTATCAGGACCGCCAGTGCCAGTGACCCAAGGATAAAGAATTCCCGGTTGTTGATATCCTTGAGGGCTGCCACACCATCGTTGGCCACCTCGCCAAAGATCACCCGCTTGACCATCCACAGGGTGTAGGCGGCTCCAATAATCAGGGTGGTGGCGGCCAGCACCGCGAACCAGAAATCGGCGCGGAAGCTTGCCAGAATCACCATGAACTCACCCACGAAACCGGAGGTGCCGGGCAGGCCCGCATTGGCCATGGCAAAGAACACCATGAAACCGGCGAAAATCGGCATGGTATTCACTACTCCGCCGTAATCTGCGATCTGTCGGCTGTGCAGACGATCGTAGAGGACACCGACACAGAGGAACAGGGCGGCGGAGATGAAGCCATGGGAGACCATCTGCACCATGCCGCCCTCCAGCCCCAGCGCGGCGCCGGACGAGGCACTGGGATTGGCGGCGATCATGAAAACGATGAAAAAGCCAAGGGTGACGAAACCCATGTGAGCGATGGATGAGTAGGCGATCAGCTTCTTCATGTCCTGTTGGACCAGGGCCACGAATCCGATATAGACCACCGCGATCAGCGACATGCTGATGATCAACCAGTCGAGATGGTTGCTGGCATCTGGCGATATCGGGAGACTGAAGCGTAGAAAACCGTAGCCGCCGATCTTCAGCATGATCGCCGCCAGAATCACGGAGCCACCGGTTGGCGCCTCTACATGGGCGTCCGGCAGCCAGGTATGCACCGGCCACATAGGCACCTTTACCGCGAAGGCCAGCAGAAAGGCGATGAAGATCAGGATCTGCTCGGTCAACCCCAGCTTCAGGCTGTGGAAGGCGAGGATATCGAAGGTGCCGGACTGGAAGTACATGTAGATCAAAGCCACCAGCATGAATACCGAGCCGAAGAAGGTGTAGAGAAAGAACTTGATGGTGGCGTAAACCCGGTTGGGGCCTCCCCAGACACCGATGATCAGAAACATCGGGATCAGCATCGCCTCCCAGAAGACATAGAAAAGCATGGCGTCCAGGGCGGAAAATACCCCCACCATCACCCCTTCCATGATCAAAAAGGCCGCCATATAGCTGGCCGGTTTGTACTGGATCACCTCCCAGCCGGCGATGATGACGAATACCGTAATGAAGGTGGTGAGAATGATCAGGGGCATGGAGATACCGTCCACCCCCAGGTAGTACTCGATATTGAACAGCGGGATCCAGGGGGTCCGCTCGACAAACTGCATCTGGGCGGTAGACGGATCAAAGCTGGAGTACAGCGGCAGGCTCACTATGAAGGTCAGAATCGCGATGGTCAGGGCCGTCCAGCGGGTCGCATTGGCGACTCGGTCGCCACTGGCGAGCACCAGCGCGCCGCCGATAATCGGCAGCCAGATGGTCAAGCTGAGAATGGGCAGGTCTGCAAACATGCGAAGCGTCCTAAGCGATCACGAACCAGGTCAGCAACAATAGCAGACCCAGGATCATGGCAATGGCGTAGTGATACAGATAGCCGGTCTGAACATTGCGAATCCAGTCCGCAAAGCCACCAATGGAACGGGCCGATCCGTTGATGATTACCCCGTCGATAATAAAACGGTCCCCGATCGAAAAAAGCAGCTTGCCGATACCACGGCTGCCACCGGCGAACACGAATTGATACACCTCATCGAACCAGTATTTGCGGTCCAGG
>CAWGCA010000050.1:0-17487 GCA_963820955.1 uncultured Gammaproteobacteria bacterium | reverse complement strand
AAAATAAACTAAATGTGGAAGGAGTGACGCGGTGTCGATTTTTTTTACAGGGTGTAAAAGATTTGAGAATTTCAAATGAATGCAGTGAGGAATTTATCCACAGGCATGACTCTCATTCCTTTTGACGGATTTTCGTGTTTTTTAGGAGGCTAAACTCATTTTCCTGACTTCTCATTTGCTCCCGTTAAGGCACGATATCGCCAACGCCGTCCAGTATATAGCGGGGGCGGTAGGCAAAGCGATGGAGGTCCTCCCGGCTGGTTACACCGCTTAGGACCAGCACGGTTTCGATCTCCGATTCGAGGCCCGCAATGATATCGGTGTCCATGCGATCCCCTACGATGGCTGTCTCTTCGCGGCGGCAGCCCAGCTTTTTTAGGGCATGGCGCATCATCAAAGGATTGGGTTTTCCGACAAAGTAGGCCTTTAAGCCGGTGGCAAGCTCGATCGGTGCGATGAGCGCTCCTGTGGCCGGGACAACCCCTTTTTCGCTCGGATCGGTCAAATCCGGGTTGGTACCGATCAGTTTTGCCCCGTTCCCCACGAGATGGACGGCGCGCTCCAGCCTGTCATAACTGTAATTCCTCGTCTCGCCGACCACGACATAATCGGGATTGGTGTCGTTCATGGAAAAGCCGGCGTCATACAGCGCTTTGGTGAGACCGGCTTCTCCGATCACAAAGACGCTGCCGTCCGGGCACTGCCGGGCCAGAAATTCGGCGGTGGCGAGTGCACTGGTGTAAAAATGCTCCTCGTTTATCTGCACCGTCAGGCGGAGCATTTTCTCGCGAAGTTCCCTGGGCGAACGCTCGCTGCTGTTAGTCAGGAACAGAAACTTCTTGCGTTCCTTCTTTAGCCAGTCGAGAAATTTTGTTACTCCCGGCAGCAGCTGGTTGCCGTGGTAAATTACCCCGTCCATGTCGCAGATAAAGGCTTTTTTTGCGCGTAAGGCATCCATGGGGATATCCTTTCAGTGTTGTATGTGCTATGTAGTGTTGTCTGGTTTCAAATTATCGGTAAGAATTTTCTGAGAATGAGAAGATTATAGTGATATTGGTTCTGTGCGTCAATATGGATAAGCCGAAAAAAGCATTCTTATGAACCATACCAAAACGACTTTAAGCCAAATTTGTCGCTGTCGGAAGAACGCTGCAAGGTCTTCATAGAAGAAATCAGTGACGGAGTTTACGAAACAGATATCCACGGCAATTTTATCTACTTTCAACAATGCTCTCTGCAAGGTTTTCGGATATCCGAGGGAAGAAATCCAGTGGCAAAATTTTAGCAAATTCATGGATAAACGGCATGCGAGAACGGCATATGACATTTTTACCAGGATTTGGGTGACCCATAAAGGATTCTCAAATGTGATCTGGCAAATTGTTGACAAAGATGGGCAAACCAGAATCATCAAACTGTCGGCACATCTTGTGAGAAACAAAAGGAAAGAAAACCGGATTTCGCGGCATTGCAAGGGACATCAATGAAAAATTCAGTGCCCAGGAAGCCCTGAGAGAATTCCGAATTGGGTTATCATCGCCAGTATGAGGCCTGGCGTAGAGCAATGACCTTCCACTACTTCGTCAGCGTATTGCTCGTGTCTCAGGTCTCGGCCGCCAAGCGCGAAAAACGCATCGCGGCGGAAGCGCCCTCCACGGCGCATCTCGAGATCCGTCAGCTGGAGGTCGACTACACCGTACCCGTCTATCTGGAAAGCGTGGATCCGGCCGGTTACGACAACCTGGTCCTGTTGCCGAGTGAGCGGCTCAAGTCTGAAGTCGAGGCCGATGCACGCACTATCCTGGGCTATCTCCTGCTACGGGAGATGATGGAGGGCGCGGCAAAAGTACCGCCGGTGCTGGTCGAGCTGCACGATCCGGACAATGCCGCCTTGTTCGAGAACCGGCGTGGCGAGGTCATTGTCAGTCCGCTCATCATCAGCCGCATGCTGGCCCGCGTCGCCTTGCGTCGCGAGTTGCGGGCGGTGTTCGATGAGCTGTTCAGCTCGGGCGGCAGCGAGATCGTTTTCGGCCGCATCATGGACTACGATCTGGCCGAAAATCGCAACGAATCCGAGGTCCCTGACGCAGGGGAGCGCGTTTACAGCTTCGCCGACCTGCAACGAGCCGCCGACGCCCGCGGGGAGATCGCCATCGGCATTCGCCGGACCGGGCAGGAGGGTAAGCCAGGCGGCGGCGTGCAGCTCAACCCCGGGCGCGACGAGCGCCTGCGGTTGAACGAAGACGACGAGATTATCGTGCTGACCACCTAGTGTACCTGTCACTAGCGGTAGACAATCGGGAGTATCGAAGCCATGCCTATCCTGCGATTGAGCCGTCTCGTCCTGCGCACCGCGATCTCGATCCTGCTGCTGATCGCGATTCTATGGGCGGCGGCTGCGCTCTGGATCGACGGACCCGAATCCCGTGCCCTCGCTGGAGCGCTCGCCGGCGGTGTCCTCCTGGTCGCCGCTCTCGCCGCAGCCCTGGTCCGTCCCTGGTGGCGGGCCGCCGTCGCTGTCTTCGTGCCCTTTGCGTCCGTACTCGCCTGGTGGCTGACGCTCGCTCCCAGCAACGATCGCGATTGGCAGGCGGATGTCGCAAAGCTGCCGACGGCGACCATCGAAGGCTCGCTGCTGACGGTCCGCAATCTGCGCAACTTCGCGTACCGCAGCGAGACCGAGTTCACCGAGCGCTGGGAGACGCGCACCTACGACCTCGACGCGCTGGTCGCGGTGGATGTGTTCATCTCCTTCTGGGGACCGACGCTCTACGGTCACACCATCGTGAGCTGGGAGTTCGCGGACGGGCAACACCTCGCGGTCTCGATCGAGACGCGCAAGGAGAGAGGGCGAGCAGTACTCCGCCCTGACCGGCTTCTTCCGCCAGTTCGAGCTCTACTATGTCGTCGCCGACGAGCGCGACCTGATCGCATTGCGCACGAACCACCGCGGCGAACGGGTCGAGCTGTACCGCACCGCAGCCTCACCAGTGGATCGCGCGCTGCTGCTCGACTACGTGCGCGAGATGAACGCGCTGGCCGAGAAGCCACGCTGGTACAACGCGCTGACCCACAACTGTACCACGACCATCTGGCATCACCAGAAAGCGGTGGGTGTGGCTCGCCCGTTCGACTGGCGGCTGCTCGCGAACGGCTACCTCGTCGATCTCGCCTACGAGCGGGGCACGGTCGATACCAGTATCGGGCTCGACGAGTTGAAACGCCGCAGCGATATCACCGAGCGCGCCCGCGCTGCCGGCGATGCGGAGGACTTCTCCAAGGCTATTCGGGAGGGATTAGTGCCGCGCGTAAGAACCATGACCGGCGAGAAGAAGGTCAAGCGTGCACTGCAGTTTGCAGAACGCAAGGCCATTTTCGCACTGACCAATTGAGTGGCGAGCGAATTCTCCTGCCAACGGCGCTGATTCCTCTGTTCATCTCACTGATCGTTTTTATCGTTATCGATCTTGACAGACTGTCCAAGTCCACCGAATCTTTATACTCGCCGATCTAATCATAGCCTTATGAAATTATTGCCTTTATTGTATTCTTGAATGGAGAATTCTCAAGCATTCGTTTTCAGGCATTCACGATGTTTACCAAACCTCAACCGCCACGAATTCCCGATCCCAAGGGCTGGCAGGGGTGCGTGAAGTCGGCCGCAATCTATGCTTTCTCGCTGGTGCATTACTGCATCGTGTACGCACGTGCCCGGGCCGCTGACAGTATCAATGTCCGGGTAAGGCTGCAGCGCAGAATGATCGCCTCCACGAAAAGTGTGTATTGCTGCGAGCAGTGTTCGTTGGGCCCGATTGCAGGATTGTCTATTTATCGCACCTCCGTGTCGCTGCGGATTATTTGAGTGCGAACACTTCCAATCGATATGGCGAAATAGCCATATTTTGACTATACTTGGATCCGATGAGCAAAACGAGTTTCGAGTGGGATGAAGAGAAAAACCTCGACAATCAACGCAAACACGGGGTTTCGTTTCATGAAGCCCAATATGCCTTTCTGGACAAGAAACGTGTAATTGCCGAAGACCTGAACCATAGCCAGGAAGAACAACGGTACTACTGCTTTGGTCTGAATCGAGAAGAAACCGGTATTCTCTCCATTCGGTTTACGTACCGTTCTGGACGCATTCGAATAATCGGTGCGGGATACTGGCGCAAAGGTAAGAAGATCTATGAACAAGCGAATTCGATATAGCGATGAGCCACTGGGTAAAATCAAGCTGGTGCCAGATTTTTTGCCATCACCTAAAGAGTTGGCACTGAAAAACAAGCAAACCAAAGTCACTATTTCCTTGAGTTCAGAGAGCGTTGCCTTTTTCAAAGAAGCGGCAAAAAAGCATCACACGCAGTATCAGAGAATGATTCGACAGTTGCTTGACGATTACGTGGCGCAGCAAAAAAGTGCGAACGAGTAAATCAAGCTGGCCCGTAAAAGCGGTGGCTTCTTTAGAAGTGCGGTGATCCAGAAAATCGTAGCGATGGGGCATTGTCGCAGATCACAAGAGGTGTTTCGCGGTACACTGACGGTACACCGCCCAGTTTTCACTACTTGCACCAACATCAACTAACCTGTTGAATCAACATTATTTTCGCTAACTGTACCGAAGACCGCCTGTTGTAGAATAATCAGTAAGTTATTGATTTTACAGGCCCTGAAAATCCCCGTGTCGGCAGTTCGATTCTGTCCCTGGCCACCATATAAATCAAACAGTTACGATCAATTTCTTGCTGGCTTAAAAAGCTTTTGCGGGAGTTTTGCGGGACCTAGCTTACGCTGAGCCGTCGCAACACCACCAATTCTGGCTTTCCCTGTCCCCGGTCACATACACTGTCCCCCGCTGCAATGAGCCTCGATAGCTCGGCGGCCGAATAGTGTGTCGTGATCCTTCCCGACCGATGTCCCAGCAGGTCTTGGCGATCCTCGAAGCTCACACCGGCAGCGCGTAAACGGCGACCGAGGGTGTGCTTCAGATCATGCACCCTGACTTGAGACAATCCCGCTCTCTTTCTTGCACGAAGCCATGCGGTATTCAGCATGCGTGTGATCGGTTTCCCTCGGTAGGTGAATACATGAGTGGGATGTTTCCCGCTCTGAGCATTCACAACTGACGAGGCAATCCGATTCAGCACGACGAGCCGGTCATCTCCATTTTTACTGTGCAGACCAGGAACAATAAACACCGATGTATCCAGTTCCGGCACCTTTACCTCCCACTCCCACTGAAGGTTGCAGATCTCGTTGTCGCGGCAACCGGTGTTGACCCCAAATAACGCCATCTGTGCCAGGTGCCGAGGAAGCTCCTTGAACAATCTGTCCTGCTCCTTCCAACTCAGCGGATAGGGTTGCCGCTTGTTGGTATCGGGCAGCAGCTTGATCTTCGGAGCTGCAAGCAACCAGGTCATGCCATATTCATCAATCCACTCAGTCGCTGCGAGATTGAGAATACGCCGTACAACCTTCAATCCGTGGTTAATGGTCCCCACGGCGGCGCCTTCCCTGTGCCGCTGTTCAATCCATGGCTGTAAAGTCCCAATGTGGAGTCTGTCGAGCGGCGTGTCGCCAATCCAGGGCATCAGGAGTTTCAGTCGTCCGATATCACTGGAAATACTTCGTTTGTGCTGGTTCTCCAACACAAACTTGGCTGCGGCCTGCTCAAAAGTCCGCGTGGGTCTTACGCCATAGACTCGAGCTTGCCGGGTCTCTTCAATCAGTCTTGCGAGGAAGCGTTCGGCTTCTTCGAGTCTATCCGTGCCAGTGCTCTGGCAAACTCGCCGCCCGCCGATGCGTTTGTCGATGTGCCAGAGGCCGGCGCGCTTGATGAGCCCCGGTATCTTTTTACGTCCCATAGTCGGTCTCCTTTCGGTTGACCGGGACGCCCGTTGCGGGATTTATATTGATCCACCCAGGCATCCAATTCAAGTCTATCGAAGGCAATGCCCTGTTCACCGATGGGTATTTGGACCAAATATGGCCGAACTTCGCTGTTGAAGCGGTTCCTGTCCATGCCCGTGTAGAAAGGGGCGTCCCGCAAACGAATAAGCCGGGGTAGGAGTGGATGGAGATTGCTCGCCCATTGTGAAGTTTTATCTGGCATGACCACTAAGAGCGAACAACGGCTTTCCGGTTATTCTTGGGGATTCCATGCAAGCAATGCGCGCTGCCAGGCAGGTAGGGTCGACGAATGATTTCCCAGAGATTCTGCATTTGTGCTCTCGTTTGATGTTGGTCTCAGTTCGGCGTAGTGCGTTGATATGTGCAGTCACAAGCATTCTGCGTGGCTGTAAAAAACATTAGCATGGGGAAAAATTGCAGGGCAAAGGATAAATGTTTAGCACCGCGGTAAATGCAACGGATCAAAGAAACGTTGGGGCGCATGCCGGAGACCTAAGGTCACAGCATGGTTGGGAAAGAACAGTAGCGTGTGAGAGAGGGACTAACCGCGGGTATTGTGATTGGGCTAGACCATCTCGCCTTTGAATACGACGACACCGCAGATTTTGGCTTTTTCATCGATCTCGATAATGCGATCGGGCCAATCCGGGTTGAGTGCCTTGAGGTACTTGCGGCCACCTTCAATGATCAGTTGCTTGAATGTGGCTTCATCGGCATCTTCCAGTTTGACAACGACATATTTCCCACTTTCAGCCACGACATCCGGGTCAACGAAGATGAGGTCTCCGTTGTAGAATCGGGTTTCCATGCTGGCCCCTTTGACACGCAGAATGAACGTTCCCTGGCTGCAGGGGACGGGGCAGGGCAGGATCGCCTCGGCATCTCGCTGTTCCAAGGCTTTTGACGCTTTTGCCAAGTCACAGGTCTGCGCCCATGAAATCAAGGGGCAAAGGGTAATGACATCTGCATTGGTTTCGGTCTTGGCCTTCGAAGAAACGGGTTTCCTGGCATCCGCTCGTTTGCGTTCCTTGAGCGGCAGGTACTGCCCCGACAGTTTGACGGCTGCCGTCTGTTCCCCCGCGTACACAATGCGCTTGCCTGTACGCACGCGTCGATGAGTGGCGGATGTCTTGTAAACCACTTCATGCGGCTCGTCCATCCAGCCAGCGGGTTTTCCTAATCCTTTTTCCAGCTTTTCGGCCAGTTCATTACCCAGTCCTCGGGGGGAACCACTCTGCGTGAGCATCTTCCGCCGAACCTGGCTGAGATAGGACTCACTGGTGCCCGCCAATTGGGCTACCTTGGTCGCTGAGCCTGCCTCCGCGATCAGAATTTCGAGATTATTTAGACGAACTTGTTCACGTTGTCGTTTCATAAGGACTACTAAGTGGCTTACTCAGCTCAAATTTAGCACACTGATAATAAAATTCAAGAGAAATCCGCTTGTTAGGGCATTTTGCCGCTGCTAGAGTTTAGCAGTATGAAGCTGAAGTTTTTTTTAAAAATGGCCTCAAAACGAGAGCGCGCCGAGGTGGCTAAGGTCTGCCATGGCTCGGTCTCGTACCTTTACCAGCTAGCGGGCGAACATCGTCACGCCAGTCCGCTGATGGCGACCCGGATCGAGCAGGCCAGCCGACGAGCGGCAGCAGCATCCGGCGGACGCCTGGAAGCCGTTCCCCGCGAAAGCCTGGTTCGGCACCCGGAGATCTTCACCGGAATTATGCAGGAGGATGCCTGATGACGCTGAATCCACCGCTTCGCGATGTCCTTGAGTCACCGCCTGAGTCGGAAGGAAGCTTAGTGGTCGGCTATGCGCTTGAGGTCGATATTGCCCGCATCCAGCCCTACGAGCGCAACCCGAGACACTGTCCCAATCCGGAATATGATCGGATCCGGGACTCGATACGGAACCAGGGGTTGGATCAGCCCTTAGTGATTACCCAACGCCCTGGGGCAGCAGACTACATCGTCCATGCCGGTGGCAACACGCGGCTGATGATTCTGAAAGCATTGTTCGAGGCGACAGGCGATACCCGCTACGCCCGGGTGCCCTGTCTGTTCCGGCCCTGGCGGCGGGAATCGGACGTCCTGTTGGCGCATTTGCGGGAGAATGACCTCCGCGGCAGTCTCGCTTTCATCGACAAGGCACGAGCGGTGTTCGAAACACAACGGCTGATCGCTCAGGAACTTGGGCTCGATGAGATCACGCAGCGGCGTCTCGAGACGGAACTGCGTCAGGCAGGTTACCGCGTCAGTCAAGGACGTATCTCCCAGATGGAGTATGCCGTTTATCGATTGTTGCCTCTGATTCCCCTGGCCCTTGAAAAGGCATGGGCCGACCCCAGGTGGAGCGCATACGGCACCTGGAGCGGGCTGCCGCCACCGTCTGGCGCCAGCGATGTCCGGACGACGCAGGTGAGTTCGATACTGTTTTTACCGCGCTGTGCCGTCGCTATGATGGACCCGACTGGAATACCGACCTCCTGCGCGAGGCACTTGGAAAACGAGATTGCCGAAGCGGCGGAGGTCAGTATCCAAACCATCCGAGTGATGCTCGATGCCGAACTGGCCGGGCGGGAACTGGTCATCCCGGAGATCGAACCCGAGCCAGAAGCCGAGTTGCCTTCGGTAGATGAAAACGCAAGGCCAGGCGTGGCCGAACGCGGAATGCCTTCAATGACATCGACTGAAGAAACGAATCTCCGAATCGGGCTCGATACCGGAAGACGATGAGATCATCGAGATCTGACTGAAAGTTCTGATCTCTCAGAGGACCTCGGATCGATACCCAGATCAACTGCGGACGAAACCCATTCGGAGCACCTCGGACCGCAATTCGGAAGAGCTGATCAACCACTGAAATCGGCCCCACTGATCTGAAGTCACTGCGCGGCCGGGCCTGGACCTTGGCGACGCGCCTGGCACAACGCAACGGCTTGGGCGATCTCGTCGAGCCGCTTGCCCAGCAAGGGACTGGGCTTTGTGCTGCGTGACGTGCCGGATTCTGCACTGGCCGAACAACTGGACGAAGAGAGTCTCAATCAGCTTTCCATGCTCTGGTGGCAACTGGCCGCCTGCGCGGAACTGACCTTTGCGCCGCTGGAATCCATGCTGCCAGTGCTGCCCGCCGATTCCATTCTCCGACGCGCACTGGAGACGCAGGATGCCGATCTGCTGTTCAAGAGTATCTGGACACTCGATCCCGGGCATACCGGCTACCGGCTCTGGCGGCTCACTCAATGATCGGGACTGGCAGCGATCTGATCCATCTGATGGATACCTATCGGCGGATCCGAGCGACTGCCGCGGACACGGGGGCTAGGATCTGGGGGTAGCGTTGGAAGGAACAAAAGAAGCCGATCTGGTCACCGCGGTGTTGATGTACGCCATCCGCTGCCTGGCCGAAGGCGATCTGGCGGCCCTGCGCAATATGCGATTCGGTCCCGGCAGAGATCGAGGCCCTGCGGGAGATGAGTCTTGCCGATCTCTATCGGATCGAGTCGCTGCGCGCGCATTGCCTGGAGATCGGGCTGAACCGCCAGGTCTACTGGCCGATGATTGATCATTTGCGCGAACAGCGGGAATCCGAAGAGACCTTGCGGACGTTGGTTGCCGCTGATGCACCCCATGAGATGGTGCAGATCCTCTATGGCCTGAATGCCCGGGATTACACCCGGTTGCGCCGGATCCTGTCGGTAGAGCCTTCGGTGGGGCGACCTTCGGAACCGGATGAGACAAGCTCCCATCGGCTCTGGCAGGCCTGGTCGTGCCGGGTCGATGGGGAGGTAACTGGCTTACTGACCCCGGAGGCCTATCTGGAACTCCAACGGGAGACCGACGTCCCCCTGCGTGCGGTCTGGAACCTGACTCAGCGTTGGGCCCAGTATGGCGACCTGACCGGCCAGAACGGCGAGGATGGCGCCCAAGTTAGTGGCGATGAATGAGCCGGTTCGACCGCAGACCCTGGCCCTCGATTCGCTAGTCGAGGAGACCGTCGCCAAGGCGCAGATCGCCGCCCCGAGTGAACCCGCGGACAACATGCTGTTTCTTGGCAACCGACATCATGCGTTTCCTACTGCCATGATAAAAGATCCAGTCCTGGAGCCGGTGGACAAGCTGGTGTGGATGGTCATCATCCTTGGTGTACAGGAGACCGGAGGCAACACCGCCTTTCCCAGTTACGGTGCCATCGGCAGAATGGCCAACATACTGTCTCGCGCCACCATTTCCCGGGCCATCGCCATTCTGCGCGTCACCCGCTGGCTGACCCTGTGCCGACGGGTGCGCACGCCCAGCGGACGATTTTGTGGCAACGTCTACGCCCTGCATGATGAGCCCCTGCCGCTGGCCGATGCCTGTCACCTGGATGCCGACTACCTGACCTTTCTCAAGCAAGCGGCCGAGCACACGCATCAGCGGGTGCGGGCCGTCGCCGAGGGCGTTCTACGTTCCATGCAGGAGGAGAGCGGACAGGGACACAACGCTCTGGATTCGGAGCATCCCATAGAGCGTCGACTACAGTCGGTGGTGGATCCCGCTCCCGGTGGTCGCCGCCGCTTCTTTGCTTTCACCGGTCATGCCGTGCGGCAACTGCGCAAGGATCTGGTCACGACCCAGCAGACGAGAGAGACGACAGTTGACCATGACCAAATATTGAACACGGTGGAGGGGGACCATGATCAAAATTTGAACACGGTGTGTTGTAGTAGTAGTTATATAAATAAAAAAACAACTACAAAGACAGCGGTGTCGAAATTTGACCTGGCCGATGAAGACGGCCGACCCCTGGTCTACCCGAGACGCCTCGGCGACAGTCACCGCGAGATCGCCAACCGACACCTGGAATCACTTGCCCCAGCCCAGCGCCAGCCCGTCCTTGATGAGCTGGAGGGGCGCTTTCAGGCTGAGCAGAAGGGGATGAAGCCAGTCTACGACGAAATCCGGTTTCTGAGCTCGCTGTGCAAGCTCGCAACGCAGGGAAAGTTCCAACCCAACCTCGGTCTCAAGGTCAGGGCGTATCGGGCTGAGCGCGAAGCCCTACGGAAACGTGCCAGGCAGGCTACTGAGGCCACCAAGTTGCGAGCGCGCGATGACCAGCGGGAAGAGCGCCTGGCCGTGGGTCAGGCGAGCCTTTCGTCCATTCGCAACGTCCTGGGACTCCCTCAGCGCCAGGAATCTGCCCTGGGTTCTAATGCATCCGAAACCTCTACCGAGTGATTCCAGCGCAATCCGGTGTCAAATTTCGACATCGGCTGTGGATAACTCTCCCCTGCCGGTGGGAATCGGTCTATTTCAGGCCAGACTTTTAGCACTTTTCAAATGATTACAGTGTAATCATTTGAAAAGTGCTAAATATTGAACTCGGTAAAAAACCACAACCGCCCGTGTTTTGGTTTTCTCTTGTCCGCCGTATCTGCGTGTGCGCTCATAGGCCCTACGCGAAACGACACGGATCGAGCCCAGGCCCCATGAATGCGGAAGACCCGATTTCATCTCCGAACCCCCAAAGCGACTCTCAAGCAATGCCTGCCCCCGAGGCAGTGGGTCCCCTGCGTGGGCAAGTCTGGTTGACGATCCAGACCCGTCAGGCCCAGCAACTCATTCGCGGACGAAGTGGAACGCCCGACAAACCGTCGATCATCGGGCTGGTGGGATTTGCCGACCGACTGCGGGTGATTTGGCAGGCCGCGCGCAATGACGATCCTTACGCCGACTGGTGGTTGATCAAGGTCCATGAAGGTATCGAGGCGGCCGATACCCTGATCCGGCAGCACCAGCAGACATTGGATGCGCTGTTGCAGCAGATGGGATCGATAGAGGTCACCACCGCAGCGTCCCTGCATCCATTGCGCATGCCGCTTCAGTTTGCCAATCCCTACGCCTACCAGGGCGCAAAGTGCTTGTCGGCCTATGACTCCCTGGTTTGTACGGCATTGACTGCCCACCACGTCGGCCTGCTGGACCATGAAGCCTGCCAGGGGGAACTCAAAGCCTGCGCACGCAAGCTACGCGCCCTGTTTACTATCCCGCAGAGCTATCGGTTTTTGGACCTCGAACGTCCGTTGATCCGTCGGGGCACTGCGGAAAGCGAACGTGCACGTCAACTCATGGGGGCGTTGCCGGAGGATGTGCTGAGCGGTGAGCGTCAGGCACCGCTGGTCCCACGTAAGGTGCAATTTCCAAGTGGGTTCACCAGCAATCTCTCTTTGCATCCTGAATCGCCCGTTTCTAACCCACACAAAACAGACAGTGAAAACGAGACTAGACCATGAAGGGATTTTCACTGGTATGGATCTTTTCCAGCGCCATAATCGGATACCGATTCAAATGCCAATAGGTTGTCAGACCCATGGCGAAGATAAAGCCCGGAACGCGTGTCACCTTGCAACTCGATACCCGTATCGCACTGGAGGCGATCATCCTGAATCGGCTGCAGCGCATTCCAGAAAGTCGGCGCCAGGAATGGCTGCGCGGTTTGCTGGTGCAGGGGTTTCGCCAAGAGTGCCAGGCACTGCGGAGGACGACGGATGAAAAACAACCGACTGCAATGGTGTTTGCGCCAAGGGGCGAAGGCGCCATGAAAGGTTTCTCGGTCAACCCGCTGACAGCACCGGTTGTGATGTCGCCTGATGCCAGTAGGACGAGTAAACCCTTTGCGGCACTGGGCAAGGTGATTGGTTAGGGCAAACTCCACGATCAATGGCCAACGAATAGGAGACAGGAACAATCATGAAAGACGCTCCATCCATTATTCCCGTCGGTCTCGACGACGGCTATGCCTTTACTAAACTGGCCTTGCCCGATGGACGCCTGGTCGTCATTCCCTCCCGCGCCCGGGTGGGATGTTGCGGTGTCACCTGGATCCACCAGGGTAAGCAACGCATCTTCGAGTACGAGACTGAAGGGGCGCTCTACTCGGTCGGCGCCGTGGATGGGGAGCCAACCCATTTCGAAGGGTACCCCTTCTCCGGGATGAACCGGGCGATCGTTCAGCATGGCCTGCAGCAGACCGGGTTGGGTGGACAATCCCTCCATGCGGTATCCGGCCTGCCGGTCAGTGCGTTCTATCGCCATGATGGAAACCAACGCCATAAGACCCTGGAGAAAAAGCGAGCCAGTCTGAAGCAGGCGGTACGACCTGCGAATGGGCAGTTGGCCGCCGGTATTGCTTTCCATGAAGTAATCCCCGAGGCCCTGGCCGCTTGGTATGACGATGTGATCGTCGAGAAAGAAAGTGGGGCGGTGATCGATGAAGAGCGTCTCTCTGTCCCGGTAGCCATTGTAGACATCGGTGGGCGGACCACCGACTTCGTGGTGGTGAAGGATCAAGGTGTTATTCATGGTTCATCCGGTTCCCTGCAGTGCGGTATGTTGGACGTGAAACAACAAGTGGCCAACGGGATCCAGGAACGCTTCGATCTGGAGACCCTGGGGGAACAGCGGGTGGCTCAGGCGGTTGACAACCAGGTCGTGCGGCTGCACGGCAAGGACTACGACATCTCGCCACTGGTCCAGTCTGCCAAACAGCAGGTCGTGGAACGCATTCATGCGGAAACGCGCCGGCAGTTGGGACTCGGTGTCGAACTGGATCGGATCCTGTTCGTCGGTGGAGGAACGGTGGCTTTGGCCGAGGATATCGCCAATTGGTTTCCGAACCAGACAATCGCCGAGCATCCGGCCTTTGCCAATGCCCGCGGCATGCTGAAATACCTGCGCTACGTCTGCGAGGCATCGGATGCCGCCTGAAGTGATTTGGATAAATGTTTTATACGTGGTCACTGCGGACTCAGTGGCAAACAGGCACCTTCGGACCGTGTAACAGGTGCACAGCGATCTTCCAGGAAATGCGCCGGTCCACCTTCAAGGGAACGGGATACTAAACACCGTTTCCACCACCCTGCCGGGGAAGCCTTCCCGTCAGGGATGTGCTTGTTCCGGACCAAACCAACCCGATGGAGAGAGCACTATGTCCAACAACGAAAGTTCCAAGTATTTCGATCTTCACACCACCGGTATCGGTTATCTAAACCGCATCCGGGAAGTGACACCCAAGGAGGGAAACCCCTTTCTGAGTGTCACTATCGCTGCGCTTCGGGGCAGTGTCGACAACGTCCAATACACGCATTTCGAGTGTCGCGTGTCCGGCAGGCAGGCACAGGAAGTTGTGCGCCAGGTCAAGCCGGCCGTCGAGGGCAAGTTGAAGGTACTCATCGGGTTCACACTCAGTGACCTGTTTGGAGAGACCTTTACCTTCAAGAGCGGTGACAAGACCGGAGAGACCGGTATCAGCCTTAAAGCCCGACTGTTACGTGTGTCCTGGGCCAAGGTCGACGGTCAGCCGTTCTATAAGGCGCAAGAGCACGCTGCGTAACTTCACACCCGCCGGATAACTTGTTATCCGGCGCACTTTCACCCCGGGGGGATCATTCCCTCCAGGGGCTGATCTCCCCATCTATTTGAGGAGATCAATCATGAAGAAAGCGGTATCGACCATAGCAGCACGGGCGGATGACCGGTTTGCCGGTCTGAAGCCATCAGGGCTGAATGAACAGGAGAAGCAGTCCATTGTGACACTGGCCACTCAGGTGCTGGCGTCGAAATTTCGCACCGGGCGTGTATTGAGCAGTCCGGAGGAAACGCGAACCTTTTTGCGCCTTCGCCTGGCGGAGCTTAAAAACGAAGTGTTCGGCTGCATTTTTCTGAATACCAGACATCGCATTATTACGGTGTCTGAGTTGTTTCAGGGCACCATCGATGGGGCTTCAGTTCATCCCCGCGTGGTGGTGCAGAAGGCATTAGAGTTGAACTGCGCGGCCCTGATTCTGTTTCACACCCATCCTTCCGGGGTCGCTGAACCAAGCCATGCGGATGAGATGATCACCCGTCGCCTGAAAGACGCTCTGGCGCTTATCGATGTGCGGGTCCTCGATCACTTCGTGGTATCGGCCGGCGAGACGGTCTCGTTCTCTGAACGTGGACTTATTTGAACGCTTTGTTTTTTAACACACCCTGCCGGGAAAGCCCTTTCTTTCCCGGCAGGGAAGGAGGGGTAAGACTCGGCGATGACGTCAGATAAGGAGAAAGCCGATGTCCAATGCTTCTAATCAAACAACCAGTCGAGTCTTTTTTCGGTGACGTCATTTCCACCTATACCCGGGCCCAGGCCATCGAAGACGGCGTGCTGATCGATGCCAGTTGATGGCCCGGGAAATCGGGTTCAAGTTCCCTGTAGCCGTCACGTCGGCTGTTTGGGCTGACTGTATCGAATGGACCGAGGAAGACAGTGAGGCACAGACCCATCAGGATCTGATCCGGGAGGCTTTACGATGTGCTTGTTCATGGCGGCTTTTGCTATCCAGAACCAGCTGTCAGTTCCGGTGATCGGATGCTTTACGAACTCTATCGGGTGCCGCGGGATGGGTACTCGACCGCACCCGTGCCGGTGACGTTGAAACTGATCGTGGGTCCTGGTGATACAGGAGAGCCGGTCATGACTGTTCTTTTACCGAATGAGGACTGAAAACAGCCGGCATTCGTCGGCATCTTAACCCTGGCCGCTGGGTTGAAAGCGGCCCTCTAACCAAAATGCGATGGCGTTGGATGTGCCAGCGCAAGATCCTGACATCCTTATTCCGCAGGGGATCTCTCCAGGCTTTCTGGTTAAAGGGAGTCCGAATTATCCGCTTCGCACTAATTTATCGATCAAACTTCTCAGAATGGTCTTGTCTTCTGGATCGAGTTGCCGGAAGCGCATCACCAGTGCTTTCTCGTCATCGGAAATAAAGAAACTGCCTTCTTCACCCAGGAGTAGCCAAGACGGCGATACGCCAAGCACATCTGCTATTTTTTTGATCTTCCTGGGTCGATGACTCTTTCCGTTTTCAACCTTCTGGATAGCACCCTGCGACACGCCGGCAGCCTGAGCGAGTTGTTCTTGTGTCAGGCCAGCGGCCTTTCGTGCGGTTTTTAATCGCGAAGCGAGGGACATTGCTGTTTTTTTATTCCGGTAAAAAGTGGGGAGCGGTTACAGAAAAGATTTTACACGAGGATTCAGTTGAATGGGAAAGCTAGGGCTGTCGGCTCACAAGGGGGACTGAGGGCTGTGTCTTTCTGAACAGCTATTGAAAACCCTGCTCCGTCTTTGGGAGGGAGAAGGGCGGGGTATGGCGTCTGGTTGGCGATGAAAAGGAACCAGCAATGCACTGGAGGAGAATCATGCCTGACGGAGGATTTATCACTACGGTTTGGATCTGGACTTCAAATCCTGGAGATCACCCATATGTATACTCTCTCGCACCGATATACACGATCCGAATCCCACAGTCCCGGCTGCCACATTGTTGACAGGTCGCACGGCCCCGCAGGTCATGGATGGTCATCTCATCCGATAGTCGCCCCCGATCGAGCCAGTCTGTCCAGCCACAGGCGCTACAAACACCCAGGAACCGGAACTGATCAGCTGGGGAAGTCGGAGAGTGTGTTCATGATATCGGAGTTGACAGCGGGCTGCCGGGTTGGCGGCAGTGGAGTAGGGGATAGAGCCCGGCAGCACCTGGCTGTCGGGGTTGAGTATAGCGATGTGAAGGCTCATTTGATGAGTCTTCGGGAAGGATTTTTAAATACCGAGTATTTTAGTGCGATGACAATTTTCGGCCAATTTTCGCCATACGATGTAGCGTTCTGGAAAAGAAATTCCACCCGTAAATCTTCGATGAATGACTAGGGTATCTCCTAACCACGAAACAATTAAGATACACCCTGGAAACAGTCCAGAAACAGATTGGATCTATAGGTTATTAATGGGCAGTGAGTAAAAGTGCCCAAATAAGAGATGTAAGTTTTTCTGTATCTGAAGATGCAGAAGGAGGAAGTCGTGAAAAGGACAGCATTGTTAATGGCAACACTCACTGGCAGGACCCATGGCAGACATCGGCCATTCAAGCCAGCCCGCTGACATTCTTTCAGAAGTTTTTTGGAATCAGTTCAGAGGATGTGACGACGGAAAAGGCCGGGCCTAAAGGCCGGTTACGGTCCAGACGGTTATGGTGCCCCATACTGACACCTCCTGACCACCTCAACTGCGGTAGAGGGAGCTGGCTCAGGCCAGGGTAGCGGTAACGGTCCATACGACGGTTATCCCGGTTACGGCTACGGTCCATACGGTGGCGGCCCCAATTAACCAATCTCTCCTCGCTATTGTTTGCGATAAGCAGTCAACAAACCCGGCTACCGTGCCGGGTTTTTCTTTGGCTTGAATATTTCTGATTAGTTTAGTGCGATGACCGGGTCCGGCCAGGAGCGGTCAGTGACCTCACCGAAAAGCCGTACTTCTGAACGGCTGTTATTACTCCGTAAGCTGCCGCTCGTGGTCTGGGCATCAATGGCAAGTCATCGGCCAAAACGGCCGCTGGCAAATATAGCCGACTGCGTCCGCTGTCTTGGTTACCGGTCGTAGCCCGAAAAATCGTACCGAACGGCCGCTTTCTGATTTCATATCCGGCAGCAAACGGTCCCTCCGTTGCCGCTGATGCTGTACGGAGATTACCGGCGGGCAACTCTGTCATTGCCGGGTCAGAC
>CAWGCA010000049.1:0-16969 GCA_963820955.1 uncultured Gammaproteobacteria bacterium | reverse complement strand
GCGTCCGAAGAAGAGACAGATAGTGCGGAAGGCGATCCGGAGACTCAGATGCCACAAGGGGGTGACAGTGAGGGTGAGGCCTCCGGGTCATCGGAACCGGATGAGGCGAACAACGGGCCACCCCCGGACAGCGGACAAAAGCCGGATGCTGGTGAGGAATCGGTGCTGCCAGATCTGGCGAAGGAGATGGCGCCATCGGAGCAGGACAATGGCAGCGCGCAGCCGCCGGAGGGCACGGTCTTGGCGGAAGGCCAGCAACCCAGCGAGGCCGATATGGCGCTGGAACAATGGCTGCGGCAGATTCCGGAAGATCCCGGTGGGCTGCTGCGGCGTAAATTCATGTTGGAACATCTTCGCCGTCAGCAGGGGGGACGATGAGAAGCGCGACCAAGCCGCTGCAACTGTTTCTTCTGGCTGTCGTCTGTTTTCTGGCGATGGAGTCCCAGGCGGCGTTGACTGCCCGCCTGGAGAGGGACCGTATCGCCGAGGGTGAGACGGTGCAGCTATTGGTGGAGGCCCTGGGTCAGGTCTCCGGCAGTCCGGATACCCAGCCGCTGGAGCAGGACTTCGAACTGCTGGGTATCACCAGCGGCAGCCGGGTGAATATCGCAAACGGACGGATCGACTCCCGGACCAACTGGACACTCTCGTTGAGTCCCAAGCGGACTGGCATACTCAGGATTCCACCCCTGGAACTGGACGGCGAGCGCACCCCGGCGCTGATCCTGGAGGTGACCGAGGTCCCACTGTCCGACAGTCCCAACAGTGGTAACCCGATTTTCATCGAAACCGAAGTGGATCAGACGGCGCCTTACGTGCAGGCAATGGTGCGCTATACAGTGCGCCTGTTTCATGGCGTGAGGCTGAGCGAGGGCAGGTTGAGCGAGCCGCATCCGGACAACGCCCTGGTTAGGCGATTGGGCGAGGATCGGGAGTATACCCAGGAACGGGGAGGGCGCCGCTACCGGGTGATAGAACGCCATTACGCGGTCTTTCCCCAGGCCAGCGGAGAGCTCGTCCTGCCAGGTCCGGTGCTGGATGCGCGAATTCCTGAACAGCGCAAGTCGGCCCGGGGCAGTCCATTCGACGAATTTTTCGGCGGGAATTCGCCGTTCGATGGCTCATTTTTCGGGCGGGATCCCTTCTCGGAATTGCGCCGTGCTACCCGACCAGTGCGGGTGCGAGGAGAGTCGCTCAGTCTCAATGTGCGATCCCGTCCGGAACGGCTTGATTCAGTTTATTGGCTGCCTGTGGAAGGGTTGGATCTGACCGAGGATTGGCAGCCGGATCAGGGCCCATTTCATGTGGGTGACCCCATTACCCGCACGGTCAGCATCTCCGCCGAGGGGGTATCCGGCGAGCAGTTGCCTGATATTGATCCCGGTCCGGTGGACGGCTTCAAGGTATACCCCGATCGAGCACAGGTGGAAACCAGGGATCTGCCACCGGGTGTTGTGGGTGAAAAACGCCGCAGCATTGCCTTTGTTCCGACCCGCCCCGGTAGTTTTACCCTGCCTCCGGTGCGCCTGCATTGGTGGGATACCCGGACCGACCAACAGCAGTTGACGGAACTGCCTGCCCGCCACATAGAGGTGTTGCCTGCAGCCGATGGAAAGCCGTTGCAGGAACTGCGGTCGAAGGCAGCTGAGACAGAATCGAATAACTCTCAGGGGCTGACTGCGGACCGACAGAGACCGGTTGACGCACAACAGCCGATGGGGGAAACAATCAATTCGGGTGCGGAGGTCGGGTTGCTCCAATCGGATCGCTGGCCCTGGATCAGCGCCCTGTTTGCCTTGCTGTGGCTGACGACGCTCGTGCTCTGGTGGCAAGCACACAACCGCCGCCCGGAGCCGGTTGCGCAGACAGAGAAGCCCGACCGGCCGGATGTACGAGCCGCTCAGCGACGTTTTCAGTCGGCCTGCCGGAGTGGTAATCCTCAACCGGCCCGTCGCGCCCTGCTGGAATGGGCCGGGGCCCACTGGCCGGAGGATCCGCCAGCGGGACTCGACGACCTGATCGCACGGCTGGATGATCCCTCCGCCCGACGCGCCTTGGCGGAACTGGATCGCCGGCTCTATCGGCAGCAAGAAGGTGACTGGGATGGGACCAGCCTGGCGAAAGCCATCCCGAGGCTTCCGCAGCGAGGAACCAGGCGGCAGGTGAAAGGGCCGCTGCCGGAGCTGTATCGGTGAAGTCCAATCGACCTTTTCACAAATCCGGATCCAATGGCAGCACCGGGTCGGAAGTATGAAAAATCAATCGGAATTCTGCTCCCGGTTCGGCATTAATCACATCCACCTTCCCGTTCATCGATTGCGTCAATTGATGCACCAGCGCCAGTCCGATACCGGTGCCCAGGGTTTCCCGGGTCAGTTCATTTTCAGAGCGGTAGAAGAGTTTAAATATCTTTTTCATCTGATTCTTCGGCACGCCAGGGCCGTAGTCCCGTACTGAGATCAATAGGCTGCCGTCAGACAGAAGCTGGCAGCCGACTGTGATCATTTTATTTTTTGTCCCTGAAGAAAATTTGATTGCGTTGTCCAGCAGGTTAATGATGATCTGAGTGAAGCAGTCGAGATCGATCAGGATCACACTGCGAGCCGCTTCACCTTCGCAATGCCATTGCAGCTCGAAGCCCGCCCGTTCGGCCAGGGAGGCAACCTTCGGCCGAATCGTCTCCATCAGTTCGGCTGTGCCCATCGGGGTCAGGTCGACCTGCAGATCGTTGCGGGTCATCCGTGCCAGTTGCAGGACATTGGAAATGAGGCGCGACAGCCGTTCACTCTCATCGTGGATATAGTCGTAATAACGTTTTTTTTTCTCTTCGCTGGCCCAGCCCTCGCGCAGTATTTCACCGTACATACGAATGGAGGTCAGGGGGGTTTTCAGTTCATGGCTGACGGCGGAGACGAAATCCTGCTGCTGTCGCGCGAGTCGGATCTGCCCCACGCCCAGCCGGTACAGCAGATAAAATCCTCCGCAAAGAACCAGCGTCAGTATCAGGGCGACCCAGGTAATCAACCCGCTGCCAGGGCCGGCCGGCAAGCGGGTAATTGTGAAGATCAGTTCCAGGTCGCTCAAAGGCGACGAGAGCCGCGACTGGTAGAGCAGAGCCCCGCGAAACTCCTCTGCGCTGGAGAGATATTCCCGCGATGCATTTCCCGAAAACACTGAAAAGACATTGCCCCGATAGGCGACTACCAGGTCGCTCATCTGTGACAGAATGGTTTCATCGAAGGTTGATTGAATTACTCCCTGGAGAAAGGGTTGCTGTTCGAGCAGTGCCCCTTGAATATAGCGTTGTCCATCGCGCCAGACTTTGCGAAACAGCACCAGATGGCCGCTGTCGAGCAGACTGAATTCAAAAGGATCGAGTTCACTTTCAAAGGTGCGGATACGGATCCCGGTCGGTGTCTGTCTGTCAGCTTCTGTGGTTTGTTCGAGCTTTTCGATTCGGGGTTCCGGCAGTCTGCTGCGTTCCTTTCGCACGCTGCGTTTATCCGGGAAAGGTGCGCTTTGGGGGGCGACCATACGCTGTTTCGAATCAGCTGACTCCGTCTGATAGCGATAGTCCAGATTGAGATCTTCCACTCGGCCCAGTGTACTGGCGAGAGCCTGTTCTTTTTTATGCCCCCGCTGTTCCGGGGCCTTGTTGAGGCGATCGAATGCGGCCTGCCCCGCTGCCCGTTCTTCCATCAACTCTTCGTCGTGCTGTTCCTGAGGCGAGAGCGTAATCTCGCTCACAGGGCTCGGTTCAGCCGTCTTCCTTTCTCCAGTGCTGATCCCACTTCCTGAATCTTCCTTTGCAAATCGGTAGGATTTCTCTCTCCGCTGAATTACTGGTGCAGGGGATTTTTCCTCGGCCAGATCGATTTCTGCGCCCCGAACAAGCCGATTACGGCTCAGAATCTGCTGAATTCGCTCACTCAACGCCAGCCGTTCTTTCAGTTCTTGCCCGGAGATGCCGTAGGCCCTGGGGTTCACTCCGGGCTGTGGCAATAAGGGCGTGCTGAACAGGCCCTCGGCGTCAACCTGGAAATACCCGATCAGCCCTGGAACGAGCGGAGTTACCGGATAGGAGGATAGGGTTGAACGCTGCAGAAAATTGGTTACCGGATCACCAGCGATGACCAGAAAGGCATAATCGGTGAAAGAGCTTGCCTCGACGTCGTCAATAAGTTGCAGTAACCGGCTGTCGATGCGTGCCGCCAGTTCCTCGGCAAGCTGCTGGTGCTGGTGAAAGGCTTCCCATTTCAACTGGTGGTAAGCCTGATAAATCAGAATAGCTGTCGGGACGGCCAGCGCAAGGAAAAACAGGAACAGCCAGAGTTGCAGTCTCCTGCTGTCCAGTCCTTTGAGCGAATCGTTTATCATCTCAATTGGTCAGCAGCCGGTATCCTGCCCCGCGGATGGTGATGAGGTGGCGTGGCGCCGCCGGGTCGGATTCGATCTTCCGCCTCAGCTTGGCGATATGGATGTCGACAGTACGTGTTTCTATCCCCAGATCTCTTGCATACCCCCATATCTTGCTCAGCAGTTCCTCTCTGGATACCGGGCGTTCCGAATTGGCATCCAGGTACTGCAGGATTTCCACTTCGCGATGGGTAAACGACAGCGCTTCTCTGGCCCGGTGTCCGCACAGGTTCAGGGTATCGATCTCGGTGTCGCTGCCCAGCCGGATATGGCTGTCCATTTTTACACCGATATGCGATCGGCGCAGCACCGCCTGCACCCGCAGCACCAGTTGGGTGATGGAAAACGGCTTGGCCACGTAGTCGTCCGCGCCCAGCGACAGCCCGTGGATGATATCTTCGTCGCTGGTTTTGGCGGTCAGCATGATAATGGGCTGAGCGCGGTCTGTGGCGCGGATCTGGCGACAGATATCGAAACCGTTCATGCCCGGGAGCATGACGTCCAGCAGGATGAGATCGAAGGTGCCGCTCAACGCTTTTCTCAGGCCATCCGTTCCCTCATCCGCATAGTCTACCTCGTAACCATGGAATACGAAGACATCCAGCAATCCTGCGCGGATGGCGGCTTCATCTTCAACAATGAGGATGCGGATCTTGCGCTGCATAACGGGTTATAGCTTAGCAATTCCTTCCGACTCGGACATGTAAATGTTTTGTAAAACGCCGGGCATTCGTTTTACCAAGCTCTGTCTAGAGTGGGACAGGCAGGGCCCCTAGACTGAGGTCAGGTTCCATTGAGTCACTTAGTTAGGAGGTAAATCATGGCATTGATCACCCGTATTTCGCGGCTGTTCCGAGCCGATATTCACGCTGTTCTGGACCGCATCGAGGAACCCGACGTGCTGCTCAAGCAGGCGCTGCGTGAGATGGAGCAGGAACTCGCTCAAGACGAACATCGGCTCAAGGTGCTGAGCCACGAGCAGGAGCAGCTCGTTGCCCGGCGGACCGATATCGACCAGTCACTGATCGATATCGGGGAAGAACTGGACGTTTGCTTTGCATCCAACCAGGAGGAACTGGCCCGCTCGATGATCAGGCGTCGACTGGAGGCTGAGCGGTTTGGAAAGTATCTCTCCCGACGATGTAAGACATTGCAGCAGGAGATTTCCGGGCTCAGCCTGGGGATCAAACAAAATCGCGCACGCCTGGAGAGCATGCGGCAGAAGGAAGAGTTGTTGGCCGAAGAGGACTCAGTCAGCCGGCGCGAGGAACTGCTAATGGTCCCCGATATATCGGTCCGGGAAGAGGAGGTGGAGGTCGCCTTGCTGCGTGAAAAGCAGAAGAGGAGGGGATCATGAAACACCCCTCATTCTCTGAAGGTATTGCGGTGGCCCTGATCGCAGCGCTTTTGGGCAGCGTACTCTATACCGCCCTGTCACCATTCAGTCCTACCGACGGTTTACTGCGTCTTTTGATTGCCGGCATTGGACTCTCCTACGTCTTCTATCTGCTGACTCGGAGCCGGGAGCGCGTCGGTCGGGTCACCGTCCTTGCTTGCTGGATCCTGGTGGCGGGCTCGACCTGGTTTATGCAGTCCTCGCTGCCCCTCTATCTGTTGGTGCATCTGGGCCTCGTCTGGTTGATCCGCTCGTTGTACTTCTATTCCAGCCTGCTTTCGGCACTGGCGGACCTGGTGTTGACCGGTATCGGCCTGGCCGCCGGGGTATGGGCAGCAACCCAGACGGGCAGTCTGTTTCTCAGTCTCTGGTGCTTTTTTCTGGTGCAGGCGCTCTTCATCGCCATTCCTGTCGATATCAGCCGGAAATCAGCACCAGGGTCACTGCAACAGGTTCGGGAGGACCGCTTTCAGCACGCCCATCATGCAGCGGAATCCACCCTGCGCAGACTCTCTTCTATACCTTAACCACTCGGGAGACATTGAAATGAAATCCAAAATATTCGCATTTGCGCTGTTTGTGTTTACCGCCGCCACGGTGGTTTTTTACCCCGCGTATCAAAGCATCGGTGCCAATACCCAACCGTTGCAGGATCCTGTGTTGCACGGTATTCGTTCCATCGATTCGCTGACCAATGAGCAGCCACGTATTGAGGTCGTGTTCGTGCTCGACACCACCGGCAGCATGGGCGGACTGATCCAGGCGGCCAAGGAGAAGATCTGGTCCATCGCCACTACTATGTCTTCGGCACAACCGACGCCAGAGATCCGGATGGGGCTGGTTGCCTACAGGGACCGTGGCGATGCCTATGTCACCAAACGGGTGGACCTGTCTGAAGACCTGGATTCGATGTACGCCGCACTGGTTGATTTTGCGGCCGCCGGTGGCGGTGACGGGCCCGAAAGCGTCAATCAGGCACTGTATGACGCCGTACACCACATGTCCTGGAGTCAGGATTCCGACACCTATAAGGTGGTATTCCTGGTCGGTGATGCACCGCCACATATGGACTATCAGGATGATGTCAAATACCCGGATACCATCGCCGTGGCGCTGAAAAAAGGGATTTTGGTAAACGCCATCCAGTGTGGTCAGGATGATCAGACATCGCGCCAATGGCAACAGATCGCCCAGCTTGGTAACGGCAGCTATTTTCCGGTGGAACAGACAGGTAGTGCGGTGGCGATCAGTTCGCCCTTTGACGATAAACTGGCTGAGCTGTCGGAAAAACTGGATGACACGCGCCTGTATTACGGAAGCAGGGAGGAGCAGAAAATGAAACAGCGGAAGCTGGATGCAGCCGACAAACTTCATGCTGTCGCATCGATCGAATCCCGTGCCCGCCGCGCTGCATTCAATGCCTCTCCGAGCGGTAAGGGCAATCTGCTGGGTGAGAGCGAACTGATCGATGATGTGGTCAGCGGACGGGTGGAGCTTTCTGCTATCGAATCAGACCGGTTACCGCAATCGATGCAGGCGATGGCCCCGGAAGAGCAGCAGGTGCTGATCAAAGAGACCGCCGGACGTCGCAGTGAACTGCAGCGCCAGATTCGGGAACTGAGCGAACAGAGAGCGGCCTTTCTACGGAAGAAAGTAGAAGAAGTCGGTGGGGCTGAGGAGTCCCTCGACCACAAGATCTACGCTGCGGTTCGTGAGCAGGCGGAAGAAAAGGGATTTCACTACGAGTCAGATGCGCCGACCTATTGATTCGACAGGCAGGTGGCCCGGTGATGGTGCCGGGCCACAACCGGAAGGAAGGGACGGGGGTAGGGGCCTGCGCTTATAGTTTAAAAATCCGGAACGCCAGGTAGAGGCCAAAGGCGAATAGATACATCAGTATGCTGTAGAGTGCGGCCGGGACTGCGAGCACAGGGTCAGCGAACATCAATGGACTGGTTGCAATGAAAATCGCCTGTAAACCGTTTTGTATGCCCACTTCGATAACCACCGTTTTCTGCTGCTTCAGGTTAAGTCCCGCAGACTTGGCAACCACAAATCCGAGAGCCGTGGCAGTCAGAAAGAACAGGCTGATCAGGCCACCCAGCTGGCCAATGTAGTCGAAGAAGCGGGCATGTTCCAAATAGAGCACATAGGTGATGGTAATTATCAGCAACAGCACGGAAAATGAAGCAGTTGGACGCCCCATTTTTTGTGCCCAATACGGCGCCCTGGCCCGAGTCGTCATGCCTAGAAGCAGTGGCATCAGCACCAGAAAAAGCAATGGAAGAAAGATGCTTTCCGCAGAGAGCGCGACTTGCTGCCTGTTATGCAGCAGCAGTTCGCTTGCATAGGCCAGTATCAGAGGGATGGTAAAAAGCGACACAATGGTGGAGAAGGCGGTCAGGGATACGGAAAGCGCGACATCGCCCTTCATCAGAAAACTGAAAAGATTGGAGGTGGCTCCACCCGGACTCGTGGAGATGATCATCAAGCCAAGCGCATATTCAGGTGACATGGAAAAAAACGATATGGTCAGCAGTGCGGCCAGCGGCAGTCCCAGGATCTGTGCAGCGAGGCCGACAAGAACGGCCTTGGGAAATCTGAATACGTTTACGAAGTCCTTTTTGGTCAGCGAGAGACCGATACCGAACATGATAGTCATGAGGCCGATAGCGAGAACGATCTGGGCGATCAGGTCAATCTTCATAAGGCGATGTCAGGTCGGAATATGCCTTCGCTTGGAATCAATCGGTGCTAACCAGGTTTTGACAATTTAGTCCCGGACGGAAGGGTTAATCATTTGCAGAGCACAGTCCTCGTTGTAGTTCGAGCAGGGGTCCTAAGGAATACGAGAGGGGCCCTCACAGGATGGTAAGATCAAATACAGTACAAGGAACAGTATACTGATTGCCCCAAGGCTCAGCGCCAGCTGTTCCATGCCTCATCGTCTTGCTCCGACGTCGGTTCCTCCCCCTCCTCCTCGCCTTCCCAGCTGTATACCTTTTCGGGGGGTGGAGTATCCCTTCCCTTGAGAAGAAATGCCATCAGGGTGCCGATCAATGCGCCGAATAAGTGCGATTCGAATGAAATGCCGGGGGCCTGTGGCAGGATGCCCCAGATCATGCCGCCGTAAAGCAGGAAGACCACCAGTGAGAGCGCGATCGCACGCCGGTCCCAGCGCAAGGCACCAATGGTGAAAATGAAAAACACCATGCCAAAGATCAGCCCGCTGGCACCGATATGATAGCCCACTCGGCCGAACAGCCAGACCCCCACCCCCGAGCCCAGGTACAGGATCGGAATAAGGATTTTTGCCGCGCGGGGATAGCCGTACAGCAGCGCAGTGCCCAGAATCACCAGCGGCGCGGTATTGGCGAAAAGATGGAACAGCGAACCGTGCAGTAACGGTGCCCATAAGAGACCCCAGACGCCATTTTGCGCGCGGGGATAGATGCCGAGTTGTACGAAGTCCACGCTCAAACCGATCTCGGTCAATTTGATCAACCACAAGAGTGCGGTAAAAGAGATTGCCCAGAGAAACGCCCGGCGCAGACGTGTCGCGTCTTGCTCCAGAGAAATCAGTGTTTCAGCCATTGGGATGCTGTTTTTTCCGGGTTCATATTTTGAAAATGTAGTGGTGACAGATAATAGCCGCAACTAGCTTGTCGGCCGATTCCTCTTGAGAATGAATCCAGCCAGCGGAGTGGGGCCATGTTCGTACAATTTGGCCTATCATGTCATAGAGAAGTTCAAATTTTTCATATAGGCCAGGGGAAACTGAGGGTCAAGCCTGTCAGGGCGTCAGGCGTGGAAGGCAGTCGGAAACTGCTCGTTTGTCAAATGTCTCGTCGCACGTCATCAAGACAACGAGGTACGCCGCCAGGTACCCAGATCGCTGACGCGCCTGAGTACTCAGTGGATTTGAGTTCCACGGTGGAAAAAAACGGAGGAGAGGGAAATGGTTGAGATCAAACACAAGGAGAGCGGTGAGGTTCTTTTTACAACCGATGCTGACTCCCTGGTCGGTGCCGATTTGAATCACCTGGATCTGGAGGGCGCTGATCTGCGGGGTCTGGATCTGCGCGGTGCCAATTTTCAAGGGGTCAATCTGGGCGGTGGGGATCTACGTGGGACCGATGTCGAGGGCGCGAATTTTCGGGCGGCCATGTTGCGGGGGGCGGATTTTTCCGGTGCCGATCTGAATGGTGCCACCTTCGGAGACGGCGTCCAGAGCAATGCAGCGGTTCTGTCGCGCTGTTCGTTACGCGACGCACGCATCACCTCCTGTGATATGCCCTATGTCGATCTGCGGGATGCGGACCTGTCAGGTTCTTCCCTCGCCCGTACGGATCTGCACTCCGCACGCATGGTTAACGCCTTGCTGAGGAAGACCGTGGTAGGTTCCGCTTTGATGCTGGAGGTCGATCTGCGCGGTGCGGATCTGACCGAAGCCTATCTCTGCAATGTCCGCCTGAACGGGGCAAATCTTTCGGAGGCCATACTCGATCGGGCGATCCTCGGTGGTGAAGACTGTATACCCGCAACGATGAATCGGGCCGTCATGATCCGCACCAGCCTGATCGGGACCTCTCTGTGTGGTGTCTCCCTGTTGCGTGCAGATCTCTCCGGCGCCAATCTGACCGGCGCCGATCTGAGTGAATCGGATCTGACCGGTACCATCCTGCGCAGGGCCGATTTGACCGACACCAACTTTCAGGACGTGGATCTTGAGACTACCACCTTGACCCTGGCCAATCTCTCGGCGGCCAACAATGTCCGGCTCAAATATGCGAAACGAGATGCACGTTAACTATCTGATCGAAAAGTGATATCGCGGGTCAAAAGGAACTGCCGTGCCGTGCCGTGGATGGCGGGGGTCACTTTGCGGGCTGGAATATGATCCATAAAAAAACCCCGGCGAATAACCGGGGTCGGGGAAGATATCCGTCACTTGCAGTCAAGCGACGAACATAGGTATAACGAGCGAAGTGGATGATTTAATCCATCGAAAAGAAAAAATGTGTAGGGAGGCGATTGCGATCTTGGAAAAACAGGGTGGTCATGATGAAAACATGCCAGGAGGATAATGTCTTCAACTACAACGACCACCCTGGTTGAATTAACGGTACCAGCCGAAAAAACTTTAAAAAAAATCGAGAAAATATTGTCAGCATGCGGAAAGGGCATTGGCTGGTACTTGTGTCAGCCGGGAACTGGTCAGAATTTCTGCTATTTTTCCCTACTCTGGTGCCTCGGGGAACTTGACCATCTCCTCCGAGGACACACACCATTGCGCCCTCGATGCCCAGTAGATATTTCTATCGGGCAGGGATTCCGGGGCATCGTCAAGTGATCCGGCGGGGACTATGACATACTGTGCCTGGCGAGTGGTCCACGGCAGGGGTGAGCCGCACTGCGTGCAGAAAGTGGTGGCAAACGTCTTCGCATCGGGTAGTTTGTAGCGTCTGACCAGGTGGGCACCCGACAACCATTTCAGGTTTTCAATAGGAATCAGTATATTAGCGGCATGATTGCTGCCTGTGGCCTTGCGGCATCGACTACAGTGGCAGTACTGAAAGAAGAGATAAGGACCGTGAATTTCAAAGGTTACCGCACCACAGAGGCATGACCCCTTGCTTGTTCGGTCTGACATTGCCAGCTTCTCCGGTCAAAGAAAATTACAGCTCAGAAAGGTTTCCTCGGGCTTTTTTCATACTATCCGGGGTGCGACAGCCGAGGCAAGGGAAGATCCGATGGTGAAGAGGGGATTCGCGTGAGTTTTCAGGAGGATGCTGCTCTTGTCAGTGAGGCCTTAGAAGGGTTTCTTCAGCAGTCCCGGCAGGGGGATGTTCAGGTTATCAACCAGCCGCGGTTGAGGGCGTTGATTCAGCAACTCGATCTGGGGGCCCATATACGAAACGGTGATCTGAGGGGGCAGCGGCTGAAGGTGTTTCTGGACGACTATCTGGCTGCGGCTACCCGGCTGCATCACCCCGGGTATCTGGCCCACCAGGTTTCGGTTCCCCATTATGCCGGCGCCCTGGCTGGCCTGGTAGACGCCTTTACCAACAACCCCATGGCCATCTATGAGATGGGTCCCAGCGCTGCGGCGATCGAATACTTTATGGTCAACTGGTTGCTTGGCAAGGTGGGCTGGAAGCCGATGTGCGCTGACTCCGCCCTGGCAGGAGAAGCCGCCGCCGGGGCAGGGGTATTGACCCATGGGGGTTCACTCGCCAATACCACGGCCCTGATCGCTGCGCGCAGTCGGCTGGTGCCCGATGTCTGGCAACGGGGAAACCCACCTGATCTCGCCTTGCTGGCCTCGGCGGAAAGCCATTATTCGATTGCCCGGGCGGCGGGTATCCTCGGTATCGGACGCGATGCACTCTATCCACTGGCGGTGAATGAACAGGGGGTGATTCTGCCCGAGCGGTTGCCTCAGGCCCTGCAACGATTGAGGGCAGACGGGAAACGACCCCTGGCATTAGTCGCCAATGCCTGCAGTACGGCGCTGGGTCTGTATGACCCCCTGCTGGAGATAGGTCGATTCTGCCGGGAGCAGGGTATCTGGTTCCATGTCGACGGTGCTCATGGCGCCAGCGCTCTGCTGTCGGACCGCTATCGCCAACTGCTTGAGGGGGTGGAACTGGCCGACTCCCTGGTCTGGGATGCACACAAGCTGATGCGGACACCGACGGTGTGCGCCGCCCTGCTGGTAAGGGAGGCAGGTTTTCTGGACAATGCCTTCCAGCAGGAAGCCAGTTATCTGTTCCACGACAAGGCGCAGCCTGGTTTCGATTTTATCGGGCGCACGGTGGAATGCACCAAGGCAGCGCTAGGGCTGCGGTTGTTCATGGTGCTGGCGGCATTGGGGGAAAAGGGCCTGTCTGACTATATCGAACGTCAGTACGATCTGACCCGGGAGATATACGGCTACCTCCAGCGCCAACCCGATATCCGGTGTGCCGCCCAACCCCAGTCCAATATTCTCTGCTTTCGGATTGCGGGAGAAGATAAGCTCCAATTGCTCATCCGTGACCATCTGATGACGCAGGGCGATTTCTACCTCTCCACCGCTTTGGTCAATGACAGGCGTTACCTGCGCATTGTGGTCATGAATCCACAAACTGGATTGAGACACATTGAATCGTTGCTGCAGCAGATACGCGGGGTGCGGAAGAAGATTGTGGGGCAGTAGGCTCCAAGGCCGAGGGTTGTTTTGCTACCCGGGAAAGAATGAACAAGGACAATGGGATGGAACAGAATACAGATCTAGAAGAGACAGCACAAACCGACCAGCCCCTGCTGTCAGCGGTAGAGGCCCGGGTGCTGGGGGCCTTAATGGAGAAACAGCGGACCACGCCGGATTACTATCCATTGACCCTCAAGGCTCTGGTACAGGCCTGTAATCAGAAAACCAGCCGCTATCCAGTGATGAAGCTTTCGGAGGGGGAGGTGGGGCACACGGTCAATCAACTTCGGGACCGTGATCTGGTTCGCTCTGCTTTCTCCGGTCGGGCGGAGCGTTATGAACAGAAACTGGCGAAGGCCCTGGCCCTTGACCGCCAGGAACAGGCGGCGCTGTGTGTTCTCCTGTTGCGGGGGGCTCAGACCCTGGGAGAGCTGCGCATCAATGCATCGCGTATGGCCGAGTTCGATGATCTGGCCGCGATGAATGATACCCTGGAAAGACTGCATGCCAAAGTTCCCCCCTTGGTAAATAAACTCCCGCGGGAATCCGGCCGTCGGGAGGAACGCTATGTTCATCTGCTCTGTGGCGAGGTCGAACAACCGCTCAGGGATTCAGAGGGACCGGCGCGGGAAAGCGATGACCGGCGATTGGCCGATCTGGAACAGCAGGTGCGTCGACTGCGCCTGGAACTGGACACCCTGTGGCGGTTGACGGGTCTGGAGCAAGAGCAGCCTGAACCCGATCAGTGATCTGCGGCGAGCGGAAGGTCCGGCAGCCTCAGGAAACTCAATGGATATCCATCAACACCCGCAGGTGGGCCTCCACGCTGCGCGCCAGGGAGGGCAGGTCATAGCCTCCCTCCAGCGTCGAGACGACACGATTCGTCGCGTACTTGCGAGCGACCTCCAGGATCTGTTCCGTGACCCAGCCGAAATCTTTCTCGGTCAGGCTTACCCCTGACATGTCGTCGTCCCGATGGCCATCGAATCCGGCCGACACCAGGATCATCTGTGGTTGGAAACGGTCGAGTGCCGGCAGCCAACGCTCTGTTATCGCCGCGCGGAACTCCTCGCCTCTGGCACCGGCCGCCAGCGGCGCACAGATAATACGCTCATCGTTCTGGACGAACGGGACATCCGGATAGAAGGGGTGTTGAAAGGTTGAGCAGATCATCACCCGGGGCTCGTCGCTGAAGATCTGCTCGGTGCCGTTCCCGTGATGGACATCGAAATCGACAATGGCGATACGTTCCAGCCCGTGTTCTTCCAGCGCATGGGCCGCGCCGACCGCCGCATTGTTGTAGACACAAAACCCCATCGCCCTGTCCCTTCGCGCATGATGGCCAGGAGGCCTGACGGAACAGAAGGCGTTGTCGAATTCCCCTTTCATGATCCCATCGATGGCGCCAATCATGGCACCGGCGGCTCGCCGCGCGGCGACCAGGCTGTGAGGGCCTACGGGTGTGTCGGGATCCAGGTATCTGAGACCGGCTTCCACCGGGCAGGCATCGAGCGTATCCAGGTAGGCGGCATCGTGAACCCGGAGCAACTGATCACGGGTTGCCAGCGGCGCATCCAGGTGGCGCAGCAGATAAAACAGCTGGCTTTCGATCAGGTGATCCTCGATGGCGCGGAGTCTGGCCGCCGACTCGGGATGAATATCTCCCGTTTCGTGCTTGAGACAATCCGGGTGGCTGGCAAAGGCCGTCAGCAACAAAGTTCCCCTATCGATTTGGTGTACGTTAATTCCGCCGCAGTTCAAACTGCGAAGTGGTTATTGTAAGCGATCAAAGAAAATCCATACAAACAGCGCAACTTGATGAAGAAAGTAGTAAGATTTCACCCTAAAAAGGAACGCTAACCAGCCGAATATATAATCATATCTCAATTCATGTAGGAACCAGTTAACGATGCGACCCCATTATCTGACCGCCCTGTTCTCCCCGGCAGCGATTGCCATGTTCGGTGCCAGCGATCGGCAGGACTCTGTGGGTCAGGTAGTGCTGCGGAATCTGCTCGCGGGCGGCTTCAAAGGGCCGGTCTATGCAATCAATCCAAAGCATGATGTGGTGCAGGGGCAGCCGGCCTACCGCGACCTTGCAAGTGTACCGAAACCGGTGGATCTGGCAGTGGTAGCGACTCCCGCAGCCAGTATCCCGGCGATTGTCGAGAGCTGTGGCGAAGAGGGTGTGAAGGCGATGATTATCCTCTCCGCCGGATTTCGGGAGGTAGGGCCGGCTGGCCGCCAGCTGGAGGAAAAAGTTCTCGAGATCGCCCGCGGCTATGGTATTCGAATCCTCGGCCCCAACTGCCTTGGAATCATACGGCCGGATTGCGGTCTCAATGCGACCTTTGGCAACAACAACGCCAAACCCGGCAACCTGGCCCTGGTATCTCAATCCGGCGCCCTCTGTACCGCGATTCTGGACTGGGCCGAGCAGCGACATATCGGTTTTTCCGCGGTGGTGTCCACCGGAATCTCCGCCGATCTGGATTTCGGCAACATCCTGGACTATCTGATTTCCGACCCCCGGACCGACAGCATCCTGCTGTATATCGAGGGGCTGCGTGATGCACGCCGTTTTATGACCGGGCTGCGCGCTGCTGCCCGGGTCAAACCGGTCATCGCTATCAAGGTTGGTCGTCACAGTGAAGGGGCCAAGGCCTCCATGTCTCATACCGGGGCGCTGGTTGGAGGTGATGAGGCATTTTCGGCGGCATTGGCTAGATCCGGTGTGGTGCGCGTGCAGACGATCAGACAGTTGTTTGCCGCGGCGAGCGTCCTGTCCTCGCGCTATCGGCGTTGTGGCCACCGTCTGGCGATCGTAACCAACGGTGGTGGCCCGGGTGTGTTCGCCGCCGATCATCTGGCAGATCTGAGCCTGAAACTGGCGGCACTGAGCGATTCCACCCTCAGCGAGCTGGACCAGAAGCTTCCTGCAACCTGGTCAAAGGGCAATCCGGTGGACGTGATCGGTGATGCGCCCCCGGAGCGCTACGTGGATGCCGTTGATCTGTGTCTCAAAGACGAGGGAGTGGACGGTGCGGTGGTGATCCTTACGCCCCAGGCAATGACACGCCCGCTGGATGTCGCTCAAGCCTTGATCACCCTGACCGAGCAGCATCACAAGCCCATCTTTACGGTTTGGATGGGTGGGGAACAGGTGGAGGCGGCGAGACAGGCGTTCAATAAGGCCCGTATTCCTACCTTTACCACCCCCGAGGCGGCAGTGGATGCGGTCCACTATCTGGCCACCTACGAGGCGAACCAGAAACTGCTGTTGCAGGTGCCGCCCAAGTCTGCCCATCGTCACCGCAAACCGGTAGTCGATGCGGCCAGATTGATTATCGAGGGAGCCCTGGCCAAACAGCGCAAGGTATTGACCGAGCCCGAATCGATCGCACTGCTGGGTGCGTTTCAAATCCCGACTGTACGCAACGGAATCGCCCGTTCCCCGGAGGAGGCACTGGTGCTGGCCACTTCCATCGGATTCCCGGTCGCGCTGAAGGTCTACTCTCCCGAAATATCTCACAAGTCCGATGCCGGCGGTGTGCTGTTGAATATCAATAGTGCCCAGATGGTACGGGGCGCCTACCGGGAACTCGTGGAGCAGGTGGCAATCTCTCGACCGGATGCCTGGGTCGAGGGGGTAACCGTGGAGAAGATGCATCAGAGCCGCAACGGCCGCGAGCTGATGATCGGAATCGTCGATGACCCGGTGTTCGGTCCTGTTATCAGCTTCGGCAGTGGCGGGACCGCCGTGGAGGTGTTGAATGACAGCGCGGTTGCCCTGCCACCGCTGAATGATCGGCTGGCCCACGATCTGATCGATCGTACCCGGGTGGCCAAAATCCTTGGTCCGTTCCGGCACTTGCCAGCGGCGGATATCGATGCCCTGGTGGATGTCCTGCTGCGCGTCTCCGCCATGGCCTGTGAGCTGCCCTGGGTGAAGGAGATGGACA
>CAWGCA010000048.1:0-139090 GCA_963820955.1 uncultured Gammaproteobacteria bacterium | reverse complement strand
TTGCCCAATCCGGGAATCGCTACCCGCCAGGCCTGGGGCAGGGTGACGCGGAAGAAAATCTGGAAACCGTTCATACCGCAGGCCAGGGCCGCCTCGATCTGGCCTCGGGGGATGGCCTGGATGGCGCCTCGGAACACCTCGGTGGCATAAGCACCGAAGGCGATTCCAAGGGCCGTGATCCCCGCGGCCAGCGGGCTCAGTTCGATATAACCATCGTAGCCGAAAAAGCCGGCTGCCCTGGTCAGCAGGCCGGCGCTGCCAAAGTAGATAATCAGCACCACCAGCAGTTCAGGCAGTCCCCGGATCAGGGTGGTGTAGGTGGCGCCTATGCCGTAGGCGATACGGGAGCGGGAGAGCTTGAGCAGGGCCCCAATCAGGCCAAGGATAAGCCCCAGCAGCAAGCCGCCGGCGGCGACCCTCAGGGTCATCCAGACGCCGAGCAGCAACTGGTCACCAAAGCCCTGCAGGTCAAACATAAGACCGGTTGGTCGTTGGTAGATTGCTCAAGCTTGCTCCTGTCTTCACCGCTCGCGCTATTTGGAGACGGACCTCAATAGATGGAGAAGGGAAAGTACCTGGCGTTGATCTTCTGATAGGTGCCGTCCGCCAGAATCTCCGCCAGGGCCTTGTTCAGCCTTTCTCGCAGTTCATTGTCCCCCTTGCGCACCGCAATACCGATTTTATCGCCGATATCGATAGTCTCTCCGATAAACTCATACCCATCGCCCTGTTTCGACTGCAGCCAGCTGAAACCTGGCAGCATATCGGTGATCAGGACGTCGATGCGGCCGGAAGCCAGATCTAGATACGCGTTTTCCTGGGTATCGTACAGCTTGACACTGGCGCCCTCGATCTTTGCCGCGTGGTCGGCGGCGATGGTCGCGCGCTGGGCTCCGACGGATTTATCTTTCAGCTTCCGGGGGTCGATAGTGGCCCCTTTCCTTGCGATCAGCCGCAGGCTGTTGGAGTAGTAATGATCGCTGAAGTCGACCGCCTTCTGCCGCTCCTCGGTAATCGACAGGGAGGCGATAATGGTGTCGTATTTACCAGCCAGCAATCCCGGGATGATACCGTCCCAGTCCTGGGTGACAAACTTGCACTCGGCGTTCATCCGCGCACAGAGGGCCTTGCCGATATCCACATCGAAACCGGCGACCTGACCGCTTTTGTCGATCATGTTGAAAGGAGGGTAGGCCCCTTCGGTACCCATGCGGATCTTGTCGGCCAGGGTGTGGCCCGAGGCCAGCATCAGGGTGATAAAAACCAGTAGCAGTCGTTTCATCGGGATGGGTCTCCTTCTGTTGTGATTTTTTGTTCTGCCGGCTGTCCGGTCAGACACTAGAGAGTCTGTTGGATCGACGGCAGGCATGTCAGCTATTTTCCTTAGCACAGCCGATGAACTGGCGTATACGTTCCGACCGGGGGTTGTCCAGCACCTCTCGGGCTGGCCCGAACTCCTCGGTGTTACCCTGATGCAGAAACATCACGTGGGAGGAGACGTCGCGGGCAAACCCCATTTCATGGGTGACCACCAGCATGGTGCGCCCCTCCTCGGCCAAGTCGCGCATCACCTGCAACACCTCGCCGATCAGTTCCGGGTCCAGCGCCGATGTTGGTTCGTCGAACAGCATTACCTCTGGGTCCATGGCCAGGGCCCGGGCGATGGCGGCACGTTGCTGCTGGCCCCCGGAAATGTGACTGGGATAGTAGTCCCGCCGTTGGTACATGCCCACCTTATGCAACAGGGCGTCAGCCTGTTCGGTGGCTTCCTGTTTCGATCTGCCGAGTACGTGGATCGGGGCCTCCACAATATTCTCGAGTATGGTCTTGTGCGACCAGAGGTTGAAGCTCTGGAACACCATGGAGAGCCGGGTACGCAGCCGCTGAAGCTGTTTGCGGTTGGCTGCTCCCCGGCCGCCGTCACGCCGGGTCTTCATCTGGATCAGTTCACCATGTACGCGGACCTCTCCAGCATCTGGGGTTTCCAGCAGGTTGACGCAGCGCAGCAGAGTGCTTTTGCCCGAACCACTGCTGCCGATGATGGAGATCACGTCCCCGGTGTGGGCCGTCAGATCGATGCCTTTCAGCACCTCGTGATTGCCGAATCTTTTGTGCAGCCCTGTCACCTGCAGGGCCGGAGTCTGTTCATTCATCGTTCAGTCCTTCCCCCTGAACCGTTATGGTCACCTGCCGTCGGTGGGGGTGAGTGCGGTGTTCCCACAAATAGATTCCCTGCCAGGTGCCGAGGCCGCTGCGGCCCTTGCTGACCGGTATGGTCAGATCCATATTGGAGAGGATGGATCTGATGTGGGCCGCCATATCATCCGCGCCCTCCAGGCTGTGTTCGTAGCGGGGGTCGCCATCCGGCACCAGACGGGCCATGAATCCCTCCAGGTCCCGGCGCACTGACGGATCGGCATTTTCACAAAGCACCAGCGAGGCGCTGGTGTGATGGACAAAGATGTGGCAGAGGCCGGTGCTGATATCGGATGCCCTGACAATTCGTTCTACATCGCGGCTGATTTCATAAGTGCCACGCCCCCTAGTATCCAGCTGCAGACTTTCTTGATAGGTTTTCACATCGGCCATCGACTCAGGTGCAGACTTCGCCGATCTGGCTTCGGATCACATCGACTTTACCCTGCAGACGATGCTCCTTGCCCTGACGGATATCCAGCTTGAGCGCCGCGTGGATCCGCCGGCAGCCGGCCAGCTCCAGTACCTGATAGGCCTGCTGTACCAGCCCCAGGGCCTGCTCCAGCGAGTTGGTCTCTATGATCGTGCCCATCGGTGTAAGTTGATAGTCCACGCCGCTGTCCCGGATCGACTGGATCACAGGGCCGACATAGCGGCTGACGCTCTCCCCCTTGTCGGTGGGGAAAATGCTGAATTCCAGGAGTACTGACATCGGGATTATCCTTCGCTCCGAATGATGTTTGGCCGAGCTCAGTTTGCGGCTTGCAGGGCAGAAACATCCGATACGTCACCATCATAGCAGGCAGGGCCCGTTGGTCCGTGCGCGATCCTTTTGTCCCGCTTGCCCGGCCGGTCGGAAGACAGTATATATCGGGAAACAACTGAACACCTCAACAGAGATCTCGCTGCCCGTGCTTCTATCGGCTTTGCAGTTCTGGCATGCTTAGGCACAAGGATACACAACAAGGTTGGAATTTGAACAAGGACTGGGCTAGCGAAAGTCTGGATAACATGCCGATCACCCAGCTCAAAGGGATTGGCCCGCGAAATGCTGAGAAGCTGGCCAAAATCGGTATCCGGACAGTACAGGACGTACTCTTTCATCTCCCTCTTCGCTATCAGGACCGGACCCGGATCAGGCCCATCGGAAGTCTGCGTGCGGGGGATCAGGTCGTAGTCGAAGGGGTCGTCGAATTGGCTGACGTTCGCTTCGGCCGCCGCCGCTCGCTGCTGGTGGCGCTGGCCGATGGCACCGGTGCAATTCGCCTGCGATTTTTTCATTTTTCATCGGCCCAGAAGGCGAATCTCTCTCCTGGCGTGCGGTTGCGCTGTTTTGGTGAAGTGCGGAAAGGCCCCAGCAGCCTGGAACTGGTGCACCCCGAGTACCAGCGGTTGAGCGAGGTCGATTCTGCGCCCATGGAGGAGAGTCTGACTCCGGTCTATCCGACCACCGAGGGGATGCACCAATTGGCCTGGCGAGGTATCTCGGACAAGGCGCTGAGACTGCTCGAAGCCCAGCCTGACAGTTTACCTGAGTGGTTGCCGAATGAGCTGCTGAGTCGGTTTCGCCTGCCGGATCTGGCGGCGGCGGTGCGTTATCTGCACCGGCCGCCACCGAACGCTTCCCAGGCAACCCTGTTGCAAGGTGAACACCCAGCCCAACGTCGGCTGGCCTTCGAGGAGCTTCTGGCCCACCAGCTCAGTCTGCGCCAGTTACGGCTGAGGCAACAGCGGATAGCGGCTCCCGCGCTTACCGGAAACGGGGAGCTGAAGCAGACATTGTTGCGGCAGCTGCCGTTCCAGCTGACAGCGGCCCAACAGCGAGTGATGGCGGAGGTCTCTCGGGATCTGGCCCAGGAGCATCCGATGTTGCGCCTGGTCCAGGGAGATGTGGGCTCGGGCAAGACGGTGGTCTCCGCCCTGGCTGCACTGCAGACGGTCGAGTCGGACCATCAGGTGGCGCTGATGGCACCAACGGAGTTGCTGGCCGAACAGCACCTTTGTAATTTTCGCCTTTGGCTGGAACCGCTCGGATTGGAGGTGGCCTGGCTGACCGGACGGCATAAGGGAAGGTCGCGGGAGCAGATTCTGACGCCACTGGCCGACGGCATTACCAGGGTAGTGGTGGGCACCCACGCCTTGTTCCAGGAGGATGTGCTGTTCTCTGCCCTGGGACTAGTGATTATTGATGAACAGCATCGCTTCGGGGTGCATCAGAGAATGGCTTTGCGGGAGAAGGGTGCGGAACATGGCCGGGTGCCGCACCAGCTGATCATGACCGCCACGCCGATACCCCGCACCTTGGCAATGACCGCCTATGCTGACCTGGATATTTCGGTTATAGACGAACTGCCACCTGGGCGCAGCCCGGTGACTACCGTGGCGATCCCGGACAGCCGGCGGGATGAAGTGATGGAACGGGTAAGAGTTGCCTGCCGCCAGGGGCGGCAGGCCTATTGGGTATGTACCCTGATCGAAGAGTCCGAGGTGCTGCAGTGTCAGGCGGCGGAGGAGAGCCTGGCCCAGTTGGCCGAGTCACTGCCGGAGCTGCACATCGGGCTGGTTCACGGTCGACTCAAGGCAGCGGAAAAAGAGGTGACCATGCAGGCGTTCCAGGGAGGAGAATTGGATCTGCTGGTGGCCACGACAGTCATTGAGGTAGGCGTGGATGTGCCCAACGCCAGCCTGATGATTATCGAAAACCCGGAGCGACTGGGGCTTGCTCAGCTTCACCAGCTGCGGGGTCGTGTCGGACGCGGTATGGTCGAGAGCCACTGTGTGCTCATGTATCATCCGCCGTTGTCCGCCAATGCCCAGGAGCGACTCGCTGTGCTGCGCCGCACTGGCGATGGTTTTGCCATCGCCCAGAAGGATCTGGAACTGCGGGGTCCTGGAGAAGTGCTTGGCACCCGACAGACCGGGGAGATGCAGTTCCGTATAGCCGATATCATGCGGGATCAGTCGCTGTTGCCGGAGATGCAGCTTGCCGCGGACCTGATGCTGGAGAGCTATCCGCAGCGGGTGGCACCTCTGATACGCCGCTGGATTGGGCAGAAGGAACAGTACATTAACGCCTGATCTTTGCGATAATGCCCTTTTTCGACTGGCTAAAGATCACGCCGTTGAGTTCGATCACTCCTATTCATGCCAGACTGGAACCCAATTGGGCCGACTGGCGCCGGGTCCGCAAAGTCCTGGTGCCCGACCATGTCTACTCCTGGCTTTGCGAAACAGGCTCATTGACCGCTCGGGTGAAAGCGGCCTGTGGCAACCGCTGTTTCGAGGTGCGCCTATTGCAGCAGGGCTGGGGGCGCCCGCTTTACAGCGAAGGGCGGGTGCTGAAGATGCGCCGTGGTGAGTCTGCTGTGGTGCGAGAGGTGGAACTGCTGTGCGACGGTATCCCCTGGGTGTTTGCCCGTACCTTGATACCAGCCAGCAGTCTGCGTGGCCCCGTCCGTCGCCTGACGCTGCTCGGCTGTAAACCGCTGGGCGCGGTTTTGTTTGCCGATCCAATGGTGGAACGCGGTCCTATGCAGATCGCCCATCTGTCTCCTCGTCATCCACTCTTCTGTTCGGCGGCGGCGCGCCTTGAGCGGGTCCCGCTGGATATCTGGGGCCGGCGGACGGTTTACTTCCTTGCCGGTCACCCCCTCCTGGTCAATGAGTTATTTCTACCGGATATCCCGGAGCGCATCCGATGAACCAACCGCAGATCAAAGTGAGGCTCAACACCGGCCCGGTCTCCCTGCGTGATCGTCTTGCCAGCTACGCTCTTCTGGTGCGCTTGAACCGCCCGATCGGGATCCTGCTGCTGCTGTGGCCGGCGCTCTGGGCTTTGTGGATTGCAGGGGAGGGGCAGCCGAGTTGGGGGGTTACTCTGATCTTTATGCTCGGTGTCGCTCTAATGCGCTCCGCCGGTTGTGCCATCAACGATTATGCTGACCGTGAGTTCGACGGTCAGGTGGCACGCACCCAGCTCCGACCACTGGCCATTGGTCTGATCCGGCCGAAAGAGGCACTCTGGGTGTTTGTTGTGCTCAGTCTCATTGCCTTCGGACTGGTGTTGCTGCTGAACTGGCAGACTGTTCTGATGTCATTCGTCGCGGTGACTATGGCGGCGGTCTATCCCTTTATGAAGCGCTATACCCATCTGCCCCAGCTGGTGCTGGGTGTCGCCTTCGGCTGGGCTGTACCTATGGCTTTCATGGCGTTGAACGAACAGGTGCCACCCGTCGCCTGGCTGTTGTTTTTTGCCGCCGTGCTCTGGGCGCTGATCTATGATACGGAGTACGCTATGGTGGACCGGGAGGATGATCTGAAGATCGGGGTGAAATCCACGGCTATTCTGTTTGGCCACCATGATCGATGGATAATCGGGCTGCTGCAGCTGGCCATGCTGGCTCTGTTGGTAGTAGTCGGGGTAAGGGTTGGACTGGGGTTGTACTATTACCTGGCCCTCGGCATGGGTGCAGCTCTTTTTCTGCGCCAGCAGTATCTGATTAGCGAGCGCGATCCGAACGGCTGTTTCGACGCTTTTCTCGATAACAACAGTTTTGGCATGGTGATCTTTATCGGGTTGCTACTGGATTATTTGCTGTAATCCGTTTTCCGCTGCCAGTGGGTTTGTTGTGGTTATTGGTTGTTAGATCGGATGTTCGTTGCCGTTATCGTCGAGCGTCTGATCCTGATTGAGTATCAGGGGTTGGTAGCGAAATCCAAGCAAACTTGTTTGATTTTTGTGTCGCGAGACGACGGGCTATTTGAAATCGGGGCTCTCGCGCCCCTGCGGCGAGGTACTTTTGTTTCGGCAAAAGTACCCAAAACCACCGCTCCCCACACCACCCCTTCGGGGTTCCCTGTGCTACTCGGGACCCATGGGATTCACAACAACTCGCACTCCCTTCGGTCCTGCTCAAACAGGTTGTGAATCTGATCCATGGGCGCCTGCGTTGCTCGGTGGTATGGAAGTCGCAATACAACGCTGTCGGACTTCAGGTAGTTGCTAGAGAGAAACCCCTTTCTATCCCGAGAGAGAAGCGCAACCGCAACCGGGAGGAGGGGCCGGATGTTTGAACCGACCAAAGGGAGGCGAGTTTCCGGCCCCGCCGGTTGCGGCGAGCATCGCAACGACCCGAAGGGCGGGATAGATGGGCGTGCTTTCTTTTGGTCACTTTTCTTTTCACGAAAAAGAAAAGTGACTCGCCCAAGAGGGCGAAAAGAAACCTTTCCGTATGCACTGCATCAGCGACTTGTCCGATTAGTTGAAAAACTGCCAACCCCTGATACTCAACCAGCCAGTTGCGGCCCCATCACATCGCCTGCCGTCAGATCTGGACTGCAGCATAAAAAAGCCCCAAAACCCGGACCGGGTTTTGGGGCTTAAGATAGGGGAACAGCGAGAAACTTAAGAGGCCGCGCTCTTACGCTCGTTCCACTTGGCCGCTTCCTCATCCCAGTCGTCGGACCGGAAGTAGGGGTTCATGCGCGGCTGGTTGATCATGTTCGGATCGATCTCCAGGCCAACACCTTCCAGGAAGTTGGTCAGGCCGATGCGCTCGATCATCTCGCCGGTACGCTCGTGCTCCAGGGCGTTCTCGGCAAAAAAGTCCAGGATCTCGGTGGCCAACTCCTCCAGCCATTCGAAGTCCTCATCGGTCTCCAGCTTGTGGAAAGGCACAATCACAGTGCCCATCAGATCGCCGATCTTCAGGGTACGCTTGCCACCGCACAACAGGGTGATGCCCTTGTCGTCGCCCGGGGAGAGCGCCTTGGTCATTACGTTGATGCAGTGCATGCAGCGTACACAGGACGGGTTGTCTACCGCCAGGGTGTCGTCGTCATTCAGCGACAGCGCCTTGGTCGGGCAGCGGGTGATCACGTTGTCGATCACATACTTGCGGCCCTTGTCGGCCACAAACGCCTTGACCTCCGCCTGATCCACCTTCATGTCGTCACGCCAGGTGCCGATGGTGGCCAGGTCGGCCCGCTGCACCGAGTTCATGCAGTCGTTCGGGCAGCCCGATACCTTGTACTTGAACTTGTAGGGCAGGGCCGGACGGTGCATGTCGTCCAGCGCATTGTTCACCAGCATACGCATGGTGCGGCCCTCGTCCAGACAGGAGTTCTCGCAGCGCGCCGCGCCCACGCAAGACATACCGGTGCGAACCGCCGGACCGGCACCGCCGAGATCAAAACCCATCTCGTTGATCGCGTCGAAGGCGGGCTGGACATTATCGGTGCTGCAGCCCTGGAACATGATGTCGCCGGACTGGCCGTGGAAGGCGATCAGTCCGGAGCCGTACTTCTCCCAGATGTCGCAGAACTTGCGGATGGTGTTGGTGTCGTAGTGCATGCCCGGAGGCGGCATCACCCGCAGGGTATGGAATTCCGCCGCGGCGGGATAGATCGGCTTCTCGTTTGCGTCCTTCAGTTCGGTGAAGCGGGGAATGATCCCGCCACCGTAACCGATGACACCGACAGTGCCCCCCTTCCAGTAGCCCTTGCGGGTCTCGTAGGAGGTCTCCAGCTGCCCCAGCAGGTCGACCATCATATCGTTGTCGTTGGCCAGACGCTTGAGGCCGGTCACAAAGCTTGGCCAGGGGCCGCTCTCCAGCTGGTCCAGCATGGGTGTATCGTGCATCGGTTTTGCCATTTCTCGCCTCCCAGGCAATAGTGTTTTCAACGGACCTTCCTCGCCTATCGAATCGGTGCGCAGAGAAGCGCGGAGGGCCTCCTAACTTAAGTCGTTTGTGCGCGTATAGTAAACTGGGTTTTAACTGAGAAAAACACTTGGTTTTTTAAGGATAGCGCTACACGCTGTTGCCCGGTCAATTTCAACACCCAAGGCAGCCCCCTCTGCCTCTCGACTCGGCGCGTTCCCCTTGCATAGGCAAAGAAGCATCGGACTCCCTGTTGCAGAGCCGTTATTTTGAATCTATTTCATCAGCTGGGTTCTGCATTCTTATTCCAGCCAATGGGGATATAGGGTTTTCTGCCTCAATTCTGGTGACGCAGGATCTCGTAAATGCGGTCTTTCAGCAGTGCACGCTGTTTTTTTAATTCTTCCATGTGAAAATCGGAGGTGGGTTGATAGTGCTCTTCCAGTTCCCTGATCTCGCTGTCCAGTTTGTCATGGTCATCCATCAGACGGGCAAATTCTGGATTATTTTCATGCAGGTCATTGATTTTGCTTTGAAGATTCGGGAATTCGTGCAGGATATCGTGTATCTCTCCGAGCATGGTTCTACTCCTGTGTCGGCGTGTTTTTAAGTGATTTTGTATTTTGGATGATATACCCGGCACTGCCGAAATTCGACAATGCATGGATCCATTATAAAAGCCTCGGTCAAGGGCCAGCTTTGACGCAAAGCAAATGAATGGCGACTTGCCTACCATTTACGGCAACTTATTATTACTCTACCCATATTGCCATGAGGTTTCCGCCAGGGCGAGTGGCTATTTGTCGGGGAGAAGGGATGTTTACGGTTCTGTTGTTTGGGTTTCTAATCGGAATGCAGCACGCGATGGAGGCAGATCACGTGGCTGCCGTGGCGTCATTGGCGAGTCGTAGCAGTTCCCTTCGACAGACTGCCACCCAGGGTGCGGTCTGGGGCTTTGGCCACTCCCTCGCGCTCTTTCTGTTCGGGAGTATGGTGCTACTGATGGATGCCGTGGTCCCTGAGCGCTTCGCCCTGGGGCTGGAACTGGCAGTCGGCCTCATGCTGGTGCTGCTGGGATTGGATGTTCTGAGACGTGTTGTAAGGGACCGGATCCATTTTCATCGTCATCAACATGGAACCGCTGATCATGTGCATGCCCATTCCCACCGGGGCGGCGGTGAGCACGATTCCGACCCCCATCATCACGATCATCCGTCGCGGGTATTTCCCTTACGGGCACTGCTGGTCGGTTTGATGCACGGGATGGCGGGATCGGCCGCATTGATTGTCCTGACTCTGAACTCAGTGGAATCCCTGGCCCAGGGGCTGTTCTATATTCTTCTCTTTGGCATCGGCTCTATCCTTGGCATGGCCATCCTGGCGATGGTGATCAGCCTGCCTCTGAGGTATTCCGCTCGCAGCCTGACCTGGGCCCACAACGGCCTGCAGCTGCTGGTAGGGGTGGTGACGGTCGGTCTCGGTGCAAGCTTGGTTTACCAGCTGGGGGTTGTGGAAGGGCTGCTTCACCTGTGACTGAGAGCCTAAGTTGGTTTGGCTCCAGTAGGGTTCTATGTCGTTGAAATCTGGCTGCTAAGGGGTGCGTGCCACTGCCCAGACCTCCATTTGTTTCACCCCGGCCTTGCGTAGTGTCCGGGCCAGTTCCGAGACGGTGGCGCCGGTTGTTACCACATCGTCGACAATGGCCACGTGCCGGGCCTTGATCTCACCCGTAAGCCGAAAAGCCCCACGCATGTTTGTCTGGCGGGTTGCCCTTTCCAGTTCTGCCTGGGGGGCCGTCTCCCGCTGACGGACGCAGGCCTGGTATTCGATAGGGATTTTAAATCGTCGAGCGAGGGGGCGGGCGATTTCCAGGGCCTGATTGTATCCCCTTTGGCGCAAGCGGGACCGATGCAGCGGGACTGGAATCAGGAGATCGGGGAGCGTGGTTGACTGCTGCGCCACGAAATCCCCCAACAGTTCCCCCAGCAGGCGTGCGTAGAGGAGCCGACCGTTGAATTTTAATCCGCCGATCAACCAGTCCAGGGGGGCATGATATAGGTAAGGGCAGAGAGACCGTTGAAATACGGGCTGCTGTCGCTGGCAACTGCCGCAGGAGGTTTCAGGGAAAGCGGAGGGGGGCAGGGGTAGAGCGCAGCGGGGGCAGCAACACCGGTTATGGGGTAACTCCTGTCGGCAGGGCCGGCAAAGGTCCAATTCCAGATCACCCGCCGCTCCGCAAAGCACACAACTGGCCGGATACAGCTTGGTTTGTATATATTTAGCCCAGTTGTAAACCATCGAGATCCCTCTCGGTTGACAGATGTACTTTCGTCCTTAACTATCTGTGTCCCAGGACGTTTGGTGGCCGGTAACAAACAGGCCGCTGAATCCAGGGCAATCCAGGCCCTGCACGGCCTGATTATCCACCATTTCCTTTGATAACGACAGGAAACCCACTGCATCAAGGCGGCCTGATATCATGAGCGATTCCTCTCCAAGAAACGATTGGAGCCAGACGGAGGTTGAGGTCCTGTTGGATCTGCCTTTCAATGATCTGATCTATCGTGCCCAGTCCATCCATCGGCAGAATTTCGATCCCAACCGGGTACAGGTCAGCACCCTGCTCAGTATCAAGACCGGCGCCTGTTCCGAGGATTGCGGCTACTGTTCCCAGAGTGCCAGTCACAGCACCGGGTTGGAACGGGAGAAGCTGTTGCCTCTGGAGGAGGTGGTGAAGGCGGCTGCGGCTGCCCGGGAGAAAGGCGCCACCCGTTTCTGTATGGGAGCGGCCTGGCGTAACCCGACCGATAAGAACCTGGAGCGGGTGGTAGAGATGGTTCGCTCGGTTCACCAGCTTGGCATGGAGACCTGTCTCACCCTGGGTATGCTCACCGGAAATCAGGCGGAAAGGCTGAAGATGGCCGGACTGGATTATTACAATCACAATCTGGATACCTCTCCCGAGTTTTACGGCAACGTCATTACGACCCGTACTTTTCAGGACCGCCTGGAGACCTTGGGGCACGTGCGTGATCAGGGCATTCATGTCTGCAGCGGAGGCATTCTCGGCATGGGTGAGTCCCGCTCGGATCGCGCCTCCATGCTGCGGGAACTGGCCAATTTGCCCCGGCAACCGGAATCCGTGCCCATCAACATGCTGGTTCAGGTGGAAGGGACGCCTCTGTATGGCACCGAAGAGCTCGACCCCCTGGAGTTCGTGCGTACCGTCGCGGCGGCTCGGATACTGATGCCAGGCTCCTACGTGCGGCTCTCTGCCGGTCGCACCGAAATGAGTGACGAGATGCAGGCCCTTTGTTTTCTGGCTGGAGCCAACTCTCTGTTTTACGGGGAACGGTTGCTGACCACGGACAATCCGGAGAGCGACCGGGATTTGAGGCTGTTTCAACGCCTTGGTCTGGAGTTTGAGCAGAGCAATGAACTCCAGGCGACCGAGGCCAGGTGTCGCAATAGAGATTCGGCCGCAGCCGAGGGCTAAGCGATCTGTCGAGCCATGAAATCGCTGCAGTCTGAACTCGACCGGCGCAGGCGTGAGCATTTGTATCGCTCACGACGGGTTTCGACCGGGATCCAGGGACCCGAACTGCGGGTAGATGGACGTCCCATGCTCGCATTCTGCAGTAATGACTACCTGGGTCTGGCCGGCCACCCCGAGGTGATCGCTGCCCTGCAGCGGGGGGCAGCGACCTATGGCGTGGGCAGCGGTGCGGCCCATCTGGTGACAGGTCACAGCAAGGCCCACCATGAGCTGGAGGCGGAGCTGGCGGAATTTACCGGACGGCCACGTGCGTTGCTTTTCTCGACCGGATACATGGCCAACCAGGGGGTGATCACCGCGTTGTTGGGGCGCAACGACCACATCTACCAGGACCGACTGAATCACGCCTCCCTGCTCGATGCGGGCCTTCTTTCCCGGGCGCGCTCGCGACGCTTCCCCCATCGGGACGTGGCGGCCTTGCAGCAACAGATGCTGCAACAGCAGAGCGGTGAAGCGCTGGTCGCCAGTGACGGGGTCTTCAGCATGGATGGTGATATCGCGCCCTTACCCGAGCTGGTCCGGGTCTGTCGTGAGCAGGGTGCCTGGCTGCTGGTGGACGACGCCCACGGTCTGGGTGTATTGGGTGATCAGGGGCGTGGCAGTCTGGATCACTTCGGGCTTGGTCTGGCTGATGTGCCGGTGTTGATGGGGACCCTGGGTAAGGCATTCGGTACCTTTGGCGCCTTTGTGGCCGGCAGCGACGAGCTGATAGAGACCCTTATCCAGGGAGCGCGAAGCTATGTCTTCACCACGGCCCTGCCACCCGCCGTGGCGGAGGCGACCCGCGCCAGCCTGGCGTTGGTGCGTAAGGAGGCGTGGCGGCGGGAACGGCTGCAGAACCTGATCGCCCGTTTTCGGCAAGGCGCAGCCGCGTTGGGCCTGCCTTTGATGGCATCCGAAACTCCGATCCAACCTATCCTGGCCGGCACTGCCGAGCAGGCCCTGGCCTGGAGCCGGAGGTTGGAGCGGGAGGGGATTTTGGTCTCTGCCATTCGGCCTCCTACTGTGCCGGAAGGGGCGGCAAGGCTGCGGGTGACCCTATCCGCCGCGCACACCCGAGGCCAGCTGGACAGGTTGTTGTCTGCATTAGCCAGGCTGGAGCTGTCGGAGTCAGTATGAAGTTGCACTGCCATACGACCGGGAGTGGGCCGGATCTGGTTCTGCTGCATGGCTGGGGGATGAACGCCGCTGTCTGGTCCCCCTGGCTGCCGCGGCTGGCCCGGCATCACCGGGTCACGGCAATTGATCTGCCCGGTCACGGCGCTAGCGACTACGATTCGACACAGGACTCGCTGGATGATTGGGTAGCGGCCTGTCTGGAGGCGGCGCCCCGGCAGGCCGACTGGGTCGGCTGGTCGCTTGGCGGGCAATTGGCCCTGGGCGCGGGATTGGCGGCACCGGAGCGCATCAGACGACTGGTCCTGGTGGCCAGCAGCCCACGATTTGTAAAAACGGAAGACTGGCCCCACGCCATGGAGGAAGGGGTGTTGCGCCAGTTCGCCGAGACCCTGGCCCGGAATCACCAGCAAACCCTGGAGCGTTTCCTCTCCCTGCAGGTACGAGGGGATGAGGAGGCGAGGTTGACCCTGCGCCTGCTTCGTCAAGAAATAGTCCAGCGGCCGCAACCCCATCCATCCGCCTTGCAACAGGGTCTGGAGTTGCTGAGAACAGTGGATCTGAGGGCGCGGATACCGGGGTTGCAGGTGCCCAGTCTGTGGCTGCTCGGTGAACGGGATACCCTGACACCGGCGGCTGTGGGTCAAGAGTTGGTGGCGCTTGGCATACCTCAGTCGGAGATCAAAGTGCTAAAGGGTTGTGCCCATGTGCCGTTTTTGTCTCATCCGGGCACCAGCCTAGAGCTAGTCAAGGCCTTTCTGGGGGCAGGGGATAGTGGCTGAGACCCTAACCGCGATTGATAAGCAGCAGGTCCGCCGCGCCTTCTCCCGGGCGGCGGAACACTATGACGAGGTAGCGGTGCTGCAGCGGGAGATTGGTCAGCGGATGATGGAGCGTCTGGCACTGGTAAGGCTGCAGCCGGATGTGATCCTGGATCTGGGCGCAGGTACCGGGGTGGCCGCAGTGGAGCTGGCTAGACGCTATCGCAGGGCGCGTATACTGGCGCTGGATTTTGCCTTTCCCATGCTGTTGAAGGCCCGTCGGCGCGGTGGCTGGCTGCACCGCCCGCGCTGCCTCTGCGCCGATCTGGAGCAGCTGCCACTGAGGAGCGGCAGTGTCGATCTCATCTACTCCAACGCCTCCCTGCAGTGGAGCAATGATCTGGAACAGGCCTTCAAGGAACTGCTGCGGGTGTTGAAACCGGGAGGCCTGCTGATGTTTACCACCTTTGGTCCGGATACGCTCAAGGAGTTGCGGGCCGCCTGGTCCGAGGTGGATGGGAATAGCCATGTGAGTGGCTTTCCGGATATGCACGATGTGGGAGACGCCCTGGTGCGTGCCCGCTTTGGTGACCCGGTAATCGACGTCGACCGGATGACCCTGACCTATGACAAGGTAGCTGGCCTTATGCGCGACTTAAAAGTATTGGGTGCCCATAATGTCACTCAGGGGCGCCCTCGTGGGCTCACGGGGAAGGGGCGCCTGCAGGCGATGGAGGCGGCTTATGAGCGATTCCGCATCGGCGGCCGGCTTCCAGCCAGCTACGAAGTGGTCTATGGCCACGCCTGGGCCCCGGAGCAGCGCCATGAGGCGGGGGGGGTTCGGGTACCTATCGACCGCATCGGCCGGGTCGGGGCGCAGCGGTCATGAATTCGTCAAACCGTGATCTGCAATAAAGGACGACTGAGGTAAATGGGGTGCAGAGGATATTTCGTCACCGGCACGGACACAGATTGTGGTAAGACAGAGATTACCCTGGGTCTGATGCGGCGACTGCAGTCGTCGGGCTACTCTGTGCTTGGGATGAAACCCATCGCCTCCGGGTCGGAGCAGACGGTTGACGGTCTGCGCAACGCAGATGCCCTGCGGATTCAGCAACAGGCCTCTGTCTGCGTTGACTATGAGCTGGTAAATCCTTATGCCTTCGCCCCCCCCATCGCTCCCCATCTGGCCGCCGCCCAGGCCGGAGTGGAGATGGATTTGGGCCGGATCGAAGCCTGCTACCGGGAACTGGCCCGGCAGGCGGACTATGTGCTGGTAGAAGGGGTTGGGGGTTGGCGGGTCCCGCTGTCGTCGCGGTTTGCGGTCTCCGACCTGGCGGTGGCACTGAATCTGCCGGTGATTCTGGTGGTCGGGCTGCGCTTGGGTTGCATCAACCACGGCCTTCTCAGTGCCGAGGCGATAGAGATGGCCGGGGCGGAGCTTGCCGGTTGGGTGGCCAATCTGTCGGACCCCTCGATGCGGGAACCCCGTGACAACCTGGCCACTCTTCAGCAGCGTATTCCCGCCCCCCTGCTTGGCTTCATTCCCCATCTGGATCCACCTTCACCCGAAGCCATGGTTGCTGCCGGGTTGAGGATGCCCGATGGGGGGCCTACCTGAGCGGTGAAGGCTTGTCTGGTGTTCGGCAGCGGGATCGTTCCCGGTAAACAGGCGCAACTGAAGCCCTCTTGATGCCAAGCGGGGCGGGTGTTTGGTCTGGACCATGGTTTGCCGACCCTGATAGGAAGTATTACTCTTAACCAGGGAATTTCAAAAAATTCGAAGTACCCTACTAAATTTTGCAGACTATCGGGAATATCATGGCTATTGCAAAAAAACTGAAGGACTATCTGCAGCAGCAAGAGACCAGCTATCGGCTGTTCAAACATCCGCATACCGCTTCCAGTATGGAGACGGCAGAAAAGGCCCACGTCCCGGGAGATGCGTTGGCGAAGGGGGTAGTGGTCAAGGATGCTCAGGGGTTTCTGCTGGTCGTGCTGCCCTCCGACTATCATGTGGAACTGGAGACCCTGCATAAGTTATTGAACCAGAAAGTAGAATTGTCAACGGAGTCGGAAGTGAGCTCACTCTTCCCCGACTGTGAAACCGGGGCCGTGCCGCCGATCGGCCCGGCTTATGGCGTAACCACCATCTGGGACCCCACCACTAGTCTCGGCAGGCAGCAGGAGGTCTATTTTGAGGCTGGGGATCACCAGCATCTGGTCCGGGTCAGCGGAGAACAGTTTCATGAACTGATGGCAACAGCGGAGCGCGGGGAATTCAGCCATCACATCTGAAGCGAGGGCTAACAGCCTTGGATATGTTTCCTGTTTGAAATAACAGGGCTGGGGCGGCGTTCCGTGCAGTTATCCCTGGGGCTTCTGGTAGAATGAATTTTAGCTCTATCCTATTGATAGATACTGGCAACAGGCCGCGCCATAGAGACAACCGCCAGGTTTGATCGTCGGCGATGAATCGATCACTACATTATGAGCAAAAACAATTTAAACGATACCAATGTCGCCGCTGAACGGGTACTGATCTCACCGGCGGAACTGAAGCGCAGGCTGCCGATCCCGGAGAAGGGTGAAACAACAGTCTGGGCCGGCCGTCAGATCATCCGCGATATCATGAAACGGAAGGATCCCCGGTTTCTGGTAGTGACCGGCCCCTGCTCTATCCACGATGTGGAGGCGGCCAAGGAGTACGCCCGGCGCTTGAAGGCGCTGCATGATGAACTGAGTGACACCCTGTTTGTCGTCATGCGTATCTATTTCGAGAAACCCCGGACCACGGTCGGCTGGAAAGGATTGATCAACGATCCGCAAATGGATGATTCCTTTCATATCGAGGAGGGCCTGAACAAGGCCCGGGAGCTATTGCTGTGGCTGGCAGACATCGGCCTACCGGTGGCAACCGAGGCTCTGGACCCCATCAGCCCACAGTATCTGGCGGACCTCTTTTCCTGGGCGGCGATCGGGGCTCGCACCACAGAATCCCAGACCCATCGGGAGATGGCGTCGGGGCTCTCCATGCCGGTGGGTTTCAAGAACGGGACAGATGGCGGTTTGATGGTGGCAATCAACGCCCTGCAATCGGTATCCCGGCCGCATAGCTTTCTCGGTATTAATCAGGATGGTCAGGCGACCGTCATCCAGACGCGGGGCAACGTCTGCGGCCACGTTATCCTGCGTGGGGGAAATGGCAAGCCGAATTATGACTCAGTGCACGTTACCCTGTGTGAAGAGGCGTTGCGTAAGGCCGGGTTGCCAGAAAACATCATGGTCGACTGTAGCCACGGTAATTCCGACAAACAGCCTGAACTGCAGCCCCTGGTAGCAGACAACGTGGTCAATCAGGTGCTGGAGGGGAACAGATCCCTCATCGGTATCATGCTGGAAAGCAATCTATATGCCGGCAACCAGTCGATACCGGCGGATCTTTCCCAGCTGCAATACGGGATTTCGGTCACTGACGCATGCATCGACTGGGTGAGCACGGAAAAACTGTTGCGCCAGATGGCGGCTAAGATGAAGGATATCTTGCCATCGCGCCTAAAGGTGCAGTAACCGATCTATCGGAAAAATAAGGCCGCGAAAGGGGTGCGGCCACCAAAGGAGGAGCCGACCGACGGGGAGCAGGCCCTACTTCGATACTGCTTTCGTCTGTTCCCCGCCAGTCGTTGATTCCAATAGATCACGACGATCCCTCCTAGGTCATTGAGAATTCTCAATGGCCTACAACGTTTTTTCCTATCGATTTTTCTATGCCTTGATTCGGTTGTGTCACTGTTTGTCCGGTCAAGTCCCTCCCGGCGGAAAATAGCGCAGGGAAGCGCCGTCGAAACACTCCCTATCTCCTCTCTCTGGCGATAAATTTACAGAACGGCATTTTCCCGATCCGACCAATTGTACTCGCCACCGGAGAAGCGTCGACCCGACCGGCTGACCGCCATGCTGTTCAAGATTCCCTGGATATCGCCGCCAAGAGAGGGGTGTATGAATCGACAAAACTAGTGCGGGCAAAAGGCTACGACGGGTGAAGCTTCCGTTCCGAAACGAGCGATCGGGTCTGACCATGATTTTTGCCTCTCTCGTGGTGATCGGGGTGATCGTCGTGCTGCTGTTCGGCTACCAGCAGGAGTCGAGAGAGTCGCAGATCAGGGCGCATGGAATTGGTCTGGTGCGCCTGCTGGGTGGGATGTCGTGGGAACAGCTGGTTCTTTCCAACGGACGGCAGGGGCCGCTGCAGATCATGCGCGAGAGCCAGAACGATCCTGATTTTGCCTACGGGGCCGTGGTCGATATTCGAGGAAGGCCGGAAACCACAGTTTCTGCTCCAGGTGTCATTATTCCCCCCGGCCCCCTTCCCAGGGAGCCATCCTCCTGGCTGGGGGAAAGAATCCTGCAGCCAGGAAACGATGGGCGCCCTTTTATCGAGTTTCATGCCCCAGTGTTTTCCGGCGGAGAGTTAAACGGCTATGTTCGGCTTGGCTACTTCAAACCGGGCGGAGGGGTAAGCTATCAGCAGATGCCCTTTTTTGCGTCCCTCGCGTTACCGATCTTTCTGCTGACCCCGCTGTTCTATTTTTTAATGCGGCGGGAGGTTCGTCCCCTGCAGCAGGCCAGCAGAAAAGTTGAGGAACTGATCAGCGAGGGGGGGTTTGCCAAGCTTGAGTTGAATGCGAGCGGTGAATTGAGCGAGTTCATGGGGCGGTTCAACAGTTTTGTCGATCTGGCCCGGCAGCGGATTCATCAGCTCGAACAGGAGCAGAACGGGCTTGTCACCTCCACCAAACTGCTCTCCTACAGGCAATCCAGGGTTGAAGTCGTGCTTCAGACCCTACCCGAGGCAGTGGTGGTACTGGATCAGTCGGGTTTGGCCAGTTATAGCAACTCGAAACTCGAGGCATTGCTCGGCGTTGACGGTGAGCAGGTGATCGGCCATCGGCCGAGCGAGTGGTGTGACAACCCGAAAATACTGACCTATCTGGCCCGCTACGAAGGCAGTAGCGGCGGGGGATTCAGTACCGAGCCCCTGTGCTTGAGCCCGACTCACAGCCCGGATAAAACCCTGGAGATGAATGCCTATCCGCTGTTCTCCCCCCGGGATGAGAGCGAACTGCTCGGTACGTTGATCCTGTTTCGAGATGTTACCGAAGAGCAGGTCGCCCGTAACAACCGAGGCGAGTTTGTGGCTCAGGTGGCCCATGAACTGAAGACTCCGCTCAACGTTCTGGCCATGTACAGCGAATCCCTGCTCGGAGAGGAGGGAGAGGCTGAGGAATTTCGAATTGAGGCGACAAACGTGATCCACGATGAAGTGGAGCGCCTGTCGACCTTGATCAATAACCTGCTCGCGATCACCCGGGTCGAGATGGGCGGGATGCAACTCAACCGACAGCGGATCAGGCTTAGTGATCTGCTGGAGGACGCGTTCAGTAACGTGACGCAGAGTGGTCGCGGGCGGGATCTGAAGTTTCAGCTGGATCTGCCGAGAGAGATGAGCGCGGTATTCGTGGACAAAGATCTGTTGCGAATCGCGGTCAATAATCTGCTCACCAATGCGATCAAATACAACCGGCCCGGTGGAACGGTAACCCTTGAGGCCCGGGAGACGGAGAACGAGATCGAGGTGAGTGTCCGCGATAACGGGATTGGTATAGCGCCAAAAGAGCAGGCAGCCATTTTCGATAAATTTTATCGCTCGGATGACGAGCAGGTGAGGGCGCAGACTGGACATGGCCTGGGATTGCCGCTGGTCCAGCAGATTGTTCAGCTGCATCACGCTGAACTCAAGCTGGAGAGTACGCCGGGGAAGGGCAGTAGCTTTGTTATTCGGTTGAACAAAGGCTCGGACGTTTTGCCCTACGCGGTGTCGGCATGAAAAAGATATTGATCGCCGATGATGAACCCCATGTGTCCCGGGTGTTGAAACAGTCCCTGGAGCGGTCGGGTTATCTAGTGGAGACTGTCCTTCACGGTGAAGCGGCGCTGGAAAAACTGCAGCAATCCCATCCCGATGTACTGATTACAGATATTCAGATGCCGCGGATGTCGGGAGAGGAGTTGTGCCGCCGCATCCAGCAGGAGATGCCAGGGCGGTGTTTCCTGATATTTGTGCTCACTTCAAGAACGGAAATCGAGCATCGCGAGTGGTCCCGTCAGATTGACAATCTAATGTTTCTGGAAAAACCGGTCAGCATTCGCAGATTGATATCAATGCTGAACGAGTACTTCGCGAAAGACCCCTGCAACAGGGAGAATCAGGATGAGTGAGGGGACAATCGGGCTGCTAAGTTACAAAAACTACGCTCGATTGTTGCGCAGTCTGTTGCCAGGCCTGACGTTCATTAACGTACATGATCAGGGCGGACAGTTGTTGTGGAAAGATGGCGTCTACCGCGGCGGCAGTTTGGATCAGATCGAGGGTTTGCTGCCGGCAGGATCGAACGATGGTGGTGCAGCCGAGATTCAGAGCCGAAGACTGGGTGACGGCACCCTGCTCCATAGTCTAGGGGTGCTCGACATAATGGGGCAGCCAGTGGGGCTGATCACCCTGGGCCTGGAGGCCGCTCCCGGCAGTGGCCAGAAAGATGCGGCAGTGGGCGATGTACTGAAGGCCGTTGTAGCCTGCATGGAGCAGGAATACAGCCTGACCGCCGAACTCGGAAAGATGGCCGATGAACTGACAGAGCGGTACGAAGAGCTTAATCTGGTCTACGAGGCGGACGATCAGGTGACTCAATCCGCTGCCGGACAGGATATGCTGCAGGAACTGGTGCGCAGTTGCAGTACCTTCCTTGACGTAGGGATGGTCGCTCTGGTTTTGCCGGCCAAGCGCCTTACTTTCTACGATACCGATCGCTTTGACTCCATTGCTGAGCGTCAAACCGTGTTGTCGGCCCTCAAAGGCCCGTTCTTTCAGCAGCTGAAAGAGAACCAGCAGGCGGTGGTGCTCAACGAGCTGTCCGACCCCTTGCGTTATCAGCTCTGTCCGGAGATCCCATACAAGCTGATCTCCGTTCCGGTGATGGGTGGGGAAAGAGACGTGATGGGGTCTTTCAGCATCCTGAATCATCATCGGAAACCGGATTTTACCAACAGTGACCGCAACCTGGTCCAGGTGTTGGCGAAAAAGGCAGCCAAGGTAGTTCAGGCCAGTTTCGATGCGCTGACCGGTTTAGAGAACATTCAAAGCTACGAATCCGGCGTGCGGGAGGCGTTGTCCCAGGCCCAAATCAAAGGATACAGACACGCGATCCTGAACATCGACCTTGACCGATTGCAGGTCATCAATGATGTCAGTGGCCGGGAGGCGGGGGATGAACTGATCCGGCGGATCGGCGGCATAATTCAGGACGAGGTACGCGATCGGGATCTGGTGGCGAGAATCGGCGGCGATGAGTTCGGTGTGCTGCTGGAAAACTGCCCGTTGGAGGTGGCCTCCCGAATTGCCCGAACCATCCGTGAGAACATCAGCAACGAACTGTTTGAATGGGAAGGAAAGACCTACGAGGTAAGCGCCAGCATCGGTGTTGCCCCGCTTGGCGCGGAAACGGATTCGAGCGCCAGCGTGCTGAGCGCTGTGGAAGCGGCCTGCCGCGCTGCCAAAGAACGTGGCAGAAACCAATTGCAGGTGTTCGAGTCGAATGATCTCGATCTGCTGCGACGGCGGGACCAGATGCATTGGGTCAGTCGGATCCAGGCCGCGCTGCGGGAAGACCGTTTTCTGCTTTACTGCCAGCCGATCAAACCACTGAACCCGGAGGATGGGGAGAACCATTTTGAGGTGCTGCTGCGTATGAAGGACGAAGAGGGGCAGCTGTTGTCCCCGGGTGTCTTTCTTCCTGCGGCCGAGCATTTCGACCTTATGCCGGCAATCGATCGCTGGGTGATCAGCAGGGCCCTTGAACTGCTGGATTCCCACTGGCCGCTGGCGGGGGGTGAGCAATACTCTTTTTCCCTCAATCTCTCGGGCCAGTCGTTGAGTGATGAGGGATTCCAACATTTCCTGGAGCAGCGAGTACAGGATTGCTCGGCTCCGGCCTCCAGCATCTGTTTTGAGATCACGGAATCGGCGGCCATCGCCAATCTCCAAGCCGCACAGAGTCTGATTGCCGCTTTGCGGAAGCTGGGCTGCAGGTTCTCACTGGATGACTTCGGTACCGGACTCAGTTCCTTCAACTATCTGAAAAATCTGGATGTGGACTGGCTGAAGATCGATGGTGCTTTTGTCAAAGAGATCGTGCACGACCCTGTATCCAGGGCCATGGTTTCGGCGATCAACCAGGTAGGTCACGCCCTGGGTCTGCAGACGGTCGCCGAGTGGGTGGAAACGCCAGCCATTGCGCAGTTACTACATGAAATGGGTGTCGATTATGGCCAGGGGTATGGCCTGGGGATACCTCTGCCCCTGGAACAACAACTGAACCTGATAGCGGACGGTCAGACACCCAGGGCGGATATCCAGGTAGGATGAGCGCGTCGGAACAGGCCGTTGCAGCAGAGGTGATGCGCACCCGTATCGGCGCCATGACCCATCTGGCACCAAGCGGCAATCTGTCCAGGCAGGATGAGTTGGAATCCCTGCAGACGGTGGTGGACGGTTGCCTGGACAATTGGGAAACCCGGTTAGTTCTCGACCTCACGTCAGTGCCGCTCCTGGACGGTAAGGTGCTGGAACTACTGCTCGGATTTCAGGAGCGTCTGGCCCGGGTGGGGGGGTGGCTCAAACTTGCCCATGCCCGTCCTATTGTCCGCGACATTCTTGAAATAACCGGTCTTACCAACACCCTGACCCTGATGGAGGCCAGCGCTGAACCAGTTCAGCGGTCGAACAGTGGTGACAAAAGACGTCTGGGTGACATCCTGTTAGAGAAGGGGCTAATCAGCCAAGAACGCATTGAGGAGGCGATAAAACTACAGGGCAAGCTTGGCCAGCGGATGGGTCGAATCATGATCGACCGGGGTTGGATATCCGAACAGGCACTATTGACCGCCTTGAGCGAACAACTCTCTTTGTCGTTCGTTCATCTGCGCCCCGGTTTGTATGATCCCCAGGCGGTTGAACTGCTTGAGCCGGAGGTAGCGCGGCGGCTGAAGGTCCTTCCGCTGTTCAAGGTGCGCGGCGTGCTGTCACTGGCGACATTCGACCCGCAGGCGATCCCCATCAATGACGAAGTCGAGGAACGCACCGGCTGTCAAGGTCCGTCCAGTGCTGGCGCAGCCGCGAGGATATTCTCAAGGCACATCAACGATGCCTATGCGGGACAACGAATACAGCGGCGAGTTTCTCGACGATGTCGATGATGACTTTCAGGTGGTCGAAAGCAACCGGTGCCCGATGACTATTCCGCTATCGACGAGATGGCCGAGGGCAGCCCGGTTATCAACCTGGTCAACTCAGTTATTCAACGCGCAGTGCGCGATGGCGCCAGCGATATTCACATCGAGCCTTCGCGCAACAAGTCCGGGTACGCTTTCGGATTGACGGTGTGCTCTATGAAGTCACCGCGCCCCGCGCTGAACTGCATCCGGCCTTGGTATCCCGCCTCAAGGTGATGGCCAATCTGGATATTGCCGAGCGGCGCATGCCGCAGGACGGTCGCATCCAGGTGCATACCCAGGGGCGGGCGGTGGATCTTCGTTTCAGTTCGCTGCCCGGACTGTTCGGCGAGAAGGTCGTGCTGCGGGTGCTCGACAAGAATCAGGCTATTCTGGATGTCGACAAGCTCGGCATGTGCGCAATGAATCTCAGTCTGCGTTCAAGCGCTTGCTGACCGCAGCTATGGCCTCATCCTGGTCACCGGCCCGACCGGCAGCGGCAAGACCACCAGCCTGTATGCGGCCCTCAATCATCTTGAACAGTATCGAAAAGAATATCGTCACCATCGAAGATCCGGTGGAGTATCAGATCGACATCGTCAACCAGAACGAAGTCAGGGAGAACATCGGCCTCACTTTTGCGCAGATGCTCAAGCACGTGCTGCGCCAGGATCCGGACATTGTTATGGTCGGTGAGATTCGGGAAAAGGAAACCGCCGAAATCGCCGTGCAGGCGGCGCTTACCGGGCATCTGGTCCTGTCCACGCTGCATACCAACGACAGCCATCGGCGCCATCACGCGCATGATCGATATGGGAGTGGAGCCCTACCTGCTGTCTTCGGCGCTGATCGGTGTAGTGGCCCAGCGCCTGGTTCGCGCTATCTGCCCGGCCTGCAAGACGACCTTTCTGGCCGCACCGGAAGTGGTCTCCCGCTACGGCTGGGAACAGCGAGGCACTTTCCGTCTGGCCAAGGGCCGTGGTTGTCCTGAATGTTACGATTCCGGCTACAAGGGGCGCATGGGGGTGCACGAGATCGTGGAGACCGATGGACCCCTGCAGAAACTGATCATCTCCAATCCCAGCCGGGATCAACTCTCATCCTACCTGCAGGAGCATGGATCAAGACTCCTGTTCGACGACGGTCTGGATCGCGTCGTGGACGGATTGACCACCATCGAAGAGGTATCGCGGGTGGTCAATGTGTAACGATCGTGTCAGTAAAACTCAGGGTGCTTGCCGCACCTTCCGCAGCATAGGGTCTGCTTGTTCGGCGGTAACGAAGCGGGAGTCGCGATGGCGCTGGAACTGAGAAGCGAAGCTGCGGATACGCCCCGTCCTCCTGGATTTTTCCGGCGTACCAAAAGTCGGCGTGGACGGGTCAGTGACAAGGAACGCATGTTTTTCACCGAACAGTTGGCACTGCTGCTGGAAACAGGGACCAATCTGCATGCCGGACTGCGGGTCCTGAAGGGGCAGGTTCAGAGTCCGGCAATGGAATCGGTGATTGAGGCGCTGATCAGCGATGTGGCGGGTGGCAAGTCCTTTTCCCAGGCGCTGGCCCGGCACCCACAGGTCTTTACCAAGACCTACGTCAATCTGATCGCCGCCAGTGAGGGCGGTGGTTTCATGTATCAGGTACTGCAGCAGCTGCTGGAGATGGACGAAAAACGGGGCCAGTTGCGCAGTACCATGGTTTCGGCGCTCTCCTATCCGGTTTTTCTTCTGGTCTTCGCCCTGGCGGTCGTGATTTTCGTGCTGGTGGTGGTGTTTCCAAAATTTGCAGAGATGTTTTCCCTGATACAGGATCAGCTTCCCCCCACCACGGTGTTCCTGATGGCGGCCAGTGATTTTCTCAGGAATCAGTGGGTGCCGCTGCTTGGGGCTATTGCGTTGGCAATGTCTCTGCTGAGGTATTGGATGGCGACACCGGGCGGGACCCAGACCCTGGATCGGCTCAAGATTCGTCTTCCGGGAATCGGTGCCATCTTCATAAAATTGTATCTGGTGCAGTCCCTGCGCGTTATGAGCCTCTCCTTAGACAATGGTGTTGGCATTGTGGATACCCTTCATGCCTGTCGGGAAGTGGTCCGTAATCGGCTGTTTCAGCGTTTTATAGAGAGTGTGGAGGGCCGGGTGCAGGAGGGAGGAGGCATTGCCGCGGGTTTCAGTGGATCAGATTTTATCCCTCCCATTGTAGAGCAGATGATCACGACCGGTGAAGAGACGGGCAATCTGCCGAAGGTCATGGGCCGGCTGGCCGACTTCTACGAACGGGAGCTGGGAAAACGCCTGGATGCCGTCTCACGACTGGCCGAGCCGGTTATGCTGCTGGTGATGGGGGCAGTGGTGGGGCTGTTGGTGAGTTCGCTTATTCTGCCCATTTTCAAGCTCTCCCGGGCGGTTCATTGAAGAAATAACCGACTAAAGAATAGAGACCAGCGGCCGAAACAAAGTGCATTGGGTAGGAACACATGCTTGGTGATGAGGAAAATGGTAATGAAAGGGCAAGTTAGAATGCTTCAGCGGGGGTTTACGCTGGTCGAACTGTTAATTGTGGTAATTATCCTGGCTATCCTGGCCGCCATTGTGGTGCCCCAGTTCGCCTCTTCGACGGACGATGCCAAGATCTCCTCACTCGATACCACGCTCTCCAATATGCGGGCCGCCATCGACCTCTACTATCAGCAGCATGGCGCCTATCCAAGCGCCGTAGTATCCAGCGGAGGAGCCTGTGCAGGGGGTACTGCCGGCACTGGGAATGCGGATACCGATACGGCCTTCCTCGATCAGCTCGCTTACTATACCAATGCGGCGGGTCAGGCCTGCTCCGTGACTGATGGCGGCGGTGGCAATCTCTATCCTTACGGCCCCTATCTGAAAAAACGTGTCATGCCTGAGAACCCGATTACCCAGGACGACACCCTGACCATCGTAACGGCGGGTAACCTGGTGATGACCGGTGACGGCGCAGCAGGTGGCTGGAAGTTCGACAACAAGACCGGCAAATTCATAGCCAACGATACCAATATACCGACGGGTGAGACCCTCGCTTTCGATACTCATTAGCCGAGTTATGCTGTGTTCCGAGCGGTGAAAAAAGACACACGGAGCGCACCCTGTAAGCCACGCCCTGGGGTATGCACCAGGTTTAACTGTTGGCTGTCCATTGCTGGTCTGAGCCTGATTGAGCTGTCGGTTGTCGTCGCCATCATGGGGATTGTTGCCCTGGTAACAGTCCCCAATCTGTCTCCTGCAAAAACCCAGCAACTGGAACTGGCCGCCAATACCGTGGCCGATGCCCTGCGCTTTGCCCGCAGTGAATCCGTCCGCACCGGTCAGGTGCACGGGGTGTTGATCGATACCGACGGCACGGAATCGACGACCAAAGAGGTCACCGTCTACCGGGTAAACCCGGACGATCTCACGGATTTCAGCGCGATACTTTATCACCCGGTCCGAAAGCAGTTTCATGATCTGCAGTTAAGCAATACTCGACTGCTGCGCGGAGTGTTCATTACCAATAGCCCGCGGCCGTTCGATATTCAGGGTGTCGGTAGAACGAAACAGGTCCATTTCAATGCCGCCGGCGATCCAGTCTATACCCAGGGCACCTCCAGTTTCCCCATGCTCAGCGGCGAGATTCGCCTGAGTAACGGTCAGCAGACCATGTCGATCGTGATCGCTCCAATAACAGGTCGAGTGACTATCCAGTGAAAGCCCGCCGGCAGTCGGGTTTTTCCTATGTGGAGATGATGATTGCGACGACCTTGATCGCCGTTGCCCTGGTTCCGGCGCTGGAGGCGCTCCAGAGCGGAGTTCAGGTCAGTGATATCCACATCTCCCGGGCCGATAACCACAACCGTCTGCGGGCGAAAATGGAGCAGGTGCTGGCCATGCCTTTCTCCGTGCTTAGTGAGCAGGCCAATATCGCAGGAGGGCCAGGTGTTGTTGTCGATCTCTTTTCCGACGCCCCGGGGACCTCGGTGCGAAGGTTGGTCTATCTTGCCCATTACGACGGTGATGGCAACAACTTCAGCGCTGCAGAGAGTGGGCTGATCTGGACCCGGGTAGTGATCGAGAACAGTCAGGATGAATTGCACAGCCTGACCTCAAGATAGCTCAGAGACGCTTTTTCTGGCGAGAGTCAATATCGGGGATAGTGATGGCAAACACCTGTGACCTGTAGCGGAAGAGTACACTGACACTGGTAAATGGGAATTGGTATCAAGAAATGCCAATAGCGGCCGATAGTTTCTCAGGGCGACAAGATCATCAGCATAGCAGGGGTTTTTTCTTGAATTTATTGGGTTCTGGCTACATGCTTGCAAGGTGTAGTACAGCTCGGGTGGTGGTAAGTTTTTTAAGCGGGAGCGCGTGATGGCGACGATTTGGGAACGGGTCACTGCGAAGGCCAAGCTGACCTCCCTTCCTCAGGTCTACCTTCAGCTTAAGGAGGTGCTTGACCGACCAGACTTCGCGATGGCTGATGTGGCAGATGTCATCAGCAAAGACCCGGGTATAACGGCGCGCCTGTTACGGCTGGTCAACAGTCCCTTTTTTGGATTTGCCGCCAAGATTGAAACGGTGTCCCGCGCGGTCTCCATGCTCGGAACCCAGCAGGTGCACGATCTGGTTCTGGCCACCACAGTAGTGGAAAGATTCCAGGGCATGTCCACGGAAGTGATGGATATGGCCACCTATTGGCGACGCAGCATCTACTGCGGGGTGATGGCACGGATGCTCGCCTATCAATGCAATGTGCTGGACAGTGAACGGCTGTTCGTCTGTGGTCTGTTGCGGGATATCGGTCACCTGATTATGTATCAGTCGATCCCCGAGCTATCGCAACAGGCGATAGAGAAAGCGGCCGAGACAGGCCAATCTCTCTTTAGAGTTGAGCAGGAACTGTTTGGACTGCACTATGCCCGTGTCGGAGGTGCCCTGATGGGTCTCTGGGGTATGCCGAAAAGTCTCCAGGAGTCGACCGAGTTTCATATTCAGCCGGAAAAGGCAACCGAATTCCCCCTCGAAACCTGCATCGTGCATCTGGCTTCAGTTTTGACCGAAGCCGCGGAATCACCGGACGAGGATCCCGACGCCTGGCTTCAGAGGGTCGATCCGTTTGCCTGGCAGGGCACAGACCTTTCTCCACAGCAGTGCGCTGCGTCAAGAGATGAGGCAGAGAAACAGGTCGATAAGGTTCTGAATCTCATCTATCCACAAGCGCATCAGGCACAGGCCTGATCGGACCACTCGTCTGGCGGCAGTATCGCCTCCTCTCTGAGGTATTATCTCTCCCCCTCGCGTAAAGGTTCTCCCTCTCTCGCCGATAAAAAAACGGGATACTTTATTTCGTTGATGGATTGATTCCAATGGGTGAGGAAAGATTGAAACAGCGTTTGCAGGGACTCGTGGATCTCTGGTCGCTCACTCGGTTTGGGCGGCCTGGTCTGTCTGAGTATGCAGAAAAACTGATGTTTCTCGATGCCCGTAAAGGGGTAGTCGCACTTGGCATCGTTTCTCTGCTGCTGCTCTCTGCTGCCACCCTGCTATACGCTTTGCTCGGATTCGATCAGATCTACATCTATACCTGCTCGGTGCTGGCGGCACTTTCCCTTCATATGGCGATATCAGCCCGTGCAGTACAAGAGATCAAGGTACTTTACCTGCTTGGGATTACGCTGTTGGTTGTCAATGGGGTGGCCTTTGTGTTGCTTGCCCATCAGGCCGGTAGCTTTGATTCGGCATTGTTTGGCAGCGTGGTGCTGTTGTTTCTGGTTATGCCGCTGGTTCCCTGGGGGCTGCGCGAGGCGCTGGTCATCGTGCTGCTGATCTACCTGGTATTTACCCTGTCGACCCTCTCTGTCGGCGGGCGTTTCGATCGGGAGACACTGTGGATGCTTCAGTTTGTGATGCTCAGTGCGGGCATTGCCACCCTGACAGTGATCGCCCGCAGTATTCTGGTACGGAAGCACGATATTACATCACGTTATGAACTGGAGAAGGCACGTCACCGAATGGAGATTCTCTCTCTGAAGGATCCGTTGACCGGTGCCTGGAATCGACGCTTCCTGGAGCAGAAGTTTGAAGACATCATTGCAGATTATCGGGATAAGGGCCGGAGTTTTATTTTTGCCTTGATCGATGTGGATGATTTCAAACAGTTGAATGACAGCAAGGGGCATGATTACGGTGATTTGGTGCTGCGCCGTCTGGTTGCAAATTTTCTGGTCCATTTCTCGGACCACGAACATCTGGTTCGGATCGGAGGGGATGAATTCGCGCTCCTCTATTCCAGCGACAATCCTGAACGACTGATTCTCGGGGCCGCGGCCTCATTGAAATCTGATCCGCAGCTCGATGTTGCCAGTGCTGACGACCAGGTACACATCAGCACCGGGATTATCTCCATAGATCTAAACGCCAAGGTTTCCCTGGATGCTGTATACCGCGCCGCAGACAAAGCACTCTACGATGCCAAGGCACGGGTGTCCGGGCAGAAAACGAGCAGCGGGTTCGTCAGCATGGCGCTGCAAGGCTGATTGATGTTTAGCCTGAATTGGCTGCTCCGAGGCAGTACACCCTCGCTCTCCGGTTCAAGCTGGGTGGGTCCGATTGGAATGGAACTCGCCCAGGAAGAGATTCGAATGGTGCAGCTGAGAAAGACGCAACAGGGAGGGATTTCACTGGTTGCACGGTCAAAGCTGCCTTACTCCGGCAGCCGGCAGGAGGTGTTCGCATCACCTGGAAGGGTGAGGAAACTGGTGCGTGCCGCGCTCAAGCGCGGTTCTTTTAGCGGCAAGCGAGTGGTAACCGCGCTGCCACCAGAAGAGGTCAAAATCATTCCTCTCTCCTATCCAAACAGCAGCAAAGGGGATGAGCAGACGATACTGGAACTGGTGGCTGCCCGTATTGATGGAAAGCTGGAAGACTTCATGATCGATTACCTTCCTATCCGTGCAAACCCCGGAGACGAAGACCGCCTGACCCTGGTGGCGATGGCGAGAAAGCAGCATGTAGTCGAACTGTTGAATCTGCTGGACAGGGCAGGCCTGGAGGTAATGGCGCTGGATATCGGGCCTGCCGCTATCAAGCGGCTGTTCTCCTCGCTGCCGGGCGCATCCGGCGAGGAGACAGTGCTGGTCATAAACTCGGGTCGGGAGGTGAGTTACCTCACTATGGTTTCCGGCCGCCGACTGCTGCTGGACCAGCAAGTGGAGTTTGGGGAAGAGCCGCTGTTGCAGCACCTCTGTAAGGCACTGGACATCGGCAAGCCGTTGGCGAGGAAGCTGTTGCTCGAAAACGGTTTCGACGGCACCGACCCTCCGGCTGGAGAGTCTTTGTCCATAGTGGGTGGACAAGTATCAGAGACCCTGCGGGAGATATTCAAACCCCTGTTTCTGCGGCTGATCGAAGAGATAAACCGGGTGTTGATTTTCAGCGCATCCGAAACCCGGGGCAATCCGGTAGCCAGGATTTATCTGTTGGGTTCGATCGCCTCCTGGCGGGGCGCAGACGAGTTGCTGGGCAGCTTGCTGGACATCCCCGTAATCCCGATGGGCGAAAGTCTGCGTGCCCTTGAGCAACCTGTGACCGACGAGCAGGGGGGGCGGGTGGAAGGGATACGGCCGGAGATGGTGATTGCCACAGGACTGGCTCTGCGGGGGATGGAACCGGATGCATGAAATCGACCTGATACCGGGAGACTATCGCTTTAGAAAGCAGCTGTTGCGCTGGATCACATTAGTGCTTTTGGCCGGGTGCGTCATCGTGCTCGTGAATGCGGGTGGATTTGGGTATTTCCTCCATAGAACGCAACAGGTCGAATCCGAGGTCGAGCAGTTGCAGGCCCGAAAGGCGATCTCCACCCAGCAGCGCGATGAACTGAAGCAACTGAAGAGTCGGAAAGAAGAGCTTGATAAGCAGTGGCGTCTGCTGACAGGTCTACGCAGTGGTTCGGCGGTGGGAGAGATTTTTCGAACCATCGACCGCGCGTTGACGGGTGAAAACGTATGGTTTCTCAGCTGGGAGTTCCGGCGTGCGGGATCGGTAAGAAAGGCCGGGCAAAAGACAGTAAATACCGGATATTTTATTGTCGTTCCGGTCAGCAGTGAGGGAGAAGATGCGGAGACCTGGCAAATAGAAACCCATATGACGATTAAGGGTCAGGCGCTGGATCATGCGGCGCTCTCCAGTTTCGTAACGCGCCTGATCAGCCAGCCGGAGATCCATGCGGTTCGGGTGCTGAACACGACGCTCAGAGAACATGGTGATGCCAAGTTGGTGGATTTCAGTCTGGCGGTGATTGTGGCAGCGGGAAAGGAGGCCCACGGCTGATGTGGGCAATTCTGCAAGCTATCGAACCGCGGGTGCTCAGGTTGATGCTGGGGTCATCGGTGCCAGTGCTGGCTGTGCTGCTCTTCTCCTTTCTACTCTGGCCCCAGATCAAAACCTACCGCGCGTCAATGGAGACCCGTGATCATCTGCAGCAGATTGTCAATAACGGCAGTCAGTTGGCGGTGCAACTGGAGCAGGAACGAGCGCAGCTGGAAGATCTCAACCATCGGCTGCACGGTGATACGGCGGATCTCCCGGTGGTACAGATGGAGTCCTACATCATCGGCCGGCTACAGAAGATTTCCTGGGAAAGGGGGGTTGAACTGGTCAGTGTCAGGCCGGCGGAGGGGCAGACCGTTAAGATATTTCGAGAACTCCTGTTCGAAGTGGAAGTGGTGGGGCGGTATTTCGAGTTTTTCGACTGGTTGCGAACCCTGGGCCGCGAACTCGGGTTCGTGGTGATCAAGCGGTATCAGATTACGCCGGAGAACGACAAGCAGGAGGACCCCGAACTTCGGGTGAAGCTGACGATGGTTTCTTATCGAACGGAACAGTAATGGATGCCCCCTGGCTCAAAGGTACAGTTTTTTTAATCGCGATCTGGGGCGCTGGCTGCCTGGTGTCGGCAGATGACTCCCGGTACGGATTGCAGCACAACCCCTTCCGCAAGCCTCAGCTGGTGCGGGAACCCTCAGTGGAGCCGACCCCGGAGCAGAGCACCAGGCAACAACCTTCTCGTCTGATACTGAGTGCGACACTGGCTTCTAGCAGTCACCCGTTGGTCAATGTGGATGGTGAGATAGTCGAAGTGGGCGAAGAGTTCGGGGGATTTCGGTTGGAATCCGTCGGCGAAGGGGCGGCGGTTTTTGTCAGGGATGGCGACAGATACACCTTCGACGTGGGGGCGAAAGGATCAGAAAAAGAATGACTAACAGTTATCCAAGTTTGCCGTCGCTAGGTCAGAGTAGATTACGGCACTGTCTTACGTTGCTGCTTCTGTTGCTGGCGTTTACCGCATTTGCTGAGGATACCAAACTGACCATCACCCTCCAGGATGTGGAATTTCGCGAGGTGATGCAGATGCTGTCACGGCAGCAACGGGTAAATATCCTCGTTTCCGACGGCGTGGAGGGGAAGATTTCGGTAAATCTCTATGATGTCGACCTGGATCAGGCGATACGCTCCATTACCGATGCGGCCGGTTATGCCGTAAACAAGCGAAACGGCAGTTACCTGATTGTCGACCGCGATGAAACGGGGAAATACAGCCTGGGGGGCATGACCGATCTGAAGACCTTCAGATTGTATTTCGCCAATGCCGACGATGTGGAGCCGATTATCAGCAAGCATCTTTCGGAATACGGAAAGATCACCAAGCTGAGCGACCGCCGGTTGCTGGTGGTTGAGGATCTGCCTCCCTTCCTGGAACGGATTGAAAAGTTGCTGCAGGTGGTTGACAGTGAGCCGAAGCAGATTCTGATAGAGGCGAGGATACTGCAGGTGGGCCTGGCAGACAGCGAGTCGTTCGGCCTCGACTGGAAACGGATCTTCTCGGATGGTGAGTTGGGGACCCGTCGGTTGTCGAACCCTATCTCGCCGGGCCTGTTTTTCAACTTTGTCAACTCAAACATCGAGGTAGCGCTCGACGCCCTCAAGATCCGTGGCCGGCTGCGAACCCTGTCGGCGCCCAAGCTGCTTGCACTGGAACACAAGGAGGCCTTTGTGATCGTGGGCGAGGAGCAGGGCTACAGCGTGACCACCACTATTAACCAGGTAACCTCCGAGAGTATCGAGTACCTGGCCTCGGGTATCATTCTGCGGGTGACCTCCTCGGTCAACGACAAAGGGGAGATACTGATGGAGATCTCACCGGAGGTGAGTACCGGCAGTGTCTCCGATGACGGCATACCGTCTAAGACCACGACCCAGGTCTCTACCAATATGCTGGTGGCAGACGGTCAGACCGTCTTTATCGGAGGGTTGATCAAACAGCAGGTGGATGAGACCCGCGAAGGTGTTCCGGTGCTGGGCGACCTGCCTGGTATCAATCTGCTTTTCTCCAACAAGGCGAAAAAGATCGCAAATACCGAAACAGTCATTCTGATTACCCCGAAGATTGTCGGTACCGGTCGGGATACCTACCAATCGGCGGAGGTGGCCGAGGTGGAGCGTGTCGATCAGATAATACAGAAGGAATCGAAAGTGATGCGTTCAGGCCTGAATCGGGTCATGGAGCAGAATCGCTGGCTGAACGGAGAGGCTGCTGCAGCGGCGTTCGAAGCCACAGCCAGTTCGAGCCCTGTGTCGGCCGCACCCGGGCCGGTGCAAGAGCCCTGGTTTGTCGACGGTAACTGAAGGGATAAGGGGTACCCTCAATTCTCGGTTTTTCGCACGATGGCCATCGCCATCTCCAGTGCCTGCTCATAGTTGAGACGGGGGTCCACCTGGGTCAGGTAGGCGCGTTCAAGCCCGGCTTCATCCAGGCCGCGGGCCCCACCGATACACTCGGTGACGTCATCGCCGGTCAGTTCGAAATGAACCCCGCCCAGGATACTACCCCGTTGCCGGTGCAGGTCAAGGGCTTGTTCCAGCTCTGATAATATCCGTTCGAAACGGCGGGTCTTGTAACCGCTGGCAGTGGTTTCGGTGTTGCCGTGCATGGGGTCGCAGACCCAAAGTACCGGCATTCCATTGCGTTGCACTGCATCAATCAACGGTGGCAGACTGGCGGCGATCTGGTCTGCGCCAAACCGGTGAATCAAGACCAGTTTGCCCGGTTCGTTATCCGGATTCAGACATTCCCCCAGTTGACGCACCTGCAGTTCCGACATGCCACTGCCTATCTTTACGCCAATCGGATTCACGATGCCCCGGAAATATTCGATATGCGCCCCATCCAGGTTGGCAGTGCGCAAACCGATCCAGGGCAGGTGGGTACCCAGGTTGTACCAGCCGGGGCGGTTGGGTACCTGGCGGGTCACCGCCTGTTCATAGCGAAGATGCAAGCCTTCGTGACTGGTGAAGAATTGCACCCGGTTCAGTTCGCTGCCGCCACCCCCTAGGGTCTCCAGGAAGCGGAGGGAACTGGCAAGCGCACTGACCACCCGTCGATATTCGTCTGCCCGGGGGGCGTGACGAACGAAATCCAGATCCCAGTTTTCCGGATGGTGTAAATCGGCAAAGCCGCAATCCGACAGGGCCCGAATGTAGTTCAGGGTCATAGCGGCGCGGCCGTAGCCCCGCAACAGGCGTATCGGGTCCGGGGTTCGGGCGTCGATGCAGAAATCCGGGCCGTTCACCAGATCGCCCCGGTAGCTTGGCAGGGTGACGCCAGCGCGGGTTTCGGTGTCTGCGGTTCGCGGTTTTGCGTACTGGCCGGCGATGCGGCCGACCCGGATCACCTTTTTGTTGAGCCCGTGGATCAGGACCAGGCTCATCTGCAGCAGGATTTTCAGTTTGTTAGTGATGATCGGCGAGCAACAGTCGCTGAAGTTTTCGGCGCAATCTCCGCCCTGGAGCAGGAAGGCCTCGCCCCTGGCGGCGGCGGCCAGTTGGCTTTTAAGGCCTTCTATCTCCCAGGATGTAACCAGGGGGGGCATGCTGGATAGCTGGTTCAATACCTGCTCCAGCGCCTCGGCAGAGGGGTATATGGCCTGTTGCCTGGCCGGCAGTTTCTGCCAGGAGGCGGGATGCCAGTGCGCCATTGATGGGTTGGTATTCAGGCAGCGGCCTCGGCGGCGCGCCCCGCTTCGAAGGCCTGTTCGTTGATCTCTACCAGTTTCGGTTTGCGCGCCCGGAAGCGCTCCAGGATCGCCTCTTTCAGCACCTCGGCGGGAAAGGGGAGATAGCCGGAGATGGCCCCCAGCATGACGGTGTTTACCAGTCGGAAGTTGCCCAGTTTCCGGGCAATTTCCCCGGCGTCGAAGGCGTGTACGTTTATCCCGGCCCTGCGCATATCGCCGATCGGATCCTCTGGATAATCGTACAGGCCGAAACTCACCACCGGTGGCTCCTGTCTTACCCGGTTCACCATCGCCACGCCGTTGGGTCTCAGATGAGCGCACCAGCGCAGCGCCTCGGCCGGCTCGAAACCGACCAGGATGTCCGCTTCCCCGTTGGGGATCGCGGGAGAGAACACCCGCTCTCCAAAACGGACGTGGGAGGTGACTACGCCCCCGCGTTGGGCCATACCCGCGACTTCGGTTTTTTTGACATCATAGCCCTGAGCCAGGGCTGTCTGGGAGATGATTTCGGCGGCGGTCATTACACCCTGGCCACCGATGCCGGATACCAGGATGTTGGTGATTTTATTCTCGCTCAAGATGGACTCGCTTGTTTAACTACGTTTAACCCTTGCTGCCCTTGTCAGGCAAATCGACTCGTGGTTTGAACCCCGTTCCAGCAGCGCAGTGCTGCGCCAGCATGAGGCACTTCACTCGTTCACTCGCGGCTGAAGTTTTCCAGCGGAACAATGGCGTCCGGACCGCAGGTTTTAGGGCAGAGATTGCAGCCGGTGCAGGCCTGGGTGTCGATACCCACGAAGGCCAGTTCCTTCTCCTTGCCATTGGGTTTTACCACGGTCTCCCGCCGTGTGACAAAGATCGCCGGGCAGCCTACGTCTAAACAGTTCTTGCAACCGGTGCACTTCTCTTCGTCCACCGTCAAGGGCGGCTGGGAGGCGTAAAAATCCACCAGCACGCAGGGCTGATTGGTGATGATCACCGAGGTATCCGGTACCTTAACCTCCTCCCGGATCGCCTTGAACAGCACCGGCAACTCGTAGGGGTTCACCTCGTGGATGCGGTCGGGCTTGACGTCAAGCGCCTCCACCAGTTTGCGGAAATTCGCCCTGGGTGCCGGTTCTCCATGGATATCCAGGCCACTGGCGGGGTTGTTCTGACCGCCGGTCATCCCCACTGCGCGGTTGTCCAGCAGCAGGACCGTTACATTCCCCCGGTTGTAGGTCATGTCGAGCAGTCCCTGCAAACCCATGTGCATGAAGGTGGAGTCTCCGATCACCGCGATGATCTTCTTGTTTTTGTCGGCCTCGACACGACCTTTGTCCAGCCCCAGGGCTATACCCATGGAGGCCCCCATGCAGACACAGGTATCCAATGCGTTCCATGGCTGACCGGCCCCCAGGGTGTAACAGCCGATATCGCCGGAGATGGTGGTGTTTTTTATCTTGGATAGGCAGTAGTAGATGCCCAGGTGCGGGCAGGCCACGCACATGGTCGGCGGGCGTGGAAACAGATCCTTGGCGATCTCCAGGTGTGCCGCTACCGGCTGGTCGACAGGGGCCGCGGCACTGGTCTGTTCGCCGATCTCCTCACCCAGCAGCCCGGCAATCGCCGGCCGCAGAATATTCGGGGAGAGTTCGCCAGCCCGGGGCAGGATATCTTTGCCGAGCACCTTAATGCCGGCGGCCTTGATTTCGGTCTCCAGCAGAGGTTCCACTTCCTCCACCACGACCAGCGTCTCCACCTGCTTGGACAGGCTTCGGATCATCTCGATGGGTGGCGGATAGCTCATTCCAATCTTGATCAACGGGGCGTTGGGGAACGCCTCCTGGACATGCATGAAGGTGGGGCCCGAGGTGACAAAGCCGACCCGTGGGTCGCTGCCCTGCTGAATGATATTGAGCTCACTCTGTTCGCTGTATTCTCGCAGGCGTTGTTCCCGTTCGAACATCATGGGGATGCGGGCTTTTGCATTGCCAGGCACCATCACCCAGCGGGCCGGGTCCTTCTGGAACCCCTGCTCCAGGGAGAACTCCTGGCGATCAGCGGGGACAACGACCCCTTTTACGTGACAGATACGAGTGGTCAGGCGCAGGATGACTGGTACCTCGAAGCGCTCTGACAGCTCGAAAGCGAATTTGGTGAACTGGTAGGCCTCCTGGGCGTCCGAAGGCTCCAGCATTGGAACATGGGCAAATCGCCCCCAGAAGCGGGAATCCTGTTCGTTCTGGGATGAGGAAAGCCCCACATCGTCAGCCACGGCAATCACCAGTCCACCGCCCACCCCGATCAGGGTGTTGGTCATCAGGGCATCCGATGCGACGTTGAGCCCGACGTGCTTCATGGCGCACAGGGCACGGCTGCCGGCCAGGGAGGCGCCGATCGCGACCTCCAGGGAGACCTTTTCATTCACCGACCATTCGCTGTACATCTCCGGGAACTGGGAGGCGTACTCCAGGATCTCGGTGGAGGGGGTTCCGGGGTAGGCGGCTGCCACCCGACAACCCGCCTCCCAGGCGCCGCGAGCCACTGCCTCATTACCTGACATAAAGCGCCGGTCAGTGGCCGGCAGGGGATTCACAGCGTTCAATGTCGTCACCTTTTTTATCTGGATGGCAAGAGCAAGCTTGCCCGAATCTTCAAGTTTAGCCACCGAATCGACCGATGCAAAGACTGAGGGTCGAGTTCTATGGTTTGCGGCTCGATTTGCCGGTACCTCCCGGCAGTCGAATTGCTGCCGGAAGGCCGTTTATTTCTTGCGATGGTCGATGACCCGCACCGCCTTGCCCTGGGAGCGAGGCACCTCGCCGACTCCCTTGATCACGACCTTGCAACTGACGCCGATGAAGTCCTTGATGTCGCGAGTCACCTTGTGCGCCACCTTGTCGCGCGCCTCCTGGGGTTGCTCCATTAGCGGCGGGCTGGCTTCCACGTTGACCATCATGCTGTCCATACTACCCTCCCGGAATACCTCGATCTGATAGAAGGGGGAGAGGGTCTCGGTCTGCATCAGCACGGATTCCACCTGGGACGGGAAGACGTTGACGCCGCGGATGATCAGCATGTCGTCGCTGCGGCCGGTGATCCGCTGCATCCGAACGTGGGTACGCCCGCATTTGCAGGGGGCGGGATTGAGCACCGAGATATCCCGGGTGCGGTAGCGCAGGATGGGGAAGGCCTCCTTGGTCAGGGAGGTGAAGACGATCTCCCCCTCCTCGCCGTAGGGCAGGGGTTTTCCGGAGTCCACGTCCACGCACTCCACCAGGAAGTGGTCCTCCCAGATGTGCAGGCCGCTCTTGGCCTCGATACACTCGTTCCCCACACCGGGACCTATCACCTCCGACAGGCCGTAGATATCGATGGCATCGATACCGAGACGGGACTCGATCTCGTAACGCATCTCCTCGGTCCAGGGCTCCGCGCCATGGATGCCCACCCGCAGCGGCAGTTTCCGGATATCCACCCCCATGCGTTCGGCTTCCTCGGCGAGATTGAGGGCATAGGAGGGGGTGCAGCTGATAGCGGTCGGCTTGAAGTCCTGCAGCAGCATGATCTGTTTCTGGGTCTGGCCGCCGGACATGGGGGTAACCATCACGCCCAGTTCCTCACCGCCATAGTGCAGACCGAGACCGCCGGTGAACAGACCATAGCCATAGGCGTTGTGCAGCCGGTCCCCGGGTCTTACCCCGGAGGCCGCGAGGCAGCGGGCGACCAGCTGCGCCCAGGTGGCGATATCCCGCTGAGTGTAGCCGACCACCGTGGGTTTGCCGGTGGTACCAGAGGAGGCGTGGACCCGCACCACCTGGTCGGTGGGAACGGCAAACAGGCCGAATGGGTAGTTCTCCCGCAGATGCTCTTTTTTGGTGTAGGGCAGAAGCCGGACGTCGGCCAGGGTCTTGATATGGCTGGGTTTGACGCCTAGGTCGTCCATGCTGTCCCGGTAGAACCCTACCGTGTAGTAGCAGCGTTCGACAGTGCTCCGGAGCCGTTTAAGCTGCAGCGCCTCGAGTTCCTCCCGCGGCAATGTTTCGAACTTGGTATGCAGAATCATTGTTGTTCTCCGTTCATCCAATCCGATAAGGCATCCGAGCGCCGGAAAACGGTGCCGGTGAACAGCCCCACCAGCCTTTCATCGGCGCCTCGGACCTCGATAGTGTAGAGACCGGTGCGGCCGGTCCGGTTGTCTTCCCGTGCCTCTGCAGTCAGTCGATCCCCCTGGCGACTGGCGGCGGGATAGTTCATCTGCGCCGACAGCGCGACGGCCACCGTACCATGGGAGTTGGAGGCTACGGCAAAGGCAAAATCGGCCAGGGTAAAGGTGACGCCGCCATGAGTAAGGCCGACGGCGTTCAGCATATCGCCGGTCACGGTGAGTCCGACCCGGCAGAAACCAGGTTCGACCGCTTCCAATTCGATCCCCAGTAGTCGGGCAAACCTGTCCTGTTGGACCAGCCAGTGCCCGATCTGCTCAGCCCGTTGCTGTTCACCGGACATCAGGCGCTCATTCTAAAAGAGTGGCGATCGAATGCCCACCGGTCCCGCACTGCTGCCGGTAAGCCGGGGCAGCCCGGATGTTGTGGCAATAACGGCCAGTTAATCATCGGGCAGCTCTTCGGCGACCAGGTCGTAACCCAGTTCCTGCAGGTGATCGTCCAAGCCTGCGGGATTGTCAGCCCGGTAACGGATAATGGCGATACGTTTACCGGCTTCAATCGGGGAGACCGGGGAGACGACCGTGGCGATATAGCCGCCGTATTCGTTGATCCGTCTCAGCAGGTTGCCCAGCATCCCGGTCTGGTCAGGCAGATGCACCGCGATGCGGGCGGTGTCGGTGAGTCTGCAGCCGGTAATATCGAGCAGAAAATCCAGGATATCGTCTTCGGTGATCACACCCACTACATGATCCTGATGCAGTACCGGCAGACAGCCGATCCGGTTCTGGCGCATCAGCAGGCCCGCCTCCTCCACCAGGGTTCCGGCGCTGCAGGTGAGCGGTTTCTGCTGCATGAGCTCGCCGACCGTGATCTTGGAGGTAAGGTAGTTTACCTCACCCACCGACAGGGTAGTGATGTCGGAGGGTGCCGCCCGTGCCAGCTCCTTGTGACTGAACAGGCCGACCAGTCGGTTTTTCTCATCCACCACCGGCAGGAAACGGCGATTCTTCTCCCGCATCAGATTGGCGGCCTGCGAGAGTTTGGTATCTGCCCTGACGGTATCCAGTTTGGTGGACATGATCTGTGCGACGTACATGAATGCTTATCCGTTCCTTAGGTTGAAGTTGGGTGCCTACTGTTGCTGGTCTCAGTATCCGAGGTACGCCTTGCGTACCGCTTCATCGGCCAGCAGCTGTTCGGAACTGGCTGCCAATACTACCCGCCCCGTTTCCAATACATAGCCTCGGTGGGCGATGCCCAGGGCTGCCCTGGCATTCTGCTCCACCAGCAGGATGGTGACGCCCTGCTGGTTCAGGCGCTGAATGACCCGGAAGATTTCGTTCACCAGCAGGGGGGCCAGGCCCATGGATGGCTCATCCAGCAGTAACAGTCGGGGGCGCCCAAGCAGTGCCCGACCGATCGCGAGCATCTGCTGCTCGCCGCCCGAGAGGGTGCCGGCGGCCTGTTTGGCGCGTTCTTTCAGAATGGGGAAAAGCTCGTAAATATAGCCCAGTTCCGATGCTATCCACTCCCGGTCTGAACGCACGGCGTAGCCTCCGAGCCGGAGGTTGTCCTCCACGCTCAGCGGCGGGAAGACCTGACGGCCCTCGGGGACGTGGCAGATGCCGGCCCGGACAATGCGGTGGGGTGCCAGCCGGGTGATCTCCCGTCCGTCGAGCGCGACGGTGCCACCACTGGCCCGTTGTACCCCGGACAGGGTATGCAACAGAGTGGTCTTGCCGGCGCCATTGGCTCCGACCATGGCGACCAGTTCCCCCTCGCTGACGCTGATCGATACCTGGTGCAGGGCCTGCACCGGTCCATAGCGCGTGGAAAGATCCTGCACCTGCAGGAGGGGCGCGCGCTCAGACGGCATACTGCACCTCTCCTCCCAGATATGCATCGATCACCCGGCGGTCATTCTGAATCTCCTGGGGCGTACCCTCTGCCAGCCGGCTGCCGTAGTCCAGCACCAGGATCCGGTCGGAGGCCCGCATCACCAGGTCCATGTTGTGTTCCACCAGCAGTACGGTGATACCTGTCTCGCAGATGCGCCGGATGAGCTGTTGCATCTCTACGGTCTCGGTATCGTTGAGCCCGGCAGCCGGTTCGTCCATCAACAGCAGCTTGGGCTGCAGCGCGAGGGCACGGGCAATCTCCAGCCGTTTCAAGACACCGTAGGACAGCGCCCCTGCCTGTTGGCCGACAAACGCCTCCAGCCCGCAAAGTGTCATCGACTCCAGCGCCCACTGGCGGGCCTGATGCTCTTCCCGAACCACGCTGCGCAGGCGCAGGGCGGCACCGAGCAGACCACTGCGGGTCCGGAGGTGGCAGCCGACCATGACGTTGTCCAGTGCGCTCATGTTGAAAAACAGTTGCAGATTCTGGAAGGTGCGGGATAGACCCAGGCGGGCGATCTGATGGGGCAGCCGGCCGATTAGTTCATGCTCCAGGAATCGGACGCGGCCTTCGTCAGGTCGATAGATACCCGACAGCATATTGAACAGTGTGGTCTTGCCCGCTCCGTTGGGGCCGATCACTGAATAGACCTGTCCCTCGGGCACCTCAAAGCGGAGGTCGGCGATGGCGGTGACACCGCCAAAGGATTTGCTCAATCCTTCGACCTTAAGCAGCGCCATGGTTACCCTCTTCGGCGCTGGCCCCGAGCGGTGTTTTTTTCCGCCACAGCCGCCCCAGCAACTCCTGCAGGCCGACGAACAGGCCCTGGGGGAGAAAAATCATAATCAGCATCAGGATAGCGCCGAAAATCATCACTTCGTAATCTTCGAACACCACCAGCAGTTCCGGCAGGAAGGTAAGGACGATAGCGCCAAAGACCGCCCCATAGGTCGAGGCCATTCCCCCCAAGACCACCATGGTGACCAGTTCGATGGAGAAGAAGAAGCTGAAGGAATCAGGGCTGATAAAGGTCTGCTGATGGGAAAACAGGCTGCCCGCCAGGGAGGCGATGATCGCCGCCAGCACGAACACCCCGGTCTTGGTTGCTGTGGTGTTGATGCCCATCATTTCAGCGGCAACCTCGGAGCCATGCAGGGCGCGCAGGGCGCGGCCGCTGCGGGAAGCGATGATGTTCAACGCCAGCCAGACCACCAGCAGCATGGTGGCGCCGATGACGATGTACCAGCGCAGGTCGCTGTTTACCTGCCAGCCGAATATCGCCAGGCCAGGAATTCCCCCCAGTCCATCCGGGCCGCCGGTGAGTTCCTCTCCCTGCACCAGGACGATGTGCACGATGATGCCCAGGCCCAGGGTGGCCATGGCCAGGTAATGGCCCTTCAGCCGCAGAATGGGGCGCGCCATCAGGAAGGCGACTACCCCGGTCAGACCAATGCCGGCCACCATTGCCAGCCAGGGGTCCCAGTCAAAGCGGGTGGTGAGGATGGCCGAGGCGTAGGCGCCCATGCCGAAGAAGGCCGCATGCCCCAGAGAGATCTGGCCGGCGTAGCCCATCAGCAGATTGAGCCCCACCGCCAGGATGGCATGCAGCCCGGCGGATACCGCCACCACTGTGACGTAATAGTTGTCCTGAAAGACCAGCGGCAGCAGGACCACCAGCGCCGCCAGCAGCCAGAATCCGGCGAGCCGTTTCATACCCGCTCCGAAGAGGTGCGGCCGAACAGCCCGCTGGGGCGGAAGAAGAGCACCAGCAGCAGGATGATGAAACCAATGGCATCCTTGTAGCCGGAGGAAATCAACCCGGCCGACAGGGATTCGATCAGACCCAGCAGCAGGCCGCCGGCCACCGCCCCCATCGGATTGCCCATGCCGCCCAGGATAGCGGCGGAAAAGCCTTTGAGACCGAGCATCACGCCGGCATCGTAAGAGGTGAAGGTGATGGGGGTGACCAGGATTCCGGCCATGGCCCCCAGAAAGGCGGAAAGGCCGTAGGCGATCAACATCATCATGCCCACGTTGATCCCCACCAGATGGGCAGCGGTGCGATTGCAGGAGCAGGCCAGGATTGCCTTGCCCAGGATCGTATGGTTGAAGAACCAGTGTACGCCCAGCACCATGACCGCCGGCGCCGCCCATCACCCAGAGGTTCTGCGGCAGCAGTGTGGCCTCGCCGATATGGATAGGCCGCTCGCCGCTGAAAGTGGGGCAGGGCGAAAATGTCCTTGCCCCACAGCAGCAGGGCGACCCCGCGCAGGAAGATGGATGCGCCGATGGTGATGATGATGGTGGTTACCACTGAGGCGCCCCGGGCCGGGGCGATGGCGAAACGCTGCAACAGCAGGCCGACCCCCACGGTGACGAGCACCGCCAGGAGCAGGGACAGCCACAGCGGCAGGCCATCACCGGCGGAGAGGGCGATGGCGCTCATCGCGCCCAGCATGACGAACTCGCCCTGGGCGAAGTTCACCACGTCGGAGGCGTTATAGATAATGGCGAAGCCCAGGGCCACCAGGGCATAGGTAGCGCCCACGGTGACACCGGTCAGCAGGAATTGCAGTATCTGGTCGGTCATTGGCTGGACCCGTAGCAGCGCCGTTCGCGCATGACGCTGCTACGCGGCAGCTTGGTATGCGGTCGCTATTCCACTATGGTCCAGTCGCCGCCCTTGATCTCCAGCATCTTGAAGGCGCTGAGATCCAGCCCCAGATGATCCGTGGCGCTCATGTTGTAGATGCCGCCGGTGCCGATGAAGCCCTGGGTCTTCTCGATCTCGTCCCGCACCTTGGCCTTGTCGGTGCCACCGGCGCGTTTGATCGCCTCCACGGCGATAAACAGACCGTCGTAGGCATGGCCGCCGAAGGTGGAAACGGGGCCGTGAGCCGCCTCGAATTTATTCTTATAGGCCAGCAGGACAGGCTTCTGGGGGTCGGAGTCCGGCAGCTTGTCGGCCACCAGCAATGCAGCGGCGGGCAGACGAACGCCCTCCGCGGCGTCACCGGCCAGTTCGATATATTTCTTGGAGGCAACCCCGTGGGACTGATAGAGGGGCAGTTCTATTCCCAGCTGCCGGACATTCTTGGTAACGATGGCAGGGCCGCTACCGAAACCGAAATTGAGAATCGCCTGGGCATCGGTGGCGCGGACCTTGGTCAGCTGGGCGGTCATGTCCGTGTCCTTGGCGCCGTAGGACTCGTCGGATACCACTTCGATACCGTACTCCGGGGCCAGGGCCAGCGTCTGGGCGCGGCCGGACTTGCCGAAACCGCCGCTGCCGCTGATCAGGGCGATCTTGCTGACGCCGCGTTTCTTCATGTCCTCGAATATTTTTGCCGCCGCCATCCGGTCGGTATGGGGCATCTTGAATACCCATTTCTGTACCGGATCGATGATCTTGACCGAGCCGGCCAGCGAGATAAAGGGCGTCCCGCTCTTCCCCACCTCCGGCATGGCCGCCAGGGTAGAGCCAGAGGTGGAGCCACCGACGATCAGGTCTACCTGGTCCTTCTTGATCAGGCGTTTGGCGAAACCCACCGCCTCTTTGGCATTTCCGCCGGTATCATAGTGCACCAGTTCGATCTGCCGGCCGTCGATGCCGCCGCCGGCGTTGATTTCATCGACATACATCTGCAGGGTCTTGAGCTCCGGGTCGCCCAGGAAGGAGGCGCCCCCGGTGACCGCCAGGAAACTGCCGATCTTGATTGGGTCGGCGGCCAGGGTCTGTCCGGCAGCGGCCAGGCCGAGAACGGCGACGGCGGCCAGTGTGGACAGGGGATTAGCGATTTTCATTGAGTGGACCCTCCTCTGGAGTCTAGGTTTTTCTAGCCGAATGGTGAGACAGTGGTCACGCCAGCATTGACTGGCTGGTGTTTATTAGGATCAGATGATACCGATGCGCATAAAACCGTAATTTTAAAGGGAATCGACCTCGGAGCAAAGCGCTTATCTCGATTTCAAAAATTTAACGGACTAGAAATGTCACATTAGAGCACGCAAAAAAAGGCCCCTTTTAACGGGGCCTTTAGTCGGCTATCACGGGTCGGCTATTCAAGCCGGCCCGCAGATGTCGAATGCGCTAGGGGCAGGAATTTCTGTTCGTTTCCACCTTGCCCGTCAGCAGCAGGAAGCCTTCGAATGGCCCCATCACACTCATGGCCTCCATCTTAGGTCCTTCGAATTTCAATTTACCCGTCGCCATGGCACCCATTGGGCCGCAGCCCCATTTGCCCTCGCCCATGCAGACCCAGTCTTCGTCCGTGGCATACATCAGATAGTCGACGTCACTGTTTAATTCGGCATGGGCAACCGCGCCTCCGTAGGTGCATTTTGCCATGCCGCCCTCGGCGCTTATGGTCAGTTCCACCCGCGGGCTGTCAGGGCATTCGGTGCGGTAGATCTGAATCACCTTGTAGCCCCGGTCCGCATTGTTGTCGATCCAGTCCCCCGCCAGCCCGGTGGTCAGCTGTTCTTCAGCATTCCAGGCTTCGCAGGCCTGCTGGGCCCACTCCGCTGACATGAAGACCGCGCTCTGTCCGGCGGCGGAAAAGGCGGCCAGGGACAGCGCCAAAGCTAGTTTTTTCATCGTTAATAATCTCCTGATATTTATTTAACTTTTTTGGGATATTAGTATTGTTATTTCCCGGTCATCTCGGTTATGACTCCGGCGAGTCTAGCAAAAGAATTGACTGGCGGAAAATAGGAGATTTGAATGCGGCCCTTCACTCGCTTTTCTGTTGCATAAAAAAGCGATGAGGACATGCCGGTTTCGAACTCAAGAACCTACCCTTGGCGAGACAGTCGGGTCAGGCCGCCAGTTCGCCTCTGATTTTTTTCATTGCCGCCTTTTCAATCTGGCGAATGCGCTCCGCCGATACCCCAAAACGCTCGGCCAGTTGATGAAGAGTGAGTTTTTTCTCCGCCAGCCAGCGGGCCTCCAGGATCGATCGGCTGCGTTCATCCAGTCCTGCCAGGGCGGTGTACAGCTTCTGCCTGTCGTTATCCTCGGTGTCCAGTCGCTCCAACTGGGCAGCCGGTTCCATCCGCAGGTCCGGGAGGTATGCGGCCGGCGCAGCCGGCGTATGATCGTCATCTGCAACGGCGGTGCCGTCAAATGCCATGTCGTGGTTATTCAGTCGGGCCTCCATTTCCCGCACCGTTTGAGGTTTGACACCTAGCTCCTGTGCCACATCCTCCACCTCTTGCTGAGAGAACCAGCCGAGCCGCTTCTTGGAACTGCGCAGGTTGAAGAAGAGTTTGCGTTGCGCTTTGGTCGTGGCTACCTTGACGATTCGCCAGTTGCGGAGCACGAATTCATGAATCTCCGCCTTTATCCAATGGACAGCAAAAGAGACCAGTCGGACGCCGAGTTCCGGGTCGAAGCGACGAACCGCTTTCATCAGGCCAACGGTGCCCTCTTGAATCAAGTCGGGCAGGGCCAGACCGTATCCCGAATACCCGCGAGCCACTTTAATCACAAAGCGCAGATGCGACATCACCAGCACCCGGGCCGCATCCAGATCCTGGTCGTCGCGTAGACTCACCGCCAAGTTATACTCTTCATCCGCGCTTAGCATAGGCAACTGGTAAGCAGCGCTTATATAGGAATCAATATCCCCGGTGGGAAGGGTGGTCGCAATAGCAAGCTGTTTGCCCATTTGAAATATCCTACTAATTAACTATAGTATTATGTTATCACTCTCAAAACGGGAGTGCCAGAAATTTTAGCACTCTTCAAGAGGGAGTGCTAAAAATGAGGAAAGTTCCTTTCTCGGGGGGTGTGCGCTGCTGATTCCTCAGCTCGGCTCAATTTCGTTCAGATGCCTTCCCACCGCGATCCAGGAACCACCCAGGCCCAGCAGGGTGCTGCCGCTGACCAGCAGGAGCAGGACAGCGATATCCATGCCCTGGAGATGGAAACCACTGCCATAGAGCCCCGCCAGTCTGGCGACAGGACTGTCCAGCAGCGATAGAGAAAGAGTGACCAGCAGCCAGGCGATCAAGCCGCCAAACAGACCGTACAAGATACCGCAATAGAGAAACGGACGCCGAATGAAGGCGTTGGTGGCCCCGATCAGCTTGGTAATCTCGATCTCTGCGTGGCGGTTTTGAATCTCCAGGCGGATGGTGTTGACCACGATCAGCAAAACCGCCAGGCCGAGCAGGGAGGCAAGTACCAGCACTCCACGTCGTGCAATATCGGCAATGGCGTGAAAGCGACGTACCCATTGTAAATCCAGCTGGGCGAACTCGACCTCGGTTAACTGTCGCAACGCGTTCAGCATGGCTTCCGCGGCTTCCGGTGTTTCGGTCAACGGTTCCACCACGATTACCGCTGGCAGGGGGTTTTCTCCGAGACTGTCAAGGGCGCCCGAAAAGCCGCTGAGGCGCCGAAATTCCTCCAGTGCCTGCTCCCGGGTAATCAGTCGGGCACTGGTAACATCCTGCTTTGCCCGCACCTCCTTCACCAGTCGGTCAACCCGCTGTTGTGTCGTCTCCTGTCTGAGGAACAGGGAGATGGTGGCAGCTCCATCCCAGTTGCCGCTCAGCTGCTGGATATTCCCAAGCAGCAGATGAAGGCCGGCCGGAAGGGCCAGGGCGATGCCGATAACCGCGGAGGTCATCAGGGTGGAGAAGGGGCTGCGCGCCAGTCTCCCCAGGCTCGCCAGCGCCACCTGCAGATGGCGGAGAATCCAGCTGTCCAGCCGTAAATGACGGCGTCCGTTAAAGCTCGCCGAGCGCTTTTTGTTCGTATGTCTAGCCATCACCTTAGACCTGTATCGATCCATCCCGCTCCAGTCGGCCGTCGCGCAGGATGAGAATACGTTTTTTCATGCGGCCGATCAGTTCCAGGTCATGGGTAGCGATAAGCAGGGTGACGCCTACTTGATTAAACTGTTCGAAAAGCCTCATGATCTCCTGGGAGAGGGTTGGATCCAGGTTGCCGGTGGGTTCGTCAGCCAGTACCACAGGGGGTTTACTCACCACCGCACGGGCGATGCCAACGCGCTGCTGCTCGCCGCCGGAAAGGGTTATCGGGTAGACCTTCTCTTTGTCCAGCAGGCTGACCTTGTCCAGGGCGGCGCGCACCCGCCGACCGACCTCGTTATGCCTCAGTCCCGCCACGATCAGTGGCATGGCCACGTTGTCGAAAACCGTGCGGTCGTAGAGCAGTCGGTGATCCTGAAAGATCATTCCCACTTCGCGGCGGTGGTAGGGGATCAATCGGCTCTTAAGCCGCGTCAGGTTGCGACCGGCGACGCGCACCTGCCCCCGGGTACTCCGTTCCAGCAGCCCGATCAGTTTGAGCAGGGTGCTTTTCCCTGCACCCGAGTGTCCGGTCAGAAATGCCATTTCGCCGGCTTCAAGGTGGAAGCTGACATTGCTCAGCCCCTCGTATCCGCCAGGATAGCGCTTGGTCACATTGTCGAAAGAGATCATGGTTGAGGGTTTCGCACCTGGGGCTATTGGTCGAAAAGGGCGTCCACGAACTCCGCTGCATCGAAGTGACGAAGGTCCTCGATTGCTTCGCCAACCCCGATAAAGCGGATGGGTATCTTGAGTCTGTCGGCGATGGCAAAGACGATCCCCCCCTTTGCAGTGCCGTCCAGCTTGGTCAGTGTAATCCCGCTGAGACCTACTGTCTGATTGAACTGCTGTGCCTGGTTCAGGGCATTCTGGCCAGTGGTTGCATCGACCACCAGCATCACTTCATGGGGCGCCTCCGGATCGATCTTTTTCATCACCCGGGTGATCTTGGCCAGTTCCTCCATCAGATTGGTCTTGGTGTGGAGGCGGCCAGCGGTATCGGCGATCAGGACATCAGTGCCACGTGCAGTGGCAGCCTGCAGGGCATCAAAGATGACCGATGCCGCATCTGCTCCACTGTGCTGGGCGATGACCGGAATGTTGTTGCGCTGGCCCCAGGTCTGCAGCTGTTCCACTGCCGCGGCACGGAAGGTGTCCCCCGCGGCCAGCATTACGCTTTGCCCTTCTTCCTGCAACCGTTTGGCCAGTTTGCCGATGGTGGTGGTTTTTCCCGCACCGTTGATACCAACCATTAGAATCACCTGAGGACGTCCTTCCGCCGGCTGGGCCACCGGTTGGTCGCAGCCGTCGAATGTCTCCAAAAGCAGGTCCTTCAGGGATCGGGTAAGGGTCTCCGGGTCGGACAGCTCTCTGCGTTTTACCCGGCCGGTGAGGTCGTAAATGATGCGGCTGGTTGCGTCCACGCCGACATCGGCCATCAGCAGCAGGGTCTCCAGTTCTTCCAGCAGATCGTCATCGATGCTCTTGCGGCCGAGGACCAGATTGGCCAGACCGTCGCTGAATCTGCCGCGGGTTTTGGAGAGACGGCCCTTGAGACGGAACAGTAGCCCCTCTCTTTGCTCTCCGGGGGCCGTGGTTTCGGCCGTCGGAACCTCAAGACCCGGCTTTTTATATCGCCTTCCAAATCCAAACATATTGTGTCATCCACGGCGCCAGGGAACCCATGACGGCCTATCTTGTCAGTAAAACCACATCTGCTTTGGACATTGCGGCCCGGCTCTGGAAGAATCTGCGGCCGCTGTCGAGGCGAAATCCTAACATTTCGAAGGGACGAGGAAGTAAAAAAATGAGAACTATTTTTGCGCTCGCGCTGCTCGCATTCGTGCTGCCGGCCCTGGCCGGTGAGAAGGTGCATGAGTATCGGCTGGGCAACGGGATGCAGGTGATCGTAAAACAGGACCGGCGGGCGCCCATAGCGGTCTCTCAGGTCTGGTACAAGGTGGGCTCTTCTTATGAGCCAGCAGGCCTGACCGGTATATCGCATGTCCTTGAGCACATGATGTTCAAGGGTACCGAGAGTCACCCGGCAGGCGAATTTTCCCGCATCATTGCAGCCAACGGAGGCAAGGAAAACGCCTTCACCGGGCGGGACTACACCGCTTATTTTCAGACCCTCTCAAAAGACCGCATCGAGGTGGCGTTTGAACTGGAGGCGGACCGGATGCGCAACCTGAGCCTGCCGGCAGAGGAGTTTGCCAAGGAGGTCGAGGTGGTGAAAGAGGAGCGGAGGCTGCGTACTGAGGACAAGCCCAACTCCCTCACCTACGAGCAGTTGAGCGCAGTGGCCTATCGCAGTCTGCCCTACGCCCACCCGGTAATCGGCTGGATGAACGATCTTGAAAATCTGCAGGTTGAGGATCTCCTCGACTGGTATCGGCGCTGGTATGCGCCCAACAACGCCACCCTGGTGGTGGTGGGCGATGTGGATCCCGATGAGGTTCTGGCGTTGGCAAAGAAGCACTTTGGGCCATTGCAGCCGGAGGAGATCCAGCAGCTGAAGCCGCTGAAAGACCCTCCTCAGCGCGGTATTACCCGGGTGCGCGTCCGGGCGCCGGCCCGTGAACCCTATCTGGTGTTCGGTTTCAAGACACCGGCGATAGGAAGCGCCGAGCATGACTGGGAGCCCTATGCCCTGGATATGCTGGCTTCGATCCTGGACGGTGGCGACAGCGCGCGTTTCAGCCGTAATCTGATACGGGGCCGGGAGATCGCCGTTTCGGCCGGGGCCCAGTACGACGCCTTTACCCGCTTGCCAGCTATGCTGTTGGTGGACGGAACACCGGCCAAGGGACATGACATCGGTGAACTGGAACAGGCACTGCGGGGAGAGATTGAACGGCTCAAGGAGGAACTGGTGTCGGAAGATGAAATGGAGCGGGTCCGGGCCCAGGTGGTGGCGGCCAAGGTCTACGAGCTCGACTCGGTATTCTACCAGGCGATGCAGATAGGGACGTTGGAGACCGTCGGACTCGACTGGCGGCTGCTTGATGAGTATGTGACCCGAATTCAGCAGGTTACCCCGGAACAGGTACGCAGCGTGGCGAGAGAATACCTGACCGATGAGGATTTGACGGTGGCCGTGCTAGATCCCCTGCCGCTGGAGCCGGGCAAGCCCAAGGCCCCGCAAACGGGAGATCGTCATGGTCACTGAACGGAACAGATATTGGATATTCGCTCTGCTTGCACTGGTGTTACCGGCTCAATGCCTCTGGGCGGGCCCTCAGATTCAGAGCTGGAATACAACCAACGGCGCCCGGGTGCTGTTCGTGCAGGCCCCGGATCTGCCGATGGTTGATATCCGGGTGGTGTTCGATGCCGGGAGCGCCCGGGACGGCAGCCGACCCGGACTGGCCACACTGACCAACAGCCTGCTGACCGATGGTGCCGGGGAGTGGGACGCCAACCAGATAGCGCAGCGGATGGAGGCTGTTGGGGCGGAGCTGGGGGCCGGCTCCCTGCGCGATATGGCCTGGGTTTCGGTCCGCACCCTTTCGGCGGACAAAAACTTCGCTACCGCGGTCGAGACCCTGACCGCGGTGCTGGAGTCACCCAGGTTTCGAGCAGATGACCTGGAACGAAATCGTCAGGCCATGCAGGTGGCACTGCGAAGAGACGAACAGAGCCCCGCAACGGTGGCGAAAAAGGCCTTTTTCGAGGCCCTGTACGGGAATCACCCCTATGCCAGCGACAGCGGTGGGACTCAGGCATCGCTGGCTGCTATGACTCGGGACCATGTGGTCGCTTTTCACCAGCAGTATTATGTCGGGCGAAACGCGATAGTCGCGGTGGTGGGCGCCCTGGATCGAACCCAGGCCGAGCGGTTGGCGGAGCGAATCACAGCGCGGATGCCGGCGGGTGAGCCTGCCCCGGAATTACCCGGAGTGGAGGGTTTGAGCGAGGCAGAGGCCAGCAACAAGGTATTCCCATCCAGTCAGAGCCATATTCTGATGGGGCAGCCCGGGATGCATCGAGGCGACCCGGATTATTTCATTCTCTACGTCGGTAACCACATCTTCGGCGGCAGTGGCCTGGTCTCCCTGTTGAGCGAAGAGGTACGGGAGAAACGGGGGCTTTCGTACAGCGTGTACAGCTATTTTTCACCGATGCGGCGTGATGGGCCTTTTATCCTCGGCGCCCAGACTCAGAACGCCAAGGTGCAGCAGGCCCTGGATGTGATGCGGGAGACGCTGCAGCGTTTTATCGATCAGGGTCCTACCGAGCAGGAGTTGACCGCTGCCAAGCAGAACATCACCGGTGGGTTTCCGTTGCGTATCTCCAGCAACAGCAAAATTGTGGAATATCTGGCGATGCTGGGCTTCTATGACCTGCCGTTGGACTATCTGGACACCTTCGTCGGCAAGATCGAGGCGGTGACCCGGGAACAGATAAAGGATGCCTTCCGGCGCCGGGTGCATCCGGACCGCCTGGTCACCGTGGTGGTGGGAAACGGGGAACAGGAGGATAAAGAGGGCTGAGTCGGTGCGACACACAGGCCGGAAGCGGGGGCAGGCCAACCTGGTGCGCATCATTGGGGGCAGTCATCGGGGCAGGAGGCTGCGATTTCCCGATCTGCCGGGTCTCAGGCCCACCTCTGACCGGGTGCGCGAAACCCTGTTCAACTGGTTGCAGACCAGGCTTCCCGGCGCCGCCTGCCTGGACCTTTTCGCCGGTAGCGGCGCCCTCGGTCTGGAGTCGGCCTCCCGCGGCGCAGGTAGGGTGGTAATGCTGGACCGCTCGCCCGAAGTGGTGTCTCAGATTCGGAGCAATATTGAGCTGCTGGGGCTCGAGGCAGTGCGGGTAGAGCAGGCGGAGAGCCTCGACTGGCTGGGCCGCCAGCCGGCCCGGCCGTTCGATATCGTTTTCGTCGATCCGCCATTTGCCGACGATCTGGTGGCGACCTGCTGCCAGCGGCTGCAGGCCGGAGGTTGGCTGAAACCGGGCGCCTGGGTCTATCTGGAAACGGATAGGGCGACTGCCCTGCCGGAGCTCCCCCCCAATTGGCGGCAGCGGAAGGAACAGCGGGCCGGGCAGGTGGCCTTCTATCTGTTCTCCGTTTAGGAAAGATGTCGGCAACTGCGATATGTCATTTGACTTGATCGCTGCCGGCACTATCATCGCCCATTTGGATGCACCGAATCGAGTCATGTCTATAGCCGTCTACCCCGGAACTTTCGACCCGATCACCAATGGCCACAGCGACCTGATCGAAAGGGCGGGTTTGCTGTTCGACAAGGTGATTGTAGCGATTGCCTCGAATCCGGGGAAAAGCCCACGGTTTTCCCTCGAGGAGCGGGTGGATCTGGCGCAGCAGGTGTTGGCAAAGGTGAGAGTCGCGGAGATACGGCCATTCAACACGCTGCTGGTGGATTTCGTGCGTGATTGCGGGGCGGAGGTGATCCTCCGCGGGCTGCGGGCGGTGTCGGATTTCGAGTACGAGTTTCAACTGGCGGGCATGAACCGGCGGCTGGCGCCGGAGATCGAAACGCTGTTTCTGACCCCGGCCGAGCAGTTTTCCTATATTTCCTCCAGCCTGGTGCGGGAGATTGCAGCTCTGGGCGGCGATGTGTCAGAGTTTGTGCATCCAGTGGTTGCCACTGCAATCCGGACTTAGGGCAGGAGCCAGAGAAATTTCGATTACCAGGGGCGACCGGCCCTAGATTCAGGAGTTAGAAAAAATGGCTTTGATCATTACCGATGAGTGCATCAACTGCGATGTGTGTGAACCCGAGTGCCCCAACGGGGCCATCAGCATGGGTGACGAGATCTATGAAATCGATCCCAATCTCTGCACCGAGTGCGTTGGTCACTATGATACCCCTCAGTGTGTCGAGGTTTGCCCGGTTGACTGTATCCCGAAGGATCCGGACCATGAGGAATCGGAAGATGAACTGATGGCCAAGTATGAGAAGCTGCAGGCGGAAGGCTGACCCGGGCCCGCTGGTAGCGCTGGAACTGCTCCGGAAAGGCCCCTTTTTAAGGGGTCTTTCCGTTTCCGGCGGATATGCTGGAATCCACTTTTCTGATAGTCCAGTAAATTACTGGACCCCGGTTGTCCCAGCCTGGATAACGACCGACCGACGTGAAGGAGGCAACAGATGCAATTCAGTCCCTGCCAGGGCGGAGACTTCTGCACCCACGATGGTACCCATTGCCGAGGCTGTGGACGCAGCCACCAGGAGATCGCCGAGACCCGGGAGCTGATTATGGCAGTGGCCAACTATGCATTGGACAAGGGTTACGAAAACCTGGAGGAGTTTACCGCCTTTGTCGCCGCCAGGGCGGTCGGTATGGCGCGTCAGAGAGAGCTGGAGCGGGCCGCCGGTAATTTGGGTTAGCGCTGGCAGTGGCTGCAGAAGTAACTTGAGCGCTGGCCGATACGTCGCTGTCTGATCGGTTGGCCGCAGCGGGGACAGGGTTGTCGCTCCCGGCCGTAGACCTGCAGTTCCTGGGCGAAGTAGCCCGGTCTGCCATCTTCACGCTGGAAGTCACGCAGGCTGGTGCCGCCCTGGCGAATAGCGCTTATCAGCACCCGCCTGATCTCTTCGACCAGCCGATGGTAGCGGTTCAGGGAGATCCGGTTGCAGGGTCGGTGCGGGTGGATGCCGGCATGAAACAGGGATTCGCTGGCGTAGATGTTTCCCACGCCGACCACCACTTTGCCGTCCATGATGAAGTTCTTCACCGGTCCGTGGCGTCGACGTGCCAGCCGGTACAACCATTCCCCGTTGAATTCCTGGCCCAGCGGCTCCGGGCCGAGATGGCGCAGCAGGGCATGCCCGGCCACCGCTTCGCTGGTCCAGAGTACGGCGCCGAAGCGGCGAGGATCCCTCAGCCTCAGACAGCAATGCTGGAATACCAGGTCGATGTGGTCATGAGGACCCGGTGGGGTCCCCGGAGGCAGGACCCGCAGGCTGCCGGACATGCCCAGGTGGATCAGCAGCGTGCCTGTTCCGGTCTGCAGCAGCAGATATTTTGCCCGCCGCTCTACCCTCAGGATGCGCTGACCGCGGAGTCTGTTTTCCAGGCGGGGAGGAACCGGCCAGCGCAGCCGATCCTGCCGCACGATAAGCCCCTGAATCTCGTGGCCGAGGATATGGGGTTCAATGCCCCGCCGGGTGGTCTCTACCTCGGGCAGCTCCGGCATTTCAGGGTTTTTCTCCGCCAGGAAAAATCAGCAGTTCAGAGTCGGCGGGCAGGCGGTAGCCCAGGCCGAGTTCCTGCCGCACCAGAAGGGTCCCATCGGGCCGGCTCAGGATGGCGAAACGCAGAGGGTCTTGGGCGCTTTCCAGCAGTATTTCCACCCGCTGAGCGCTTTCTTCCGTCTGCACCGCCTCAACCTTAAGCGCCTCACTCTGCTGCCAGGCGCGAATTTTTGAGGCCAGTTGATCCTGCGGCAGGCCCGGCACAGACGGTGTCATCCGCCAGTTGCCGTCCGCTTGCCTGAACAGCTGCCAGCCAGGGGTTCGGACGGCCAGGATTTTCGCCTGCTCGGCGACCAAGCGGGGGGAGACGAAGGCTTCTGCCGGGGCGGTAAGATGGTGGGCGTAGATATCCTTGATTAGATGCAGCTTGCCCTCGAACCGGACGTAGCGGTGGTGGTTTATGGGGTCGGTGTTGCCGAAATCCAGTGCCAGTCCGTTCAGTTCGAGTCTGGCCAGTGGTGCGTCCAGGCCAAATTCCTGAAGCCTGTTTTCTGGCATGGGAAACTGTTCAATCGTGGGGGCGGCTGCCACATTCAGTAGTCGCTTGACCCTTTCTGCATTGGCCGCCAGGGCATAGGGTTCGGTCATGTGCCAACTTTCGTTCAGCCGCAGCATCCGCAGCGCGGGGCCGTGACGACTGAGCCTTTGAATAGCCGTTATCTTTCCTGGCGCTAAGGGGGTGAGTGAAGCCGGGGCACCGGAATGGTCGTCGGTGGGGGTGAGCCAGACCGCTACTGCCAGGCTCGCCACCAGCCCCACCAGCACCAGATTGATTGCGCTGCGTTTCAAAGCTTGCGTCGTCGCCACCAGATCAGGGTGCCACTGAGCGCAAGGCCCAGGGGCAGTACGAACAGAAACCCCAGGCCGACCACCGCACCGGCCAGGGGGGGCAGATTCAGGCTCAGGTCCCGGGCGGTTTTGGCGGGGATGTCGATCAGCCTGTCGTCCCCCGTCAGCCAGCGGACCAGATTCAATCCCAGGTTGAGGTTCCCACCGTTTCCCAGAAAGGCATTGGCAAGGAAATCACCGTCTCCGATCACCAGCAGCCGCTGCTCGCCCAGGCCCCGCGGCCGGCTGAAGGCGATTCCAATCGCGAGCGGCCCGGCCTTTTCCCCCTGTTCCGCATCACGCCCCACTTGGCCGCGAACAGCCCCGGTTTCGTTCCAGCTGCGGGAGAGCGTTTTGAGCAGGGTGGTCGCTTCCCAGTCATCAGTCGTCCCGCTCTGTTCCAGGGCCGCCGCCTGAGGATAAAGGGTGATCAGGTCGAACTGGTCGGTGGCGGGGTGGTTCGGGTAACGGGGCACCAGGGCGATGGCGGGATCCTCCAGCCCCAGCTCTGCACCATTGGCGTCCACCACTGTCCCGGGCAGGATTTGAAGTCCGATCTCCCGGGCCAGTGGTTCCAGCCCGTGCTGTTCGCCCGGGTCGGTCAGCCACAGCAGATTCCCCCCTCCCTTCAGGTAGTCGAGGATGAGACGGACTTCTCCCGGAAGATAGGGCGTCTGGGGTCCTGCAATCACCAGCAGGCCGGTGTTGTCCGGCAGCTGCGGTGAGCTGGCAAGATCCAGGGACTGTACTCGAAAGCCCTTGCGCGCCAGCTCCGCGCCGAATGCCTCCAGGTCGTGGTTTGCCTGGCCGTCGAACCGGCGTTCGCCGTGACCCTGGAGCGAGACGATCCACTGTTCCCCCTGGCGAGCCAATCGTTGGATCGCGTTGCTCAGGCCCTGCTCATCTATCCGCTGCAGGTTTTCGCTGCGCTCGCCGTACTCCAGCCGCAGTTCGCCGGAGACCCGGATGCCCAGCTTCCGGGTGAGGGATGGATGCTGCGCCGGATCGACAAACTTCAATCGAATATCGGGGCGGTAGCGCTGATAGCGTTCCACGATCTCCCGGGTCGGTTGCCGCAGCGCCCGGTTATCCGGGGTAAAGGAGGTGATCAGCAAGGGCTTTTCCAGCGTGGACAGCAGCCGCTGGCTGGCCTCGGTCAGGCTGTTACGGGCATTGCCGGACCAGTCCCAGCTCCAGTAGTAGTGGTTGCCGAGCCAGCCCGCCAGGCCTACGGAGACAGCCAGCAGCAGGTGAAACAGCAGGCTCTCGATCCGGGCCTTGGTCTGTTGCTGGCGGCGGGATTTCATCCGGAAGCTATCCATCGCTGCGCAGCGTATCAAGCCGGCGGATGGTAAGGATCAGGCAGGTCACGATCAGCAGCGCGAAATAGAAGAGATCCGAGCTGACCACCAGGCCGCTGAGCAGTCGGTGAAAATGGCTTGAGATCGCGAGCTGGCCGAACAGCGCGCTGCCCCTGCCGCTGCCCGCCAGGTTGATGATCCACAGCAACAGAAGAACCCCATAGCTGCCGATCGCCGCAATGGCCGGTTGCCGGCTGAGGCTGGAGAGGAAAAGACCCACCGCGCCATAGGCCGCCAGGGTCAGGGCCAGCCCCAGCAGCCCGGCACTCAGCGTCCCCAGGTCGAGTGATCCGCCCAGCAACAGGGAGAGCGGCATCAACGCCACCAGCAGCAGCATGATGGCCAGTGTCGCCAGCAGGGCCAGATATTTCCCGACCACGAGACTGGTCATGGAAACCGGGGAAGTGAGCAGCAGGCTGAATGTGCCGTTCAGGAACTCCCGGCTGAACAGTCCCATGCTCAGCAGGGGGACCAACAGCATCAGAATCACCGCCGCCGAGTCGAACAGCGGCATGGCCACCAGTTCAGTGATTCCCGGCGGGTTTTCCAGGGCCGCCAGCCGGGGTTGCAGTTCCAGGAAGGTCTCTATCTGCACCAGGAAGAGCCAGCCCAGCAGCAACTGCATCACGGCCAGCAGGCTCCAGGCCAGGGGGGAGAGAAAGAGTCTTCTCAGTTCGTTGCCGGCGATGGACGCGATCATTGGATGCTTTCCGTCGTCGTGAGTCGGGTGAAGATCTGTTCCAAACCCTGCTGTTCCGGGCATAGCTCGTGGAGACGCCAGCCTTTTTCGACCGCGTACTCAGCGATCACGCCGGGATCCGCGTCGTCGTCCAGCTGCAGTCGGAAGCGATTGTCACCCAATGGGCTGGCGCGTCTGACCCCCGGCAGCTCCCCCAGGGCCGCCGGTTCCAGCGGGTTTCCGGTTTGTATCAGCAGGTCGCTGCGGTGGTGTTGCCGCAGATTTTCCAGGCGCTCCGAAAAAACCAGTCGGCCGGCGTGCAGTATCAGCACCCGATCGCATACCGCCTGCACCTCCGGCAGAATATGAGTGGAGAGAATGATGCCCTGGGTCTCCGTCAATTCCCGGATCAACCCGCGGATCTCTCTTATCTGATTTGGATCAAGGCCGTTGGTGGGTTCGTCCAGGATCACCAGTTTCGGTTCATGGATGATTGCCTGCGCAATGCCGACCCGCTGCTGATATCCCTTGGACAGGTTACCGATCAGCCGGCGGCCGGATCCCTCCAGTCCGCAACGTCGCTTGGCCTGCTGCAGCGCCTTTGCCCGGCGGCTGCGTGGGACTCGACGCAGCCGGGCGCAGAAGCGCAGATACTCGTCCACCGTCAGGTCCCGGTAGAGCGGTGGATTCTCGGGCAGATAGCCGAGACTCGCCTTGGCCTCGATTGGTCGCTCCAGCAGGTCGATGCCGTCCAATCGCACCTGCCCGCCGGACGGTGCGAGTGCGCCGCTGAGAATCCGCATGGTGGTGGATTTCCCGGCCCCGTTGGGTCCCAGAAAGCCCAGCACTTCGCCGCGCTGGAGTTCGAAGCTGACGTCCCTGACGGCGCAGAATCCTGCAAAATAACGGTACAGGCCTTCGGTTTTTATCAACGGCTCCATCGGTTCGGAAAGGTACAGGAGTATCGCCGTCGGTTGCAAGCGGACAGGCAGAGAGGTAGCGTTGTGAATACGATCGGGCTGGCTTCGTATTCAGAAGGGTCGAAACGGGGCCTGGCGAATCGCTACGGGGCCAAGAATGTTCGCGGATTTTACCCTGTCTTAAATAAGGGTTATATATAGCGTATTTAGGATGCCGGTCAGAATCAGAGCAATCGTTCAGATGCTGTAAAGTTAAAGAGGGGTGGGTATGGATTTCCGGTTTTTTCTACTCGTAACGCTGGCCTTGATTTTTACACCGCTGCACTCGGCCGAGGTGATTATCGGGACGGGAAGCAAGTCGGGTGTTTATTTTCAAGCGGGCCGGGCCATCTGCCGGCTGATAAAGCGTAATATTCCGGGGACAACCTGCACCGCGCTGGAATCTGCCGGTTCCGTCGCCAATCTAATCAATGTTGAGGCGGGCGCGCTGGAACTCGGCCTGGTTCAATCCGACCTGCAATACCACGCGTTCAACCACAGCGGGCCTTTCGAGTTCGTGGATACGCCCTATGCAAACCTGCGGTCACTTTTTTCTCTTTACACCGAATCATTCACTCTGGTCACGCGCCGCGAAGCGGATATCCGAACGCTGGATGATCTGAAGGGCAGGAAAATCAATATCGGCAATCCGGGCTCCGGACAGCGGGCTACCATGGAAGTGGTGATGGCCGCCAAGGGTTGGAGCAAGGATGATTTTCAGCTGGTCACCGAACTACCCGCTGCACAGCAATCCCTGGCCCTCTGTCATGATCGGGTAGAGGCCATGGTGTACACGGTTGGCCACCCGAATTTTTCGGTAGCCAAGGCCTTGAGCCTCTGCCAGGCGGCCATCACCGAGGTCTCGGGGCCTGATATCGATCGCCTGGTGGCGGAAACCCCCTACTATGCCCGCACGGTCATTCCGGCCGGGATCTATCCCAGTATCGTGACACCGGTAGCTACCTTCGGGGTGCTCGCCACCGTCGTCTCTTCCAGCGATGTGGATGAAGATCAGATCTACACTATCGTCAAATCACTGTTCGATAATCTTGATTATTTCCGCGGTATGCATGTTGTGTTTAAAAATCTGAGTCCGGAGGCGATGATTCGCGATGGCCTGTCGGCCCCGCTGCACGAGGGGGCAAAACGTTACTACCGCGAGCGGGGATGGCTGCCTCGTGATCAGGAATAGGTGAAGTCATCAGACTGAAATCTCGGGGTGGAAAAGCCGGCCGGGCCGGATCCGCGGTCATCAACCGCACGCCCGACTGTTTACCAGAAAGAGGCCGTGTCGGTAAGCTGCGACACCCGTTCGATCACCCCGGGTTCGTCGATACGCCTCATCAAATTGCCCACCTGGCGCTGCAATCGGCCCGCATCCAGGGTCCGAATGGTCCGCTTGGCCTCCAGCAGTGAGCCTGCCTGCATACTGAACACCCTCAGTCCCATGCCGAGCAGCAGCGGGATGTAGCGAGGGTCGCCAGCCATTTCGCCGCACATGCTGACCGGAATATCATGGCGAAGGCCGGCGTCTATCACCTTCTGGATAAGGTATAACACTGACGGGTGGAGCGGGTCATAAAGGTAATTGACCTCGTCGTCGATACGGTCAATCGCCAGAGTATACTGGATCAGGTCGTTGGTGCCGATGGAGAGGAAGTCCAGCTCACGGGCGAAGACATTGGCGGAGAGGGCCGCCGCCGGAACCTCGATCATTCCGCCCACCCGAATTTCGGTGTCGAACGGCAGTCCGTCCCTGATCAGGGATTTTTTAGCCTTTTCGATCAGGTCTTTGAGTTCCAGCACCTCTGCCCGATTGGACAGCATTGGGATCATCATTCGTACGGGTCCCCGCGCAGAGGCCCGCAGGATGGCCCGCAGCTGGGGCAGAAACAGGCTGGGTTCCTTCAGGCAGAGCCGGATGGCCCGCAGGCCGAGCGCCGGATTGCAGGCCGCCGTTTCCCGGAAACAGGTGCCATCGGTCTGCTTGTCCGCTCCCAGGTCGAGGGTGCGGATGGTGATGGGAATGCCGGCAAGCCCATCCACTGCCTGCCGATAGGCGGCGTAGTGTTCCTCTTCATCCGGTGGCCTGGAACGATTCATGTAGAGGTATTCGGTACGATAGAGACCCACGCCGTCGGCTTCCAGGGAGCGGATAGTATCGATATCATCGGGCAGCTCGATATTGGCCATCAAGCGGGCGGTCTCCCCATCGGTGGTGACTACCGGTTGTCCGATCAGGCTGCGCAACTCCTCCGTCCGTTGCAGGGAGGCGTTGATCCGCTTACGGTAATGGGCGAGGGTCTGTTCGTCGGGAGAGGCGAGTACCAAACCCTGTTCACCGTCGATGATCAGCAATTCGCCATGACGCAGGTAGCGGGTGGCATGGTGGACTCCGACTACTGCCGGAATATTCAGGCTGCGTGCCAGGATAGCGGTATGGGACATAGGGCCGCCGAATTCGGTAACGAAGGCGGCTATACCCTGGTGGCTGATCAGGATGGTATCCGCCGGCGTCAGATCCTGAGTCAGGACTATTTTGCCATGCAGATCAGCGGTTTCCTCCTCCTCCTTCTCATCCCGCAACAGGATTTTCTGTATCTGGTTGACTACATGGTCGACATCGTCCTTGCGGCACCGCAGATAGGGGTCCTCCATTGCGTCGAACACCTGGGCCAGTGCGTTGCGCTGCATCTGCAGGGCCCAATCGGCGCTACATAATTTTTCCTGGATATGATCGACTGGTACCTCTGTCAGGACCGCGTCATCCAGCATCAGCAGGTGAGTGTCGATAAAGCTGGCAATGTCCGAGCGCGTGGCCTGGGGAATCTCCTGTCGCAAGGCCCGGAGCTGGCGTCTGGCAACTGATACTGCCTGGCGGAAATGAGCGATTTCAGCGGCTACATCTCCACGATCGATAAATCGAGGGGCAACCTCCAGTCGCCCGCGCAGCAGCAGGTGCGCTTCACCGATGGCTATACCCCGGCTTACCCCGATGCCGCGTCCGCTGAAGGGCGGCGTCATTCGGGTTCCCCGAAGCGGGTCTTTACCAGCGACTCCAGCGCATCGGCGGCGGTCGCCTCATCTTCGCCCTGGATAATCAGAGTGAGAGCTGTTCCCTGGCTGGCGGCCAGCATCATTACCCCCATGATACTTTTTCCGTTTACTTTCTGATCGTTGCGGGTGAGTTGCACGCTACTGCTGTACCGGCCAGCCTCGGTGACAAACTTGGCGGCTGCCCTTGCGTGCAGCCCCAGTTTATTAACGATCTCGATCTCTCTGCTGATCATGGGCAATGGTGGATGGGGTGTTCCTTATTTAGCTGTAATCGATGATACACGCCTTGTCCTTGATGCCCTTCAGATTCAGCAAAATGGGCAGGTTGATACCGGCGACCACGGCGGTGTGCCCCTTGGCGGAGTACTAGCTGGTTGCGGCAAACAATACCGAGCTCGCAGCCCAACAGGCTTTTAGCAATGCCGTTACCGGCCAAGATCAGCACCCCTGCCGTCATGACAGCTCCCGGTGACGATTAAGGATCTGCCGCCCTCGGCGCCTGAAGTGCCCGCTCAACTGTTCCACCAGATAGACTGATCGGTGCTGTCCGCCGGTGCAACCGATGGCGATAGTCAGGTAACTGCGTCCATCCGCCTCGAAGCAGGGGATCCAATCCTCCAGAAAATCGATAATAGCCTGTTTGAACTGTTGTACCCGGCTGTCCTGTTCCAGGAAATAGGCGACATCCGCGTCTCTGCCGGTCAGGGTACGGAGTTCCTGCTGCCAGTGAGGGTTGGGCAGACAGCGTGCATCGTAGACGAAGTCGGCGTTACGGGGGACCCCGTGCTTGAACCCGAAAGATTCGAATAACAGGGAGATCTCTGAGCTGGAATGTTCGCCTACCCGCGAGCGAATAATGTCCCTAAGCTGGTGCAGATTGGTGTGGGTGGTATCTATTTTGAGGTCCGCCGCACTGAGAAAGGGGTCGAGTATCTTGCGCTCCAGCTGAATCGCTTCGGCCAGGGGATGTTCATCATCGGCCAGCGGGTGACGGCGGCGGGTTTCACTGTAGCGCTTGATCAGTGTGTCGTCCTGGGCCTCCAGATAGAGAATCTCACACTGGATGCCATGCGACCGCAGCGGCTCAAGCAGCGGTGCCAGGCTCTCCGGTGCGGATGAGAGGTTGCGCGCATCTATACCCACCGCAGTTAGGTTGAACCTTGGGTCATGGCGCGACACCAGCGCATCGACAAAGGCGTGCAGCAGGAAAACAGGCAGATTGTCGATACAATAATAGCCGAGATCTTCCAGGGTATTCAGCGCAATACTCTTGCCGGAGCCCGAAAGCCCGGTAACGATGACTAATTTCATAGCTACTCGCGTCTGTCAGACAACACATCCGAGATCTGAGTATATCCCTATTGTTCGCTGTAGATCAGTTTCGATCGCCTTCTGTTCCCCCCCTCCCACATCGGCTGCAAATGGACGACAAACTGAAGGTCCTGCTGCCGCTGTCGATGAACATGGCTCGAAGCAAACCCTGTTCAAGGCCATACGAATACGCAAGTTCCACCGGTCCAATGAATCGGACTTGATCGGGGCGAATGCAATTGAGAAGGCCTATCGCCCCCTCATTTTCCCTGGAAAAATGCTCCCTGAGGATGCGCCCGGGGCAGCTTTGGCCTGCGATTGACTCCAGCGCGGGCTTCTCGCGCCGGGCATAGGCCACACGGGTGGTGCCCCGGGTTCTCACGCGCTTTGCGCTATTTCTTCCCTCTGTAGAATTTCGTTGAGTAAAGAGTGGCGATCCCGGGCCTCCCGCAACCGCGCACAGAACTCCTGATTACTGAATAGAGAAGCCAGCTCTGCCAGCAGTTGCAGGTGTTCCCGTGTCGCATTCTGGGGAACCATCAGTCCAAAAACCAGGTCCACAGGATGGTCGTCAATCGCATCGAATTGAATCCCCGACTGCAATTGGACAAGGGCGCCTCGTGCCTGTTCTATGCCCTCAATTCGGGCGTGGGGCAGGGCGATACCCTGCCCCAGTCCGGTGCTTCCCAGACGTTCCCGTTCCAGCAGTTTTTCAAATATCTGCTCACCCGTCAGCTCGGGAGTAGAGGAGGCCAGTAGCCGGCCGATCTCTTCCAGAATCCTTTTTTTGCTGGCCGCCGGGTTTTGGCAGCTGATTCGATCCAGCACTAAAAAATCAGCGGGAAACATATCTATCCTACGGGTTAACTCTCGTTCGTATTAGCGGTGTTCAGGTTCCTGTGGACTCCATGTCTTTTCGGTTGACACCGTTGCGGTGATTGGTCAGTTTTTCTTTGTGCTTCTTTACCTGCCGGTCAAGCTTGTCCACCAGTCCGTCGATGGCGGCATACATATCCTCCTCTACACAGTCGGCAAAGATATCGGCACCATTGACGTGCATGGTGGCCTCCGCCTTCTGGCGCAGTTTTTCTACGCTCAGTATGACGTGGATATTGGTCACGTGGTCGAAATGACGCTCCAGACGCTCGACCTTGGAATCCACATAATTACGCATGGCTTCGGTGATATCCACATGATGACCGGTGAGGCTTATTTGCATAATGTGCTCCTTTGTCTTAGTGCCTCTATATGAGGCGCTTTCGCTCATTGGATGGCGGGATCGCCATCGATTCGCGGTATTTGGCTACGGTTCGACGTGCGACCTTGATGCCTTGTTCAGCGAGAATGCTCGCTATCTTGTTGTCACTGAGAGGTTTTTCAGGTTTCTCTGCGGCAGTGAGTTTTTTTATCAAGGCCCGGATCGCGGTCGCCGAGCATTCGCCACCTCCAGCCGTACTGACATGGCTGGAAAAGAAATATTTGAACTCCAGGGTGCCCCGGGGGGTGTGCATGTATTTTTGAGTAGTAACTCTGGAAATGGTGGATTCGTGCATCTCCAGGGCTTCGGCAATGTCTCGCAGTACCAGCGGCCGCATGGCTTCGGCCCCGTGTTCCAGGAAACCGCGTTGGAATTCGACGATTTTGGATGCCACTCTAAGCAGGGTCTGGTTCCTACTTACCAGACTCTTGATGAACCAGCGTGCCTCCTGCAGGTGGTTTTTCAGATAGGTGTTGTCGTCACCATTATCGGCTCGGCGGATCAGCTTGGCGTATTCTGGGTTAATCCTGAGTTTTGGCGTGGATTCCGGATTGAGGTCCACTTGCCACACACCATTCCGCTTGCTGACAAAGACGTCTGGCACTACGTACTGAGGCTCCATCTCAGAGACCAGGGTTCCCGGTCGAGGGGTGAGTGAGCGGATCAGCTGGGTGATCTCTTTCAACTCGTCGTCACTGACTTTGAGCTGGCGCTTGATCTGGCTGTGATCCTGCTGCGCGAGCAGTTCGAAGTGATCCCTGACCAGTGCCCTGGCCTGTTGCAGGCGGCGTGACTCCTCTTGGAACTGATCGAGCTGGATCAGCAGGCACTCCCTGGGATCTCTCGCTGCCACCCCAGGCGGGTCGAACTGCTGGATACGATGCAGGACGGCCTCTACTTCGTTCAGGCCGAGTTCTTCCTCCTGCCGATCTAACAGAATTTCCTCCAGCTTGGTGGTGAGATATCCGTCCTCGTTGATTCCCTCTACGATGGCCATGGCGATCTCTCGATCGGTATCGCTGAACGGGGTCAGATTGAGTTGCCACAACAAATAGTCATGCAGGCTGCGAGCGCTGCGTCGCTGGGTGATATAGTCGGAGTCAGCATCCTGACCACTGTTCCCGGAGGTCGGCGGCAGTGTGCTGTCGTAAACGTCATCCCAACCGCTGTCGACTGGCAGCTCTTCCGGCATCGTGCCGTCCGCGCCGTTGACCTCCTGTTCATTGTTGACGTCGTTCTGTTCATTGGCATTATCGCCGGGGGATAGATTTTTTGGTTCTTCACCCGTTTGTCGACGCTCCGCGCCATCCAATTGTTCGCGGGTCGCTCCTTCTTCCTCAGTTTCCAGCATCAGGTTGGAATCTAAGGTCTCCTGGATCTCCTGTTTAAGGTCGAGTGTGGAAAGCTGCAACAGGCGTATTGCCTGCTGCAACTGCGGGGTCATCGTTAAGTGTTGCCCGAGGCGAAGCTGTAGCGTTTGCTTCATACGGGGGAGGTATCTAATTCTGGTACGTTATTTGTATGCTTCACTCTAACTTTCATTGTAGCTGAAATTGCTGCTCAGTTTATAGGCACTTTTTGTGATTGGAAGTTGTAGTAATTTAACGGCCAGTATTCGGTACTCTGGAATCAAGTAAACCTTTTTTTAGTCTTCAAAACAGCAACAGAGCGCAGTGCTCATTTCTTGAAAAGTGGAATATGTTTCCTACATTTCCATTTTTATTCGATATAAAGTGGATTATTAATCTGAAAATAACCCGAAAAATAGGGTGATTTCAGAGATTTTCAGGAGCTATGGGATAGCTCGATAATTTCTTAAAGGCGGAATTCTTCGCCCAGGTAGACAGAACGAACCTCATCATTTGCAAGGATATCTTCAGGATTTCCTGATGCCATAACCGCTCCTTTATTGATGATATAGGCCCTTTGGCAGATACCCAGGGTTTCGCGTACATTGTGATCCGTGATCAGAATACCGATACCGCGGGAAGAGAGTTCCTTGATGATCTGCTGGATGTCTCTCACTGAGATTGGGTCTATGCCGGCGAAGGGTTCGTCCAACAGTATGAAACGGGGTTCTGTTGCCAAGGCGCGGGCGATCTCCAGGCGTCGGCGCTCGCCACCGGAGAGCCTCATTGCGACGCTGTCGCTCAGGTGTCTGAGACTGAAATCCAGCAGCAGGCGGTTGCAGATCTCCAACCGCCTGGTGTCGTTCAAATCGCTCCGCGTTTCGAGGATAGCCAGTATATTGGCCTGAACGTTCAGTTTTCGAAACACTGAGGGTTCCTGGGCAAGGTAGCCAATCCCTAGTCGTGCCCGAGCGTGCATCGGCAGGGAGGTAATGTCTCGGTCGTCGATGTATATAGCGCCGCTGTCCGGGGCAATGAGCCCAGCGATCATATAGAAACAGGTGGTTTTGCCAGCGCCATTAGGCCCCAGCAGGCCAACCACCTCACCACCAGATACCTCCAGCGATACCTGATTGACCACCGGGCGCCGATGATATTGCTTGGCTATATCCTCGGCACGCAAAAGGCTCATTGGGCGCCTTGTTTTTTGTTTTTCGACTGGATGGTAATCCGTACCCGTTGTTTACCCTGTTCACTCGCTCCGGCGCGCACTACTTCTGACGACCGGTTATAGGTAATACGGTCGTTTTTAAACACATCACCGTCCTGAGTTACTACCGCCTCTTCGATCAGAAAGATCGTATCGCTGTTCAGATCGTACTCCGCTCTTTTAGACTGCGCCTTGACCACACCTTTTTTTTCACTCGTTTTTTGCTGGAAGGTGACTGGGTTACCTTCGGCGACTACGTGGTCGGTATCGCCCTCCTTCTGGGTGATGATCACCTTATCAGCGGTCATATGAATAGTGCCCTGATTCAACTCGACATTTCCACTGTAGGTGCTGATGCCCGAACGGTCATCCAACTCCACGCTATCTGCCTCGATATAGAGCGGTTGATCTTTGTCTGATTCCAGGGCTGCTGCCAGTGAGGGGAGTGCCAGCAGAAGCAGGGCGTAGCCAAGCTGACGGGACCGCAGGAGCAGGTGATACTGTTTCATCGTTACCTCCGGGTTGAGCTATAGGCAGTAAATCAGTTTACCGGGTGAGGTAGCGCGCCAGGGCGGCCTGCAGGGTGCCTTGGGCTTCCATCAGTAACTCGCATACCTCCCGGGCTGCCCCTCGCCCGCCGGGGGAGCCCGTCTGCCAGTGGGCATGTTGCATTACTATTTTATGGGCATCCTGTACGGCAATGGCAAGGCCAACGCGGCGCATGATGGGAAGATCCACCACATCGTCTCCTACATAGGCAACCCGTGTTTCGCTCAGCTGAAGTTTCTCGATTAACTCTTCGAATGCGGGTAGCTTATCTTCTCTTCCCTGATAGACGTGCTGGATATCGAGGCTTTCCATCCGCTTGGCCACTACCTGCGAGGTGCGGGCGGTGATAATACCGATTTCGACCCCGGATGCGCGGAGCATTTTCATTCCGAGTCCATCCTTAGAGTTGAACGCCTTATACTCCTGGCCGTCGTCTCCGAGATACAGACTGCCATCGGTTAAAACACCATCCACATCAAAGATTACAAGTCGTATCTGAGCTGCTTTTTCCAGTATGTCCTGCATAACATCACCTTGTATAAAAATCTAAATGTTTGGTTGTAAAAGGCGGGCGGGGTATGGCGGATTTTGCTTGCAGACGGGCTATATCCCTGTCTGCTCCAAGGTGTTTCTGCGGCTAATTTTTTCATACCACCCCTGCCCGCAGGAGATCGTGCATATTGAGGGCGCCGATCACCTGGTGCTGGTCGTCCACAATGAGTAGAGAGTTGATTTTATTTTCCTCCATGATCTTCAATCCTTCGGCAGCCAGCAGATTGGCGCTGGCGGTGGTGCAGCCTTTTGTCATCACTTCGGCGATTCGGCAGTTGTGGACGTCGACACCATGGTCCAGGGTGCGGCGCAAATCACCGTCGGTGTAGATGCCGGTAAGTCGGCCCTCGGAATCGACCACGGAGGTCATGCCCAGTCCTTTGTTTGTCATCTCCATCAGTGCGCTTCGCAGCGTATCGGACTCCTGCACGATGGGTATCTGTGCGCCCGCGTGCATGATGTCTCCGATGTGCAGCAACAAACGGCGTCCCAGGCTGCCACCTGGATGGGAAAGAGCGAAATCGGCCTCGGTGAATCCCCTGGCTTCCAACAGGGCAATGGCCAGTGCATCACCCATCGCCAGGGTTGCAGTGGTACTCGAGGTTGGGGCGAGGTTCAGCGGGCAGGCCTCCTGCTCTACACTGACATCGACGTGGACATCGGCTTCCCGCGCCAGATTCGATCCCGGGTTGCCGGTCATCGCAATCAGGGGGGCGCCAAGCCGTTTAATCAACGGCAGTATGGTAAGCAGTTCTGCGGTCTCTCCGGAATTGGAAAGTGCCAGCACGACGTCTTTTCCCGTGATCATGCCCAGGTCGCCGTGGCTGGCCTCACCAGGATGAACAAAGAACGCCGGGCTGCCGGTGCTTGCCAAGGTAGCGGCAATCTTGTTGCCGATATGCCCGGATTTTCCCATGCCGGTGACCACGATGCGTCCTTCGCACGCCAGCATAAAGCAGCAGGCCTGGACGAAATCGCCCGAAATTCTCTCCTCCAGCGCCTTTACCGCGGCTGCTTCGTTGCGTATCACGGCCAATCCCAGTGCCTGCAGCTTCTCCGCTTCTTCCGGGGCGGGATGGGGACGCTTGTTCATGCTTCTGATATCTCCAATGTAAACACGTTGCCCTGGGTTCGACTGCTGATCTATGACCATGGGTAGTGGGAAACAGGATTGGTAGGGGCGAGGCGCACTTGACTATGAACGTGTGCAACCAAATTCCGCGGGTGATTGCGGTACCGCCGGGGCCATGAATGGCCGCTACGGTCGAAAAGACTTTGCAGGTTGAACATATTCGGCGCCAAAGGTTTTTCCGATGGTGATATCCTGCTCCTTTTTAAGGGTGCTGACCACCCTGTCGGGCCATCGCGACAGGTCGATCGCCCGCGCGGAGTCGAGACTTCATCGGCAGGCATTGTTCCAGACCGGAGCCGGATTGTCCAAGCCGAATGCCAACGAAATGGGTGCACAGACGGGTGAGATGACAGAATCGTTTGGCACCGTGGACAGCACCGTATGAAACCGCCCTGAATATCTACGCTGCGTAGTCCGGGTCCGGGGCGCCGACTGCCTCAGTCGATGAAGAATTGCTGGCTCAGTTCTGCAGCGATAGGGGTCTCCCGGCCGCTCGGTTTAACCTGCAGAGAGAAGCGGAGGGTCTCCCGATCAACAATGGGAAACTCGCCGATGTAGTAGATAGCGTCTCCCTCCCGAATCTCTCGCAGTTTGAGATTGCTGATTTGCCCCAACAGGTTGCTGGCCTGTGCTTCGATTTGTGCGCTCACTGGCCTGCCTGTGGTGCCGGGCACCTCTTGGATAACGCTGACATTCAGTATACCTCGGTACTTGCTGCGTACGATGCCATAGGTACTGGCGATCTCGGGTATCAGAATAGCGGTAGGGATGGCGTTGTGGTGAATCGTGTAATCAGCGGCTTTGGTGCTATTGTCTGCCAATGTAGCCGGTGGCAGTAACAGTAACAGAGAAATCCATAGGCTAGTGTTCAATGCTGTTCTCATGGTGCCTCCTGTTGTTACAGGTGATCTTATCTGGATTCCTGGAATATTGCAGTATTGACGGCAAAGGGGTACCGGAGCGAGTCAACCCGGGGAGGACAGGTAGACAGGGTCGGTTTCGCGTGGCTTTTGATTGACTCAGCGTGAAGCGGTGCGATTGTGTACCAGGTGGGGGCGGGGGCGTTCCCCTTCGGCCAGGGGGCGGCTGTCGTTCAAGGTCCCGTACATATTGCGTAAGATAACCTGTTGCCGGGTAATGGCTTTTTCCTGTTTTTTCAGTTCCGCAACGCGCTTATCCAGGGTCTCCCGGGAGTGACTGACCTTCTTCAGGTCATGCAGCCGCATCTCCATCCGGTCGCGGTGTTCATCGATCTGGAGCACCAATGGTTCCAGCGCCGTGTTCAGCCAGTCATCTACCTCATTGCGTGCAGTAGCGAAGATCATTCGGGCTCGGCTGACGATCACCATGAAAAATCGCCTGATCACGAAATGTTTCTCGGTCATTGCGGTCATTGGGTTGTTGCGGAAAGCCTCGGCTTCCTGAAACAAGAGCTCCAGTTCCACCCGGTAGCGCATGATGGAAAACATCTTGGGCTGTATCACCGAAAAGCCGTGCTGATTTTGAAAACGGCGGTAAATACTCCGCAGCAGCTTGCGTGCCTTCTCGCTCTCATCCACTACCTGCTGCATATTGTCGCGCATCTCACGGAACAGTTGGCGCATGTTATTTTTCAGCCCCAAAGTGGTCCAGTTGTTTGTCATTCGGCGGTGGGTTTGGTCGACCAGCAGCTCCAGTTGCTGCAGGTTCAGCGTCTGTCTAAGACTCGTAGCCTGTGCTTTTAGCGCTTGGCGATTACGCTGGAATTGATTGACGTCCTGGAGGTAGGCTGCCTGCTCCTCCCGTGTTTTTTGCATCAGGTGCTCGATTACATCCCCGCTCTTGCCGCTGAGCCCATCCAATTCCTCGCGCTGTGCCTTGATCCCATTTAGCTTGGTCGCCACCACCGCAATGGTATTTTCCAGCATGTGGGAAATTTCAGCGGTAATGGTGTCCTGAATGATCTCTTTCCGGGCAGTCAGGATATCCCTTGACAGGTAGCGTTCCAGAATCGGCAAGGCGCTTCGTTCCAGTAACGCCTCATCCCCATTGATCTTTGCCAACAATCCTTTCTGGGCAGACGCGGGGAAGATGGCGCTGCGCTGAATACCGAGGATTTTGGCAGTGGTATCCCGCTGCTGCTCGATGGTAGTGGTGATGGCCGCTTCGTCCTGCAATTCGTCCCACAGGGTATCCGCCTTATTCAGGACTACCATCAGGCCCTGTTGTCGGCGGCGATGAAAGCCCTTGATGTGATTTTGCCACATCTCGAGGTCAGTCCGGGTGACGCCGGCATCTGCTGCCAGCACGAACAGCACCGCCTGGGCTGAGGAGAGCATGTTCAGGGTCAGCTCTGGTTCACTGCCGAGGGCGTTGAGTCCTGGGGTGTCAAGAATCACTAATCCCTGTTGCAGCAGCGGATGGGGGAAGGAGATCAGGGCGTGACGCCACTTGGGTATTTCCACCGAATCGGGAGGGGTTGAAAGGTGTGGATGCTGTTCGGCATCATAAAGACCGAGGCGTACTGCTTCGTCCAGGCAGACCGTTCGGGTCTGAATCACCTCTCGCAGACAGTCTTCCACCTGGTCCATCGAAGCCAGGTCAAGCGGGTAGTTTACCCAGGCGTCCGGATTTTTTTTCAATTCCGCGAGACTGTCATCCTGGAGCCGGGTCTCAATAGGAAGCAGGCGAACATAGGAGTGCCCCGTTTCCCGGTCGTAAAACATTTCGGTGGGGCACATGGTGGTGCGACCGGCGCTGGACGGAAGCAGGCGACGGCCGTAATCAGCAAAAAAGATCGCATTGATCAGCTCGGTTTTGCCACGGGAGAATTCTGCCACCACGGCAACGGTGAGCCGGTCCTCGCCCAGAGCATCACGGCAGGCCCGAATCCGACGCTCACTATCTGCTGTTGTGAGCCGGTATTTCTTCATCCAGGCGCGGTAGTCGTCCATGGTTTTTATCAGGACGGATTTCCACTGTTGGTAGGCTTGAAGCTGTTTTTTCAGGTGTGACTTCTGCATTTTTCAATCAGTTGCGGTTGACCGGAATTGGTATCTTCCGCGGCGAACGGATTCTTACCCCTTTGTTTCTGCCGTGCTCTCCAGTCATAAGGCTGACCTGACCCTTACTCACACCAAAGGATTTGGCCAGAAATCGGAGCAGTTGGGCATTGGCCTTTCCCTCCACCGGCGATGCCGTGATGCGAACCTTGTAGCGGTCGCCGTGCGGGGCGACGAACTCATCGAGGTTCGCCCTGGGTTGAACCCGCAGAAAAAGCAGCAGTTCGTCCCCCTCCCATCGGTACCAGGAGGGATTCTGCGGCTTCATCTGAATGGGCTGGCCATCAGCACCTGTAACGGCGGGAGCAGGAGCATCTTGAGCAGGACTAGTCCGATCATGACCAGCATCGGTGACAGATCGAGCCCCCCGATAGGGGGAATTAGTCTTCGCGCCGGTCCCAGCAGCGGCTCGGTCAGACCATGAATGAGAGCCGACAGCGGGTTGTATCCGCCTGGGTTGACCCAGCTGAGAATTACCTGGATCAGAATCGCGAATAGGAAGACGTTTATCAACAGGCTGATCAACTCCGGAATAGACCAAGCGAGGACCGCCAACAGATTGGCGCTGCTGCCGCTGATCAGTATGACGAGCCCCAACTCCATCGATTTCAGTAGCCACATCAATACGATGGAAGCGATATCGATGCCGCCGACTCCTGGTATCATCTGCCGTAACGGCCTTAGCACCGGTGTTGTTATCTTGACCACGAACTGAGAAACTGGGTTGTAGAAATCCGCCCGAACCAACTGCAGCAGGAAACGTAGCATCACCACCAGGATATAGGCGCCAAACAGCACCTGGATCAGAAAAACGAGTGGATTGGTCAGATAAGAGCTGCCCATCAGTGATCTCCCAAAATGGAGGAGAGCTCGATGGATCGATCCCGCGCCGCCGTGAGTGCCTGCCGGAACAGATCCCGTATTCCGCCGGCCTCCAGGGCCTGAAGGGCCTGTTCTGTGGTGCCTCCGGGAGAGGTAACTCGCTCCCGCAGAGTTGCGGGGCTGTCGCTGCTCTCAATCGCCATACGTGCCGCACCGAGTGCGGTCTGCAAGGTGAGCAGGCGCGTCGTATCGGCTGGCAGGCCGAGTTCCAGCCCGGCCTGTTCCATGGCTTCCATCACCAGAAAGAAGTATGCGGGACCGCTTCCGGACAGGGCGGTAACAGCATCCATTTTGTCCTCAACGTCGACCCAGCGGGTCAACCCCACCGCCCGCAGGATGGACTCGGCCAGATCTCGCTGTTCCGAGGAGACTGACTTGCCGGCATGGAGTACGGTGGCTCCGGTTTGGATCATTGCCGGGGTATTGGGCATGGTGCGAACCAGGGCGACTCCACCACCCAGCCAGGGTTGGAGGTCTTTTTCGCGAATACCGGCGACGATAGAGATAACCAACGGGCGCTGTTTCTGTACCGCTGGGGCGAGATCTTTGGCTACCCGTTCCAGGGCCTGGGGCTTTACTGCCAGTACCGCCACGTCTGCCTGGCTGACAGCACCCTGATTGTCTGCGGCAGACTGGATGCCGAAACGCGCGGCAAGGGCTGCCAGTTTATCTGCATCAGGTTCGCTGACGATGATCCTTTTGGGGTTGTAGTCGTCGGAAACCAGTCCGCTGATAAGGCTGGCTGCCATGTTGCCACCACCGATAAAGGCAATGGTTTTGCTGGTCTTATCGACGAGTCTTGCGGCGCTGTTTTTATTCAAAGCTAATATTCCTTTTCAAATTGTTACACGTTCTAGCGGCTACGCTGATTAATCGGTTTGCGTGGCCCAAAGATAGCAGTACCCACCCGAACAATGGTGGATCCTTCGGCGATCGCCGCTTCCAGATCGGCAGACATCCCCATGGATAGGGTATCCAGCGGGACCTGAGGACTGGAAAGCTGGTCCCGTAATTCCCGCAGTCTGCGAAACGGGCGACGTTGGGACTCCAGATTCGAGCTTGGTGCAGGCAGTGTCATCAGTCCGCGCAGGCGCAGGCATGGAAGTTCACTGATTTGCGCTACCAGTTCTGCCAATTCGCCGGGTGCAATACCGCCCTTGTCCTCTTCAGGATCTATCTTGACCTGCAGGCAGATACTAAGTGGCGGAAGGTTGTCCGGGCGCTGCTCATTGATGCGTTTTGCCTGCTTGAGATTTTCAATACTGTGGACCCAGTCGAAATTTTCCGCAATGGGGCGGGTTTTGTTACTCTGAATCCGTCCGATAAAATGCCATTCTGCATCCTGGTTATCCAGTTGCCCTATTTTTTCCAGTGCCTCCTGCAGGTAGCTTTCGCCAAAGCGCTGCTGTCCTGCCAGGCAGGCCTCCCTCAGGTCACAGACGGGTCTGGTTTTACTGACGGCCAGCAGCTTGACCGACCCCGATTGCCGGCCATAGACCCTTTCCGCTTCCCGGATCCGCTCTACTACCTTTTCCAACCCTGCTTTGATCAGACTCATAAGCTTAACCGCGTTCCTCGGCTATACTTCAACCGCCTTGGGTAGATATTAAAGCAAAAACTGCTAGCCGCCGTTAACCTCGGTTAACTGGTTTTTATAAAACCTGCTCTGTGCCCTGGCGGTAGATCTGGGATAGTACCAGCCGGCGGTGATGGTTTCTGTTTACAGGGGGATAAATCGAATGGATATTGCCGAGCTTCTCGCCTTCAGCGTTAAGCATGATGCTTCGGACCTGCACCTCTCTTCCGGCCTGCCTCCCATGATCCGCGTGGATGGGGACATTCGCCGCATCAATGTGCCGGCCCTGGAACACAAAGTGGTACACGGCCTTGTGTACGACATCATGAATGACAAGCAACGCAAGGACTTCGAGGAGTTTCTGGAGACTGACTTTTCTTTCGAAATACCCGGTCTGGCGCGGTTTCGTGTTAACGCCTTCAACCAGGACCGGGGTGCGGGCGCCGTGTTTCGAACCATTCCCTCGAAGGTGCTGAGTTTAGAGGATCTGGGCTGTCCGGAGACGTTCAAAGATGTTGTAAACGTACCCAGAGGCCTGGTTCTGGTGACCGGGCCAACAGGCTCAGGCAAGTCCACTACGCTCGCCGCCATGATGGACTACAAGAACGACAGCGAATATGCCCATATCCTTACCATCGAGGATCCGATCGAGTTTGTACACAGCAGCAAGAAATGTCTGATCAATCAGCGCGAGGTGCATCGCGATACCCTGGGGTTTGCCGAGGCGCTGCGCTCCGCCCTGCGTGAGGATCCAGATATCATCCTGGTCGGCGAGTTGCGGGACCTGGAGACCATCCGTCTGGCGCTGACTGCGGCGGAGACGGGGCATCTGGTGTTCGGGACCCTGCATACCAGTTCCGCTGCCAAGACAATCGACCGTATCATCGACGTATTTCCGGCAGGCGAAAAAGGCATGGTTCGCTCCATGCTATCGGAGTCTCTGCGGTCAGTTATTGCCCAGACGCTGCTGAAAAAGATCGGTGGCGGCCGCACCGCCGCCTGGGAGATCATGGTCGGCACACCGGCCATCCGAAATCTGATCAGGGAGGACAAGGTGGCCCAGATGTATTCGGCTATTCAGACCGGTCAGGCCCACGGTATGCAGACATTGGATCAGCATCTGCAGGATCTGGTCAAAAAAGGCGTAATCAGTCGTCTGGATGCCCAGTCACGGGCAACCCAGAAGGAAATCTTTGTCTAGGGCCCGTTAGCACTATGCGGATTCCCAGCGGGCTGAGGTGGTGTAGGACCAAATGAGAGGTTGAGCATGGAATTCGATGCGCTGTTGAAAGTGATGGCCCAGAAAAAGGCTTCCGACCTGTTTATCACGGCCGGTATGCCCCCTTGTATAAAGGTCAATGGCCGCATCATGCCGGTGTCAAAGGATGTGATCGGTGAGCAGGATGCGCGGGAATTGGTGGCTGGTATCATGTCGCCCGCCCAACGGGAGGAGTTTACTCAGACCAGCGAGTGCAATTTTGCGATTTCTGCCAAGGGAGTGGGGCGTTTTAGGGTCAGTGCTTTTGTGCAGCGCAGTGCCGTTGGGATGGTATTACGCCGCATTGAGAGTCAAATTCCGAAAACAGACCAGCTGTTGTTGCCGCCAATCATAAACGACTTGGCCATGACTAAGCGCGGGCTGGTGATTTTCGTCGGCGCTACTGGAACGGGTAAATCTACTTCCCTGGCGGCGATGGTGGGATATCGCAACCGTAACAGTACCGGGCATATCATTACCATCGAGGATCCCATTGAGTTTGCCCACAACCATGGTGGCTGTATCGTGACCCAGCGCGAGGTTGGTATCGATACCGAGTCCTATGAAGTTGCCTTGAAAAATACCCTGCGTCAGGCACCCGATGTGATTCTGATTGGTGAGATTCGCACCCGTGAGACCATGGAACATGCCATTGCCTTTGCCGAGACCGGGCACCTCTGTATCTCAACCCTGCATGCCAACAATGCAAATCAGGCCCTCGATCGCATCATTAACTTCTTTCCCGAAGACCGGCGTAACCAACTGTTCATGGATCTCTCCCTGAATCTGCGGGCGATAGTGGCCCAGCAGCTGGTGCGGCGGCCCGATGGCAAAAGTCGTCGCCCGGTAGTGGAGGTGCTTATCAACACGCCTCTGGCGGCGGATCTGATTCGCAAGGGTGAGGTGCACAAATTAAAGGAGTTGATGAAGCGCTCCACCGAGCAAGGGATGATTACCTTCGATCAGGCACTCTATGCGTTGTACAAGGAGGGGGAAATAAGCTACGAGGATGCCATCCTGTACGCCGATTCCGCCAATGAAGTGCGCCTGATGATCAAACTGAGCAGTGAGGATGTGGAGAAATACTCCTCTCGCATGGGCTCGGTATCTTTGGTAGATCAGGATGATCTCTGATTTGGGCGCTTTTTAACTCTAATTCAAGGAAATACCTGACGGGCATCGAACACTGGCCCGTCCACACAGACCCGTTGCATCTGTTGACCCGATGAGGTCTCCACAGGGACGACGCAACCGGCACAACCACCCACGCCGCAGGCCATGAACTCCTCCAGCGAAACCTGGCAGGCTAGATCGAACTCTTCCGCCAGCCGGGAGACGGCTTCCAGCATCGGATGGGGGCCACAGGAAAAGATCTCCACCTCGCTCCGTTGTTGCTGAGTCAAGTTCTCCAGCCAGTGTCGCGCCAGATCGGTGACATAACCCTGATGACAGCCAGCGAAGCCGCTCTGGCTGGTCAGCCGGCTGGGAATACCCCAGTCGTCTAGCAGAGGCATGCATGCGATCACGCCGTCGGGTAGAGTCGGGGCCAGGATTTTCGAGGGTCTGGGTTGAAATGGGAACGGGACTTCCGAACCAAGGATGACAAACGGTCGAAAGGCGGTGTTGCCGACCAGCGTCTGGGACAGAAAAATCATGGGTGGCATGCCCACGCCACCGCCGATGAGCAGGGGGCGGGGATATTCCTGGTGGACCTGGAATGGATTGCCGATCGGTGCCAGAAGATCGAGCATTTCCCCGCTGTTACGTCTGCTAAGTAACCGGGTACCCTCACCCACAGCCTTGTACAACAGCTCTACCCAGCCCTCACCGGCAGAAGTGCGCATGATGGAGATTGGGCGGCGCAAGCGCAGTGCTGGATCACACTGGACATGGGCAAAGCTTCCGGGTCGGGCGGCGCGGGCACATTCAGGTGCCTGCACCCGCAGGATGAACTGTTCTCCATCCAAGGCCAGATGGGAGAGGATCCTGGCCTGTTCAGGGAATATGCTGTTGTGGTGGGGTTTATTATTCACACTGGATAGTCTCTGGGCGGCGAATGGCTGGTTGAAGCCACGCGTCGGTTCCGTTGCCGATTTCGTTGTCTATCATACCTCCGCTGGGCGCATTGTATACGACTCTTCCCTCTAGCAGGGTGTGGGTGACCCGGCCAGCGAACTCCCAGCCGACAAACGGGGAGTTGCGACCGGCACTGACCATTTTTTCAGCCAGCAGCTGCCAGTGCTGGGCTGGGTCAAAAATGCAGATATCGGCACTGGTTCCGACACTCAAGCGTCCCAAAGGCAGTCCCAGAATATCGGCGGGCCCGCAGGTGATGAGCGCGATCGCAGCGGAAAGAGAAAGCACCCCCTCATCTACCAATCTCAGAGTCAGCGGCAGCAGTGTCTCCAGGGCCGAGATACCGGGCGCTGAAGAGGGAAAAGGGGCTTGCTTGGCATCGGCCTCGTGGGGCTGGTGGTCTGAGCAGATGGCACTGATGACGCCCATGGCTATCCCCTCCCGCAAGGCATTTCGATCAGCGAGACTGCGCAGCGGCGGGTTGACATGACAGTTGCTGTCAAAACCTTCGAGATCCGTTTCCGTCAGATGCAAATGGTGAGCAGTGACATCGGCAGATACCGGCAGGCGATTTTGTTGGGCCTGGCCCAACATGCGCACTGCCGTGCCACTCGAGAGACCTCGGAAGTGAATGCGGCAGCCGGTCTGTTCGGCCAAGGCTAAATCCCTGGCTACGGCTACGGTCTCTGCGGCTTCAGGGATTCCGGGCAGCCCAAGACGGCTCGCGACAGGCCCTTCGTGGGCGCATCCTTGGTCGCGAAGGTGTCTGTCCTCCGGCCGCAATAGAACGGTAATTCCAAAGGTGGCGGCATACTCAAGTACCCTTCTCTCTACCAGAGTGTTGGCGAGCGGCAGCTCTGCGTTGCTGAAGACGGTGCAGCCGGCCCGGTGCAGGGTATCCATTTCGCTGAGTTGCTCCCCTTGCAGGCCCTGCGTCAGGGCGCCGACCGGGAGCACTCTGGTTGTTCCAATGCGCTGCGCCCGCTTGCGCACCAGTGTGGCCATCGCCGGGGTGTCTATTACCGGGTGGGTATCGGGCGGACAGCACAGAGTGGTGATGCCACCGCAGGCGGCCGCCTTTGTCTCGCTTTTCAGGGTGGCCTTGTGCTCCTGGCCTAGTTCCCGCAAGCGGGCGCTGAGATCGATTAAGCCGGGGCAGACGATTTGACTACTGGCATCTATTGTCAGTTCGGCGTCAAATCCATCCGGTATTTTCCCCAGGCCTTGAATGACACCGTCAGCGATATACAGATCCCCGATCTCATCGATATCGTTGACCGGGTCAATCAGCCGGCCGCCGGTAATCCGTATCTGGTTCGGCTCTTTCATCTTGCTACCCCCTGTGATCCGAGGGCCATGGACATCACCGCCATGCGCACTGCGATGCCGAAACTGACCTGCTGGAGTATTACCGAGCGTGGTCCGTCAGCGGTCAGGGAATCCATTTCGACGCCGCGCTTGATCGGTCCGGGGTGCATGACGATGGCATCCTTTTTGGCTGCCTGCAGACGGTCTTCGGTCAGTCCATAGAGCTGGAAGTATTCATGTTCGCTTGGCAGCAGGGCACCCTGCATACGCTCCTTCTGCAGGCGCAGCATGATGACCACGTCCACCTCCCGGATGCCCCGTTCCAGGTCGTGATAGACGTGGACCCCCAGGGTCCTGCAGGCCGCCGGCAGCAGGGTTCGAGGTGCAATTACCCGCACCTCCGAAGTGCCCAGGGTGTTCAGAGCCAGAATTTGAGAGCGCGCTACCCGCGAGTGGAGAATATCGCCGACGATGGCGACCCGCAGTCCGGTAAACTCTCCCTTGTGTCGGCGGATGGTAAACATATCGAGCATTGCCTGAGTCGGATGGGCGTGTCGCCCGTCACCGGCATTGATCACGCTGACGTGGGGCGCTGCATGCTGGGCAATGAAATGGGCGGCGCCGCTGTCCGCATGGCGCACCACAAACATGTCAACATGCATCGCCTCCAGGTTGCGCAGTGTGTCGAGCAGGGTCTCCCCTTTGGCGGTGGCTGAAGTGCTGATGTTCAGGTTGAGTACGTCGGCGGAGAGTCGTTTAGCGGCTACTTCAAAGGTTGTTTGGGTACGGGTGCTGTTTTCGAAAAACAGGTTGCAGATGACCTTGCCCCGCAACAGGGGGATCTTTTTCACCGTGCGTTCGAAGACACCGGTGAATGACTCGGCCGTGTCGAGTATCTCCGTCAGCAGGGTGCGATTGAATCCGTCGATAGTCAGAAAATGCTTCAATTTTCCTTTTTCGCTGAGCTGAACATTTGGCTTGTGCACGTTAGTCTGTCCCGAATCAGTCAGAGTTATCCCCTGCGTTCTGCTTGGACTCCCCGATCACAAGTTCAAGCGGCTCCGGGCCGGTCAGCGTGATGTGCTGCTCAAGATTCAGCGGTGGGCGGATCCCGACTACTCCCGGTTGGATTGGCAATTCCCTTCCGCTGCGTTCCACCAGGGTTGCCAGCAGGATGGAGGCAGGGCGGCCGTAATCGAAAATTTCGTTCATTGCTGCTCGGATGGTGCGGCCGGTCTGCAATACATCATCTACCAGAACGATGTGCCGGTCATCCACGGAAAAGGGAATTTGGGAGGGCTTGACCTGAGGGTTCATACCGATGCGGGTAAAGTCGTCCCGATAGAACGAGATGTCCAGGCTGCCCAGTGGTTCGGCGATTTGCAGCCGGTCATGAAGGCGTTGGGCCAGCCAAACGCCGCCCGCATGGACGCCGATCATCACCGGATTCGAAATCTGCAGCAGTTCCAGGCGGCTCTTCAGGGCCTGGGTCATTTCATCGATCAGGCCACCGATGGCCTCGGCTTTGAGATAGACTTTATTGTCGCTCACTTAACCATGTTTCCAGGATGAGTTTGGCGGCGATAGCATCCAGTTCCTCGATTTTCTTTGGTGCCCTGCCCAGCTGTCGCCGGGCCTCCAGAGAGGTCAATCGTTCGTCTACCAGATGTACTGGCAGTCGGTAACGCCCCTCCAGTTGTCGGGCAAAGCGCCGGGCACGGCCCGCCGGTTCCGCTTCGCTGTCATCCATATTGAAGGGCAACCCAACCACCAGCGCGCCGGGACGCCAAGCCTCGATCAGTAGACTAATGCCTTTCCAGTCGGGCCGTTGCTGTACCGCTCGCAGGGTACCGACTGGAGACGCTGTGCCGGTCCGGATCTGGCCCACTGCAACACCAATCTTTGCGGGTCCAAAATCGAAGCCAAGCAGTAGCCCCTGCTCCGGTTGGTTGTCCTTCGGGGCATTGGTTGGTTTAATGCGACTAGGCGTGACCGGTCTCCCCTGATATCAAATTCAGGTCGACGCCAAGCAGCTCAGCCGCTGCCTCCCAGCGCTGATCGGGTGGTAGGTCAAAGATGATGGCGCTTTCCGCCGGCCCGCTCAGCCAGGCGTTTGCGCCCATTTCATCCTCCAGCTGACCTGCACCCCAGCCAGCATAACCCAGTGCAATCAGGCTGTTATGGGGACCATCTCCATGGGCAATGGACTGCAAGATATCCCGGGAAGTGGTAATACTGATTTCCGGGGTTATCTCAAGGGTCGAGTCCCACTTTCGCTCGGAGGTATGAAGTACGAAGCCGCGCTCGGTTTGCACCGGTCCACCGACGTAGATCTGTTGCCCGCCCGCGGTAGGATTGGCCTGATCAATATTGAGCTGTTCCAGTATGTCCTTGAGCTGAAGATCCGTGGGGCGGTTGAGCACGATGCCCATCGCACCTTCTTCATTGTGATCGCAAATATAGGTGACGGTGCGAAAAAAATTCGTATCCTGCAGCCCCGGCATGGCGATCAGGAAATGATTCGTCAGGTTGGAAACACTCCTCATAACATATAGTATCCAGCGCCCCCAGTTTTCCCGCAACTATTTTGAAAACAACCTGTTGTTACTGCGAAACTGCCAGGTGCGGATGATATCGATAATGTCGGTTTCTTCACGGATCTCCGAGGGAAAAGGCGCGAAAGGTGCGGACAGCCTGACGATACGGATGGCGGCATCGTCCAGTAGCTTGTGTCCCGAGGATTTTCTGAGGTTGATTTCTTTTACCGTCCCATCGGCACGGATAGCTACATGCAGGATGAGGTTGCCGTAGAGCTTCTGCCGCTTGGCTTCGTCCGGATAATTCAGATTGCCGATACGTTCGACTTTTTTTCTCCAGGCATCCAAATAGCTGGCGTATTTATACTCCTGGGTGCTGGCGCTGATGAATTTTCGCCTAGGCCTTTGGGCATAGGCATTCGTTTTACGATCGAGCTCTGCGGTAAGGCGGTGGATCTCCCGCTCGGAGCTGGCCAGCAACTGTGCCGCAGTCGCTGTTTTTTTTCTGAGCGGTATCGGTTCACTTTTCGGTGCAATGGTGACCTTTTTTTCCGCCGGAGCCTTGCTGGCAATGACGCTGTTCGGTTGTCGTTTGACCGGTGTCGGTGGCGGAGATGGACGGTTCTCGGTGGCTGGTATGGGGGCGGGTAGTGGCGCGGGGCGAGTGTCTCGGGTCGTGGGACGCACCTTTTCCTCCAGTGTTCCACCGCCCTGTTGGTCAGTTTGGGCCAGAAAATCGGCTTTTTCTGGTTTTTTAGGGGTATTTGGCTGCCTAACCACCAGAATTTCAAGGGTACGGTCTGGTGGGGCCTCTTTTTTAAGTTTTTCGATATCGAAAGAAACCCCAAGGATCACGATCGCGTGCAGGATCATCGCCAAAAAAAGGGTCATACCCAGACGATCCGTGGGAGCGGTGTGGATCAGAAAACTCATGACTTTTGGTGGGAGGTATTCGTCAGGTGCTCAATCAGCGGTGGAGAAATATGAACATTACGGTTTGACTCAAGCAGTTCTAACCGCTCCATCATTGCAGGATTCATGTGCAGTGTTCCTTCCTGGTCGATCAGCAGGACATAACGCAGTCCCATGGCCTGCGCAATCGGATACCAGTGATCGGGCCCGGCGATGAACAGTGCTGTGGCGGCCGCATCGGCCGTTACTGCATCGGTGTGAACCACAGTAACCGAGATTGCCCCCTCGGCGGGGTAGCCAGTCCTTGGATCGATGATGTGGTGGTAACGTTTCTCCTTCCAGCTGAAGTTGCGTTCATAGTTGCCGGAAGTGAAAACGCTTTCGTCGCCCCGTATGAGAATCGCTGCGATCACGCCGGTTTCTCCGGGCCGGCGAATGGCGATGCGCCAGGGAGTGCTGAAGCGGGAGCCGATGGCGCGCAGATCGCCGCCCGCGTTCAGGATGGCATTGCTTATACCCAGTTCCCGCAGGTGCTCGATTGCCAAATCGATGCCATAGCCTTTGCCAAAGGCACCGAAATCAAGTTTGACGGCGGGATTGGTGCTCTGTAAATAAATCCCGTCGACGGTAATGTCTTGCATTCGTGGGTTCTGCTTTAGCAGTTTTTCGATGAGTTCTTTTTGCGGGGGGCGTTTGTCGGTCGAGTTATCGCTGTGGAATCCCCAGGCTTTGATCAGGTGTCCTATTGCAGGATTGAAAAGAGAGCCGCTTTTTACAGACAGGTTTTGACCTAACAAAAGCAGCGGCAGGACGGATGGCGGCGCAGTGAAGCGCTCGCCGGTCTCCAGCAGGTGGTTAACTCTGCCCAGCGGGCCAGGATCCCAGGCGTGCCAGTCCCTGTGCATTTTTTGGAAGTCTTTTTCCACCGCGTCTGCAGCCTTTATCGCCTGTTCCATGGTTGTATCGGCAATGGTCAGTTCCACCAGGGTTCCAAACGCCAGAAAACGGTCGTTGAATACCGCCTGCTCAGATTCACAGCCGGGTAGAAACAAGAAAAGCGGGAGACACAGGCGTACCAGGTACGGTCGTCGTCTCATACCGGGAGCTTCTCTTCGACGCAATCCAGCAGTTGGGCACTGATATTGAGTCCAAACTGGGCATCGAGTTCGCGGATGCAGGTGGGGCTTGTGACGTTGATTTCAGTCAGATAATCCCCGATTACATCCAATCCCGCGAAAAGGATCCCTTTTTTCTTCAGAACTGGCCCTACTTGATGTGCGATCCAAAGATCGCGCTGCGACAGAGGGAGACCCAAGCCTTTCGCGCCGGCTGCCAAGTTACCGCGTGTTTCTCCTGGTTGTGGGATGCGTGCCAGGGAGTAGGGGACAGGGGCCCCGTCTAACATCAGGATACGCTTGTCTCCCTCCTTGATTTCAGGTATGAACCGCTGAGCCATCGTGTATTGGCTGCCGTTACGGGTCAGTGTTTCGATAATGACGTTGACGTTGAGGTCGCCCTGCCGGACGCGAAAGATGGAGCTTCCGCCCATTCCACCGAGGGGTTTCAGGATAATATCTTTGTGTTGATCGAGGAAATCAATAAGTTGCCTGTGATTTCGCGTCACCAGCATAGGAGGGGCGCATTGGGGGAACCATGCAGTAAACAGCTTTTCGTTACAGTCTCTAAGACTGGCTGGCCGGTTGATTACCAGCAGTCCAGCATCCTCCGCCTTTTCCAGTAGATAGGTTGTGTAGACATACTCCATATCAAACGGAGGATCTTTGCGCATCAGGACGACATCCAGTTCATCCAGCGGGGCAATCCGTTCGCCCTGGTAGTTGTGCCAGCTCCGCAGATTTTCCTCTACTTCCAGGTGGCGCATTCGAGCCATTGTCCGGTCACCTGCCAGCAACAGATCGTTCTGCTCCATATACCAGATTTTCCAACCGCGTGCCTGTGCCTCCAGCAGCATGGCAAAAGTACTGTCTTTTTTTATGTTGATGGACGCTATCGGGTCCATTACAACGCCAAGAGATATAGCCATAGCGCAATCATACCTTAAGACAGGGGGGTTTGTCGGTGGGTTGGGGTTTTGTCCTGGCTCACCTGAGTCACAGTTTTTACCCTGGGAAGGTAGTTCCTTATTGCGGTGAATCTAGGCGCTTGTTATGGTCTAAAGAAAAAAAGTATACCGCCGATAGTCAACCCATAGAGTACAAGGCCTGCTATGCACAATTTGTCCTCGCTATCGGTTTGAGGCTTTCATTAGGTGATGTTTGCGGGAAAGGGTGACGTGTCAGTTATCAGGGCGGTGTCAAACTGCAGCAGTGGCCGCTGTATATCGATTCGGAACATCGTTTCAGACTGGGTTTTGCTGTGCGGGATCGTGGCGCCTTGTGTGCTCCATGCAGCCGGCGAAGAAGACTACCTGAGAGCTATCGAGTTAGAAACGGAGAAGCTGAACCGCCAGGGGAGTGTCACTACCGCTAACTCCGGTATGGGAAGTTCCCGAAGGATGGGAAAGCGGAATACAAAGCCGAGCGGAAAAAGCCTTCGTTCAGGTTTGTCGATGGAAGGGTTTGAGCAGCAGTTGAGTGATAGCTATACCGGCAGTGCAGTTTTTTACCACAAGCTCTCCCGGCGGAGTCAGGAGGAAATTTATGGACGGTATCAGGAAGGAGCGTCTTTACCCGATCTCCGAAGCACGATCATGAACCGCTTCCTAAACCGAGAGTAGGATATCTGGACGGCTAGCGATGGAACTATTGATGCGATCGGACAACATGGCAGAAAGTAACAGGCTGGCACTAAGATTGATATACCGGAGTGCTCGATGAGGGCTGGTTTGGAGCGTCTTGCAATTGGGATTTTCGTATTCTGGGTTGCAGTTGGAACCGGCTACGCGGCAGAGGATAAAGAAAGCGGCGGGCAAGGTGATGGTATCATCCCCCTCTATGAGGGCAAGCCGTATTTACACGTTTTGCATGAGGGTCGCTCGGTCAAGGTTCAGCGAGTGCAGGATTCCGAGTACCAGATCCGCGGATATTTTGCAAAAACCAGCCGTCGCTGCCCGCCATTTTGCCTGCAGCCAATACAGGTAGATGCAAGAGTCAATACCATCGGCGAGATCGAACTATTTGACTTCATGGAAAATCAGCTGCGAGATGGCAGCGGACTGCTGATCGATGCACGCACTCCCAGTTGGTACAAAAAGGGGACCATTCCGGGATCGATTAATATTCCATTCGGTTCGCTGCGGAAAGACATCGGTGATTCGGAGACAGTGCGGATTTTGAAATTGCTTGGTGCGAACCAGCGAAAAGAGGTCGGAACCTTCACCCGGCAATTGGAAAAGTGGGGAGTCGTTGATGGTCAGCGAAAAACTGATCAATGGGATTTCAGCGAGAGTAAAGAGTTGGTGCTCTGGTGTAATGGGCCGGCTTGCGGTCAATCTCCACGTGCCATCCAAGGCCTCTTGAATTTGGGTTATCCTGCCGACAGGATTAGATATTACCGTGGTGGCATGCAGCTATGGCAGTTGTTCGGACTGAATACGGTACTACCGGAAGAATGATGGCTAAGTTTTTACTACTGGAAGTGATTTATAGCTTTCTGGTTACAACGATGAGGAGAGGATAAACAGCGATGGACAATAACCTCGATACCGACGTCTCCGGCCTCAAGGTGATGGTCATCGATGATAGCAAGACAATAAGGCGTACGGCAGAAATTCTGTTGAAGAAGGCTGGTTGTAATGTGTTGACTGCAACCGATGGATTCGAAGCCCTGGCAGTGATAGCAGATACGCGTCCGGATGTCATTTTTGTCGATATCATGATGCCAAGGCTGGACGGTTATCAGACCTGTGCCCTGATTAAGCACAATGAAGAGTTCAAGCACACGCCGGTAATCATGCTTTCATCGAAAGACGGTCTATTTGATCGGGCGAGAGGACGAATCGTGGGGTCTGAACAATATCTGACCAAACCATTTACCAAAGATGAGTTGCTGGGTGCAATCAAACGGCATGCGCCAAAAGCCGCATGACGGGGGTATGGTGTGGCCATTTTTCGTCCACATCCTAAATATCTGGAAACTTTAAAGTGATATTCAGCGAATGAGAAGCTTCTTGAAAAAAGATCGGCAGGTATCGCACCCTCAGTCTATGGCAGAGGGTGAGGCACAGGCGGCAGTAACCATCCTGATCGTCGATGACTCTCCCACCGAAACCCACGTGATCAAGGGCATTGTGGAGAAGGGGGGGTACGATGTGATTACTGCGGATAGCGGTGAGCACGGTATTGCCGAAGCCACAAAGTCAAAACCTGACCTTATTCTGATGGATGTGGTAATGCCCGGGTTGAACGGGTTTCAGGCAACCCGGCAATTGAGCCGGAATCCCGATACCGCAGAGATCCCCATTATCATGGTGACCACCAAAGGTCAGGAAACTGATCGGGCTTGGGGTTTGCGTCAGGGCGCACGGGAGTACGTTGTTAAACCGGTTTCTCCAGATGATCTGTTACGCAAGATCAGGACGGTTCTGCAGAGCTGAATCAGGAAGCGTCGATATGAGTGATAGTGCGTCCCAGGAATTGATACTGCTGCTTAAGGATATTGAGCAGCGAAGCCGTCAGCAGGTAAAAGGCCTTCCGGAGCAGGATGATACACACGGTATGTGGGAGGGTATTTTCTTTCACATTGCTGGTACTGGTGTGGTTACAGCAATTGATGAGGTGAAGGAGATACTTAACTACCCTTCATCCGTAACCCTGGTTCCCGGGGCAAAAAAATGGCTGCTTGGAATTGCCAATATTCGAGGAAATCTTCTGCCAATCATCGACCTGCAGATTTTTCTTGGCGGACAACCGATCGTTGTCGCAAAGCGCAGTAGGGTTCTGGTGATCGAATTTCAGGGTAACCAGGCAGGTCTTCTGGTCGGCGGAGTGCAGGGATTGCGCTATTTCAGTGACAAAAAGCGTGAGGCGATATCGCCACTGACTGGACCAATAGGTCAGTATGTGCGGGAGGCCTTCAAACTGGAAGAGGAAACCCGGCCGATTTTCAGTATGAAAACGCTGGTTGAGAGCACAGGCTTTCAGGTGGCGGCCGCATGATGATTAAGATGACTGGTTTTTGCCAGCCGAAGGTATATTACATAACGGATGCGCTCTCGGAGATAAAATGAAATGAAAAGACGCTCTTCAGCAGGTGCAGGAGGAGTCTCCTCATCCAACAAACTGGTCGTGTTATCGATAGGGTTGCTAATCGCTATTGCGCTGACGATCATGACTTTTCTGCACGTCTCCAAGGGAAATGCCAACGACGAGCAGTACCTGTTACGCGCTGCGGAACTACGGGTGATTTCTCAGAAAATCGCCAAGAACGCGCTTTCTGCTGCAGCCGGTGAAGAGATGGCTTTTTCCCAGCTCCGGGATTCTCGAAATACTTTCGAACGCCTCATCGATGAGCTCAAGAAGGGAGTGCCAGCTAAGGGCCTGCCGGCGTCGCCCAGAGAAGTGGCGAAAGAGCTGAAGTCGCTGGAAACTGTTTGGCTGGAGTTGCGGCAGAACGCAGACGATATCCTGTCGAATCAGGAGTCTCTTCTGTCCGTGCGGGCATTGACCAATACCATCACTGAGTCTGTTCCGGCATTGGAAAAGCTGTCCAACCAGCTGGTGACTATTTTGGTACAAGGGACAGCGCAGCCTCAACAGATTGCGGTTGCCGCGGGACAGTTAATGCTGGTTGAGCGCATGGACAAGAACGTGGCTAAGGTGCTGGAAGGGGGGCAGGGTGCCGCCGCCGCCATCGATCAGTTTAGCAGTGACGCAAACCGCTTCGCTCAAGCTTTGGAAGGGATGGAGAAGGGAAGTCGGGCGTTAGGGATTGAGGCCGTGAATACGCCTGGTTCGGCCAAAAAATTGCGGGAACTGGCAGCTAGTTTTAACACCGTCAACGATTATGCCGAGGAGGTAATAGATACCGTCCCCTCCGTGCTGCCGGCCCTGGAATCCGCTGGTCAGGTGACCGCCGTATCAGACCGGGTTAACGATGCGGCGAAGTTGCTTATAGAGAGCTACAGCAAATCGCCGGGGCGGATCAGTATCGCAGGTATCAAGGCGGGTCCGATGATGCTTACCATCCTGGGCAGTTTGGTAGGTTTGTTCCTGTTACTGTTGGTGTACACATTAATTCAGAACGCGAGGCGTCGTGAGGAAGAAAGTAAGGAACAGAACGAGCGTAACCAGCAGGCTATTCTGCGGCTACTAGACGAAATGGGCGATCTGGCAGACGGGGACCTCACGGTGACGGCGACGGTGACCGAAGATGTCACCGGTGCCATCGCAGACTCGATCAACTACGCTATTGAAGCATTGCGCAGTCTGGTGACCACGATCAATGAAACATCGGTGCAGGTTTCGTCATCAGCCCAGGAAAGCCGAGCTACTGCCATGCATCTGGCAGAGGCAAGTGAGCACCAGGCAGAGCAGATTTCATCCGCAACCCAATCCATTCACAGTATGACACTGGCTATTGATCAGATGTCGGAGGACGCCACCGACTCTGCGGAGATTGCTCAACGTTCCGTAGGTATTGCCGGCAAAGGTGGAGAGACGGTGCGCAGTACGATCCAAGGTATGGATACTATCCGTGAGCAGATCCAGGAAACCTCGAAACGTATTAAAAGACTGGGTGAGAGTTCTCAGGAGATTGGCGATATCGTGGAATTGATTGACGATATTGCAGATCAGACCAACATTCTGGCGCTGAATGCGGCGATGCAGGCGGCCATGGCTGGCGAGGCGGGACGAGGGTTTGCGGTGGTGGCGGATGAGGTTCAGCGTCTGGCGGAGCGCTCCAGTAATGCAACGAAACAGATCGAGGCCTTGGTCAAGACTATTCAGGCAGATACCAACGAGGCTGTATCGTCTATGGAGAATACCACTACCGAAGTGGTCGCTGGTGCCCAGTTGGCAGAAGACGCTGGTGAGGCGCTGAAAGAGATCGAAAGCGTGTCCAAATTTATCTCCGAGCGAATCAGTGCCGTTTCCGAGTCGGCTCAGAATCAGTCTTCCGCAGCCGGACGTATTAATGACACCATGAGTGTTATTCAGGAGATTACGACCCAGACATCCGACGGTACCGGCAAGACGGCAGCGTCAATCGGTACTTTGGCTGATCTCGCAGATGACCTGCAGCGATCTGTTGCCGGTTTCCATCTTCCGGATTAAGTCTGGCCGATAAAAGATGAAGCAAGATTACTATCTTGCCGATCCAAGGTAATAACACCCTGAGAGTAGGAGCAGAAGAGAAGGTATGAGGGAAGCTCACGACCACAGTACGCTGAAATGGATCAGGGGAGAGCTGGACGAGCTCATCGGGCAGGCCCGGCGTGCGCTGGAAGAATTTGTCGAAGGCCCGGGCGATGCGCAGCGGCTGGATGATTGCATTGGCCAGTTGCACCAGGTTCGAGGGACTCTGCAATTGATGCAGCTCTATGGGGCAGCTATGTTGGCAGAGGAGATGGAACTTGTGGCCAGTGCTCTGCGGGACGGGGTTCTACGCCGCCAGGATGACGCGGCCGAGGCGTTGATGTTGGGCCTGGTCCATTTGCCGGATTACCTCGAGAAACTGGAGGGAGGGAGCCGGGATATTCCGCTTCTCATTCTGCCCATGCTCAATGAACTCAGGGCTACCCGTGATGCAGCCCTGCTTTCTGAAGTGGCCGTATTTGTTCCGGACCTGGAGCAGAGATTGGCTTCTGGCGCCGGGGACAGCGAGGGCAATCCGGGGCTGCCGGATCTGATTCGTCGACTCCGATTGAACTATCACAAAGGCCTCTTAAATTGGTTTCGTGACAGGGATGTCGAAGCAGGTTTGAGTGGTATTGGCGAGGTTCTGGAAGAGATGGAGCGTCAAGCAGGCACGGAATCGGTGAAACGCCTGTTCCGAGCCGGCAGGGCAATATCTGAAGGATTGAGAGAAGGTAGTGTCAAAACCGGCATCGCCACCAAGGAACTGTTTGGTGCGCTGGATCGGGAGCTCAAGCGCATAATCGATGTAGGCGAGGCGGTGGTTGCCGAATCGCCTTCTAATGAACTGTTGAAAAACTTTCTTTACTATATTGCGAGTGCAAGCTCTGAAAATCCGCTGATCAACAGTGTCCGGAAAGAGTTCGGACTGGATAGTGGCCTTCTGAACCAGGCCGAAATCGATCAGCAGCGGGCAGACCTGCAGACATTGAGCAGTGATCTGCTGGAATCACTGCGGGCCGCTATTGGTACTGATCTTACTACCATTAAGGACGGACTGGATCTGTTTATTCGCGGCCAAAGCAGTGATATGGAGCGAATGTTGGCGCTCGAAGAACCGATGCGGAAGGTGGCAGATACACTGGGGATGATCGGTCAGGGGGGGTTGCGTGAGCGCTTGAAGCGTCAGGCGGATCAGGTAGCCAAACACCGGGAATCGGGGCAGGCACCCGATGAGCAGAATCTCATGGCGATGGCTGGAGATATTCTGTTCATCGAAAAGTCATTAGAGAACTTGGCAACCCTGGGTCACCCCAGACTCGCGCCGGCAGAGCAGGATTCGGGACTACAAGATCTGCCGCAAGGGGAATTTGAAAAACTGGTCGACTCGGTCATGCACGAAGCCCAGGTCGACCTGTCGAGAAACAAAGAGAGTATTATCAATTTCATCGAAGAGCCCGAAAACAAAGGGCATCTTGAGAATGTGCCTGCCCGGTTCAGATCTATCGCCGGTGCCTTAAAAATCATGAATCTGGGGCAGGTCGCGCAGCTACTGGAGGGCGTTTCCGATTACGTCGAGTCCGACCTCTTGGGCGCAGATACCATACCCCCTTCCGACCGACTGAATCTCTTCGCCGATGCCATCACCGCCATCGAGTATTTCATGGAAGCAGTGACCGAAGGACGGGGTGTGCAGACCGAAATTCTGGAGATTGCAAAACAATCGCTGAATGAGCTTGGTGTGCCGTCCGGGTTCGCTCCGTCTGTTTCGATGGTTGCTAAGGATGTGATTGATGAAGCGGGATCGAAACCGGCTGAACTGTCGGTGAGCCAACAAGCGGAGAAAATAAAGGAGGAGCGTGGGTCAGAGACGGATTTCGAAACCGAAGCAGAAGCAGGGACTCCAGCGGAAGTGGAAATGCAACCGGTCGTCGAAAAGCCTGTGTTGGATGAGGTTGAGCCAGAAATTCTGGAGATTTTCATTGAGGAGGCGAAGGAGGAAGTCGGCGTTATTCAGGAGTATTTGCCGCGCTGGCTGCGCAATCAGGACGACCAGGATGCTTTGAGCACCTTCCGTCGCTCTTTCCATACGCTGAAAGGCAGCGGGCGCCTGGTGGGTGCCGTCACTATCGGTGAGTTGGCCTGGTCGATCGAAAATCTGCTGAACCGTGTTATTGATGAGACGGTGGAGGTGTCTCCGGATATCTTCGCTGTACTTAGCGAGACTCAGGAGGTACTTCCCGGACTCATCGAGTGTCAGGAGTTTGGTCGTCCCCCCGAGGTGGAGGTGCAGCCGATAATGGATCGTGCCTTTGCCCTGGCCAGTTCAGATAGCGTAGCCCCGTCCCCAGCGCCAGCGGTGGTCGGGAAGGAGTCAGGTGCAATTGCTGGAGAGCAGGGCGTCGGGCAACAGGAGATGGGAGCGGAAGGACCTCAGAGCCTAGCGGATGTAGTGCCTTTCCCCGATTTGGGATCGAGTCTGTCCAGCGAGTCCGATCAGTCGACTGAATCAGACTTGGCGGGCTCAATGGGCGAGTTGGATCCTTCAGTGGCGCCTATTCGCGTTGAGCCCACACTGCTTGAGATCTTCGCTTCCGAGACGCGTGGGCATATTGATAATCTTCACCGGTTCGTGGAACTCTGCGGTCGCGACCCGCAGGTATTTGATCTGGGTAAGAGTGATATCCCGCGCACGCTGCATACTTTGCACGGCAGTGCCGATATGGCAGGGGTGAAACCGATCGCTGAGATCAGCAGTGCCCTGGAGACCTATACCAACGACTTGAAAGGGGAGAAACAGGAGTCTGGCGAAGAGGTATTGGAGTTAATCCACCGCAGTGCAGTTTTTTTTGAGACGGTGTTGGATTCCATCAATGTTCCGACGGCGGAGCTTCCGAATTGGCAGGGCCTGCTTCAGGATATCGAGAAGCAGCGGAATTTGGGGCGGTTGGAGACAGAGGCTGCTGTAACGGAAGAGGTCACGGTTGCTGCTAACCAAGAGGGGGGCATCGACGAAGCGCCCGAAGAACCGATAGAACAGCCGGAAGGGGCGGTATTCGGACAGGAATCTTCCATCGAATCGGCAACGGGGCAAGTAGATCAAGGCCCGCCAGAAGCGGCAACCAGCGAAGAGTGCGAGCAGACGCCGGAAGATCAGGCTTCGGATGCTGCCGTGCCGATATCGGGAATCGAATTTTTTGAGTTAGACGGTGACCCGGAACTGACGGAGATTTTTCTTGAGGAGGCGCGAGAACTGCACGACTCCGTTGAAAGCTCCCTCCAGACATGGCAGCAAAATGGCGAGGATTCGGAAGCAGTCAGTGACCTACAACGGACACTGCATACCCTAAAAGGTGGCGCAAGACTGGCTGGTGCGATGCCGGTCGGAGATCTTAGTCATGCGTTTGAATCACTGTTGACAGCGCTTGGCAATGGCAGGCTTGAATCAACGCCCAAAGTATTCGATCTGGCGCAGGCGGTTTCGGATCGGCTGGCAGAACAGATTGATGACATCGGCAAGGGGCCGCGACTAAGGCGAAGTGATGATCTGATTCAGTCCTTGGAGGGGATTCTCTCTACAGATGTGCCGGAACGACGAGTGGACGAACCCGTTGCGGCAGGGAAGAAGAAAAAGAAAGCGGAAGTGGAACAAAAGCCGTCGGTCTCGAAGCGAGCTGAAGTCGTTGCAGAATCAGGGCCCAGCGCGAAGGCGACCGAAAAAACTGCCGGTGAAGAGCGCGAGCAGCTGCAGACAGGGTCGTTGGCGACAGCGGCAGTAAGCTTTGGCGTGGAGGAAATGAAGCCGGCGCAGCCGCCAGCCCGAACCCAGCGCGAACATATCCGGGTTCGCTCCGATCTGTTGGACCGACTGGTAAACAATGCCGGAGAGGTCAGTATCTATCGAGCCCGCCTCGAACAGCAGAATGGCGCCCTGGAATTTAATTTGTCTGAACTGGAACAGACCGTGGATCGGTTACGAAGCCAATTGCGGAAGTTGGAGATCGAGACCGAGGCGCAAATCCTGTTTCGGTATGAGAAAGACAAAGATGAAGGTCAGGAACCAGAGGAGTCTTTTGATCCACTGGAGCTGGATCGCTTTTCGACAATGCAGCATTTGTCCCGAAGTCTGATGGAGACGGTCAACGATTTAACCAACATCAACGATTATCTGGATGACCTGAACAAGGAAACCGAAACCCTGTTACTGCAGCAGGCCCGAGTCAGTACCGATTTGCAGGACGGACTCTTGCGTACGCGCATGGTGCCCTTTTCTCAGTTGGTTCCGCGTTTGCATCGGGTGGTACGCCAGACTGCTAATTCGTTGGGGAGAGAGGCGAAATTTGAAGTCTATGGCGCGGAGGGTGAGCTGGACCGGGGGATATTAGACCGGATGATCGGTCCGTTGGAGCATATCCTGCGCAATGCCGTATCCCATGGGATTGAGCCAGTCGAGGCAAGGCGCGAGGCGGGTAAGGATGTGTCCGGTCATATCGCGATGTATCTGGCGCGGGAGGGAAATGATGTGATCCTGACCGTAACCGATGATGGCGGCGGTATTAAAATCGACTCGATTCGTCGCCGCGCCATCGAAAAGGGCTTGCTGGACGCGCACGCGGAAGTCCCTGACAGCGATATTCTGCCTTTTGTACTGGAACACGGTTTCAGTACGAAAGACGAAGTGACCCAGATATCCGGCCGTGGTGTTGGCTTGGATGTGGTTGTCAAGGAGGTCAAGCAGCTCGGGGGTTCTCTCGACATCACTTCTAAACCAGGTGAGGGAACCAGTTTTATTATCCGACTGCCGTTGACGCTCGCCATCAGTGATGCGTTGCTGGTGGAATTGGGAGAAGAGGTATACGCCATTCCTCACACCAGTATCGAGGGCGTAGTGCGTGTTGCGCGTGAAGACCTGGTTGAATGTTACGAAGGTAGAGAGCCGTTTTTCAGTTATTCTGATAACGACTATCTGGTTCGCTATCTGGGTGGCCTGCTGAATGTGGGGCAGTTGAATCTGTCCTCTGAACAGAGAAAGTGGTATCCGCTGCTGCTCGTTCGTGCCGGAGAGCACCGGGTAGCGCTGCAGGTGGATGGGCTGCTTGGCAACCGGCAGATCGTTGTAAAATCGGTGGGGCCGCAGGTAAGTACGATTCGTTGGATTTCCGGGGGAACGATTCTCGGTGATGGCCGGGTCGCCCTGATTGTCGATGTCACGGCCTTGGTGCGCATGGATGCCGCCCACACTATTCCGGTAAGGGCAGATACTGAACAGGCAGTGCAGCCGGGTCTCGGTCGGACCGTGATGGTGGTGGACGACTCGATCACGGTGCGCAAAGTAACGGGGCGCGTTCTGGAACGCCATGGCATGCATGTAGTGACTGCCAAGGATGGTGTGGATGCGGTTGCGCAGTTGCAGGAGAGTCATCCTGACCTCATGTTGCTGGATATCGAGATGCCACGCATGGATGGTTACGAATTGGCGCGTCATATGCGCAACACTGAGGATCTGAGGGCTATTCCCATCATTATGATTACCTCCCGCAGTGGCGAGAAACACCGTAATCTGGCGATGGAACTCGGGGTGAAACGCTATCTCGGTAAGCCGTACCAGGAGGCTGAACTGCTAGATAATATTTATTCCGTATTGGATGAGGTCGGGCAATGAGTAAGGCCAAAGGACATCAGGAAGTCCGAGGGGTACTTCTGCCGTTGCGATCCGGACAACTGTTGCTTCCCAACGTATCGGTATCCGAGGTGATCGGCTTCCGGCAGCCCGACAGCCCACCTGCTGATGCACCGGATTGGCTGTTGGGTGTCATGTCTTGGCATCAACGTTCCGTACCTTTGGTTTCGTTCGATGTATTGGTGGGATCCGCCAGCGAAGAAATCGGCCATCGTGCCCGTATCGCTATCTGCAACACGCTAAACGGGAATCCGCAACGCCCCTATATTGGAATCCTGCTTCGATCAATTCCTCACCTGGTGCGGGTAACAGAGGAATTTATTGCCCCGTTGGGCGAACCTGGTGATGGTGGAGATATGATCAAGCAGCAGGTGCGGATCAGTGGGCAGGAGGCCTGGATTCCAGATCTGGATGCCTTGGAGCAGGCGCTGGAGCAAGTCCTGGATTGAAAGATCGGTTGCCGGGGAATGCAATGTCGCTCAGCGGAAGTCCCCCCACAACATCTGGATTGCCGAAATAGCGGCCAACGGGGCAGTTTCAGCCCGCATCACCCGGGGGCCGAGCCGCACTCTGTTAAAACCGGTTTGCGCTGCCAGCTCGCATTCGCTTTCAGAAAGCCCTCCCTCCGGCCCGACCAGCACAGATATCTGGTGTGCGGGTGGGGAGAGTTGGTGCAGAGACCTGTCGGCAGCCGGATCGAGTAGAATACCAGTACCTCCAGTGTGATCAGTTAACCAGTTCTTCAGCGTGCCGATTTCGTGGACCTCCGGCAGCCGACGGCGGCCTGACTGCTCACAGGCGGATACAGCCACCTTGCGCCAATGGGTCAGACGGTTGTTCCGCCGTTGCGTGGCGACTCTTGCAACGCAGTGCTCAGTAATGAGTGGTGTGATGCTGACCGTGCCCAGTTCCACCGACTTTTGCACGGCGAAATCCATGCGTTCGCTCTTGGAAATGGCCAGGCCGAGATGAATGGCCAGTGGAAACAACGGCTCCTGCTCTGATCTGCCGAGCACTTTAATCCCGGCGGAGCGCTTTGCCGCCTTCACCAGGATTGCCCGGTAGTCTCTTCCATCGCCATTGAACAACACCAGTTCCCTGCCGGGCTTCAAACGCAGCACCTGCAGCAGGCGATGGGCAGCCTCAGTTTCGAGTTCTGTTTCCAGTCCCGTCGTTAGTGGCTGGACGGTATAGATGCGTGGCATTCGCATGTCAGGGTCTGTTGATACAAAACGAGTGGTTGCAATGGGGGGCGTGCTCTCGCAACACTGGGTGCTGAGAGCCGCCGGCCGTCAGGGCATCTGTCGGCGCATTGTTTTTACACTGCTATGAGGACAGCCATCTGCTCGGTTTCAGTCGAAGATCGACAGAGTGACCCCTCAAAACGCAGTCAATCGGGCAGCCCCAGATTACGCCAGATATTGATGATCGCTTCCGCCTGATTCATGGTGTAGAAGTGAAGTCCGGGGGCACCCTGCTGCAACAGGCGCTCACAAAGCGAACTGACCACCTCGATACCAAAGGCACGGATGCTCTCACTATCATCGCCAAATCCTTGCAGCCGTTTGCGGATCCAGCGTGGAATTTCTGCTCCGCAGGTGTCTGAGAAACGGGCCAGTTGGGTGTAGTTGGTGATTGGCATGATTCCGGGGACGATCGGAATATCTATCCCCAATTTTTCACAGCTATCTACAAAGCGAAAATAGGCGTCTGCATTGTAAAAATACTGAGTGATGGCACCGTTGGCACCGGCGCCTACCTTGAGCTTGAAGTTCCATAGATCGGATCCGGCATCCGGGGCCTGCGGGTGGAACTCAGGGTATGCGGCTACCTCTATGTAGAAATGATTGCCGGTTTCGGCACGGATAAAATCCACCAGTTCGCTTGCATATCGGAAATCCCCGCCTTGCTGCATACCTGACGGCATATCTCCACGCAGGGCGACGATCCGTTGGATGCCGTGCTCTCGATAGTGATGCAGAAGCCCCCGAATCTGCTCCCGGTCGGTGCCGATACATGAGAGATGGGGCGCCGTCTCTATCCCCTCTGCCCGCAACCAGTCAACTGTCTCCAGGGTGCGTTCCTGGGTGGAGCCACCGGCACCATAGGTCACAGAGAAGAAGTGGGGATTCAGCCGCGACAGCTTGCGGACGTTGGACTGGAGTTTCTCCATCCCTTCCTGCGTTTTTGGCGGAAACAGTTCGAAGCTGTATCCGACGTTGAATTTTTTTTGCGATCTCATGATTGGATCTTTATTCGATCAGAAGGATGGGATTGGGGACTGAGAGGTGTCAGTCCCGGTTTCCGCGGTTTGTGCCATCAGTAGCGGTAGTGCTCAGGTTTGTAGGGGCCTTCCACCGCCACCCCGATATAGTCAGCTTGCTTCTCAGTGAGGGTGGTCAGGTTGGCACCAATCTTCTGCAGATGCAGCCGGGCTACCTCTTCATCCAGCTTCTTCGGCAAGGTGTAGACCTTTTTCTGGTATTCATCGCCGCGGTTCCATAACTCCATCTGGGCCAAGACCTGGTTGGTGAAGGAGTTCGACATTACGAAGCTGGGATGGCCGGTGGCGCAGCCCAGGTTTACCAGCCGACCCTCGGCCAGCAGAATAATGCGCCTGCCGTCTGGGAAGATGATGTGATCCACCTGAGGCTTGATGTTCTCCCATTCGTACACTTGCAGACTGGCGCAGTCGATTTCGTTGTCGAAATGGCCAATGTTGCACACGATGGCCTGGTCTTTCATCTGCACCATGTGGTCATGGGTGATGACATGGTAGTTACCGGTGGCAGTGACAAAGATATCGACCTGGCTGCAGGCCTGTTCCATCTCGACTACCCGGTAGCCCTCCATCGCCGCCTGCAGTGCGCAGATCGGATCGATTTCAGTGATCCAGACCGTTGCTCCCAAGCCACGCAGGGACTGGGCACACCCTTTGCCCACGTCTCCGTAGCCGAGAACGAGCGCGATCTTGCCAGCCACCATTACGTCGGTGGCGCGTTTGATACCGTCCACCAGGGACTCACGGCAGCCGTAGAGGTTGTCAAACTTGGACTTGGTGACTGAGTCATTAACATTGAAGGCGGGGAAGGGTAGATCGTCTTTCGCCTCCATTTGATAAAGGCGATGGACACCAGTGGTGGTCTCTTCGGTGACCCCCCGGATATTTTTCAAAATATTCGAGTACCAACCAGGCTGACTCTCAAGGCGTTTCCTGATCGCGGCGTACATCACCTCCTCTTCCTCGCTGCTTGGATCGTCCAGTACCGAAATATTCTGTTCCGCCTTGGCGCCCAGATGGATCAGCAGGGTGGCATCGCCGCCATCGTCCAGGATCATATTTGGCGTGCCGCCGTCGTCCCACTCCATGATTTTGTGAGTAAAGGCCCAGTACTGCTCCAGGCTTTCTCCCTTGAAGGCGTAGACCGGAATCCGGTCGGCAGCGATGGCGGCTGCGGCATGGTCCTGGGTGGAAAAGATGTTACAGGAGGCCCAGCGGACCTGCGCACCAAGGGCAACCAGGGTTTCGATCAATACAGCGGTCTGGATAGTCATGTGCAGACTGCCGGCGATACGGGCCCCATCGAGCGGTTTTTCGCCAGCGTATTGTTTCTGCAAGGCCATCAGTCCGGGCATTTCGGTCTCTGCGATGGCAATTTCCTTGCGGCCCCATTCAGCAAGCGTAAGGTCGGCCACCGTAAAGTCAGAAAAGGTAGACTCCACAACGGTATTCATATTTCAGTCTCCGAAAAAACTGAGCGCCGTTGAGCATCGAATCGAATCCCTGAGCCTGGCCACGCCACCGAGCCCGTTCGATCACCACTGCATTGGGTGGTTTTCCGCAACGGGGGCGAGGGCGAGGTTGCAGCGCTCCTCAAGGCGATGCGAACCATAACGATATGACTGGCGTCTCTCACGACCGCCAGTTTCGAGATTTAAAGGCCGGCGGCGTCTCGCAGCAGCTGTGCCTCGTCCGTTCTTTCCCAGGTAAATTCCGGCTCCTCACGACCAAAATGGCCGTAGGCCGAGGTCTTGCGGTAGATGGGTCGGATCAGGTCGAGCGTCTGGATAATAGCATAAGGTCGAAGGTCGAAATGTTCCCGTACCAGTCCGGCAATTTTTTCCTCTGGGATTTTTGCTGTGCCAAAGGTTTCGATCGAGACAGACGTCGGCTCAGCAACTCCAATGGCATAGGAGACCTGGATTTCACAGCGTTCAGCCAGCCCCGCGGCAACAATGTTTTTAGCCACGTAGCGCGCGGCGTAGGCCGCCGAGCGGTCGACCTTGGAAGGATCTTTGCCGGAGAATGCACCACCGCCGTGGCGTGCCATCCCGCCATAGGTATCGACGATAATTTTACGCCCGGTCAACCCGCAGTCACCGACCGGGCCGCCGATCACAAACGAGCCGGTTGGGTTGATATGGAATTTTGTTTCGCCATGGATCCACTCTTTCGGCAGCACCGGCAGGATGATGTTCTCCATAACCGCTTCCCGCAGGTGGCTGTAATCGATATCCGGATCATGCTGGGTGGAGAGTACCACTGCATCTATGGCAGTCACTTTTCCCTCCTCGTAGCGGAGGGTGAGCTGGCTTTTGGCATCCGGGCGCAACCAGGGAAGCACCTTTTCCCTGCGCATATCTGCTTGGCGTTGCATCAGGCGGTGGGCGTAGGTGATGGGGGCCGGCATCAGCACGTCGGTTTCGTCGGTGGCGTAGCCGAACATCAGGCCCTGGTCACCCGCGCCCTGTTCCTCCGGGGATAGACGGTCCACGCCTTGCGCAATGTTCCCAGACTGCTTTCCAATAAGTGACATGATGGCGCAGGTGCTGCCGTCGAAACCGACATCGGAGTCAGTGTAGCCGATGTCACAGATGACCCCGCGCACCAGATCGTCCAGGTCAACCCAGGCGTCCGTGCTGATTTCCCCGGAAACGATCGCCGCACCCGTCTTGACCATGGTTTCACAGGCCACGCGCGCGCTTTCCGGATGGCTGTCCAGCCTGAGGATCTCATCCAGTACGGCATCTGAGATCTGGTCGGCTACCTTGTCCGGGTGTCCTTCCGATACCGATTCTGACGTGAACAGAAAATTGCTCATTTTAAAGTTCGATCCTCTGAAATATAAAAACCCGCTGGCCTTGAGCTCAAGCGGGTTTGGATGAAAGCTATGCATCTATCTCGCTTTAGCCGCATTTTTTGAGCGCCCGCAATCTGAACTCAAATCGGCGCTGGATGAATTATCCGTAAAACAGGGTAGTTGTCAACCGAGGCCCGCGCGATCCGCCGTGGGGCAGGTTCTTTGTCAGAGTAATTCATCGTCCTCTGATGTACACTATTGCGCCCTTTTCGACGGAAACCGAAAGATTTTTGGAAGGAGGTATAAATGGTCTCATTGGAAACCCCGGTGTGTGATTTCGGCAGGCCTGCGTTTGGTTTCTCTCTGCCCGGCGTGGACGGGCGTACCTGGACCCTTGAGCAGTGTCGGGGGGAGAAAGGATTGCTGGTGATGTTCATCTGCAACCACTGTCCTTATGTAAAGGCCGTCAGAGACAGAATCGTGCGTGATGCGGCTGAACTCAAGACACTGGGAATCAACAGCGTTGCCATCATGTCCAATGATGCCGCCGAGTATGAAGAGGACTCTTTCGACAATATGCGCAGGATTGCCGAAAAGTTCAGATTCCCGTTCCCCTATCTGTACGACGAGACCCAGGAGATTGCGAAGGCCTACGATGCCATCTGCACCCCCGATTTCTTCGGATACAATGCCGATCTGCTGCTGCAGTACCGCGGTAGGTTGGACGAGAGCCGCAAGGAGGCCGCGGCCTCCGGTGTCCCGAGAGATCTGTTTGAGGCGATGAAACAGGTGGCTGAAACCGGCAAGGGACCGGAGGTGCAGATCCCCAGTATCGGTTGCTCTATCAAATGGCGAACGTAAAGTATATTAGGATATACTTCTACCCCCATAAACTCGGCTATGTTGATGCCCGGTAGTTAATTGGTTAAGAATACTCTGCTGTTCTAACTTACGGTAGTTGCCAGCCATGCCTGCCGTCGGTTGGGGGAAACAGAAAATGGGCCGTGTCGACCACCATCCTCATCGAGTCAAGGGGCCACTCTCTCTGATCGAGATGAAGTGGGAGGGTTTCGACCATGGGGGCCTTTGTTATACCCGTAATCTAGGGCCAGCCGGGGATAGACCCGGTGTGGAAAATTTCCAACAAACCTTCCACAGGAGGGATTGATGTCCTCACGTAGAAACCTTGCCAACGCCGTCCGCGCCCTCAGCATGGATGCCGTACAAAAAGCCAACTCCGGCCACCCGGGTGCGCCCATGGGAATGGCCGATATCGCCGAAGTGCTCTGGAATGACTATATGCGGCACAATCCGGCCAATCCCAAATGGCCGGATCGCGACCGTTTCGTGCTGTCCAATGGTCATGGCTCCATGCTTATCTATTCGTTACTGCATTTGACGGGATATGATTTGAGTATTGACGACCTGAAACAGTTCCGCCAGCTTCACTCCAAGACTCCGGGCCACCCGGAGTACGGCTATGCCCCCGGAGTAGAGACCACCACCGGCCCACTGGGTCAGGGCATCACTAACGCAGTGGGTATGGCCATCGCGGAGAAGGTGCTGGCAGCCCAGTTCAACAAGCCAGGCCACGATATCGTCGACCACGATACCTACGCATTCCTGGGTGATGGCTGCATGATGGAGGGGATCTCCCATGAGGCCTGCTCCCTGGCGGGAACTCTTGGTCTCGGCAAGCTGATTGCCTTCTACGACGACAATAACATCTCCATCGACGGGGTGGTGCGGGGCGAAGGCGCGACACCGGCCTGGTTTACTGACGATACCCCCAAGCGTTTCGAGGCCTATGGTTGGCATGTGATTGCAAAGGTTGACGGTCATGACGGGGACGCGATAAAGGCAGCGATTGAAGAGGCGCGTTCGGTAACCGACCGGCCAACGCTGATCTGCTGTCAGACCATCATCGGCTGGGGATCCCCTAACAAGCAGGGCAAAGAGGATTGCCACGGTGCGCCGCTGGGTGATGACGAGATCGCCCTGGTGCGCGAAACCATTGGCTGGAATCACCCCCCCTTTGAGGTCCCGAGCGAGGTGTATGCCGGCTGGGATGCCAAAGAGAAGGGCAGTGCCGCGGAAAGCGAGTGGAATGCCCGTTTCGATGTCTACGCCGCCGAGTATCCCGAACTGGCCAGCGAGTTCAAGCGACGGATGGCGGGAGAGTTAGCGGCCGACTGGGAGACTAAGGCGAATGCCTTCATCCGCTCGGTAGACGAAAAGGCGGAAAAGGTAGCGACCCGCAAGGCCTCTCAGAACGCCATTGAAGGGTACGGTCCTATGGTGCCTGAATTCCTGGGGGGGTCCGCCGATCTGGCCGGCTCGAATCTCACCATCTGGTCCGGCTCCAAGGCGGTGTCCAGAGACGATGCCTCCGGTAACTACCTCCACTACGGTGTCCGCGAGTTTGGTATGTCGGCCATGATGAATGGCATCGAACTGCATGGGGGCTTCAAGTCTTACGGTGCCACCTTCCTGATGTTCTCCGAGTATGCGCGCAACGCCCTGCGTATGGCGGCGCTGATGAAATTGAGCCCGATTCACGTCTACACCCACGACTCCATAGGTCTTGGCGAGGACGGGCCCACCCATCAGCCGGTAGAGCAGACAGCAACCCTGCGTATGCTGCCACGCATGTCGGTCTGGCGACCCTGTGACGCGGTAGAGACAGCCGTCGCCTGGAAAGTGGCTCTGGAGCGCCAGGGTGGTCCCACCAGTCTGATCCTTTCCCGCCAGGGTCTACCACACATGACACGCAGTCAGGAGCAGATCGACGCCGTGCAAAAGGGTGGTTATGTGCTCTCGGATTGTGACGGAATGCCGGAGGCACTCATTATCGCCACCGGCTCCGAGGTCGAACTGGCAATGGCTGCCCAGCAGACGCTGTCCGAAAAGGGTCGCAAGGTACGCGTGGTCTCTATGCCCTCTACCGACACCTTCGATGCCCAGGATGCGGCCTACAAGGAGTCCGTGCTGCCCGCTTCCGTCTCGGCCCGGGTGGCCGTTGAGGCGGGTGTGACCGGCTTCTGGGGTAAGTACGTGGGCCTCGACGGCAAGGTGATCGGTCTGGATACCTTCGGAGAATCGGCACCTGCCCCCGAGGTGTATAAACACTTCGGCATCACCGCGGAAAACGTGGTCAAGGCCGTAGAGGACGTGCTTTAAATCAGGAATATCGCGGTGGGTCCTGGTACCCGCCGCGCTTTAAGTCATCCATATTGATCATTTTTTAGGAGAAAATCATGGCTATCAAAGTTGGAATTAACGGTTTTGGTCGTATCGGCCGTATGGCTTTTCGTGCGATCGCTAAGGACTTTCCTGGTATTGAAGTCGTCGGCATCAACGACCTGCTGGATCCCGACTACCTTGCCTACATGCTGAAGTATGACTCGGTTCACGGCAACTTCGATGGCGATATATCTGTCGATGGCAGCAACATGGTGGTCAACGGTAAAACCATCCGTCTGACTGCCGAGCGCGATCCGGCCAATCTGAAATGGAACGAAATCGGCGCTGATCTCATCATCGAATGCACCGGTTTTTTCCTGACTGAAGAGACCTGTCAGAAGCATATCGACGCGGGTGCCAAGAAGGTGGTTCAGAGCGCACCTTCCAAGGATGCCACCCCGATGTTCGTCTACGGCGTCAACCACAACACCTACGCAGGTCAGGCCATCGTGTCCGCCGCCTCCTGCACCACCAACTGCCTGGCGCCTGTCGCCAAGGTCCTGAACGATAAGTTCGGCATCAAGCGCGGCTTGATGTCCACCGTGCATGCCGCTACTGCGACGCAGAAGACCGTCGATGGGCCGTCCATGAAGGATTGGCGCGGCGGCCGTGGCATTCTGGAGAATATCATCCCTTCCTCGACCGGTGCAGCCAAAGCTGTGGGTAAGGTATTGCCGGAGTTGAACGGTAAGCTGACCGGTATGGCCTTTCGTGTACCCACCTCTGATGTGTCGGTGGTTGACCTTACAGTAGAACTGAATAGTGGCGCCTCTTACGACGATATCTGCGCCGCCATGAAGGAAGCTTCCGAATCGGGTGATCTGGCCGGTGTTCTGGGCTATACGGAAGAGAAGGTAGTCTCCACCGACTTCCGTGGTCGTGGCACCCCGTCGATTTTTGACGCTGGCGCCGGTATCGCGCTGGATGACACCTTCGTCAAGGTCGTTTCCTGGTACGACAATGAATACGGTTACACCTGCAACATGCTGCGTATGGTCGAACACGTATCTTAAGTTAAAACGCTTTCAGCAATAAGCTATTAGCTGTCAGCAGAAGGAGAATCGGTGGCCGGCGTTTGCCGGCCGCCGGATCCGACTAAAGTGAGTGCTGACAGTTCCCTTGTTCCGAGTGGTTTCAGGCAAGGTGTTCCTTGCACCTGAACTCTTTTGGGCCGAATCAATTAAGGAGACCCCTCGATGTCCTTTATCAAGCTGACTGACCTTGATCTTGCCGGCAAGCGCGTTCTGATCCGTGCCGACCTCAACGTTCCTGTAAAGGGCGGCAAGGTGACTTCCGATGCTCGTATTGCCGCTTCCATGCCGACCGTAGAACACTGTATGAAGGCGGGAGCCAGGGTCATGGTCTTTTCCCACCGCGGGCGCCCCGAAGAGGGTAAGGTGGACGAAGAAAACTCCATGCAGCCCATCGCCGATGATATGTCGGCCAAACTCGGCCGCACCGTCCCGTTGGTTAAAGACTATCTTGAGAATGCCCCGGAAGTGGCTGAAGGCCAGGTGATTCTGCTGGAAAATGTGCGTTTCAACGCCGGTGAAAAAAAGGACAATGAGGAATTGGCCAGGAAGTACGCGAGCCTGTGTGATGTATTCGTTATGGACGCCTTTGGTACCGCGCACCGTGCCCAGGCCTCGACCCATGGTGCCGGTAAATTTGCCCCTACCGCCTGCGCTGGCCTGCTGCTGGCCGATGAACTGGATAACCTGGCCAAGGCACTGGCCAAACCTGCACGACCCATGGTCGCAATCGTGGGTGGCTCCAAGGTATCCACCAAGCTGACCGTGCTCGAGGCCTTGTCTGAAAAGGTGGACCAACTGGTGGTTGGTGGCGGTATCGCCAATACCTTCCTGATGGCCACCGGCAAAAATGTCGGCAAGTCCTTGTGTGAGGCCGACCTGGTGGATACGGCCAAGGCGCTGATAGAAAAAATGCAGGCGCGTGGTGCCAATATCCCTATTGCCAGCGACGTCGTGTGCGGTAAGAACTTCGCCGAAGATGAGCCGGCAGTGCTGAAGAACGCGGCTGAAGTCGAAGACGATGACATGATATTCGACATCGGCCCCGATAGTGCGAAGGAACTGGCTGACATCATCAGCAAGGCCGGCACCATCGTATGGAACGGTCCGGTCGGGGTATTCGAGTTCGATCAGTTCGGTGCGGGCACTAAGACAGTCTCCATGGCGATCGCCAACGCAGATGGATTTTCCCTGGCTGGCGGTGGTGACACCATTGCCGCCATTCAGAAATACGGCATTTACGATAAGGTGTCCTATATCTCTACGGCAGGCGGTGCCTTCCTGGAGTATCTGGAGGGCAAGACGCTGCCGGCCGTTGCTATGCTAGAAGCGCGGGCGGCCGAGTAGGACGATTTGAGGCTCCCCGTCCGGTGGTCGGGCGGGGGTCTCGGAGAGATCATGCCTAGAAGAACCAAGATCCTGGCAACGCTGGGGCCTGCCACAGACGACCCCAAGGTGCTTGATGAGCTGATCAGGGCGGGCATAGATGTGGTGCGCCTCAACCTTTCTCACGGTACCCATGAGGAGCACAAGCGAAGGGCCGAAGCGATTCGTGATCGGGCCCGGGCCAGTGGTCGGCAGGTCGGCGTCCTGATGGATCTGCAGGGCCCAAAGGTACGCGTCGGTCGCTTCAAAGGCGGTTCCATCAAACTGGTGGAAGGGGGGGCATTCATTCTGGATGCGGGCTGTGCGCTGGATCAGGGGGATGAAACCCGGGTCGGCCTTACCTATCCCGAGCTGGTAAGCGATGTCAATCGCGGTGATACCCTGCTGCTGGCCGAGGGTGCCATCGAACTCTGGGTCGATGAGGTCGATGGCGGGGAGGTCAGGTGCCTGGTAGTGGTCGGCGGCGAACTCTCCGACAGCAAAGGTATTAATAAAAAAGGGGGCGGCATCTCCGCGCCGGCACTGACCGAAAAGGACATGGCGGATATCGTATTCGCCGCCAGTGTCGAGGCGGATTACCTGGCCGTCTCTTTCGTCCGCAGTGCCGGGGACGTGAACCGGGCCAGGCGTCTGTTGCATGAGGCGGGCGGCAAGGCCGACATCGTTTCCAAAATCGAGCGCGCCGAGGCCATGGATGCAATCGATGAGATTATCGCGGCCTCCGAGGTCATCATGATTGCCCGTGGCGACCTTGGGGTCGAGATTGGAGATGCAAAACTGCCCGCTGCTCAGAAACGGTTGATCAGTCGGGCCCGGGCCGGCAACAAAGTGGTGGTGACCGCCACCCAGATGATGGAATCCATGATCGAGCATGCGATTCCTACCCGCGCAGAGGTCTTTGACGTGGCCAATTCCGTGCTGGATGGGACCGATGCCGTGATGTTGTCCGCGGAAACCGCGGCTGGACGCTATCCGGTGAAGGCGGTGGAGGCGATGGATCGTATCTGCCGTGAGGCCGAGAAGCAGAGTCAGGTCCGCCGCTCCGCCCACCGAATCGACAGCGTGTTCGGGCGGGTCGACGAGGCCATTGCGATGGCCACCATGTACACCGCCAATCACCTGGGTGTAGCCGCCATTGCGACCCTGACCGAGTCGGGCTCCACACCCAAGTGGATGTCCCGCATAAGTTCCGGTATCCCGATCTATGCCATGACCTCTCATGTGGCGACGCGCCGCAAGGTTACCCTGTTCCGAGGGGTCTATCCGGTCAGCTTCGATGTCAGGGGGCACGACAGCCAGAAAGCTAACGAAGAGATCATCGAGGAGCTGAAGCGGCGGGCAGCGGTGCGTACCGGAGATCTCGTTATCATCACGAAAGGGGACCTCAGAGGAGTGCAGGGGGGCAGTAACGTTTTGAAAATTCTGCGGGTTGGGGAGCATATCCTGCCTGAACCGACAATCGATTGATCACACTGAATGACATCCCAAGTGTAAGGAGAGAAACGCCATGTCTTTGATTTCCATGCGTCAATTGCTGGACTATGCGGCCGAAAACGATTTCGGTATGCCTGCTTTCAACGTCAACAATATGGAGCAGGTGCACGCCATCATGCAGGCGGCCGAAGAGGTCGATAGCCCGGTGATCATGCAGGGTTCCGCCGGTGCTCGTTCCTATGCCGGTGAAGCCTTCCTGCGCCACCTGATCCTGGCCGCTATCGAGGCCTATCCCAATATCCCTATCGTGATGCACCAGGATCACGGATCTTCGCCGGCGGTCTGCCTGCGCTCGATCCAGTCCGGTTTTTCTTCGGTGATGATGGACGGCTCCCTGATGGAGGACGCCAAGACGCCAGCCAGCTATGAATACAACGTCGAGGTAACCCGCAAGGTAGTCGATATGGCCCATGCCGGCGGTGTATCGGTAGAGGGCGAGCTAGGCTGCCTTGGTTCCCTGGAGACCGGAGAGGCGGGTGAAGAGGATGGTGTGGGCGCCGAAGGTAAACTGGAGATGGACCAGATGCTGACCGATCCGGATGAAGCGGCGGACTTTGCCAAGCAGACCAAGGTGGATGCCCTGGCCATCGCCATCGGTACCTCCCACGGCGCCTACAAATTCACCAAGGAGCCCACCGGCGACATCCTGCGAATCGACCGGGTCAAGGAGATCCATGCCCGTATCCCCGATACCCACCTGGTGATGCACGGTTCCTCTTCGGTGCCTCAGGACTGGTTGAAAATCATCAATGATTACGGCGGTGACATGGGGCAGACCTTTGGCGTGCCGGTCGAGGAGATCGTGGAGGGAATCAAGCATGGTGTGCGCAAGGTCAATATCGATACCGATCTGCGTATGGCCTCTACCGGCTCGGTGCGCCGCCATCTGCAGGAAAACCGCTCCAACTTCGACCCACGCAAATTCCTGAAGGAATCGACCAAGGGTATGAAGGAGATCTGTAAGGCTCGGTACGAGGCCTTTGGCAGTGCCGGCCATGCCTCCAAGATCAGGGTTGAATCCCTGGAGACAATGTTTATGTTGTACGAGAAGGGGGGGCTGGATCCCAAGATCAGCTGATTCTGCGGCATATATGCTGTACTGAGGGGCGCTTCGGCGCCCCTTTATTTTTGAAGGCCTGTGCCGATACAGATTTTCAATTAGCTCAGATTTCTCAGTGGAAGCGGGAAATCAGGGTGCTAATGGCCGGATGGGACGGCGCGCAGTTGCATTAACCGGCGTACCGGTAGTAGAACAGGTTTTTTAAAGACACCATTTTTTCAGTCTCTGGATCCGGCTGGTGAAACATGTGGGTATGTGAACACTGAGGATGTCATGAGAGCATCCTTTGAACAGAAGGAGATCTGATGATGGCGGAGCGGTATAAGGTTTTTTTTACCGGGCAGATCAAACCCGAGGTAGACAAGCAGGCGCTTGTCACCGCGGTCAGTGATCGTTTTGGCGTACCGGAGGAAAAAGCGCGAAAACTGGTCGAGGCCGGAAAAGAGGTCCTTCTGAAGAAGGACCTGGAGCGCAAAAAGGCTGAACAATATCAGCAGTTGCTGGAAAAGATGGGGATGACGGTCAGGCTGGAGGCGATGGATCTGGAGTCCGGTTTTGGATCACTCTCCCTCGCCCCCATGGAGGGAGAAGATGAGTCACCAGCCGAAGCGGAAGCAACCGCAACGGCAAAGGTGACTTGTCCCAAGTGCGGCTCGGATCAGGTCGAAGGTGACAACTGCCTGGCCTGCGGTATTTTTCTGTCGAAATATCTGGCCCGCCAGGGGGCACAGCAGAGCGATGAGGTTGGAAGCCCTGGAAGCGCACCCCGGACTCCGGATGCGAAAATCAACCCCTATGCTGTGCCCCAGGCCGATCTGGTGGCGGCAGCCGATGATGAGGAAATGACGGGACCCGCGACGGTACCGGCAGGACACGGCTGGGGGTGGCTGGCCCGGGGATTCTGGCATTTTCGGCAAAACCCGTTTGCCTGGATCATCGCCCTGGTGGTCTGGTTTGTTATCGCCATCGTCGTCAGTCTGATCCCCCTCATCGGATCCCTGGCGATCACGCTGCTTTCACCTGTGGTGCTGGCAGGCTTTCTGATCGGGGTAGCCGCTCAGGATGAGGGGCAGGATTTCGAGGTCGGCCACCTGTTTGCCGGTTTTTCCCGCAATCCAGGCCAGCTGGTATTGACCGGTGTGCTCTACATGGTCGGTTTTATTCTGATCGGTGTGGTGGTGGCAATCCTGATGGGCGGCGCGATCGCCATGCTGGGTGGCGCCGCAACCATGCAGCAGCCGGATCCGGATATGATGGCCGCGGTCATGGGGAGCCCATCGGTGATCATGGCAATGCTGGTCGGCATGGCACTTTCTATTCCGCTGATCATGGCCTATTGGTTCGCCCCGGCGCTGGTTGCCCTGGAGGGTGTGTCGGCGATCAGTGCCATGAAACTGAGTTTCGTCGGCTGCCTGAAAAACGTGCTGCCGTTTCTGCTCTATGGGATTATCGGTCTAGTCCTCTTTATCCTCGGTGCCTTGCCTTTCGGGCTGGGTCTGCTGATCATAGTACCGGTTTTTATGGCGTCGATTTACGTATCATTCAGGGATATCTATTACGCCTGACTCACGGTCTTGACGGAAGGAGGAGGGTGCTCGATACCTCGCGCAGCTACGAAACACCGGAAGGGATAGTTCTGGGAATGCGCATTGCGGGCCCGGTAGTTCGCGCCTGGGCCTGGGCCATAGATTTTGCCATTCGGGCAGGCGCCTATCTGGTGATCGCGATCCTGTTCTCCTTTCTCGGCGGTCTGGGTATGGCCCTCATACTGATTGGCTTCTTTCTCATTGAATGGTTTTATCCGGTCCTGTTCGAACTGCTTTCCGGTGCGACGCCCGGCAAGAAGGCCATGGGTATTCAGGTGGTTCACGATAACGGAACCCCTGTCTCCTGGAGTTCCTCTCTGATCCGCAATCTGGTCCGGGCTGCCGACTTTTTTCCGTTTCTGTACGGACTCGGTCTGCTCTCTATGCTGGCAAATCGGGATTTCAAGCGGTTGGGGGATATGGCAGCTGGAACATTGGTGGTTTATTGCGAGCGACCAGCAGACCGTCAGGCGTTGCCGGTTGTCGATCCCATCGCCCCTCCGGGAGATCTCTCGGTGGATGAGCAGCGCAACCTGCTGGCGTTTGCCGAGCGCTCTTCTTTGCTTACCCCGGATCGATGTTCGGAACTGGCGGAGATACTTTCCGATATCACTGGCTGCGAGGGGGTGGAGGCGGCGACTCGGTTGCATGCCTACGCCAACTACCTGGCTCAAGGAAGATAGGGTGCAGGTTGGAGATCCTATCGGGATATTGTCGGTGGGGTCTCAGCTCAGGTTCTGTCTGTCCTTGAAGTCGGGGTAGGGCTTATGCGTCAACGTAGCTTTGAGCAGCGGTATGGTCCCCAGTGGGACGAACTGGGGGCCCTGCTCGATGATCTGGAGCGGCCCAGGCGGCAGCGGCGGTTGGATAGCGAATCCCGGGGCCGTCTGCCCATGCTCTACCGTCAGTTGTGTAACCAGTATGCACTGGCACGCAGCAGGCGATACAGCCCTGCGTTGGAGGCTCAATTGCATGATCTGGTCCTGCGCGGGCATCGCAATCTATACCGTCGGGGTGGGGCCGGTCTGTGGCGGTTGCTGGGTTTTGTTAGTGCGGGGTTCCCTCAGGCGTTGCGGCGTAACAGCCGTTACTTCTGGCTCGCCACTGCGCTGTTCCTGACTCCAGCCCTGCTGGTGGGAGGTTTTTGCTATGTCGAGCCAGAGCTGATCTACAGCGTTCTGGATGAAACACAGGTATCCGACCTGGAGAGCATGTACGATCCGCTCAATCACAAGCCGGGGCGATCGCCGGGGCGGAGCTCGGAAACCGATTTCGTGATGTTCGGATACTACATCTCCAACAACATCAGCATTGGTTTTCGCACCTTTGCAGGTGGCATTCTGCTGGGTCTGGGCAGTGTGCTATTGTTGGTTTTCAACGGCGTAGTGCTGGGTGGTGTGGCCGGCCATCTTACCCGGATCGGCTATCAGGACACCTTCTGGCCATTCGTCAGTGGTCATGGCGCGCTCGAGCTGACCGCGATCGTCATTTGTGGTGCGGCCGGGCTGATTCTGGCTCATGCCATCATTGCGCCTGGACAGCTAACCAGACTGGAATCGCTCAAAAGAGAGGCTGCCGAAGCCTTGAAGCTGGTATTGGGGGCTGCCTTTATGCTCTTGCTGGCAGCATTCGTCGAGGCTTTCTGGTCCTCCAGCGGGGTGACCAATGCGCTGAAATACGGTGTCGCTGCTCTGTTGTGGTTGTTGGTCATGATTTATCTCGGATTTGCTGGAGCTGTGTCCCGTGGACCTCGATAGGATGACCGTCAGCATGCGCCCCCGGGTGGCTTGGGAGGCTATTGATCTGGGTTTTGCCATGGCCAGGCAATGGTTTCTGCCACTATGGTTGTGGTGGTTGTGCTCGGCACTGCCCCTGTTCTGTCTGGCTGTCCTGCTGTTCCACGAAACACCCTGGCTGGTGATGCTCCTGATCTGGTGGCTGAAACCGCTGTACGAGCCAACCCTGCTGTTCTGGCTGAGCCGCGCCCTGTTCGATCAACCCCCGTCATTCCCGATGATCCTGCAAAGATGGCAGCGTATCGTTTGGCCACAGCTGCTGGCCAACCTCAGCTGGCGCCGTCTGAGCCTGAATCGATCTTTCTATATGCCGATCGGAATGCTTGAAGGGGTAAAGGGAAAACAGCGTCGGAGCCGCATATCCGTGCTCGGCAGAGGGCAGCATGCCGGCATCTGGTTGACCCTGGCAGGCGTTTTTTTCGAGCTGGCACTGGAGTTTTCTTTCCTTATTCTAATCATCATCATGCTGCCGGAGGAGTTACAATGGCTTGATCTGCAAGCACTATTTATATCGCCCGGTCCGCTGGAGGAGTGGCTGCAGCATCTGGCCGACCTGCTGGCAATGTCGCTGATCGCCCCATTTTACGTAGCTGGGGGCTTCGCACTCTATCTGACCCGACGCAGTGAACTGGAGGCCTGGGATATCGAGCTCAGTTTTCGTCGCCTGATCGCCCGTCGGAAAAGTCGACCGCGCCAATCTGCCACTTTGCTGGCGGCAATGGCAGCCCTGATCTGTGTGGTCGTCATTCCAGGCAGCTCGGAGGTATGGGCGGACGAAATCGAACGGGAGCGAGCAAAAACAGTTATCGAGGAAGTGCTTGCAGATGATACCTTCGGGAAAAAGCAGACCTTCACCTACTGGAAATACACAGGTGACCGCAATCAAGGCGATTCCGAGTCTGGTCTGTTGGATCTGGTCATCGACTTCGTCGAGGGTTTTCTGCAGGGGTTCGCCGTGGTGGGTGAAGTCCTGCTGTGGGTCGTCAGTGGAACCGGGCTGGCCTATCTTGGCTACAGGATTCTATCCAACCGGGAAATTTTGACGCGTCGACGGCCCGGGTCCGGCAGACGAGGGGAGCCACCAGCCGTGCTGTTCGGGCTGGATGTCAGTCCGCAGAATCTGCCGCAGGATATTGGCCGGCAGGTGCGATCTCGGCTGGAGACAAGAGATGTGCGGGGGGCGTTGAGTCTGCTGTACCGGGGGGCTCTGGCCAAGCTGGTACACCAGGAGCAGCTTGAGGTCCCGGACAGCGCGACCGAGGGGGAGTGTCTGCGGCTGGTGACAGCGGAGCGCTCCGCGCGGGAAGCAGATTTTTTTCAGCGTCTGACCCTGCTCTGGGTTGGGCTGGCCTACGATCATCAGTTGCCAGACCTCAACCTGGTCGGTGGCCTGTGCCAGGAGTGGGAGTCGCAGTGGGAGCGGGAGGTCCAAGGTGTCGACTAGATTGTCGATTCTTCTGGGCGGGTTGTTGCTGGTCGGTCTGGCCGCTTGGGGATTACATTGGTTTCTGACCAATCACGAACGGCACAGCAGGGAGATTCGAACTGAGGTCTCTCCCCAGGCCAGGCGTAACCCATACCTTGCAGCAGAGCGTTTTCTGTCACGCCTAGGGGTAGTGTGCGAGAGTGTCAGTGGACGGGACCGCCTGTTGCAGCCCCCCGAGGAGCCTGGCCTCCTGCTGGTCAACAACCTGGGGCCGAGCCTGCCGCCGGGCCGGGAAAAAGATCTCCTGAGATGGGTTAGGCAGGGCGGTCATCTGGTAGTGATTCCCAGACAGGAGTGGGATGCCGAACTGGAAACCAGTGGCAATCATCTGCTCGACGAGTTTGGTGTCCGGCTGCTCGTTGTGCAACTGACGGCGGACGAGGAAGAAATCACAGAGGACGCAATTGACGGGGAGTCTGAGTCGGAACCGGCTGTTCCGGTGACGCTCCAAATACCCGGTTCACAGCAGCCGGTTGAAGTCGATTTCAATCGCAACCGAATCCTGATCGATCATGATAGCCAGGCAGATTGGAGTGGGGCCGAGGAGGAGCTCGGCTACATGCTGCAGTTCGAGCTGGGCCAGGGACGATTGACGGTGCTCAGCGACGATCGTTTTTTTACCAACGACGCCATTGACCGTTGGGATCATGCGTTTTTTCTGGCACAGCTGGCCGAGGGACACGATCGGGCCTGGCTTCTTTACAGCAGTAAAATGCCCTCATTGCTCCGGCTGCTTTGGCATTCCGCCCCGCAGTTGCTGGTCTGCTGCCTGGTGTTGCTGCTGCTGATCGTCTGGCGCATGGGATTGCGCAGCGGGCCGCTGCTCCGCAGCAGCTCGGCATCCCGGCGCAGCCTGATGGAGCACCTGGACGCAGCCGCGGGTTACGCCTGGCGTACCGATGGCGCCCGGCAGATGTACACAGCCTCCCAGCGGGCGCTGGAGCAGGCCTGGCGCCGACGTCATCTGATACTGGACAGAATGGATCGAAAGAGGTGCTGCGATTGGATCGCGGCTAGAGTTGGATTGACACCCGGGGAGGTGGAAACAGCGCTCTACGGGGGTTATTCCAGCGAGCAGGAATTTATCAAAGTGAGTGCCGTGCAGCAGAGACTTGCGGTTCAGCTACGCAGTGAACGAGGGGAGCGACAATGAACAAAGGGGATCGGCAGTCGACTGAATCGCCGGCGCAGGCCATGGAGCTGGTCCAGAAACTGGAATCAGAACTGCAGCGAGCGGTGATTGGCCAGCGGCAGGTGGTCCGGGAACTGGTGATCGGGCTGCTGGCGGCCGGGCACCTGATGGTGGAAGGGTTGCCCGGAATGGGCAAGACACTGCTGGTCCGCAGCATTGCAGCCGCAGTGGGTGGCAAGTTCAGCCGGGTCCAGTTCACGCCTGATTTGATGCCCAGTGACATCAGCGGTCACGCCATGTTTGATCTGAAATCTCAATCCTTCCGGGTGCGTAAAGGGCCTGTATTCTGCAATTTTCTGTTGGCGGACGAGATCAACCGGGCACCGGCCAAGACCCAGTCAGCATTGCTGGAGGTGATGCAGGAGCAGCAGGTCACCATTGAAGGCCGGTCTTTTCCGGTCGATCTGCCGTTCCTGGTGCTGGCCACTCAGAATCCCATCGAGCAGGAGGGCACCTACCCTCTGCCCCAGGCCCAGTTGGATCGCTTCCTATTGAAGGTCTTCATCGATTACCCGGATGAGGGAGACGAGCAGGCGATGGTGCAGCAGGTGACTGGAAACGCAGTGGGGGATCGGCTGGATACCTCGGCGATACGCACTATCCTGCAACCAGAGCAGGTCGTCCAGCTGCAGGAGCATACGGCCCGCCTGAAGGTGGACGAACAGATTGTTGCCTACGCCGTGCGTATAGCCCGGGCCGCACGACAGTGGAATGGTATTGAAGTGGGGGCCGGCCCCCGGGGCAGTATTGCCCTGCTGCGGGCCGCCCGGGCCCATGCCTTGCTGCAGGGCAATGGTTTCGTTACACCGGACGATGTCAAGGTAGTTGCCCCAGCGGCGCTGCGGCATCGTCTTAAACTGTCCACTGATATGGAGATAGAAGGGTACAGCCCGGACGATGTGCTGGCCGATATTCTTGCCAACGTGGACGCGCCGAGGGTATGACGCCTTCCCGGTCGCTACTGATTGCCCTGGCCCTGCTCTGCTCGGCAGCATTGCCGGCGGTATTCCTTCCCTGGCTGCAACCCTTCTGGAAGGCCTTGGCGGGTGGCCTGGCCGGGCTCAGCATACTGGATCTGTTCCTGGGTCGGCGGGTCCCGGAGATCGAATTGAGAAGAGAGATCAGACACAGCATTCCGGTTGCTGTCTGGTCAAAGGTTACGTTATCCCTGGAGAACCGGGGCAGCAGAAGGCTCCGGCTCAGAATTCATGATCACCATCCCCTTTGGTTCGAAGCAGAATCCCTTCCCCTCGAACTGAAACTGCCGGCCAGGCGAACCCTGCGCACCGTCTACCGGGTGCGCCCAGGCCGTCGCGGCGATGGTTTTTTCAGTGGTGTTGATCTGCTGTGGGCGTCGCCGCTGGGCTTGTGGCAACAGAAAAGATTTTTACAGCAGTCGGAAAGGGTCCGGGTGTTCCCGAACTTTCGTGAAATCGCCCGCTATGCGCTGTTAGCGACTGATCATCGATTGAGTCGGATGGGGGTCCGCCGCCGCCAGCGCCGTGGTGAGGGAAGCGATTTTCATCAGTTGCGTGAATACCGCGCCGGTGACAGCCTGAGGCAGATCGATTGGAAGGCGACCTCTCGGTACCATCGACTTATCTCCAAAGAGTATCAGGATGAACGCGATCAGCAGGTGGTTTTCATGCTGGATTGCGGGCGTCGCATGCGCCATGTCGAGCAGGGAAGTGCGCATCTCGATCAAGCACTGAATGCGATGCTGCTGTTGAGCCATGTCGCCGCGCGACAGGGCGATGCCGTGGGTTTTCTCTCTTTTGGAGGGACCAGTCGATGGTTTCCACCCCAGAAGGGGGGAGGGCTGGTGCGAGCTATGCTGGCCGGCACCTATGACATTGAATCATCTACCGCCGCCGCCGATTATCTGTTTGCGGCCCGTGAGTTGCTGCCCCGGCAGAAGCGTCGGGCGCTGGTGGTGATTATGACCAATACCCGCGACGAGGACCATGCGGATCTGGTTTCCGCAGTGCGTTTGCTGCAGCGCAGACACCTGGTGGTGGTGGCCAATCTGCGGGAATCGGTGCTGGATCGGACGATATCGCAACCGGTCCGGGATTTTGACGCGGCGCTGAGGTTCCAAGCCGTGGGTGAATACCTTGACAGCCGTCGACGAAGTCTCGGCGAGCTGAGACACCTGGGGGCATTGGTGCTCGATCTGCTGGCACCGCAGTTACCCGTGGCGCTGGTCAACAACTATCTCAGCATCAAGGCGTCGAACGCATTATAGTTATTATTGAGTCCTCTGTTCAGCCAGGCTGCATGGCGTTACGAGGAATGGGCAGGGGTCTCGCCTACGCCCCGACGTTGTATTGTGCAGGGCGGGTGTATACCTGCTTGGAATGTCAGAACGCGGAAGGGGATGGAAAGTGACACTGCAAGCGATACGCGAAGTTCTGTTCTGGTGTTCGATTATTAATCTCGCATTACTGCTCGGGTGGTTTGTGGTTTTTACTGCAGCACACGATTGGATATACCGCGTTCACGGGAAGTGGTTCGATATCTCCCGCGACAGATTTGATGCGATTCACTATGCGGGTATGGCGCTCTACAAAATAGGGATTCTCCTGTTTAACCTGGTTCCCTTTATCGTCCTGCTCATCGTTGACTGATTGGCTCGGGAAGCTGGAGGGGCCATGCGATCAGAGGCGGAACAGCCGTGGACGGTTGTCTCGAGAATGAGATTGTGCAGGGTGTGATAGCAATCCTTCTGGTGGTGCTGATACTCGGTCTTTTCGGCTGGCTAAAATTCAGGCGAGATAGCAAGACGGTCGCCCGGTTACTGGAAAATGCCGGATTGGAAAGATCGCCTGTGAACAGAAGGGCGAAGCGAGGCGTTGGCGTGCGCGGGCAGGCTAAGCAACAGCATATGAAGAGCATCTGGAAAAGGCTTGGCGTCAAACGCAGGGGCCGCGACAGGGACTGACTGATAGTGTTTCGAATGGCGATAATTGTCGAGAAATACAAGAAAAATTCCTATGGATCCGGGTGCTGGGTTACTGGTATCCGGAGTATTGGGGAGAGTACAATCCAGTTGTCTGAATGATATAGGCAGGAGCAGGAGGGGATGAAAAAGCTAATACCGTTGTTTGTACCTTTTCTAATCAGCGGTTGTGTCACTCTCGATTCGATGATTGGCCAGAAAACGGTTGATGATAACCTGGTTGGGATATGGAACGGCGAATATGACAAACAGGATGGAAGCCACGTCGAATGGACCCAGGTAAGAAATGGGGACGGTCGTTACCTGACTTTTTTCAAAGTCAGGAAATCTAGCGGCGATACCAGTGAGTCCGTAGAGTCGGGTAACTGGTGGGTGGAAGACAGACTGTTTCATGAGATCAACCCGAAATGGGCCAAGCAGCCTTTCGCATACAAATACACTTTTTATAATGCTGACTGCCTGAAATTTGAACAGTCTGGACGGGCTGAAACAGCCAATGAAAACGGGCTGTATTCGTTTACCGAATGTAAAAAAAGAGCGAATCCTTAACAATACATACCGCTGGAAGCGGGGATTTTCCCGGCCGGAATAACTCGGCGTGCGGGAAACCAACCTAAGGTTGGGGTTGTCGAACCTTTAATATGCGGTCACTTGTTTCCGGGGAAGACTTGTAGCCATGAGAGTTTGGAAATAGACCGGAAAGTGGGTCGTGGGTGACACCCTATGCAAAAAAAAACAAAGAAACTCATTGTCTTGTCTAACGCTTTGCTGTTCCTCACGGCAGCTCAGGCACCCTTCGCTGACGACTGGATGCAGAGTTCCCTGGTGCAGGATTTGATGATTACCCTGGCCGCCAGGGAGCGGATGCATGACGAATTTCTAAAGCTGCAGCATGGTGCCCGACTGAGTCCCTTGGATCAGTCGGATTTTCTGGCCTATATTGCTGGTTTGGATATCCGTATCGCTGTTCAGTGCGGGGAGGTACTGGAGCGGTTCTCCGAACTCGATCCAGGTGACTTACCCTGTACGCCCATTGCTCCCCGCCCTGTGTTACCCGATACCGCTGCGGAGCAGACCCCTGATGAGGCGCTGGCAGCACTGGATTCCTCCTTGACAGAAGGATTGGCTGAATTCGACGAAATGCTGCTGTCGGAGCAGAAAAAAGTGGCGGCCAAAGCACCCCGGGCCAGTAGCTCGACCGCCGGCTATGAAGGGGCGGGCCAGGGCTATGGGTCCGGTCAACAGGGAACTGCGGCGGAGGGGGAGGGTAGCGACAGTCAGGGAGAAGAGGGGCAGAACAGCTCCGGCAGCGCAAAAGACGGCGGTCAGCCTCGCGCCTATGGCACGGGTGCGGGACAGAGAGCCGGGCGCCAGGGGCCGCCACCAGAAGGTATTCCGGATGGCAGTAAGGATGACGTCGTCGCTCGTCAGTTGCGGGAGGCCGCGGAAAAGGAGACTGATCCGGAGTTGAAGAGGAAACTTTGGGATGAATATCATCGCTACAAGTCATCGACACACTGATCCAGGCAGAAATCGATGGGGCCCTCTCTATCTCGCCGGCCTGTCGCTGCTGGGTTTGCTGCTGGCTGGCTGCGGATCGATCGGGCATCGTGGGGGCAGCAGTCAGCCGGTGGTGATGCAACAGGCCGCCGCAGACCTTCCGGAAGAGGCACTGCTCGATGTCTGGATCGAGGTGTTCGCGCCAGGGCCAATCCCGCAAGATGCGGATGACAACTACGGTATTACTCAGGAGACCCGCAAGGCGGAATCCCGGTTTATCCCTGCGCATCTTAAGAAAACACTGCAGCAGACCGGTTACTGGGGGGCGGTTCGAGTGGTACCGGAAGAGACCGTAGGAGCGGAGCTTCTGGTCAGGGGGCGTATTCTTGAGTCGGATGGAGAGATACTGTCGCTGCACATCGAAGCGACCGACAGCACCGGCCGACAGTGGCTGGACGAGGAGTACGAGGGGTTTGCCGAGACCGCTGACTACAGTCGCATAAGCCGCGAAAACTATGATGCCTTTCAGGGTCTTTACAACGAAATCGCCAATGACCTGGCCCGGATGAAACAGAAGTTAGTCTCTGCTTCACTCAGACAAATCCGAGAGTTGGCCGAAATCCAGTTTGCTGCCGATCTGGCGCCGGACCCCTTCGACGGCTATCTGCAGAAACAGGATGGCCGGTTCAAACTTCAGCGGCTCCCGGCCAGAAACGACCCTATGCTGCAGCGGATTCGCGCCATTCGGGAGCGCGACTACCTGCTGATCGATACCGTCAACGATCACTATGACGCCTTTTACCGGGATATCTGGGACCCGTACAGCAACTGGCGCAGGTTTCGGGCGGAAGAGGCGGCGAATCTGCGCAAAGTAGAGCGCGAGGCGTTGACCCGCAAGGTGCTGGGCATCGGCGCGATAGTGGGTGCCGTTGCCCTCAGCATGGCCGGGGGGAGGGATACCGCGATACGCACCGACTCCCTGCGCCAGGTGATGGTGCTGGGAGGCCTGATGGTGGCTAAGAGCGGATTTGACAAGGATAGCGAGAAGCAGATCCATATCGATGCGTTGGAAGAGCTTGGGGCCTCGTTTGAGTCCGAGGCCAGCCCGATGGTGGTGGAAGTAGAGGGTGAAACCCACCGTTTGACGGGTTCCGTAGATGCACAGTACGCCAAGTGGCGGGACCTGTTGCGCAGAATCCATGCATCGGAAACCGGTCTGGTCGAGAATCCCGGCTGACATCCGCGCTGTGGCTGAAAACACTGCCCCAACGCTGACTCCGCCGGGGACAACGCCGACTGGGGGGGCGGGAAGATCAAGGCCTAACCTCTGGCTGTGGTTGGGATCCCTGTTTCTGTTGCTGCTGGCATTGGCAGTGATACTGATTCTGCCGTCGCTGGTCCCCCCCTCTAAGAATCCTGTCCCCACGGCGGAAATCTCTGGTCAACAAGGTGAGTCTGCCCGCAGTCGTCTGTTGCATGAAAAGGGAGTCGCGGAGTCTGAGTTGGAGAAGCTGCTGCGTCGGCGGGCGGAACTGGAATCGCAGGCTGTCGTTGACTGGGGTGGTACAGAGTACGAGGCTTCCCTGCAGGGAGCGGCGCGGGCCGATGAGGAACTGGCTGCCGGTCGTTTTGCCGAGGCGGCAGCAGGGTACCGGGCGGCGCTGCAGGCGCTGGAGCGCCTGGATCAGTCCCGCGGGGAGCGGTTCCTGTTGGCCATGGCCGCCGGCCGGCAGGCATTGGAACAGCATGACGCGAACGGTGCCGAACGCCATTTCCGGATTGCGCTTGCCCTGCAGCCGGACGAGAACGAGGCGCAGCAGGGTCTGTCGAGATCCGTTACTATCGAACAGGTAGTGGCGCTGACCCGGGAGGGGGAAGAGCGGGAGCGGCAGGGGCAGTGGGACGCGGCTATTGGCTACTACCGGCAGGCGGTCGAGCTCGATGCCCTCTATCAACCAGCTCGCGACAGCCTTGACCGGACGCTGTCGCTGAAACAGGAACAGGACTTTCGCGCTGCCATGAGCAGCCTACTGGATGCCCTGGATCGTAAGCACTACGGTGCCGCTGATCGGGCCCTGGGTTTGGCCGGGAACCTCAGGCCGGGGGCCCCCGAGCTGCGGGATGCAAGACAACGGCTGGAAGCAGGTCGAAAGCGCAGCAGACTGTTTGAGCTTCGCTCTGGCGCCCGGGCGGCGGCGGCACGGGAAGACTGGATGGAGGCATCTCAACTCTACGCCAAGGCGTTGAAACTGGATCCCGGGGCGGGTTTTGCGCGGAATGGCCTGGAAACTGCGCAAAAACGTCTGGAGCTGCAGCGCGAACTCGATCGGTATATCCAGCAACCCGAACGTCTGCAGTCGGACCAACCACTCGCCAATGCCCGCGCTCTGTTGAAACATCTGGAGCAGGTTGCCGACCCAGGTCCCCATCTCCAGGCCAAAACCGAACAGCTGGCCCGGTTGGTGGCAGCCGCAGAGAGCAAGGTCGCGGTGCGTATCCACTCCGACGCGGTCACCGATATCGTGATCTATCGGGTGGGTCGATTCGGACAGTTCCTGCAGCGCGAGGTGGAACTTCGTCCGGGGACCTATACCCTGGTGGGTTCCCGCGAAGGCTATCGGGATGTTCGCAAGACGCTCAAAGTGCAACCAGGACCAGGGGTCGATGTGGTGGTTCGCTGCGAGGAACGGATTTGAACCGGGTCACTCTGATCAGAGACGGCCGGGGTGAAAGGCGTTATCAGCCGGACCAGTATCCCCTCACAGTCGGCGGCGGTGAGGGGGGCATACCCTTGTCTGGCCAGGACAAGGTCGTGGCCCATATCGGTCTGCATCAGGGTCATCCCTTTGTGCAGCCGGCCCGGGACGAGCCGCCCATCTGGCATAATCATGAGCGCCTGCTCCAGTCGGCCTGGCTCAAATCGGGAGACCAGCTGCAGATCGGTGACGACATTATTCTGTGGCAGGTGCAGGGAGATCAGATCCTGGTCTCTCTGAGCCGGGCGGTGGTGACCCCCGTTTCACCGCCGTCGACGCCGCCGCCAAGCGCTGTTTCGGTTGGCGAGAAGGTACCGCTGGTTGCGTCGACACCAGTCCCAAACAGCCGCTGGCACAGCCGCTGGCTGCTTTTCACGCTGTTCGGAATTCTGCTGTTGGCCGCGCTGTTCGTGATATGGGCCACTCCGATAACCCTGGAGGTAACGCCGACGCCCGAGACGCTTTCTTTGCGGGGTTTTCCTCCGGCAATCACCCTGTCTGGTCGCTCTCTGGCGCTGCCCGGGCGTTATACCCTGACTGCCCGGCTCAGTGGCTATCAGGAATTGAGAGAATCGATCCAGGTGGAATCCGGAGCGGACCAGGCATTTAAGTTCCATCTGAAAAAAATGCCTGGGATTATTGCGGTCAAATCGACCCCGGCGGGGGCCAGTCTGCAGGTGGACGGCATGCTGATTGGCGATACGCCGATCGAGGGATTGGAACTGGAGGCCGGGCACCATCAGCTGAGGCTGCAGGCCCGACGCTACCTGACCTTGGAGAAGGGGTTGGAAGTAATCGGTATGGATCAGTATCAGCAGGTCACGGTGGAACTGAAGCCAGACTGGGCGCCGGTCGCGTTGCGCACCGATCCCGCGGGGGCCGAGGTAAGAGAGAATGGCGAGCTGCTGGGGCAGACTCCCACAACCCTGGAACTGGAGGCAGGCGAGCATCGGCTGGAATTGATCAAAGCCGGTTATAAACCCCATCAGGCGACGGTTCCGGTGCAGGCAGGGCAGGCACAGGAGTTGCCTCTCATCCGGCTGTTGAAACAGGACGGCATCCTTAACCTTAGCACGCTTCCTTCGGGTGGTAGCGTCAGCATCGATGGGGAATACCGTGGCAGCACACCCCTGGCGTTGAAGCTGCCGGCCGACACCAGTGTGGCTCTGCGGGTTGACCAGGCAGGTTTCCGGCCGGCGCGGCGCAGCATTGAACTCAAGGCTGATGAACAGCGCGATGTGGAAATTCGGTTGGAGCCGGAGTACGGAATCGTGTTCATTGCTGCCCAGCCGGCGGATGCGGAGCTGCTGGTCGATGGTCGCTCAAGGGGAGCCGCAACCAGGCGCCTGAAGCTCCCTACCCGTCCTCACCAGATAGAGATCCGCAAAGCGGGATTCGAGCCTTATCGCAACTCCGTGACACCCCTCAAGGGCGTCAGCCGCAATCTGGAGGTGGTGTTGAAACCTGCCAAATCAGGGGGCTCTGGTCAGCAGGTGGCTGTGCGCGGCATCGACCGTCAGAAACTCAAAAGGCTGAAGCCCACCACACCCTTCACCATGGGGGCATCCCGCCGGGAGCCGGGACGGCGGGCCAATGAAAATCTGCGTAGGGTTCAGCTCGATCGCGCCTATTATATCGGGTTGAGAGAGGTGACGAATGCCGAATTCAGGCGTTTTCGACCAGGGCATGATTCCGGTTCGCTGGATAAAGTGGATCTCAACGGGGATGGTTTGCCAGTTGTCAACATCAGCTGGGATGAGGCGGCCCGTTATACCAACTGGCTCAGTACAAAGGAAGGGTTGCCGCCGGCCTATCAGGAGCAGGCTGGCCGGATGAGGCTTGTGCAACCGGTAGGCCCGGGTTACCGTCTGCCCACCGAGGCGGAGTGGGCCTACGCCGCCCGCTTTGCCGGCCGCGAGCAGCCGGCCAGGTATCCCTGGCCGGGCAGTCAGTTTCCACCGTCCCGGGTTCAAGGGAACTATGCCGATAGTAGCGCCGGGGAATTACTGCCCCTGCTGCTGGAAGACTATCACGACAAGCATGCGGCCACCGCGCCAGTGGCCAGCTTCGGTTCCAATCCAGCGGGCCTGTACGATCTCGATGGCAATGTGGCCGAGTGGGTACAGGATTACTATTCGGTTTATCCCGGGGTGGTGGGTAAGCTGTCGATCGATCCGCTGGGTCCGAAAGAGGGGCGGCATCACGTGGTGCGGGGCTCAAGCTGGCGGGATGCGACCATGACAGAGCTCCGGTTGAGCTACCGGGATTACAGTGAAAAGCCCCGCAATGATCTGGGATTCCGCATTGCCCGTTATGCCCAATAGCAGAACAGGATAAGAGAATGCAATTTGCCGCTACCCTGACCCTATTTCTGTTGCTGGGCTGGACGCCGACGATTTTCGGACAAGCGGACAGTCGGCAGGGACAGATACAGGAGCCGATTTCGGATCCGCAGTCGGAGCCGAAAGCCGATACGAAGGAGCGACGACTTTCCACGCCGCGCACCTTTACCCCCAGTGAAAAGATAAGCGCCGATAGCGCGGTATCCTTTCCGGTCGATATCTGAAACGCTGAACAGGTTATCCCGAATGGCCATAAACCGAGGTTTGCGCTCTGAGTTTGTATACCAGGTATTCGCCCTGCTGGTTTCGTTCATTCTGGTGCACGCCGTCTATGTGACCACGATCCGTCCCAACGCCGAGGCCCATATCCGGGCGGAACAGGTTCGGATGCAGGCAGATAAGAGCTACGTGCAGCAACGCTCTGTTTTCGTGGTACTGCGCGATTACGAACAGGAAACCTGTTTCGTGCTGATGTTCTGGGCACTGGCCATTCTGGGCTACAAGGGGATCTCGATCCATCGTCAGCAGGCCCTGCTGGAGAGGGATCTGCTGCAGATCCCCCCCGACCTTCCTATCGGTCAGGAGGATGTGCGTGATCTCTCCCGTCGACTACAGGCACTGCCGCCTGCGGTGCAGGAGTCTCTGCCGGCCCGCACGCTGTTGACGGCAATAGAACGGTTTGGCGCGAGCAGTAACGTTCAGGACGTATCCACCGCGGGCCGCAACGTGTGCGAGTCGGAGGCGGAACGGCTGGAATCGGAGCTTTCCATTATCCGCTACATCGCCTGGGCCATCCCATCCGTAGGCTTCATCGGCACCGTGCGGGGAATCGGCGATGCCCTGGGGCAGGCGCATAGAGCAGTGGAGGGGGATATCACCGGAGTGACCCAGTCACTGGGTGTCGCCTTCAACTCCACCTTTATCGCACTGGTGATCAGTATCATTCTGATGTTTTTTATTCATCAATTGCAGTTGATGCAGGATCGGCTGGTGCTGGATACGGAACGGGTGGTGGATGGACAGTTGATAAGGCGGCTGAAGAGCTGAGGCAAGCGGGGATTGAGAGAGCAGCCGACCGATGAGAAACCGCCGCACCATCTCTCCTTTCAACCTCTCCTTTCTGGACATAATGTTCTGTGGGTTTGGTGCGGTAGTGTTGCTGGTTCTGATCCTCGACGCGGATACCCTGGAGAGCCGCGCCGAGAGCGAGCAAGATCGCCGCTCCGAGGTGATGCGCCTGGAGCGGGCCGTGGTCCAGGCAGAGCAGAAGCTGGCCGAGGCAAGCAACAGTCTGGAGCAGGCAGAGCAGGAACTGGTGATCACCGAAGGCAGTGCCGAGAGCATTCTGTCGCAGCTTGACCGGCAACAAAACCAACTGAGCCGGCTGGACAAAGACACCCTCGCCCGCATCGAACGGGTAGAGCAGTTGAAGAGCGATCTACGTGACCTGGACCAGAAAAACCAGCAGTTAGGCGCTAAGGTCGAAGGCGAGAAGGCCCAGGGAAGAAAGGTGCGGCAGTTCCTAGGGGAGGGGGAACGACAGTATCTTACCGGCCTTAAGGTCGGCGGCCAGCGCATACTGATTCTGGTCGATGTCTCCGCCAGCATGCTGGACGAAACCCTGGTCAATATCATTCGGCTGCGCAATATGGATGAGGCAAGCCGGCGCAGTGCGGCCAAGTGGCGGCGGGCGCTGGCGGTGGTGGAGTGGCTGGTAGCCAATCTGCCCCGCTCCAGTCGGTTTCAGATGTATGCCTTCAACACCGAGGCGGGGCCGGTGGTTGCCGAGACCGGCGGGAAATGGCTGAACAGTAGCGACAGTCAGGTTCTGAACCAAGCGGTTTCCGCCCTCGGCCAGCGTATTCCCGGTGGGGGACCAGCCTGTTTCAGGCCTTTCAGGCTGCCGCAAAACTGACCCCAAGGCCTGACAACATACTGCTTGTTACCGACGGTCTCCCGACGCAGGGGGAGCGAAAGCCATTGGGCAGCAAGGTATCGGCCGAGCAGCGGTTGCGGCACTTTAAAAAGGCGTTGGATGTTCTGCCGAAAGGGGTGCCGGTCAATACTATCCTGCTGCCGATGGAGGGGGATGCCTATGCCGCTGCCGCGTTCTGGCAACTGGCGGTGGCCAGTGAAGGCTCGTTCCTTACCCCCTCCAGGGACTGGCCATGATCAAGCGGCGGCGCGGCATCGATATCTTCAACATGTCTTTTCTGGATGTGGTCTCCTGTGGCTTCGGGGCCATCATCCTGTTGTTGGTGATCGTCAAGGTGGCCGAACCCTTTGTCTTGGAGAAGATCCATGCCGATCTCTCGGGTCTGGTACAGAGGCTGCAGGATCAGCTTGAGGAGCTGTCCGGGGAGGCAAGGGTAGTCAACAGGGATCTCAGCGCCCGTCAACAGCAGCTGTCCGACGCCCGGCAGAAACTGGCGCGGCTACAGGGGGAGCTGTCCCGCGTGCGCGGGGAATTCGATGCTACCCGGCTGGATTCGGATGCCCAGACCGTCATTGAGCAGCAGCTGGAACTGGCTCAGCAGAGTCTCAGCGAGGAGCAGAAGCGGTTGCTCGGTGCGAGCTACCGGCGGCCGCCGGCCGATGCGCGCATCGGGGGGGTGCCGGTCGACAGTGAATACATCGTTTTTATTATCGACACCTCCGGTTCCATGCAGAAACATGCCTGGACACTGGTCCAGAAAAAGGTCCGGGAGGTACTGGATATCTATCCCCTGGTGAAGGGCATTCAGGTGATGAACGACATGGGCGACTATATGTTTTCCCAGTACCAGGGGCGTTGGATAACGGATACACCGGCCCGGCGCAAGTCCATTCTGAAGCGGCTCGCCGGTTGGACCCCGTTCAGTAATTCCAGCCCGGTGGAGGGGATCGAGGCGGCGATTCGGCGCTTCTATTCATCGGACAAAAAAATCAGCCTGTATGTATTTGGCGACGATTTTTCACGCGGCTCCATTGAGACGGTGATCAATACCGTGGACCGGTTGAATCGGGTGGATAAAACCGGAAAACATCGGGTACGCATCCACGCGGTGGGTTTCCCCGTGCTCTTCCAGTATGGGGAGAATACCGCCAGCGCGGTGCGTTTCGCCGCATTGATGCGTAAACTGGCCGAGACCAACGGCGGAAGCTTTGTCGGTCTCAACAGCAGCACCCGTTGAGTATGTGGCCCTGATAAGGAGACAGTCTATGTCGTTAAGCTTACCTTTCTCTCACCGCAATATGATTTTACTTGTGCCCGCCCTGTGGCTGCTCAGCGGCTGTCTCAGCGTGGGGTCCAACCCCCGACCCGGGGTGGCGGCGGGATCCGTTCCCGGCAGTCAGAACGGCTTTCTCGCCGTCACGGTAGGGCCTGGTGAGGGGGGCAATTGTAGCAGTTCACCCTGTCGCATCTTCTATCGCATGCCCGATCTGGGGCACGACGCGAGCGTGGTGGTCAACAGCTTCAAAGTGGGCACCTTTCCATCGGGAAAGGTGGTGGATCTGGGGAATTTCAGTGATACCAGCGTACGCATCTCGATCCCGGGTTCCGATCTCCCTACCGCCTATGTCAATCTGCCCGGGAACAGTTTCTAGGGTAGGACCTGAACAGACCCTAATACAGTGACAGCGGTGGCTGTTCCAGTGCAATCTGTTGCTGCTCCAACTGTGTGAGGTGCTCCTGCCAGTAGGTATGGGTATTGAACCAGGGAAACGCGCCGGGGAAGGCGGGGTCATTCCAGCGCTGGGCGATCCATGCTGCATAGTGGATCATGCGCAGGGTGCGCAAGGGCTCGATCAGGCCGATCTCTCTGGGATCCAGTTGGCGGAAGGTCTCGTAGCCCGCTCTAAGATGACTCAACTGCAGGGTCATCTCCTGGCGACTGCCGGAGAGCAGCATCCAGAGGTCCTGGATGGCTGGTCCGGTGCGGCAGTCGTCCATATCGACGAAGTGGGGTCCCTTGTCGGTCCATAGTATATTGCCGGGGTGGCAATCGCCGTGCAGGCGCAGACGGCGATACCCGGAGACTGTGTCAAACCGGTGCTCTATGGCGATCTGCAAACCGTCTGTCAGCTGACGATACCTGGACTCCAACTCCAGCGGGATAAAACCGTTGTCCAACAGAAAACGGGCAGACGCCGTCCCCATTTCCCTCGGATCGAGGGTCGAGCGGCAGGCAAAGGGTTGCGCCGATCCCAGCTGATGGATGCGCCCCATGAGGCGGCCGATCCATTCCAGATTTCCGGGACTGTCCAGATCGGGCCAGTGACCGCCCTGGCGGGGAAACAGGGTGAAACGGAATCCCTCGAAGTGGCACAGGGTGTCACCGTTGGCTGCGGCCAGGGGAGCGATCACCGGGATCTCCTCCAGGGCGAGGGCAAGACTGAAGGCGTGTTCCTCTAAAATGGATGCGTCTTCCCAGCGGCCAGGTCGATAAAACTTGGCGACCAGCGGTGGCCCTTCTTCCATGCCAACCTGGTAGACCCTGTTCTCATAGCTGTTGAGTGCCAGCATGGCACCATTGGGGTTGAATCCCGCAAATTCCAGTGCACCGATGATGGTATCGGGGGTCAGTCTCTGGTAGGGCGTGCTGGATTCAGGCATGGACAGCAAGTGTACCGCAACACGGCGTTGAGGGAGCACTATAACCGGGGGTCTCTAACGCTCGAGGCCACTTTTGTGGCCTCGGATGCTACCTGTCTGTCAACCGGGTTTCGGCCTCCCGATATTTTTCGGCCGTCTTTTCGATCACCTGCGCCGGCAGTTCCGGGCCAGGCGCGGTCTTGTTCCAATCCAGGGTCTCCAGGTAGTCCCGCACGAACTGCTTGTCGAAACTCGGCGGGCTGATCCCCGGACGATATTCATCGGCAGGCCAGAAACGGGAAGAGTCCGGTGTCAGCACCTCGTCGATCAGGTGGACTCTGCCCGCAGAGTCTTGGCCGAATTCAAACTTAGTGTCCGCGATAATGATGCCCTTAGTCAGGGCATAGGCGGCACATTCGGTGTAGATCTGGAGGCTGATGTCCCTTATCTGCGCCGCCAGATCCTGGCCCAGGATCTCCTGGGTGTGTGTGAAATCGATGTTTTCGTCGTGGTCCCCGATCTCGGCCTTGGTGGATGGCGTGTAAATGGCCTCGGGCAGCTTATCCGCCAGTTTCAGGCCATTCGGTAGTTGGATACCGCAGACGCCGCCGGTCTTCTGGTAATCCTTCCAGCCGGAACCTATCAGATAACCACGCACGATCGCCTCGACCGGCAGTGGTCTTAGTTTGCGGACGACAATGGCGCGCTCACCAAGGACCTTGCGCTGACTCTCATCCGGTACTACCTGGCTCAGTGGTACGTTGGAGAGATGGTTAGGGACTATATCCCCGGTGCGCTCGAACCAGAAGTTGGAGACCCGGGTGAGGACCTCTCCCTTGCCAGGAATCGGCTGGGGTAGTATGACGTCGAAAGCCGACAGTCGGTCGCTGGTGACGATCAACATGTGATCTTCATCAACTTCGTAGATATCCCGGACTTTGCCCCGGTTAATCAGTTTTAACTCGGGGAGATCCGATTCGTACAATGCGTTGGAGTATGTCATGGTGCGAAAATATTTTGCTAAAACGCGAAGTATATCGTATTTGTGGAGCGACCCATTCAGTTATCGTTATCAACACATAAGTTGCTTTAACTAATGTTTTTCTCTGTTTTCCGGTAAACTCCCGCTCGAAACCATTTTACATTGATGTTTGCCCGGAGAGAAATACGATGTCGGACCCTGTTACAGGAGGAAAAATGAACAGAGGCAGTAAGACCAAGGTGGAAAGGATGGAGACAGTTACCAAGAAAGTGGTGGCAAAAAAGGCAGTCGCTAAAAAAGTAGTAGCTAAAAAGACAGTAACGAAAAAAGCGGTAACAAAACAGGCCGTAAAAAAGACGGTACAGAAAAAGACCACTGCAAAATCCCGGGCAGCGCAGACCGTACTCGAGAAAATCGATCCACGCGAAAGATACGAAATGGTTGCCAAAATGGCCTATTTCCGCGCGGAGCGAAGGGGGTTCGAGCCCGGCTGGGAAACAGAAGATTGGTATGAAAGTGAAAAAATGGTTGATGAGATGTTGCTGAAAATGAAGGGTTGAACGCCAGCGGGATTCGCTGTGTTCTAACTCTTTTACTCTGCAATAGGTAGTCTCGATTGACTGCTAGCAAGAACTGTCATTGAGGCCCTAGGGTAAATTGGATGTCGCCCTATATGCTTATGCCAGCAAGCAGTTGAGCAGTGGCAGGCGCTCGGCGAGAGTGAGCGCTTTTTGTCTGCCTGTTGTGGAGGGTGAGCTTTCCAGGCGCTCTGGTGTATGAATAACGCAGCTGACCTGATCTCGGGCTGCACCGACGCGGTTGTTTCGGGAAATCAGATGGATGAAGCATCGGAACTAGACCGACAAGCCTACCTCAATGCCTTCCGTGGCAGTTTCACTTCGGCTTTGCGCTGGCATCACCTGGATGCCCTTTGGGAGGTGCTTCGGGTGCAGGGCGACGACGATTGGTATATCTATGCCGTAGGAACAGCACCGCCGACCGAGAAGGCAACCAGGGAGCAACTGCACCGGTTCATAGATGAGGTGGATAGCCTGCTGCGAAAGGAGCACGGAGAAGATTATTGCGGTATTGTGTATGCGGATGATCTGCAGAAGCCGAAATTCATCAAGATATATGACCCAAACAACCTGGGTGTCTCCTGCGGATATAGTGACAACCCTCCCTTGCCGGGATGGGTGCTGAGCAGGTTAAAACCTTGTGACCTCTCTATCAGTACGGTACTGCCCGGAAATCGTAGACGTTGGTGGCGTAGGCTGTTTGACTGAGAGCATGTCGGAGGCTCCCCCTGGGTTTCATGTCGGCACCAAGGCATGTTCGCTAATGGCTTTGGTTTCGCTGGCGTGTTAATATCCTACCTAATTACTTGGTAATATCCGTCGCATCGGCGGAAGGAGCACTGGCATGATTGAAATGACCCCGGAGAGTCGTTTGGTGCTGACCAAGGCGACCATGAGTATCCTGGATTCCTGGAAGCTGAATAGCGATCAGATGCGGACCATTCTGGGCTTGTCGGATAAAGTCCGCAGCCGGGGATTTCAGAAATTCCGTAGTCATGAACCCTTCCCTCTCTCGTCGCGGACGCAGGAGACCTCCCCCAGCAATATCGCCCTCGCCTATATCGACTGCGATCTGTATTCCTCAACGAAGGACGTCCATGCCTTCCTAGCACCGCGGCTGAAACACGGCCAGGTGATCGCGTACGACGACGATTCCTGCTATTCGGCCACCCAACCCAGTGGGGAACGTGCGGCCCACCAAGAACTCGATCAAGCTCAACCCCAGTGGCGGTTCGTGCCGTATGCCCGTTTCGGCTGGGCGGGGCAAGCCTTCGTTGTTGAGTCGGCCACCTAGTTCGTGAGTCGCACGACAGCCTTTGTTCGCGGGCAGCAAGCCGGCAGTACAGTGTTGCGGCAAAGGCGGGCCGGGCAAGAACTCAGGACCAGGAACATATGGTCTTCGATCGTTGGGTACGTCGAGTCATGAACGATTCCTGTGCGCAGATCGTCAGCGCCCAGGGAACCAGAACCTCGACGTCATGAAGATTTCCGGGGACGGCTGGTCGGACTTCGGATTCAAGTCATTCCGGAGCCTGGATTGGCCGGAATACGACATCTGCGAGACCAGACTCGAGGGAGCGGTACGACCTCATTATCGCGGAGCAGGTTTTTGAACACATTGAGAACCCGTATCGTGCGGCGCGAAATGTCCGGGCCATGCTCAGGCCGGGCGGCATGTTCCTGATCACATTGCCGTCTTTCTTGATCCGCTACCACCCAGCGCCCGGGGACTACCGGCGTTGGACAGCCTCGGGCCTTCGACTGTTCCTCCTCCAAGCTGGCTTCATGGACGTCGAGACGGACTCATGGGGGAACAAGCCCGTCTCATCGCAAACCTCGAACGGTGGGTGGACTACGGAACCTGGGGTCCACGACCTCCGAAACGATCCGCGATTCCCCGTCTCCGTATGGGGCACGGCACGCAGGCCGACACTGGGCCGAACGGCGCGGTCACGTGCGGCCCAGTTGCGCCAAACGGTGCGGTCGGGGTCGTCCAAGGTGCGCCGATGATCTGCGCAGGGGTCGCGGTCGTCAAGAACGAAAGCGACATCATCGAAGCCTTCGTTCGCCAGAACCTCCAGCACCTTGACTGGATCGACGTAGTTGACAACGACAGCACCGACGGCACGTGGCAGATTCTGCAAGCTCTCGAGACGGAGGGCCTGCGCTTGAGGCTCGACAGAGTGTCGAACTCCTACCACCCACAACGCACTGCCCTATCTGAGTACCTCGAATCACAGGCCACCGTTCCGGACTGGCTGTTCCTACTCGACGCAGACGAGTTCATCCGCTTGCCTGCGGGGCGAAACCTCGCGGAGGTCCTGGGTGGGCTTGACACATAGCAAGCGCACACTGTGCGCTGGCTCAACTACCTGCCAACCGAAGGTGACAACTCGGCCCCGTGCCCCACCGCGCCCGCCCCAGCCGCCGGAGCCGCCAACGACCCCACCACCACCGCTACGGCCGACAACCCCGACAACACCCGCGCCCAACGCATCGCGCTCACCCCGCTCGAGTAGCCCCTCGAACCTACGTGCCCATCAACCAATCGGCTAGGGACCAGAGTCCCTAGCCCGCAGCCACCAACGCGGGCTATTGACCATCCGCAACGCCGGGTCCGCTTGACATCGCAATCCCTCGGGAACAAAAGCCAGGATCAGAACCCGCCGATACCGGCTCAACCACAGCGACGAGGACTCGGAATCGAGTGGACGCTGAGCCTGGCGGGATCCGTTCGTTTCCTTTTCACACCTTGGGCGCGAACAACGACTACCCCGCGACGGGAGTTCCAGGTCACCGAGCGGGCGCTTCGGCCAAAGCGTGTGGTGATCGAAAGCAGCGCCCCATCGCGGTGCGAGTGGAAACGTACGTTGCGGCGGCTCAAGGCCACCTCCCGCGCCTGCTGTCGGATTGTTGCAACGGGATCAGCCCTGCAGTTTCTTGCCAAACGAAGTGCCGTGCGTTTCGCCACCGCATCCGCCGCTCGACGCACAGCCTTAGGTGCCCTCAAGGTGAGCTTGGCGGCCGACAGGACAGCCGAACTGACGCGCTGATCGGCTCGCGGGAAACTGAGACCTAGTTGGCCATATTCATAGCGGATCGACAGGTCGGCCAGGCCAGAACCTTGGCTTCCAATCAACACCAGGCTGGGACCAGAGAATCTCAATAGGAAAACCCGATTGTCTCCCACTTGCGAGTCAGCCCCTCGGGACATCCGATACTCCACCGTGTCTCGGTTGACGATGGTCTTGCGGATTCCATAGATCGAGCTGGCCAAAGCCAGGTATGGGAACGAGAATCCCCAGGCATGAACATTCCCGCCCAAGCAAGGTCTGTGTCTCCGCCGGGTATGCAAACAGCCTTGGCCTCGGGTTTGCCGATCAGGGCCAGCGCTCGCTGAGTGGCCCGATTAGGCTCCGAATGCTCGCCAAAGAAGGTGCATCCGTTCCGTATCGGTGGCGCACTGTCGTGACGGTCGAATCCGGCTCGGCTTCGGCTGTAAGGCCATTGCGGAAATCCATCAAGGTCAGGTCGGGACCGGTGGTACTGGATTCGGATTCGCTGGGCGACCCAATCGCCATCTTCACTCCTGGCTGTGACACAGCCCACTGACCAGCGGTAATCCCGCGGACGGCGAGTTCTGTGGATAGCGCACGCCTCGTCTCGTTGATCTCGGTAACGCTTGGGCTCGAAGGCTTGCGGGTTGGGGGCGGTCCCTTCGGACGTGGCCGCAAGTCACGTCGAGAAACCTGAACCGTGTTGCGCTCGGCGTTCCAAGTCACTGCCCATCCGCTGGCCACCCAGCGGTTACGAGCAATCAGCATCTTCCCACCAGGAACATTGCGTGCTCGTACTCCGTAGGAGTTGTTCGGGGCGAAGACTGCCTGGCGGATCGTACGCACCGGATTCTTGGATTCGCGCGAATCTTGGCCCGCAATTCGCGGGTCCACCTGCGAGCAGATGATCGCGCCAGTTCACGAGCCGCCAGCGCATTGAACGCAATGGAGAAACTCCGACGCGACACCACACGATCCATAGCGGGGAACCGAATTCGCTGTGGACCACGCTCCCAGACGGTCTTATTTCCTCGCTCGCTCAGGCGCAATCGATCCGACTCGATCCGCAGCAACGCTGGCTGGAAGTGAGACCCTCGGAATCGCTTCGTGCTCAGTTCGTACGCTAGGAGACCGTCGACTGCCTCGGTGCGCCGAATTCGCACAACGGCATCGAGAGGACTGGTGATTGACTGAGCCATGACCCAGGCGACGGGGCCAAGATCGGGCCCCTCATCGACAACTCCCTGTGTGTGAGTCGCGTGTGGACTACCGATAAGCCGCAAGGCCATCTTGGTGCGCTTGTCCCTCTTCAGTTCGAGATATTTGTGGCCGGCTCTGTCGATGAAATAGCACTTTGTGTAGCCCGTGACAACCGACGCGCAGTCAGGGGCGGACGCATGGATGGCACCGGTTCGCAGATCGAAACGGAACCTCTCACCGTTGCTGTCGTCCGTGACCATCGCACCCTCGGAACGCAGGGTCTTTGCGTCGAAACGTGCCACCTGCTGCAGCAACTCTAGGCGCATCTGCTGCTGGGTGCTCGGAGCATTCCGTGGCAATGTCTCCCGGGGTACGGCGCCAACTGGGGCGGCCAGGGCCAGCGTGACCACAAGAACGGCAAATGGAATCAACTTTTGCGAAGGGATCAACATGAGCGCCTCCAAACCCGCTCCAGCACAGTCCAACTACCCGGGGGCACCTACCTGCGACATTCGCCGCCACGCATCGCGATCACACCTCCAGTTACTGCGGGCAGCGTGGGGGATCCGGAACGAACTCCCCGTCAGTCCACCGAACGCCCGCGCTGCAGACCGCGCCGGACAGATCCGCACCCTGCAGGTCGGCGCCGCGCAAATCCACGCCTCGTAGGGTCGCCTCTCGCAGGATCGCGCCGGACAGGTCTGCATCCAACAGGGTCGGGCAGATGGGATCCATGTTGGGCCCCTTCGCACGGCAAGTCAGGTTCGCGCGGCTGAGGTTCGCCCCGGACAGGTCTGCGCGGTTTAGGTAGGTGCCGCGCAACTGCGAGTCGGGCATGCGCGCCCCAGACAGGTCCGCGCCGGTCATGAGTGCGCGGGTCAGCCGTCCGCGGGTCAGATCCGCCCCGGCCAGATCCGCATTCACTAGGCGTGCATGAGTCAGATTCGCGCCGGTCAGATTCGCATCACGCAGCCTCACGTGCACCAGGCGCCCCGCGAACAGGCCCGCGCCGGACAGATTCGCCCCGGAGAGACTGGCTCGGGCCAGGTTCGCGCGGGACAGCTCAGCGCCGGACAGATTCGCTCCGGACAACTTCGTGCCATACAAACTCGCGCGGGACAGATCCGCGCCGGACAACCTCGCTCGGGCCAGGTCCGTGTTGGGCAGGTACGCGTGGCGCAGGGAGCAGTTCCGCAGATTCGCGGACGGCCGGATGAGGACACGGCTGCACCCCCTGGATGCCGCGGCAGGTGGCGTCGGTTGGGCTACGGACTGCAAAGTTGTCGTGGACACGAAATTGCGTTCGAAGCGCCTGTCGCCGTCTCTGGGCCGGTCGTACTGCTGGGTCAAGCTCAAGACTACCGCGTCCCCGACCTGGATGGCAGCCCACCTCGGCGCCAACCTGATGTCCAGATTCCGATGCCCAGCCTGCAATTTCCTGGTCGAGAATCGCGCCTTCACCCTGGACCCCACGACGAGGCGCATCAGGAACCGGTGGCTGCCGGTGCGTTTGAGCAACCTGGCATCCCAGCGCACGGTTGCGGTGACCCGACGGCCATCTGCCGAGATGGTGGCATTCTTGACGGTGATGCCACGCTTCAGGGTGGCCTTCGCTGGCATGAACGCGACCCTGTGCGCCGCACTGACCCCGACATCGGATCCGGACGAACTCGACGAACCCGCTTGCGCCGGAGCCGCCAACGACCCCACCACCACCGTTACAGCCGACAACCCCGACAACACCCGCGCCCAACGCATCGCGCTCACCCCGCTCGAGTAGCCCCTTCGAACCTACGTGCCCATCAACCAATCGGTTAGGGACCAAAGTCCCTAGCCAACCGACACCGAAGCAGCACGCCTCTCGCTGGACACTTGCCAGGTTGGGAGTTGTTCACCAGCCTGGGTAACGGTCAGTCCAGCGTGTGGTGGGTCCGTTGTCTGCGTAACTGCTGGCCAGCGGTCATCTCCAACACCAAATCGTCGGCCAACGCAAGAACGGTGTCGCGGCCTTCGACCTCGAAGACCAATTCCGGCGGCACGGCCGAAACGCCATGCGCAGCGCCAAGGATATTGCCGCAGATCGCGCCAGTGGAGTCGCTGTCGCCGGAGTGGGTGACCGCCAGCGCGAGCGCATCGAGCATGCCTCCATGTTCGGGGTGCCGCAGCGCGCAATACACCGCGATCGCAAGTGCCTCCTCGGCCACCCAGCCCTCGCCCAGGGACTGAACCTGTTCGGTCGTTCGGTCTGCGGCAGCCTCCTGGGCCCTGACCAGGGCCCTCGTGGTCTCACCGTTCGGATCCCGAAGCCGCTACGAAGCCGATCGTGGCATCCAACGCCCGGGACAACTCAAGGCCGGAGACCAGGCCAGCAACCAGGTGGGCCAGCGCCCCGGACGCGATCTGCCCGGTCACATGCCCGTGGGTGTAGCCGGCAGACTCGGCAGCCATCTCGAAGGCTGCCTCGGCGCCAAACTGCGGCCCCAGGAGTCCGAACGGTGCCGAGCGCATCACCCCACCACAGCCCTTCGACTGATTCGCCGCCGGCTCGCCGAATCGTTCCGCGGCCGGCGCTCTGAAGCGCCGACAGGCAGGTGTTTCCCGGGGCTCGCCGCGAGTACAGCCAACGCTGGTCGGCCAACCAGCCGTCCCGTTCACCGGTCGGCTCGGGGAACGATTGGGTGTCCAACCAGCGCCGCATCGCATGGTCGGTCACCGAGACCGTGAACCCCAACCCACGGTCCTGGCGCACCTGCGCGCGGATGATGCCCTCAACGATGAAGAGCGTCATCTGGGTGTCGTCGGTGATCAGACCGAAGCCACTCACATCGCCCCAGGAGATCGGCAGATACTCCCGCACCCCATCCGAACCGGCGCGCGACAGGATCTGCTCGCGGGTCAAGAACTCAACCGGCGCACCCAGTGCGTCGCCGACAGCACCGCCGAGCAAACAACCACGAACACGAGAGGAATAGAGATCGATTTGAGCCGGGGTCCATCTCCCACCCACCGCAGGCTCGCCACCCAAATCCATGTCGCCCCGCTCTCTACCTGACCGGTCACACCGACTGCGATGTCGCGCACGCCCATCAAGATGCCCACCCAATCATGGAGCCACCGGGTTGGCGCGCGTCCGCCCAGCCCCCACCCCAACAGGCTCAAGGCGAATCTCGGGAACAGATCACCCAATCCGATTCACGGGGTCCCGCGAGGCCCTCCAACAAGATCA